>NZ_CAXIPX010000001.1:0-91030 GCF_964030645.1 Spiroplasma endosymbiont of Amphibalanus improvisus
TAATGTCTATAAATATTTAAAGCTTCATTTAATTCATCTATTTTTGTATCATCGAATAAATCAAAATAAGTTACATGATTAAATAATTCATATATTATTGTCGCCCCAATTAAAGATCTTTCTTCTAGATTAATATGTTCACTAAATTTTTTAATTATATCTTTAGTATATTTTAATTTATTGACATCTTTTTTGCTTAATCTAAATATAAAAACAGTGTTTTCATCAAATGAATCCATAATAAATGAATTAATGTTTTTTGTGATATTAAAAATAATATTAGTAAAAATGTAATAATTATGTGTAAAAATTATTACATTTTTTTCAAAAGAATTTAATTGGTTTACAATAATTTGAATATTATCCAAATCAAAGGAAGAAAAAACATCATCTATAATCAATCATTTCTTATCATTTGCAAAAATAAAAGATAAAATTATCGCAATAATATTTTTTTGTCCCTCAGATGCATAATTTAAAAATTTTTCTTTAGTAACAGTTTTATTTCAATTCAAAAAATGCAATGATGGCAAATTGTTTTTTTTATTTATTTCAATGTCAATTTTTCATTTCAATGTTTTTATATTAGTTATTTTATTTTTTATTTCTTCAAAAACATTATTATATTTTTTAAGATAAAACTTTTTAGTAGTTATTAAATCACTAGTCATTTTTTTATAATCATTGTTACTTTTATTATTTTTTAAAAAAATTATAAAGGCATCTGCATCTAATTCAAACGACTTATCTTCAAACATCCATCTTATTTGATTAACCAATACCTTATATTCACTAATGTTTATATTTTTTTCATCTAAAAATTTTTCTTTGATTTGCAAATATTTTTTTAAAATATTAAAACTATCTTTATTTATAAAATTAAAATTTTTAACATCTGGATTTAATTTTAATTCTGAAACATCATCATTGTATTCTTTTATAAAATTAGGAAATAAACTATTTTTAGTAAAGAAAATATCATATACAGAAATTTTATCATTTCTTATAAAATTAAAAAATAATTCCTCACTATCAATATTAAAATTTAAATTTATAAAAAATCAAAATTTTACAACATCATCTAAATATTTTATTTTGTTTTTTTCTGAATATGTATCTAAATCACCATATTTTATTGGTATTACAACATCATTAAATATTTTTCTTTTTCAAAACAATATATCTTCTATATTATTATTATGTAAATTTTCATAATCAATTCTTAAGGAACTAATTTTTCCAATTAAAATATTATTTTTGTAATTAAAAATGAATGAATCATTATAGCCAAGAAAAGTATGTTTCAAATGCTGTCCAACACTAGATTCAGTATCTTTAAAAATTTTACTTTGTAAGGTCAGTCATTCTTTAAATTCATCAAATTTTTTATTCTTTTTGCTGTATTCCTGCTCTATCATTCGTAAAATTTTTTTTGATATATTTTCGTCATTAATATCAAAACAATTATTTAATGTTTGTGACTCTAATATATAAAAATTATTATTTGGTTTAAAATCAATTTTTTCTAAAGAGATGGATTCATTAATCCCTCTACCGTCTATGCTGATTTTACATTCACTGTTATTATTTTTGCATTTGAAACCGTTAACTATTGATGTCTTACCACTACCATTTGGTGCAAATACAACATTATATTTTTTACTAAAATCTAAAATGATTTCATTTTTAATACCATATAGATCTTTTACTTTTACCTTCATGTTATTTACCAATCAATACAAAATATTTCATATAAAATAATTATATAGAAAATAAAATGATTTTGAATTTTAGTTTACTAGTAATGAAATTAATTTTTTTTGGACTAAATTTATTTTTCTTAAAAGTTCTGTTGAAGCTGACATCAATTTAAATAATTCTTTAATTATAATTTCATAATTTGGATTGAATTTATTTTTATCAAAAAAAATATTTAATGATTTATCATTCAATCCTTGCATAGTTGTTCCTGTTGAATAAATTTCTTTAAATTTAAAAAAAGAATCTGACATTAAAACTGAGAACTGTGAATATTTATATTTATCTGAATACAATCCCCTCATTCCACTTGAAATTATTAAATTTTTAAGATTTTTATATTTTGTAAATAAAATTTTTCTTTCGCCTTCTAATCTTGAAATATAAAGATTATTAGGAGTTAATAATATTTTGGCTCTTGAAGGTGGTTCTTTAAAATAATTATAACCACTTATTTCATTATTAAAATCACCGATTTCACCAGTTCTAGAATAATAACAATTATTAAATTTTTCTTCTTTTTGTTTTGATAAATTGAAAGATTCTTTTCCATAATTTAAAATCATATCTCCATATTTAGAAATAATATTTATTATTTTTAATTTCAAACTATTTAAAACAAAAGAAATATTTTCTATAGGCTCTATAATGTCAATTATAATTTGACATTTCTTTTTACAATTTTCCAAATTATCCAAAGGTATATATTTTATATATTTCAAAAATAATTCTTTATTGCTTTCTATAATGTCAATTATAGATTTTTGAGTTTCGATGTCAGGTATTTTAATTTTTCAGTCCATTAAATCAGGTGGATTTAATTTTGGCATAGTTGAACCAGATGATGAAAGACTTATCAATTCTTGCATATGAGATTTACAATATAAATAAAAATATTTGTTTAAACAAATATTTTTATTTATATTGTATTTTACTAGATACCCAGCAAAAGCAATTTCTTCATCTTTATTGTGGTAATAAACATCTATAGTTCCTGCTCTAGAAATTAAAAAATCATTTTTTTGCAACATTTTAGAATTATCATTAGTATATTTTGTGATTATGAAACTATTGATTTCAGATTGAGTTAAATATTTATATTTACCTTCATCTTCTGCTGCTAAACCAGAACCATAAACAGGTTTACTGCTTCATATATCTTTAAATTTTATAATAGCCATTATAATCAACCTCTTTATATATAAATCATACTATATTTATAAAGGTATTAATATATTAAAAGAGAGGATTTATTATTATGGAAAAATTTTTATTTTATCTATATAAAAATAATTATTCTAAAAATACTATTTATGCTTATAAAAGTTCATTAAATAAATATTTAAAGTATATTAATCATAAAATTAATAAGAACTCTACTAAAGAATATATTATTTATCTTATTCACAATTATGAACCAGCTAGTGTGGAATTTCATAAACAAGTATTAATTAAATACTTAAAATATTTAAAAATTAAATGAATTAATATTATTAATGAAATTAGAACACCAAAAATTAATCGTAAATTATTTAAAATAATTAATTATTATGATTTTAATAAGATATTAAAAACAGTTAAACATAAAACTCATTATCAATTATTTCAATTATTATATTTTACTGGCATTCGAATCTCAGAAATTAAAAAATCATCAATTCAAAATAATAATTTATTAGTTAATGGTAAAGGAAATAAAATTAGAACTGTACCATTAATCTTTAATCTCACAAAAGAAGAACATCACGTATTAAAAGCTATTAGTAGGCATAATGTCTATAAATATATTCATCTCTATTTTGATAGTTGAGTAACACCACATACTTTTCGCAGATCATTTTGTACTCACTTATCCAAGGAAGGTGCTAATATTAAAATTATCCAAAAACTAATGGGTCACTCTAAATTAGAAACTACCGCTAGTTACATGCACTTTAACGAAAATGATATTAAAAAAGAAATTAATAAATATTTCTAAAATAAAAGCGACTAATATTATTAGTCGCTTTTATAATGGCTATTATAAAAAAATATAAACTAGGTGATATCGGAACATTTAAAGGTGGAATATCAACTTTAAATAAAGAAAGATATGGTCAAGGTGTTAAATTTTTAAATTATATGGATATTTTTAGAAATTTTTATATTGACGATAATATAAATTTAAAAAAATATAATGCAAAAGAATCGGAAATAGAAAAATATAATTGTTTATGAGGTGACGCCTTCTTTACTGCTTCATCGGAAACACCAGATGAAATTGCTTTCTCTACATTATATTTATCTTCTTCTCCAGCTATCTTTAATGGTTTTTCTAAAAGATTTAGATTTGATCATAATATATTATTACCAAAATATGCTTCATATTTATTCAGAAGTAATAGTTTTAGACATGAAGTTCAAAAATATGCTACTGGATATACTAGATTTAATATCTCTCAGCAAGATTTGCAAAAGGTAATTATTCAAATACCTGATTTAAATACTCAACAATCTATAATTGACATTATAGAACCAATTGAAAAAATAATATCTATTTTAGAAAAAATAATATCTAAAATTAATAAAAAAGAAATTTTAATTCAGAATTTTAATTCAGACTCTACAAATAATAAAATTAAAAACATAATCACAAAATATTCAAATGGTTATGCCTATAAAAAAACAGATATAATTGATGCAGGGAAATATAAAATATTTAAAATTAGAAATATTTTAGACAAGCAACAATTTGAACTAACAAATCTTGAAAAAAATAATTTAGCACAACCTGGTGATGTTATAACAGGTTTATCTGGCACTATTGGCAGTGCAGATATTATAACTGATAATAATTGAGTCAATAATCAAAGAACACTTTTGTTAAGAACGGATTATAGTTTGCAAGTTAAAAGTGCTATAGAATATTACAAAAATATATTACTGACCAATGCAACTGGAGCTGCCCAAAAAAATATAACTCATAATGATATTATGGATTTAAATATTTATATTGACAAATATGAAAAACATATGAAAAATTATAATCTTTCATATGTTAATAAATTAAAAATTATAAATAAATTAAAAATATTAAAAAATTATTTAATTAACTTCTTAATAAAATAAATAAATACAAAAACTTATTTATAATTATTTATTACGAAATTTCATTCAAAGTTCATAAAATATGAATAATGTTTATTCCATTACCAATTAAGATAATTTTGTTTTTCATAATTTTAATTTCCTTTAACATATATTATATTTAAAACATATTTATAAAAAGAAAAAAACTTAGTTTTTCTATTTAAATTTTTTGAAAAAAAAATATTTTAATTCTAAAATTAAAATAAATATACTTTATGTCTATAAATATTTTAATGGAAAATTTAATTTTATGAAATTTAAAAACTTAAATATTGAATCAATAAATTTTATAATTATTTTAAATTATTTATTTTATAATTATTTTTAATACAAGGTAGAATTTCATTCTCATATTTATCATATTTGCTTTGCATTTTTGAATGATTAGAAATATTTCATGATGTTATGTCTATGTAAGGTAATTCTTTAAATTTAAAGTTATTATTTAATAATTCAATTTCAAATGTTTTATCAAGTATTTTATTTCCGTATGTATTACCATCTAATCTATATGAAATTATAAATTTATAAAATTTATTCTGATTAGACAGAAAAACTTTCTGATTATTTTGAATTTTATATTTTATACCTGTTGGATCATATATTTCCATCCCTCTTAAAATAGCATTTTTCGGAGCTTCATCATCTTCAATTTCATATATATTATAAGTCCTAATCCATAAAATATTAAGTCCTCCCTTTCCTATAAATTTATCTATCTCTCATTCCAACTCTATTAAATTAGGATTTTTAAGTAAATAATTTTTAATTTCCAATAATAAATTTTTTCAATCATCAAGAGCAAGCAAATACTGAACTTTATTTGACAAAACAGGTAAATTGTAATCGAATTTTTTATTATAATGAGGTTCATTTTTAGTAGAATAGATATATCTTTTAAATAAAAGCATCATAAATTTTTCAAATGGATCTGTTATTTCTGTCCCTTTATGAAATGTCCCATCAAAATATTGTTTTCTATAATACAAACACATCTCTTTTATACTTATAGGATTATGTGATTTTTCAAATAATATATACATTCATGCATTAACATAACGATGAGCAATTTCAAATATATTTTTTATGTCATATTCTAGAGGATTAGAGTTATTTCTTAAACATTTAAAAATAGCATTAAATTTAGAATAATTAGAGGAAGCATTCAATATTGAATTGCGACCTTTGCCACAATTCAAAACAGCATCGAAACATTCTGCAAAGCCAAAAGAATAATTATCTTTAAATAATAATATTAAATTTAAAACACATTTATCTACAAAATCATAAAAAGTAATTTTATTGTTAATATCTCAATTAGAAAATAATATATTTTCTAATTGAGATATTTTTAATGCTGAAAAATTCGAATCAATATAACCCTGTATATATCTACCTAAAATATAATTTAACATTTTTTGTCTATTTTTTTTATTGATTCATTTAATTTTATTTTGAAAATTAGAAATTTTCATAGAATTCATAACTTTTGGAAAAAAATCATCACCTCTTATCGGACTCATAATAGAATATACAAAATAGACAATATCATCTGCATGTAAATTATTTTTATTCAATTCAATGTCTGCATTTATATTTTCTAAAAGATATTCACAATAAATTCTATTATATTTATTTTTCTCCGATAATATTTTTAAATCTTCAAAATTTAATTTGGAATATTTAATCGTGCAATCAATCAGTTTATCATCTAATAATTTATGGGAAAACACAGGAATTTTTATAAGTTCTTTTTTTACAAAATTTAAAATTGTGTTTGATTCTAATTTTAGTATTTTACATCAACATATAAAATGATGCGGTTGTGTCTTTCAAAGTTCAATAAATACTTTTTTTGTATCTGGTTTTAAACTATTGAAATTTAAATTTTTGATTTCATCTATGTAATCTCTTAAAAATAAATGACAAGTTAAATTTAAGTGAGAATATATGTAACTTTTTTTCTCTTGATTAAATTGAATTATATTTTTTTTCTTTAAATTTTGAAATTCTAAACTATTATCCTCATCAATTTTAAAGGGGTTGATTTTAATTTTATTTTTAAAATATTCCATTTCCTTCTTATAATCTGGAAAAGCTTCTTTGAAAACTCTTTCAAAAGCTTTTCAAATTATAGAATGTCATTCTTTGTCTTTTATTTTTTTTACATATTCCTTGTCATCTAATAAATTGCACATAAGATATTTTTCTCTTATAGAAAAAGAATTATTTCATTCATATTTTTTAATCTTATTTCACCCTTTTGATATTACAATTTCTTCACTAGGATTTATGTTATAACCTTCAAACATTTTTAAACTATTTCAACCAGAAAAAATTATAAAAATGTTTTTATCTTTTAAAATTTCTTGCAATTTACTTTCATCAAAATCATTAGATTCATTTATTGCATCAAAAATATAAAATATTTTTTCGTCATCAATTTCTGATAATTTTGTTATTTTCTTAATTTCTTGGATATAATTTGGTTTATCATTAGTAATTCAATTATTTATGTACTCAGTTTTCCCTGAACCTGATGGTCCTCATAAATAAAAACTATTTTTATAAGATTGTGAAAATAGAAAATTTTGAATTACATTATCATTATCAGGATTATCTTTGTTAAAAAATCACTTACTAATTCTTTGATTTAGCATTGAAGCGAAAAGATTATAATCTTCTGTTTGAAATATTTTTAATGTTGTTTCAATCTTGTTCTTGTCCATTGTAGCAATCCTTTAATATTTATTTTTTTCTTGAATTAAATCATAATATTTTTTCAATTTATACAAAGGTGTTTCAAAAATTGCGTCTCATCGAAGATTATTTAAATGTAAAATATGTTCTACACTTAAAATTAATTGTTCATTTCATTCCACAATTTTATTATTATCAGAAGAACTATTTTTTATTTCTTTTTCTATTTTTTCTATTTTGAATCTGATTTGTAAAGCAAGCATATACTTATTGATAATGTAATCTAAAATATTTTTAAATTTCAATAATGGATTATAATTTAACACAAAATTAGTAATCTTCTCATCAGACTGTGCCACTGCAATTATTTTTAAGTAAATCATGTTTTGAAAAGCGAAATTTGCAGCGGAAATTGTATTTGAAAATTTTGATGCAAAATCTGAAAAATTAGTATTAGATTTTTTAAAATGTCTATAATTTTTATTTAAAAAATCTTTTATTTTTTTAATTTCATTATCATCAAAATCATTAAAATATTGATCAATAATTTCATGGAATATAGTAGCGCAAAATAATGCTTTACTCTTTTCACAAGATGTTTCTAATTTTAATAAACAAGAATTCTTTTGAAGATCATTAATTTCTTCTGGTTTGATGCTTGTTACGATTATTTGTTCATTACCATAAGTGTCTAAAAATGAAGCTTGAATATTTTCTTTTTCTAATTCTGAATTATTTATTGAAAAAATTAAATTAGTAAATAAATTATAGTTGTGTGTTAGCAATATTCATTTCTTTTTTAACCCCATAAAATAATTAACTAATAACTGTGTATTATCTAAATCTAAAGATGTAAAAATATCATCCATAATAATTAGTTCATATTGATCTGATTGAATTAAATATAAAATAGTTTTTAAAACTTTAATTTGCCCAGTAGAAAAATTAATATTAGTAGTTATATCTAATTCTTCATCATCATTATAATTTATTAATTTTAAATTTTCTTTATATTGTGTTATATGCTTTATTTTTATATTTCATTTCAAAAAAGATGCCTTTAATAAATTATTATTCAATTCATCGGCAATACTATTGAAGTTATAAGGAAAATTTATTTTATTATTTTCAATGTCATCAAAAATTTTATTTAATTGAATATTATTATTTTGAAAATAAATCAATACACACTCTAAAAATAAATATTCTTTATATTTTTCTAGCGAATTTTTTATTTCCTTATAAGATATAGTAGAATTATCTAAATCCTGTTGTTCGTTAAATTTAAATATATTTTCATTGTAAATTTTTTTACCATAGCAAGTTTTTTTACCATTTACAAAATCAGCTAGAAATAAAACTATTTCTTTTATTAGTGTAGTATCGAAATTATCTTTATTATTAAGCGAATTTTTATAATCATCACTTTTTTGAATTAAATTTAAATTATCTTCAATTGTTTTTTTAATTTTTTTACTATTAAAAGACTTTAAATCTGTAATTAATTCTTCAATATAATCTGAATGATCGTTAATGGGGTCAACTATATCTTCATAAAGATAACCATATATAAAGCCTAATCTTTTTATATTACTGCTTAATGGTATTTTGCCTTCAATATATTTAATTGCATTTTTATATTTTTCTATTAAATCTTCATAAATCAATACAGAAAACTGTTTATAATATTTATCTGAAATTGTATTGTAAATGATTTTTTCTACTTCAATTTTTTCTAATGTATGATCATTAATATTTAATTTATTTATTTTATCATCATTAACCCACAATACATTAGATTTATAATCCATGAAATTCGAATTATTATTTTTAATATAATGAATTTCATTATCATTATCATCTAAAAATGATATATATGAAGATTCTGGAACATTTTTAGATAACTTCAATTCATCAAATGTTAATGATGATTTATTTTTATTGCCAATTCCGTGTTGCAAAGCTTTAGCGATAGAAGTTTTACCGACACCATTAGGAGCAAAAATTACATTTTTATTTTTAATAGGGATTTCAATTTTATTTTTAATTCCAAAATAATTTTTTATAACTAATTTCATAAATAAATTTAATCCTTTATTCATATAAATTTAAAGTTAGAAATATTATTTTTATTAATTTTATATTAGTATTTATTATATGTTTTTTAGAATTTTAAAAATAATTCTTCTCATTATTTTTTCTATTAATAATAAAATATTATTTTAATTTTTACGCAATTAAAACATCTTTAAATTTTGTTGGATTTTCTTTTAAGTAATCTCATATTTTTATTTGAAGAAACATTTTAGTAGAGCATTCTCCGCTATCATCATCTTCTTCTCTAATAGGATTTATTAAAGGATTTATTAAAATAATTAAAATATATTCATCACATTTAATGTAGTTTTCTATTTTTCTATTTTTATTTTCAATCGCTTTTATTGCAGCATCATACTGAGAGGTTTCCATTACTTTTTCTTTTTTAATTATTTGAGAAAATTGTTTTTCTGTCACATTAGATATAACATTTGGTATTTTAGCCCTTGTGACTTCTACACCAATTTTTTTATCTTTATATTCAAAAATTAAGTCTGGACTTTTATGACTTTCACCATTTACATGCCATTTTATTTTAGCAGCTTGAAGAAGTTTTAATCACGTTTTTGTAGGTATGCAATAATTAGGTCTTAATAAATAAACTATTTCTTCATGTACAGGAATGGGAATGGGAATCTTTTTTTTATTTATAAAAGTGGTGTCTAACTCATTAGTTTCAAAACCTTTCGGTATAAAAAAGATATTAGTTCTATCTGAATTTTTATCTTTTTTATTTTTTCATTCTTTTAAATATTGTTCATAATTTTTTTCAGAAAGAATATTTAAATTTTTTAAAATTATTTCTTTTTTTTCATTATCTTTGACAGATGGATAAGGATAATAAGAATTATATATTTCGTTCAAAAGTATAACTGCATTTTTAGATAATACCTTAGACCCATTATATTCTTCAAATAATTCTATTTTATTAAATTCACAAAGTAGTTTTTCTATATCACTCTTATTCATCACTTACTCCTAAATTATTTGTATTAAATTATAAAAAATTATTTATTTAATATTTATTTTTTATATATTCATTATTTAATTTATTTGATTTTCAAATCTATAAATTTAAAAATTATCTATAAGAATTAATTATTTATATTATTTTATTTTTTATATTAAATCATAATATTTTTTTAATTTATATAAAGGTGTTTCGAAAATTGCGTCTCAACGTAGATTATTTAAATGTAATATCATTTCAGAAAATTCATAAATATTTAAAATTAATTTTTGATATTTGTTTCTATCTCTGCCATATTTTTTTTCGATTAAAAATCTAATTTTAAGAGCCACCATATACTTATGTAAAATATATTGAAATGTTTTATTAAAACTCTCAAATTTTTCAATATCATAAGAAAGAACAAACTCAGATATAGACTCATCAGTTTTTTTTTCATTTTCAGAAATAAAGGCTAAAGATTTTATAAATTTTGATAATGCCAAATTAATTTTATTTTCAGAATTAAATATTTTTCAATTTAAATTTTTAAAACTTTGCTCACATGTCAAATAATGTCTATATTCTTCCAAATATTCTATTAATGTTTTTACCGAATGATTTTCATCATTAAAATATTGAACAAGTAATTCTCTTGCTATAGTTGCTGATAATAAAATTTGACTTTTTTTATCTTCATTATTATTTAAATTATCAAATAATTGATATTTATTTTTAAAATTTTCGATTTCAGATTCTTGAACTTTTATTTTTATAACTTCATTATTTTTTAATGAATCCAAAATAATGGATTGAGTGTTTTCATATGGTAAAGTACTTTGTTTTCATGATTTTTTCTAAAATCTTCTTTTAGAATTTCAAATTCTTCTTCTGTTAATTTTTTTCATGACAAATTTTCATCAAAAATAAAATCTATAAAATAATATTGTTTATTAAATTTAATGAAAGGTATTTGTAAATTTTTTAAAAATAAATGGTGGACAATTTTTTCAAATCATTCATTATCTGAAGGCGATCCCGATACATCAAATAATTCTCAATCAAAGTAAACTATTTGCACTTCTGAATCTTTTTGTTTTACAACCTCAAATGAATTATGATCAGCAATGATACCTAGATTTTCAATTAAAAAATCTTGGTTTTCAGAAAGTTCTTGGTACATTCTTTTAATTCTTTTCATAAATTTTAAATCCCTAATTTAATTAATATTTTTATTATTCAAATCCTTCTAATAAATTTTCTATCAATAATAATTTATCATTATCTTTTCTTAATTTAGCTTTAATTTTGCAAATAACTAATTCCTTTTTAATATGTTTAAATACATCTTCTGTATGTTTAGTTGACACAATTTCTACATCTAAAACACCAAAAACATCTTCTTTTACAGATACATTATACAAACCAGAACCTAATGGTCTTACATTCACCTTGATCAATGAACTAATTTTATCTTCATCAATTTCACCATCAGCACCAACAAATTTTTCTAATTTATCTTGCATAGATTTAGAAATACTTTTTCGAATACTATTTCTAATTGTTATAGTTACAGAAGTTACAATTGCATAAGTTATAGATCTTATTATTGCATCTATAATCATATCAATTACATAATCTAACATAATTTTAATCTCCAGTATAATTTTATAAATATTATGATTGTATTTTATCATAAATGGTTTTTTATTTTAAAATTATCTTTTGCTTACAATATATTATCGATATTTTATTTATTGATTTTATTTATATTTTTAATAATAGCCAGCAGTTTCTTTTGTCACTTTATTGTATTTATCAAATCTCTGATTATCTTTTCTTAAATAATTAATACTTGTGGAATAATAATTGGTACTATCTAATTTATTATATATTAAAATAAATAATCAAGAATTTTCTTTATTTCATATATGTATGAAATAAAATTGTATATATTAAAAAGGAACTATTAAAATTAATTATCAGTTATAATAATTTTAATATTTTAGAGGTTTAAAAATGAATAATCATAAAATAAAAATATATTTCAGTGATCAATATCCAGGCATTAAACTTATGGAAATGACAAATAGTAATATAGATTTATTACTATTACCCCAAGAACATACTTCTTATCTAAAAAATGAAAAAGCTGGAAATGAGTATTCTAAAAAAGCTGGAATATATATTCTGATTGGTAAAAATAATGATGATGGGAAAAAATATGCTTATATTGGACAAACAAAAGAATTATTAAAAAGAATTGAACAACATAGAAAAGATGTAAAGATAAAAGATGATTTTAATTTAAAACAAGATTTTAATTATTTAATATTTATTAGTACAATAAATAATTTATTAGGATCAACTGAAAGATTTTATATAGAAAAACAGTTAATTGAAAGTGCTAATTTAAATAGTGATTTTAAAGTTATAAATGAAAATTATGGAACTCATTCCAATGTTAATAGTAAAGAAGCTGGAGTTTATAATCAATTTATTAATAATATAAAAAAATTATTAATAATTATTGGTGAAGATATTTTCCAAACTAAAACAAATAATATTCAAGAAATAATCGTAAATACAAAAATTATTGATGATTCCATTACCACTACATATAATGAAAAAAATAAATTATACTTAAAAGACTCAGAAAATAATAACTACTATGCATAAGCATTTTATGTTAATGGGAAATTTACAGTTCTAAAAGGTTCTTGAACTAAAGTTCAAGAATTTCCTGATAATATATATAAATGTAAAAGTAAGGGTTACCCTGTTCTTTTTGAAAAAATGTTAAAAGAAAATAAATTAATATAAGGAAGATAATAAATATACATTAGCTACAGATTATATATTCAATTCACCTAGTCAAGGTGCTTGTATATTAAAAAGAAATATCTGTAATGGTTGGACAGAATGAAAAAATTTTCAAGGTGTTGAAATTGACAAAATTTATCGCAATAACTAATATAATAATATATGACACAAAAATAAGATTATTAAAAATTAATTAAATATAAATTAATTTTTAATATATATTCAATTAAATAAGGATTTATTTATAATGCAAAGCAACAAAACAACAATTTATTCTAGTGATCAATATAAAGGAATGAAATCAATGAGTATGACTAGTAGTAACATTGATTTACTACTATTACCCCAAGAACATCTTAACTTTTTAAGCAAAGAAGAACTTGGTAGAGATTATGCAAATAAAGCAGGAATTTACATATTAGTTGGTACAAATAATTTAAATAATGAAGAACATGTATACATTGGACAAACAACACATTTTGAAGAAAGATTAAAACAACATAGTAAAAATGAAACGAATGAAGATTATAATATTAAACAAAACTTTGAATTTTTAATTTTTATCACAACCAATGATAATTCATTAAGTTCAACAGAATTATTTTATATAGAAAAAAGTTTAATTCACCTATCTAGTAGAAATGAAAAAATAAATGTTCAAAATGGTAATAAGGGCCAAGGTGCTAACATCAGTAAAAAAGAAGCTGGAGTTTGAAACAAATTTATTAATGATATTGAAAAGTTATTAGAAATAATTAATATTGACATATTTAAAATAAAAACTTCTAACATTAAAAAGTTAAAAAATAAAGATACTCAACAAGATAATTTAGCAATAAATGATGAATATAATGATAAAAATAAATTATTTTTAAAACATAAAGATTATTATGCAGAAGCATTTTATGTTAATGGGAAATTTACAGTTCTTAAAGGTTCTTGAACTCAAATTAAAGACTTTCCTGAACATATTTACAAAAAGAAAAGAACCGAGATTTTTGTATTTAAAAAACTTTTAGAAGAAAATATTTTAATTTTAAAAGAAAATAAATATATTTTAACAAAGGATTATGTTTTCAATTCACCAAGTCAAGGTGCGGCCATTTTTAGAAGAAATGCTTCGAATGGTTGAACAGAATGAAAAAATCAAGATTTAAAAACTATGAGTGATATTTATAGAAAATAATTTAATAAAATTAATCTTGGTTTTATTGAATAAATAATTATAAAAAATTTTTATAATTATTTATTAATTTTGAATTTAAATTTTTTCAATTTATTTGAGAGCATATATAATAATGCAATCTATGGAAATAATCTTGTTCAAATAAATTCTCTTCACTAATTGGTCAATCTTTATCAATTTGTTCATAAACCCTAAAACATAATGCTGTCTTTCTCAAATGTATTTCAGGAATTTCTCTGTTCATAATTTGTTGACATTCATAATTTGCAAGACCTGATTTTTTTGTCGCTTTATTACAATATTCATTAATTAAATTTTCAATTGTTTCTTTATATATATTAACTTCAGAATTTTCGTTTTCAAAATTAAATTTTTTTCCAAAGTATCATTATATGCAAATTTATAATATAAAAATGTTAGATTGATGATAAAATCTTTCATATCTTTATTATCAATAACATAGGGTATAAATCTCTTTTCAAATTTTGATCTTTAAATTTAAAATTTTCAAAACCTTTAACTATAGATGTTTTCCCTACTCCATTTGGTGCAAAAATAATATTTATTTTACATAAATTAAAAGTTAAATATTCCTCATTTTGAATACCATATAATTTTTTAATTTTTAACTCTAATTTTTTCATATTATTTTCTTTCTTTTTACATAATATTAAACATTTAATTTATCATTAATAATTATTTCTAAGTTTTTTAATTGTTCCATTTTATTAATTTTTCAATCGATTTCTTTGATACGAAAAATATCATAACCTTTATTTTGAAGGAAATTTTGTCTTGATAGATCATCTAGATATTTATCAAATCCTTGGCCTTCATGATATTTATAACCATCGACTTCGATTCCTAATAAATAATTGGATTCTTCATCAGTTAAAGCGATGTCAATTCTTTTGCTGCCAACTGGATATTGTTTGATAATTTTAACTGGTTTTGTTGTTGTAATATGTGTTTTTAAATAATTTATTACATCTTGTTCAAAATAAGAATCCACTGCCCCTGGTGATTCTTCTAATTGAAAATTAGTAGTTGAGTAAGTTTTTTGGTCTTCTTGTGGTAAGTCTAAAAAAGCTAATCATTTTTGAAAGACAATAAAATCTTCAGTATTAGCACTACGAAGTTCTGATGCCTTCACTGATTTAATAACTATCATTTTTTCTCTGGCTCGAGAAATAGCAACGTTTAATGCATTTTTACCACCTGGTCGTGCCACATAAGAATATCCCATGCCGGTAGTTTTATCATAAACTACTGAAATAATGACTAAATCAGCTTCATCCCCCTGAATATTTTCAATGTTTTTAAGCATAATTTGTTCTTCTTCAATCGCTTTTGCTAATATTGGATGTTTGCTCATAATAGTTTTTTCTAATAATCATTTTTGATTATAGTTAAACGTTAGCAAAATAATAGTTTTAAATTTATCAATTACTTTCTCAGCAGTTTCAATCATTTTATTAATTTCTACTACATTAACCCCATTATTTCACTTGCCTTCCACATTAAAGGTTACTATAGGCAGTTTTTTAACAGTTTTTTTATTATCAATTACTTCTAATTGAGAATTATAAAATTCTTTAGATGAAAAAGCCATTAATGCTGCTGATGAAGAACGATAATTTTGATTTAACATTATTTGGTGCACACCCTTTTCAAGAGCATAATCTAACAAGGAATCGGAATTTTCTACCACATCTTCTTCTACATTATCTCCAACATCACGAATGGTAAATCAAGAAGTAGGACGCATTTGTTGAGAATCGCCAGCAAAAATTTTAATTTTACCTAAATAGAGAATCGATAATCCAACTTCCAAATGAATTTGTGAAGCTTCATCAACTATTGCATAATCAAAGGTATCTCTGTTTCATTTAATAAAATGTGATTCTGGAGTGGTAATAATAACTGGAAAAAATTCTTTAATTATTGTGTAATGATGTTTTCAAAAATAATATGGGATTTCTCTACCTGCTTTTATGGCAGCATAAAAAGCATTATACTTTTTCATTTTATCTGGATCGTTGCGTTTTCACTGTTCAATTTTTTGAAGAATTTTGCAGGATAAAATTTCTATTAAATATTTTTCATTAGAAATATATTTATTTTTAGAAACTAATTTGGATGGAATTGATTGTAATTCTTGGTAATCTTGTCAGGTTGTTTTAGCAACTAATTCTCGCAGGTGGTTTAAATCTATTTTATGAGTAAGTGCTAATTCTCAAGCTAGCAATCCGGCTTCATGAAATTCCTTTGGTCAATACTTAACAAATAGTAAACTACTTTTAGTAATATTATTTAAAATTGCTAATTTTTTTAAAAATGCATTTTGATCATCAATTATTTCTGTTGGATATTTTAAGTTTAAGTTTAAACTAAAACATTTATGAATAAAAAAATCATCAAAATCTTTTAAAAATTCTACTGCTGCTAAAGTGTTTTGATATTTAGAACTTTTTTTAAATTCTGCAATAATATTTAGTGCTTCTAATTCTGCATTAGAAATTAATTTATTATTTGCAATTTGCCGATTAACTCCACCCTTCTCAATGTAATTAATAAATTTTTTTAAGGGTTTATAAAAATCTGTTTTTGGCATTTTAATATCATTTAAAATAAAAAAGACAAATGATTCTAAACCAAGTAAACGATCTCTCAAAACATCTAAGGCCGCTCTTTTTTGTGACATCACTATGGCAGTTTTGTCATTGTATAAAATGTTAGCAATAACATTAGCGATCACTTGTGATTTACCAGTGCCTGGCGGACCTCAAATAACTGTATCTTGCATTAAAGCAGAAGACAACGCTTTATCTTGAGAATAGTTAGAAGATTGAATTTTAACAATTGAGTGAGAATGATTTTTAATAAAACCTATCATTTTATTATGTAAATTTTGTTTGTTAGGATCAATATTAATAATATTTTCTATTTCATAATTTTCAATGATTTCCATCATTTTTTTTCTTAAAAAATTACCAGATGGTCTAAAGACACCCAACACTATTCCAGGTTGAACTATAATATTTTTATTATTAATTGTTGATGGTAGTAAATTTTGGAATTCATTCAATAACATCTGTTTCTTAATTTCAAGATTTAATTCTTTAGATAACAGATTTAAACATTGTTCAAGATTTAACCCATTTAAATTAATATTTTCATTTAAATGAAATCCAGATTTATTCAATAAAAATAAAGCTTTTTCATTAATAATGAAGGAATCACTTGTATTATTGATTCGAATTTTTGAACCAACTAAATTAATATTTACTGTCTTTAATAATAATGGTGCATAAACAGCATTGTATACAGTTTTAACAGTGATAAAACCTGTGGCAATATAGAGAGGTTCGATATTTTCTCGTTCTCGAATATCCATAATTTTTTTAATATAAGAATTTCATCTTTTACCAGTTTGTTGGACTTTGGTTTCCAATTTTTCAATTAAAGTTTTTAAATAATTTTTATTTTTTTGTAATAATAATCGATCATATTCACTTAAATATTCCTTATACTTATCAAACAAACCAACTACTTCAAAATAACCAGTTACCTGTTTTAACTCCTTGACTAATTGGTGTAAATCTTTTTCTTCTAACTCAAAATTAAATTCTTTATTTTGCAATATAGTTTCTGCAGCTGTTGAACTAAATTTAGAAATGACATCAAATGAATCTAGATTATTAATTTTTACTAAAATAGTTGTATCTGTATCTTTAATATCTAATAAGTTATTTAACATTTTAGAATATTTTTTATTTTTTGGATTAATCTCAGTCATATTGAAATCTTTCTTTTCCAATCAATTTTATTTTAATAATAACATATTATGAAATAAAAAAATAAATGGTTAAATATTAGTATTTAAAATTATCAATTTTTGTATCTTTTTTTGTAACCAAGTTAAAATTTCTTTCCAAAAAATACAATTAATTTTATTATCTTCATATTCATTCATTTTAAATAATTGAAATAAATTTCTTAAATTATTATCATCATTATATTATTAAATTGGAAGAATTTCTTTTAAATTTTTCAAATAAATTTTAAAATTAGAATTATTTTTTGGAAAAAATAGAAACATAATTTTCTGTAAAATCATATTTTATTTCTTTATTCTTTAATCATGTATAGAATCAAACTGTATGTTTTCTTTCAATTTTTTGTTTGTTTTTTCAGAAAAATTTTTAAATCGTGATAAATTTCTTCTGTTTTATATTAAAAATTTCTATGATTATAAATCATCTCTTCAATTATATTAATTTCAGATTTCTTCATTACTAAATCCATTTATTTTTCAGTTATTATTTCAATATCATCAGGTAAAATATTTGGTTAAAAAATTATAGATTTTGACATATCTTCACCCTCTAAATTATTAACTTTTCAATTACGTGAAAGGTTTTCAAATCCTTTAGAAATAGATATTTTACCATCACCGTTAGGAGTAAAAATAATATTTTTATCTAAGAGTTCAATCTCTAATTTATTTTTAATTCCACATAAATTATTTATTTTCCCTTTCATAAATATCTCCTAATATTTTTAATATATCAAAATTATACATATTAGAAAATGGTTAAATATTTTACAATTTAAAAACAATTGAAAAATGAATTTAATATTTTTATTTCTTCAGTAGATAAATGGGAATAATTACTTTTTTAAATTAAAACCATTATAATATGAATTATACTTTTGAATATAATAAGCTTTAAAAAAAATCTAAATATTGTTTAGGACAATTTATTAAAACTTCATAATTAAAATTATCAGGATTTCTTAATAATTTATCGTGGAAACCATCTTCTCTTCGATAACTACTTAAAGGATGTATTGAACATCTATATCTGCTAGGTGCTTTATTGAATGTTTTGATGTAATAATAAATATCAACTTCTTTTACAACTTTATGACATTTATCACATCTCTGATTGCCTCTATTTAAATAATTAAAAAGTGGTAATCCTATAATTATTAAAACACATGCAATAACAATTGCGACTATTCCGCCTGTACTAATAGCAATTTCTCCTCTTTTCTTATATATTATTTTTTTAGTTTTACTTTTAACTTAATTTCAAAAGAATTAATTTTCTTAAAATATTATAACCTTTCTTTTAATAATAAAATTATTCAGCAAGGAAACTCATATAATAATAATTATTTAAATAATAATGTAACTGTAGATAATTTTGAAGTTATTTATGAAAACAAGGATAAAATAAACTGTATAAAATCAAAGCTATTAAATCAAAGTGATTTTAGGAAAATAATATATTTTAATAATTTTATTTTGCCTTACTTTTTTTCGGAAAAAGATAAATATAAGTTTAAAATATTAGAAGAATCCAGTAATTCCTCTCTACTCTGTAATGTAGCTATTGTAAGAGGTAATTTAAATAATACAATTATAATTCAAAATAAGGATAATGTTGAAAAAGTTATTGACTATTTTCAAAAAAACAATATAGATCCATATAATTTAGAAAATGCATGAAAAAACAAGAAACATTATTAAATAATAAAATATATTAAAATATAAGGATATTAATAATTTATAAATTGATGTATTTTTTAGTTAAAATAATAATTAATATTTTAATTAGTTATATAAAAACTTTCTTGAAATATCAATTTAATAAATTTAATAAATAAAAAAGTTAATTCTTCATTTAATTTTCCTTTGTACCGATATATTTGGGATCTATCAATTGTTAGTTCGATATTGTTAATTTCTTTTTCAAATTTATTGTATAAAAAATAATTTACAGCTCTATGGCCAATGTGGTCTATATCTTTTGGGCCACTATCATTTGGACCATTATTCTCACCACATTGTTTTATTCTGTGGTCTATATTATTAAAATTACTGGGTGGTAAAATTCCTGTAGATCTATGCATTGAGTATATTATTGTATCTAAATTTTTCATTTCAATATTATTTTTTATATTTCAACAATTACTAACAAAAGAATAAAAATCAATTTTATTGCCTTTATCTTTATAAGCGTAAATTTCGTTCTGTAAATTTGATTTTTCTAAAGCGGAATATATTTTTAATTCTAAAAAATCATTTATATATCTAAAAAAGATAAAATTAATTATTTTATATCTATTATTAGAATTATTAATTTTTAATTGATTATCAATAAATTCTAAAAAATTTTTATCATCTTTTTTATTTCTTTTTAATAATGTTTTTTTAATGTGATCATTAAAAGATAATTCGTGATAATCAAATTGTCTTTGACTATCATAATTAAAATTCTCATCAAATAAATTTTCATTTAATATATTATTTTCATTATTTCAATCATAAAAAATTCAATAAATTATTAAAGTATAAATATTATATTTATTTTTAATATTTATTTTATATTTTAAAGTATCAATATTTCCAGTAATTAAGTTTTCATATATAAACTGTTCTTGATTGTATTTTATTAAAAATTCTATATCTCTTAAAGTTAATGGATTATTTTCATAATTAACATCAGTAATAAAATTTATTAATTCTTTTTCTTTTAAATTTAAAATATTCAGTAAAAATAAATCTATATTTATTTTATTTTTATATATATAATTAATAATTATTTTTTGATTATTAATTATATTATTTCTTTTATTAATTTCTTGAAATCAAAACAATAAATGTTTAGGAAATTTTTTACAATAATCAATTTCCTTGGCAGTAAATTTATTTAAATTTTTTAATTTTTCAGAATTTTTTCTAAAAAATAAAATCATAGTAATATTACTATGAGAGAATAATCATTTTTTTTGAAAATTATTAAATTGAATTAAATGATGCTTTTTTAAATATTCAATTTCCTTAATATTATTATATTTATTCATTTCAATTTCAATAGGATTAGATTCAGCAATTTGTTTATAAAAATTTTTAATTTTTATATTTTCAAAAATATTTTCAAAAAGTTTTCAACATAAATCGATTTGAGAAGAGTTTTTTTGTAATTCAGGCAAGTTTTTATTTTCATTCATTAGCATTTTTTCTCTAATAGAGAAATCTAAAATATCAAAATATTTTAAAATTTTTTTAGTTTCCTTTTTTAAAAAAGAATCATCAGGACTTACTAGAAAGCTATAAATATTATCATTTTGATCTCAACTTGACACTATAAAAAAATGTTTAAGTTTATTATTATTTTTATGAAATAAATCCTCAATAAAAAAATTTTCTATTTCATTTGTAGAATCAATGATGAAAATTATTTTTTCATCATTATATTTTTCTATTTCATTTAAAATATATTCTTTTTTATTATGATGATCAAATTTTATTATTTTTCTATTTTCTTTTTCAAAAAATGGAGCAATTAAATTTAAATAAGTTGTTTTACCATTGCCTATTTCACCATATATATTAAAAAAATTATAATTTGGAATTAATCTTTCAGATAAAAGATTTAATGGACAACTTTTACCTAATTTATCTATTCTTTGAATTTTTTCTTCTCATCTTTTTAAATAATCCATTAATGATTTTTTAAAATTTTTAAAATCTTTTGTTTTTTCTATTAACGATTTTCCATTATTATCATCCATGAATATATTTATCTCCTAATCATATATATAGCGCTTTTAAATTTTCTGACATAATAATAACTATCAACTTCTTTTACCACTTTATGGCATTTATCACACCTTTCATTTCCTTTGTTCAAATAAGTAAGAATTGGCGTTACTACAATTAATAAAACTGCTATAACTACAATTATAATTGTCCAACTTGTCATAATAACTTCTCCTCTTTTATTTATATTATTTTTTTAGTTTTACTTTTAACTTAATTTAAAAAGAATTGATTTTATTAAAATATCATTATCTAAATTAATTACCAAACTTTATTATAATCATCTAATATTGATTTCATTATATGTACTCATAATTCAACATCAAAATCTGGATTTTCTGAATCTAATATATTACTGATGTTATTTGGTATTTCTGAATAAAAAGTTTTAAAAAGTTTTTTAATTTGTGTTGCTTCTTGTGGTGAGAAAATATTATTTAAATTATTTTTTACAAAATATTCATTTCAAGAAATATCTACAGAAATATTAAAATCATTTTTAAATATTTTTTTAATATCCAAATTATTAATTTCATCAATAGCTTCTTTTATTGGTTTACCATCTTGCAAATCACTTAATGTGTCTAATATATAGTCTATATCTATGTATTCTCTGATTTGTTCGAATTGTTTTTTTATATTATCTTTAAGAAAACATATTGTGAATGCAGTTACATATTTTGTTTTCAAACTTAATGATATTGAATTTAAATGTTCTAAAATATTTTTAATTTTTAATTTATTGTCTATTAAAATTAAAAATCAATAATTTTCTTTTTTATGATTTAAATTTTTATGATAACTATTTCAAAATTCATTTAATTTATATTCACTCTCAACAGAAGTATAGTATCACTTAGGCACATGTCATCCATCTTCACTTTTTGAACTGTATTTATAGAATCAAATTAACTCCAAAAGATTTTTAATTATGTCTTCATATTTTTTATGAAATAAATCTAATTTATAATCTTCATCATCATAAATTAAGTTTAAAATTTTATATTTTTCATCATTTTTTAAATGCATTTCAAAGCGGTTTTTTATTGTATTTAAAAAAATATTTATTTTATTCCTTTCCACTTTAATACCTAAAATTTTTTTACTGGTTTTGTCATATCTCAATAAGAAGAATGGTAAAATAATTTTTTTTCAATAATTTTCATTATCAATAGTGATTATCATTTTTTCTGATTCACTTTGGAAATTATCCAAGTAGTAATTATTTATATTATTTTTCAACTTTAAAAAGAAATTTTGAAAAATTTCTTTTCTGGTCTCTCTTGCCCTTGCTGGCATTTTTAATATACTTCCTAAATATTCTTTTTGTTCTTCATTCAAAATGATAACATCATCTGTTTCATTAACAGTTAATAATGATTCTAAATCTATTCTGTGTTTGATATATTTCTCTAAAAAATCTTCTTCATTATTATTTTTAGACAAAGTATTATTGACAACTGTTTCATTCATTGAGATAGCTGTATATATGTTTTCACCACACCCTAAAATAATATGTTTTGTATAATTTAAAATAATTTCTATATTCTTTTTTGAACATCGATCAATGTCATCAAATATTATTAAGAAGGGTTTTTTAGTATTTAATATTTTTTGAATTTGTTTGATTTTAGTTTTAGAAAATACTGACTCTAAATCTAAGTTATAATTTAGATGTCCTATAGTTAATGACACATTAGCTATTTTATCTAATGATTTCAAAAAATTTTGGGCATGCTGTTTTTTAGGTCTAATTATAGAATTGATCTCTTTTAAAATGGAATCTAATATATCGTCACTTAATTCATGTAATGATAAATTAATCTTGATTATCTCATATTCTAAATCATTTTTACTGTAGTGATTGTGAATGAAATAATCTATAATAGTACTTTTTCCAATCCCTCAACTCCCTATTATTCCATACGCTGTTTTATCTTTTGATTTCTTTTGTACTTCAATAAAATCATCAATTAATTCTGCTAATTTATTAGCAACTCCTTTTGCATTATAAGCATCTTCTATTTCTATAAAGGGATTAGCAGGTATATATTTATTTAATATTTTATTCTTATCTTGTTTTTTTCTTAACATATAAATTTTATTATATCTAAAAAGGTCAATTGTATTTGATCTTTTTAGATATATTTATTTTTTCCTCAAACTCATTATTGTGTAATATTCGCAAATTAATTTCTATTCGTATAAAATGAATCGGTAAATAAATTAAATTTTCAGGAGTTAACATGGAGAAACAAAAACTCACAATTTATTATGGTGTCGGTGAATATGAAGGTATTAAATGAATTGATACTACAAATAGTCTTATTAATTTACTTATCTTACCTCAAAATAATATATCTTATTTAACCAATGAAGAAGATGGTAAAGATTATGCTAATAAGTCTGGAGTATATATTCTTGTAGGTAACAATGACCAATACATTTATATCGGTCAAACTAATTCAATTAAAAAAAGAATAATAGAGCATACCAAAACAGATAGTGATGGCACATATAATATAAAACAAGATTTTGAATATTTAATATTTATAACTACAAATGGTAATTCACTAGGTGCAACCGACAGACTTTACATTGAACAACAATTAATTAAATTAGCCTCAACAAATAAAAATTTGACAATAGAAAATGGAAATAATGGGCAAAATTCTAATATCACCAACCATGAAGCTGGAGTTTTAAATACATTTATCAATGATTTTAGAAAATTATTAAATAATATTAATATTAAAATATTTGAAACTAAAATATTGGATATTCAAACAGCTTTAAAAAATACTCAAAATGAAGATATATCCTTAAAGGTAAAATATAATGATAATAATAAATTATATTTAAAACATACAAATAATGAATATTATGCTGAAGGTTATTATGTAGATGGTAAATTTATTGTTTTAAAAAATAGTTGAACCAAGAGATTAACATTTCCAGATTATATGCCAAAAAGATATCCTAGTGATGTAAATTTTTTTAATGAATTGTTAAATAAAGGAGTACTTGTCTTAAGAGGTGACAAATATATTATGACAGAAGATTATACTTGTAATTCTGGAAGTCAGGCTTGCACATTATTCATAAAAATTTCAACCACTGGTTGGACTTCATGAAAGAATGCAGATAACAAAACAATGAAAGAAATTTATAAAATTAATCCAAAAATATAAGTAAAACAAAAACTGACATTCAAGTTAAATTTTTAACTTGAATGTATTAATTTTAATCAATTAAATTCTGATTGAAAATTTTTATTAAATAAATAAAATTATATGCAATTAATAACTTATAACATTAAAAAATTATATTTTATTCTTCAAAGTAAATTATTTTATTTTAATGCTATTTTACTATTTATAACTTGATTGATAGCTTTATAAATATGGTGTTCATCATAATTAATAAAACTAATTTTTAAATTCATTGATAGTTTTCGCTCCCGCATATAATTACCATTTTGCTTTATTGACTTAAGAAAAATAAGTTCTAAATTAAAGGCATTGTTTTTAAAATGATTAATATCTATGTTGTTGATATTTATTGATAATGGTTCATCTTTAAAAATTAAATCTTCTTCGTTTGTTGTTTTGTCTATTTTTTGCAATTTAACTTTGATCAAAGAAAAGGCCTCAGCAACTTTATAATCATATGATATTATCTCATTGATTAAAGTGTGAATAGTTTCCATAAAATCTAAAATATCGCCCAAACTTACAAAATAATATTTTAAAATCACAATTTTATTATTGAGTAATAACTTAAAAATAGATTTTAAAATGTTTTCATCATTTTTCATATTTAAACCAAAAATTTCAATATCTAATTCTCTAAAATTATTTTTATTCAAAATTTGTTGAAAATATTTTCAATTCTCTTTTGAATCTAAATTAATTTTTATACTTGAATATTTTTTATCTCAAGTTGCTTTCAAATCTATTTTTCCATGAATATTCAACACTTGAGGTTTAATTAATGTAATCCCTTCATAAAGTTCTGATCAATTTTTTAAAAAAATATTACAAGTATTTGTATAATTTGTTGTAAAAATATAATTAGGAAATTGAACATTATTTAAATAATTCATTTTGTTAAATTTAGTTAAAAATAATACAGAATCTCAAGATGTTTTTTCAATATAATAACCCACGATGATTTTAAAAATATTGAAAATAAGTTCCTTATTTTCAATATCGTCTATTTCTTCGGCTTCTTTAGTTAAATTAGAACCAATTTCTTTTAAAGTATCCTCTAAATAAAAAAATTTTTTGGTATTTAGATTTTTTGACAACGTGACTATACATTTTTTAAAAAGAATAATTTCATCATTATTAATGTTTGTGCGAGTTATATTATCTATTAAATCATATATTTTTTCTTCAGAACTAGCAATTTCCGTAATTCATTTTTTAAACTTATTATTAAAATCATTAAATTTTTCATTAAAATTAATTTCAAATCCATTACCTAAAATTAATAATTTCATTTTAAATCTCCCTCTTAACTTTTTTTATATTTTTATTCTTTTTTAATGTTAAACTTATTTTAAATTTATATTATGCATTAAATCTTTAACTTATCATTTATAATTATTTCTAAATTTTTAATTGTTCTGTTTTATTTATTTTTCAATCTATTTCTTTAATCCGAACAATATCATAACCTTTGTTTTGTAAAAAATATTGTCGCGATAAATAATCTAAATATTTATCAAAACCTTGACCTTCATGATATTTATAACCATCAACTTCAATTCCTAATAAATAATTAGAATCATTATCAGTTAAGGCGATATCAATTCTTTTACTTCCAACTGGATATTGTTTAATTATTTTAGTTGGCTTAACTATTGTTATTTTTTCTTTTAAAGCGTTAATAACATTTTGTTCAAAATAAGAATCAGCTTCCCCCATTGATTCTTCTAACTGAAATTTTTCAGAATAATAAGTCTTTTTTTCTCTGCTTCTAAATCTAAAAATGCTAATCATTTTTTAAAGATTATAAAGTCTTCAGTATTAGCACTTTTAATTTCAGATGCCGTCACTGATTTAATGACTATCATTTTTTCTTTCGCTTTTGAAATAGCAATATTTAAAGCATTTTTACCACCAGGACGTGCCACATAAGAAAATCCCAAACTGGTAGTTTTATCATAAACAACTGACATAATAACAAGGTCAGCTTTATCGCCTTGAATATTTTCAATATTTTTTAACATGATCTGTTCTTGTTCAATTGCTTTTGCTAGCAAGGGGTGGTTATCAATTATGGTTTTTTCTAATAAGCGCTTTTGATAATAGTTAAATGTTAACAATATAATATGATTTGAATAATTATTATTTAAATTAAGTTATTGAAAATAACTGCACAAATTATATAATTAAAATCAAATATTTTTTTATTTTATTACAAATATATTAATTTAAATTTTAAAAAATGAAGGGAATGTTTTATGACAGAATTTTGACAAAAACAATTGAATAGTTTAGATCCATTAAGTGCTGATTTTTTTAAATTGCACAAAAAGATATATGGTGATGATGTGGAAAAAATGGAGATAAATAATGTTATAAGCGATAAGTTAAATTCTTGATACAAATTATTTAATCAATTTATTAATAAACATGATACATGAAATATTATGACCGAACTTTTTCCATCTATTATGCGACCTGATAATTTACATAATCTATATGAAAAATATATAACAATTATAAAAAGTAATAAAAATATCAAGTTTTATATCAATCTAATGAATAAAGAATCAGAATCGCTTCAAATATTTGGCATGATAGGGAGACACCTTATAGATAAATTTTCAAATATAAAAGAATATAAAACAAAAATAAATAAAATTATTGAAAGTAAAGCTAATGATGTTTTTATAGGAATAGAATTTTCTGATAATTTTACAGAAACTTCAAACTTCATAACAAATACTGTTAAATCTTTCAAATTAAATCCAATTAAAATAGATGAAATAGAATATAATGGGATTATTGATAATAAATTGTATGAATCAATGGATAATTCAGATTTTGGTATTTTTGATATATCATCAGGAAACAATAATGTGTGTTTTGAAGCAGGTTATATGTTGGGTGAAGGTAAAGAAATTATTTTAATATGCAAAGAAGAAGATTTTGATAATGTTAAATTTGATTTTAAACATAGAAAAATCATAAAGTATTCAAGTATGCAAGATCTCGAAAAAAAAATAAAGAAAAATATAAAATCAATGAATATTTAATTATCCTTTTTTCATAACCTTTATATATTAAAATATTCATTGAATTCTTGATCGTCTTGTCATTTATTACTATCTACTTTCATTTGAGATAAATAAATTAATTAATCATCAATTAAAGTATATCAATTATTTCTCTATTAATGGTTCTTGGTAATTTTGAATGATTTGATTTATCATCATTAAATAATTTAAGTATAATTTTTAAATTTTGGAAGAATTATTGCAGAATTTAATAATTCTAATTTTATTTTATAATTTAAATTATTATTGTTAAAATTTGAAATATTTATCATATCATAATAAATATTATCTGTGTTTTTCGAAGGATTAAATTCAACTATATGCTCATTAATATCTAATTGATTTGTATAATATGGGTATTGAAGATAATTATTTGTTGGAAATGCTTCACTATCTATATATTCTACAATTTCTTTTAAAATAGACGCTGGTTCTAATTCTTCTCAAATATTAGAACCCTTAAATTTTTTATAATTATTAAAATAGTAATAATTTATTTTTTTAATTTTTTGTTTTGAAAATAATTCTTCAAAGATATGCTCATCACTATCTGGATTGACACCCAAAATGGATACTTCATATTCCACATCTTCTTCATCATCTAATCTTTTTATTAATTCAGAATTTTGAAATTTTTCTAGAGATATTTCCATACTCTCTTCTACATCATCTTTTAATAAAATTTCATCAAAAACATTAATATCTAATTCATTTGGTAATTTTAAATAAACTATTTCTTTTTTATTATCGAATAAATTATACTGACCATGAATATGATAAACTCCTACCAAATTATTATGATATGCAACAACGTCAATTATAGTGTCATAATTCAAAGTGTAATAATAATCAAATTTTTTTAATATGTTGAAGTAATGTCTCATAACCACTGAATCTGATATTAATTTATACGACATTGAAATAATATTGCTATGAAAAAATATATTAAAAATTAATTTAAACTTATTAAAATTTAAATTTTTTAATTGATAAAAATTTCATTCACTTTCCACCCTTTCAAATAAATTTTGAATGAAGAATTCTATACCTGAAGATTCTCAATTATCTTCAATATATTTTTTTTCTCTCAAAATTATACTTCTAAAATTTTTTAATTGTCCGATTGTTAATAAAATTTTTTTATTGTTCTTTTTGTATGAATAATTTTCTTGGTGTTTTTTTAAAAATAAATTATTTATTAAAATTTTATTTCATTTTTCATTATCATTGAAAGAATTTATTCAATTTAGAAAATTAAAATTTTTATCAAAATTAATATTTACGCCATTACCTAATATAATTACCTTCTTAATTTCAACTTCATTTTTTTCATCATCAAACATATATATTCACCTTTTATTTTTATATTATTCAGTTTTTGAATTTTTAAATAAATAATTACTTTTTATATTTATTAAGTCAATTATATAAAAAAAATATGCTATTTTAAAAAAATTGTGTATATATTTTTATTTTATCTTAAATTTTAAAACTAATTTATTCTAGTACTCCATAATAACTTTAATATAACATTTATAACATCTTTGATTACCTTATTTAAATAATCAAAAAAATATGTCTAAAAAAGAAAAATGATATAGTTATTATATTCAAAAATCACTAATTAAAAATTTTTCAGATAATAATATAGTGAAATATTACAATCCCAAAACAAAAGAATATGGAATGTACAATCTGAAAAGTAAAAAAGTAAGCATAAACATGCTTTAAAAAATTTGCATTTAATAAAAAATATTATAGAGATAAATTATCTAAATGTTAATCTACTCTTTGGATATTTCTATTTAATGAATAATTCATTATGTATAAATAATTTTTTAAATTTAAAATTTCTCATTATAACTACTGTTTTACTCTCTAATATAATAGTAAGTATTAGATGAAATAAGAATATTATTTGTAGAAAAAAATGTACATTTTCATGCATGAAATTGGCTAGCTCCATTCGTCATAACAATGTCATAATATTCTTCTCAAAAAAAATCACTAATATTTAAATTTAAATCAAAAATTTCATTTATATTATTGACAATTTCATTGTGTATTTCGAAATCTTGTTGTTCAGTTGGTTTCGTATACATATCAACTCCAGGTGGGGTTGATATTTATAAACTAAAATCTTTTAAAACATATGGTCTATCAGATTTTGAATTAACATTAGACAAACCAATTCAAATTAATAAAGCTATTATAATTAGCATAAAAATAGAAATTATTATATTCCATAAATTTTTAAAAAACAAATTAGACATTATATACCTCTATATATTAAAACTTAAATATGTAATAATTTTGTTTTATATTTAAATTATTATTTTATTTCTTTAATGGTAATTCATTAGAATTTATTAATTTTAATTGAATTTTATGATTATTTTTTTTTTTTTTTCAATTTTAATATAAAATTGTTGATATTCAAAAAAAATCAATTATCTTTTTGCATAAATTTTTTATTTAGAATATTTCAATTTTGTGAATTATTTGAATGATTTAATAAAGAAAATTCTAATATAACAAATAACTAATTTAGAAAAAAATAACTGGGAAAAAAATATTAAAATAATTTTTATATTTTAAAGGGAATTAAAATATGGGAACTACTACAAAAAAATATTACAGTCATTTTATACAAAATGATTTATGTAAAAAATTTGTTTTTAATAAAAAGATAAATTACTGAGAACTAATAAAAAAATAATAAGTTGCTATAACCCGAAAAGTAAACTAAGTAAAAAAGCAACTAATAGAAGAAATTATTATTCAATTGAAATGAAATTTGATAAATTAAATAAAATTGAAGCCAAAACTGCTTCAAGAATTTCCAAAATTATTTCTTTTTTTAAGGATAATGATTTTATCAATTTAACAGAGGAAGAAATAATTACTTTTGAATTTTATACATTGGTTTTTTTATAGAACTGAGAGAAATAGAAATTATGTTTAAAATTCTAAAAACATAAAAAAGATATAGCTAATACCATTATTCAAACTATTGAAGATTAAAAACTAATACTAGTTAATTAATTTAAAACAATAAATAAAAAATTACTTAATATGCAAATTAATTATCCAAAAACCATATTATAAAAATTATAAATACATGGATTTTTTTTTAAAATTAATTCAATCTCTTGTGTTATTTTATATGTTGGATATTTTTTTAAATGTTTGAGTTTATCTTCATTTAAATCTATTTCTTCTCCTTTGTAAAAAATAACAGGATGAAACAATTCTGTTTGTTCAAGAATTAAAGCTTCCAAGTGCATACTATTTAATGTGCTTAATTCCAGATTGGGAACTAATATTTCTTTAAACATTTTAATATACGTAAATTGTCTATCGTTTATTTCCAAACTACCACCAGAATTGGAATATAATCCTAAATCGGCTGGACCCGGAATAGAAAATTTCATTAAAGAATTAAATTTTAATCCCATAGATAATGAATCACAAGAGCAAAAGTTATGATTGCATTTATCAATTTGTTTTTCCTTGAATTTAAGAGCACTATTATTATAAATAATAGCAAAACCTAGAAGTGTGGAATAATTTAATAAAAAATCTTTATGTAAAAATAAAACATTTTTTCCTTTGTTTTCATTTATTTTATTAAAATCTTCCTTAGTTCTTTCGTTCAATTCTCAAATTAATTTAATGAACTTTTCGGCATCAAAAATGGTTTCAGATTTTTTAAATAAATTTTTTCTATAAATTGAATCCATAGGTTGGTAATAATCATCAATGCTGTGGATCAGTTCGTTTCTATAACTTCTTATTTTTTTAAATCATTCATATTCAATTGTGTTATATTTATCCAAAATTCTTGGTATAAATTTATTCCATTCTCCTTTTTTTAATTTTTTTACATTAATATCAGATTCTTCTATTGATTTATTATCGTATTCACTATATTGTAAAATTTTAAAAAATTTATTTAAATTTAACTCACTCTTTTTTTGATTAACACTTTTATTTAGCCTTGTTAAATAACTCTCATTTCCTATTTTTTCGAATTTTCAATTATCTTCACTAGATACAGCACTTATTGATGTGCGTTCACTATTTGTTATTAAGTCGTTATCATTAATAAAATTATTAAATATTTTTAAATCCATTTGTGATGTTAGGGTGGCATACATCCCTATAAACTCAAATGCATTAATTAATTTTAATCCTGGATTTAATATATTATTTTTACATTCAATTATAAAAAAATGTTTAAAGTCTTCATAATCATTAAAACTATATGGGTTATAAGTTTCGTTTCTCATAATTACCCCCTATTTCAAATTGTTATTAATAATTATTCCTAAGTTTTTCAATTGTTCTGTTTTATTGATTTCCAATATATTTCTTTAACACAAAAATCATAACCTTATTTATCAATTTGATCATAAACACAACTAACTAATTCTGTATCTTTTAATAAATATTAATTTCAGAATTTCTATCATTCAAATTAAAATTTTCATCTAAAGTGTAATTGTATAAAATTTATAATAAAAGAAAATAAGATTAATAAAAGAATCTTTCATATCTTTGTTATTAATGTCACAAACTACTTTATATAAACAATAATATTCAGTAAAATTTTTTATTTCAAATTTAAAATTTTTTACTTTTAATAATTATGGAATATTATAATCGCTTCTAAAATCAGTGCAATACTCTTTTTTAATACATTAATTATTCTTTTCCTGGTAATACTTTTATTTTGATCAATTTTGTGAATAACATAATATATTATATTAATAGAATGAAAATATATTATTTATTTTTATCATAAAATTTATAATATATAAAATAATTGGTAATGCATTATAATTTAAGATTTAAAATATTATTATTTTATATTGAAATTTTATAAACATACTTATAATTATTTTGATATTATATTGTAATACATTTTTAATTTATAAAGCGGAGATTCAATTACAGCATCTCATCTCAAATTATTTAAATGTAATATCATATCAATATATTTTTTAATTTCTTTTTCTGAATTATTTAATTGAATTCTTCTTTCTTTTTCCTCTAAAATAAATCTCATTTTTAAACAAAAAAAATACTTTGTAATAATATAATCTGAAAAATTTTTAAATTTAATAGATTCTAAAATTTCAGAATTAATTACTCATTCTGAAATTTTATATTCATAATTTGTTTTATAAAATTTTTCTATAATATTTATAAAACAAGAATTGGGATTATTTTCTTGTAAATCATTACAGATATTTAATATTTTTTTCTCTATGCTTTGGAATGTTCGTTTCTTTTTTTTATAATGCCTATAATATTTCAATTCATTTAATATTTTTGTTTTACTTTTTTCATTTAAAAATAAATTATAATTTGTTAAAATCTCGTACAAAATAGTAGAAAAGAAAAAGTCTTTATAATCAAGATTATTATTTTCGGCTAAATAGAACACATTTTCTATATTTTTTTTTTCTAAATTTTCTAATTCAAAAATAAATGTTGATGTGTCAGAAAAAGAATCCATGATAAAACAACTAATATTATCGTAAAATTTTACAACGTTTAGAAATAAATTAAAATTATGTGTCAATATTGTTCAATTATCAGAATTATTATAAATATAATCAATAAATATATAGATGTTGTCAATATCCATTGAAGAGAATACATCATCCAGAATAATATTTTTTTCTTTACCGTAATATAAAAGTACAAATAGTAATAGAACTATTCTTTTTTGTCCAGAAGAAGAAAAATCTTGCATTTGTTTTTGCGTAATTTCATTATCATAATCTTTGAATATTAATTGAGGTTTTAAATCATTTTCATTTTTTATTTTTTGCAAAGTTCATTTTACTTTTAAAATTTTATTTTTTGATGTTTCTTCAATTATTTTGTCTAAAATTTCTTCATATTTTTTTAAATGTTTTATTTGATTATTTTTAATAGATTTTATTGTCAATTCAATATTTTCTTCTTTTCTTTCTTTTTGCACATAAAGAGTAAAGGCATCCAAATCTAATTCTTTTGAAAATTTATCCAAATAATCAAATCTTAATTCTTTAGCTAAATTTTCAAAAACTGTGCGTGATTCTATATTTTTAACATTATTTAAATATTTTGCATAATTTATTTTTTTTGTATTTTTGGGTTCCTCAAAAGAATCTTGTTCAATAAAAGATATTAAATTAGAATTTTTTTCTTCAAAAAAATAAATAAATTTTGATATTTTTTTTAAAAAATTTTTCTTTTCTTCTATATCATAATCTTCGAAAGTAATATTGCCGAAAGGGTTTTTATAATATGCATTTTTAATAGGTTTAACAAAATTTCATATTGTATCTTTTAAATATTGAATATATTTGAAATTATTTTTATGTATATCTTGATAATTTGAAATGTCTTTTTTAAAATTTGATATAATTTTTTCATTATCTTTATCATTTATAAAAGAGATGGAATTAATGTTGCTTAAAAAAGCTGGATTATAACCAGTCGCATTTTTCATTTCTTTAATATTATTTTTTCATCATTCTTCAAAATCCAATAATAATTGATTTTCATATTTTTTTTGAATATGTTCATAAATAATGTTGGAAAGATCTTTTTTAATCATTAAATTTAAAAAAGATTCATTTATAACAATGAAATCTTTTCCGTAATAATTTTGAATATTAAAATTATTAGTCACATCGATATTTTCTCTGTCTAATATAATTTTACTTTTAGTTTTGTTTTCACTTTCATACTTTTCAAAACCTTTTGATATACAGGTTTTACCTGTTCCGTTCGGAGCAAAAATAATGTTCTTTTCACTCAAGGAAAAATTAATTTTATTTTTAATTCCTAAAAATTTTTCTATCTCTAAATTTATTTTCATTTTTATCATTCTTAATTATTTCTTTAATTCATTTTATTTATTAAGTTTATATTTATTATTTAAAATAGTATAACCATAAAAACATTTTATATTTTAGTAATTTAATTTCAAATCAATATTACAATCATTTTCCAGATATTTTAAGTTATAATACAATATCATTAATAATTTTTTTAGAGAAATGTCACAGTTTTCTTCAATTTTTATTATTTTTAAATCTATCATTCGAAAATGATATACATAAATTTTATTTCCTTCAATAATAACTTCGCTGACCAAATTGCATTTATATTTTTTATAACATTTATTATTTAAATATTCTTTTATATTTTTTGAAGTTTCATGATTAATTTTTTCATCCAAATTCATTTTTTCCACCTCTATAATAAATACTATTTTTAGTGTTTATTATAATTCATTAAAATTTCATAGTTATTGAAAATAATATAAATATAAAATTATTATTTTTTATCTATATTATCACGCTCTGATCATGATTGGTCTACTATTTGCATGATTTCATATTTTAACATTTCTTTATTATCAATTACTTTAGATAATTCAGCAATTTTTCTACTTTTATTATATTTGGTTTTAGAACGAATTAAGTTTATTAATTATAATATTAATCAAATAATTAAAAAGAAAAGAATTATGCTCACTATAAATGCAATAATTGTTATAAACATTTCCATTTTGATCTCCTATTTTATTATGATAATTATAATTTTATAACATTCATCTATTAATTAAGTTTTAAAATATCAATTATATGCAACAAGATATTTTAAAATTAAATAAAGGTTAAAAATTAATTTTACAGATTTGCATTTTGGTTTTAAAGTAATACAAAATGTTATTTAGAATTTTAGTAATTTTTTGATAATAACTCATTAGAGTTATAAATTTTTAAAATAATTTTATTATTTTTATCATTTGTTATTTCTACTTCATTTTTTGAAAAATTTAATTTGAATTTAGAACTCTTTAATATTTGAATTATAGTTTTTATTTCAGAAGAATTTATTTTTCAAACATCATCTTCATCAAAATTTTTATATTCATTAAAATAATAATAATTTATTTTTTTTAAATTTTTACTTTTTAATAAATAATCAAATATATATTCATCACTTGATGGATGAACACCAAAAAATGAAACTTCATAATTTATATTTTCAAAATTATCTGAATATAATTTTTTAATAAAATATTTCTTTTTGAATAAATCAAGATATTTTTTAGTGTTATCTGTATCTTCTTCCTTAAGTAAGACATCAGCATAAATATAATCCAAAATAATTTTATCATTATCTATGACTAATAAATTTGTTTCATCATCTCAAAAATTATAAACACCATGAAGATGGCTGATTTTAGTCAATGAAAATTTTTCTTTTATAAAATCAATTATCACATCATAATTTAAAGTATAAATATAATCAAATTTATCCAATATTTTTTTATAATTTTGAATATAATTATCATTATTAATTATTTCAAAAGATAAATTGATAATACAAACATGAAATAATTTATTAAAAATGTATTTAAAATTTTCATAATCTATAAATCGAGTTCCAAATGATTGAAAATTTTCCTTAACATCTTTTAATAAATTTTGAATGAATTTTTCTATACCAAGATCAAATGACTTATTATTTTTTAATTGAGATAAAAGAATAGATCTAAACTCATTAATTTGACCTTCAGAAAATTGATAAATTTTTTTACTTTTTGTTAGTAAAGAGTTATATTTATTTATTATTTCATTATGAACTAATTTTTCACTATTTTCATATAAATAATATAAAATTTTTTTGTCTAAAATATAATATCCATTTTCAATAATTGATGGTCCTTTATTTATTGTAAAATTATTTAAATCAAAATAATATATCATTGGCAAATAAATATCTTTAAAATCTGAGCCATTCTTTTTATAATTTTCTTCTAATTCATTTATAATATATTTGCTTGCATTAAAAACATTCATATATTCAAAACTATTTTTTACAGAAATTTCATGAATAAATTTTTGATCAAGAAGAATGTTGTAAAATTCATAATTAAATTTTCTTCTTCACTCGTCAAATAAAAAATTTTTTAAACCATTTAATGATTTTAATAAAAATGATTTCTTTATCATTTCAGCAAATTTTGCATCATCCTGAAAATTATCAAGTCAAACATTAAAATCAAATTTTTTGTTGAAATGAATATTGATTCCATTACCTAATATTAATAATTTTTCACAAGAATTTTTAATATTAATTGGATTTGACATAAATAAACTCTTTTCTGATATGAATAAATTTTAAAATTCATTAATGTTGTATTTATTTTTAATTATAACAACATTAAATTTTCATAAAAAATAACCAGTTTTTAAAAAATGTGTTTAATATATTTTTTCTTATCTTTAAATTCTTTACATTTTATCTAAATATTCAATTGCAAACTGTGCAGCTTTAGCACCATCAGAAACTGCAGTAGCAATTTGTCTTAAAGGTGTATTGGTTACATCACCAATTGCGTATAACCCTTTAATAGTAGTTTCACATTTATTATTGACCTTAATATAATTATTATCATCTAAAATAGATTTGTCTTCAATAAAATTAACAATCGGATCAGCACCAATGTATGGAAAGACAGCAGCAATATCAGGTAAATCAATTATTTTTTTATCAATTATTTGTTCGTATTTTAATCCACGAACTACATCATCACCATAAACTTCATTTAGTGTTGCATCAAGAATGAAAGTGATTTTTTTATTAGCTTGTGCTTTTTTAATAACATTACTTTCTGCTCTAAATCCTTGTCTACGATGAATTACAAATACTTTACTTGCAAATTTTGTTAAATACATCGCCTCTTCTAAAGCAGCATATCCCCCACCAATTACAGCTAGTCTTTTTTCTTTGTATAATGCTCCATCACAAACTGCACAATAAGAAACACCTTTACCATAATATTTATCTTCACCAATTGCCCCTACTTTTCTTTCAATAGTTCCAGTTCCAATAATTACTGTTTTTGCCTTATAAACTTTATCTTTTGTTTTAACTTCAAATATATTCTTTTTTTTAACAACACTTATTACTTCTGCGCCAATAAAAGGAACTCCAAGATTTTGTGTTTGCATAAACATATTCATTGCTAAATCTGGTCCTTCTATATTTTCAACACCAGGATAATTTTCTACTGTACTAGTTTTAACAACTTTTCCACCAGGAGCACTTTTTTCTAAAATCGCAATATCTGCTTCAGCACGTTTAGCATAAATTGCTGCTGTCAATCCACCTGGTCCAGAACCAATTATTAAGATGTCATAAACTTTGTTATCAATCATCTTTTTTCCTCAAAACAAAATATCTTAATATATTATATATTATTTTTATTTTAAATATTTAAATCCATTTTATTAAACTGATAAATTACTAAACCATTAAATGAAAAACTTAATAATAAATTAACTGGAACAATTCATGCTAAAGAAATATTTTGATTTTTAATTACATCATAAATATTGTTATATATACCAGATGATTGAGGTATAACATTTAAATCAGCAAATATTAATTTATTTATTTTAAATTTACTAATTCAAAAATATTGTAATACTGTCAGTACTTGATAAATTTTATTATTAATATGACTAGCATTTGGATCAACAACTGTCACTAGATAACTTGATAGGGCGACAATTATTTCTAAAGTAAAAAATACACTTAAAATAATATTGATGATAGTTAGATTAGGAATATACATATGTACAATCCAAAATATTCCTACAGTTAATAACATCACTAACAATATATTAAAATAATTTAGAATCATATTACCAAAATAATAACCACCTGTGTGTTGGGTACTAAAGTTATATTTTAATAATGTAAAGGATTCAAATAAAAATGACATAAACAATAAACTAAATATTGATAAAAAAATCACTAACATTTTTGCTATCATTATCTCTATTCTTGATAATGGTAATATTTGTTTATTCAATAATGATTTATCTCTAATTTCTAGTCCTCATAAATAATGCAACATAACAGCAGACATAGCTGTTAATAATGTAATGCCTAAAGGACCACATATTATTCAGTTCTCCCAACTATAAGCAGTGATTAATGTTTGAACATTATAACAAGTAGTACCATTACTTGAAGTAGTGATAGTGATTTGATCTGTTGGTTGATAATAATTAAAAAAGAAGAAAATTAAACTTAAACCTAAAAAAATAATAAAAAAAATAACATAAATAATAAAGACACTAGAAAATTCATTTATTAAATTTTTTCAAAATGTTTTTTGATTCATTGATTTCCCTTATAATAATTTATTTTATTATGCACCAAAATGAATTGTATCAATTTGACAATGCGTTGATGCTTTGTTAACAGCATATGCTGAATTAATAATAGTTTTAGTGATTAAAGTAAATTTAATTTGATTGCTTTGATGATTTGCTTGTAATTCTAATTGAATTTCTGCAGTTTGTTTTGATCATCCTTTTTTGACAGTATAAATAGTACTTCCATATCAATGTAGTTCTGAAGTGCTTGCATCATTTTGGCCGACAACATATTCAACATTATGATGCATTGGTTTTTTATGAGTTAAATAATCAAATGAACCTATTACAGCAATACTTTGTAAACTAGATAAATTATCTCAATCATTTTGACTAAAAGATATATTAGCATATGCAAATTCTGTATCTTCATCAGAAGAGTCAAAAAATTCAGCTGCATTAACTGACATCTCAAAATTAGGAATTGTTCAATCAGTTCCTGAACTAAATTCTGACACATCAGTAATATCTTCAATCAGTGATGTGTCGGTGATAAAAAAGATATAACTAAAAGGTAATAACAAAATTAAAGGTATTATTCATACTAAGTATTTTTTCTTCATAATTAAACCATTAAATTACTAAAGATCCGATATATCTGATTCTGAACCATATAAACTTACAAAATGTCTTTCTAAATTAAATGGCATTTCTTTATAAGTTTTATATTTATAATTTTTAATCTCATCTTTAAATTTATCAATTTCATTTAATTTAATAGATACTTCTACTAGATTTTTTGCCACATTACTTTTTACAATTGTAAAAGGTATTTTTTTAAATGCATTATAGTCATCTTTATTATCAAATAAAAATTCAAATACTTTTTCTTTGTAATTTTTTAAATCTACCATCGAAATTTGTGAAACAATATGTCCATTTTTAATAAAAGCCACTTCATCACAAGTACTACTAATTTCACCAAAAATATGAGAACTTAAAAAGATAGTAGTTTTATCTGCTTGTGCTTGTTCAATTAATTTATTTATTTTTTCTTGCATCAAAGGATCTAAACCAGATGAGGGTTCGTCTAAAATTAAAATTTTTGGTTTATGAACAAAAGCATTAATAATAGCAATTTTTTGCTTCATCCCTTTGGACATTTTTTTAATTTTTTTATCTACTTCTTTTTCAATATCAAAATATTTAATTAGTTTCTCTAAATATTTTAGATCAACTCCCCCTCTAATATTTGCCATTGATTTTAAAAAAACTCTTCCTTTCATATATAAAGGTAAAGCAGGTTCACCAGGAACATAACCAACATGTTCCATAATTTGTTTAGTATTTTTTCAAACATCATGACCAAGGATAGTTCCAGAACCTTTTTGAGATTTAATAAATCCTACTAATTGTCTAATCACTGTTGTTTTTCCAGCACCATTGGGACCAATAAAACCAAATACTGAACCTTCTTTAATTTGTAGATTAATATCAAAGCATCCAGTAGTTGGGGTATATTCTTTTGTCATATTTTTAGTTTCAATAATTATTGCCATATTTTATTTACCTTTTCAAATTAATTATTCGCTTACACATCTAAATCATGAGTATTAAAATATCAAAAATTTAATATTATAATTCCTGCTGTCCCTGCTAAAGCAATCGGAATATCTCAGGAGCTAGACACTAAATTATTATCTACTAACTGTGAAATAATAAAATATGTTCCTGGTTCTGTTGGGTCGCCTGGAGATACAAAAGATAAATTATAAGAATTCATTAAAACTTGTGGACCAAAAAATCTAGTTACACTTAAAAAATTATAAAAAGTATTATGTGGAGTGCTACCTCAACTGAAATATATAATATTTAATATCCCTACAATAGTAAAAATAATAAATACTAATGTTAATATTCAGTTCACTAATGATAATTTACTAATTAATAAAGCTAATAAAAAATAAATGCTAACCGTCAAAACCATCATTGCAATAAAATTAAAATAATTTAATACCGTGACACCATAGTAATATCAACCGTTATCTTGTCCAAAATTATATTTCAGAAAAGCAAATGACTCTAAAATCACTACAGCAATTGGTAAAGAAATCACACAAAATAAAACTACTAATATTTTAGATAAAATTATTTCATTTCTAGATAAAGGTAACATCATAGATTGCATCATAGTTTTATCTTTTTTCTCACTAATAAAAAATCTATTAATCATAATCATTGACATCAATGACAACAAGAAAAAGCTGACTACCCCAACTGAAACCCATTGTTCCATTTCGTACGCTGCTGATACGTCCCTTCCTGAATAAAAACTCGTACCTATAATCACTACTTTTCGTGTAGGTTGATAATAATTTAATGCAAAAAATGAAACACCAATGCATAAAAATATAACTGCAAAAACAATATAAGTAATTTTAATTTTCTGAAATTCAAATATTATATTCTTAAATAATCTCGACATTTTTATAAATGCTCCTTTATATTTACTTTCAATTCTGAAAATTATTAATATATTATAATCCCTGTTTAAAATTATATTTTTAAACAGGGATTATTTTTTAATTCTACTTCTGTATAAAAATGAATTACCAATAATTGCTGAAGTTGATAATACTGTTCAAAAAATAAAAATACCAGCTGGTTGATACACTGTTTTTTCTGTTAAATTGATATGTGACATCACTGGATCTTGGTTGTCATAATAATTCAAATCAGAGGCTACTGGTTTATATGAATTTAAATCTGTACCATCATCTTTTAAAGAAGGTATAAATATTTTTGTAGATCTATTAAAAGATGTACCCGTTGTATCATAAAAAGCTTTATCAATAGATGAATCATTCATTGGTGGTGATAGCATAATGGAAAAATGATACAACGGATTGAAGTAAACATCATACTTATCCCATTGTCTATCTCAAGTGTGATTAATGAAATAAAAAACATCTGGATCAAAAGTTCATGAAGTTCGAATTGCATTTAATATAAATCAATTAACCCCATAATCTAATGGCGATACATTGTTATGACTGCTAAATTCATCTATATATCTAGTTCCAGGCGCATATAAAACTTTTCATGTATTATCTAAATAGAAATTTTGAGAAATATATTCTATGTTTTTTGATAATTTGGACATTAATTCTAAAAATGATTGTTCAATATTATCATGACCAAGTGATGAATAATCTTGTTTTGATAAATTATCAAAAACGTTAGTAAGTTGATATTCTGAACTAGGATTATTATTGAATAAAAAACAATCAGAATAATTTACATTAGGATACAATATTGTTAAATATTCGTTTATTTTATCAATGAATTTACTTAAATTAGTACCGACAAAATCAGATGGAGCACCCGATGAATTTACTAAAAATTCTGAAGCGAATAAACCACATTCATAAATTTTCATATTTTTATTGTTTTCTGTAAAGTTGTCATTTGTATCTTTTAATTTTTGAAAATCAACATATCATCCTAATAATTTATTATCACTGATAAATTGGTAAGTAGAATTTGCAATATAGTATTCAAAAATTTCATTTGTTTCTAATTGTATATAGCTTTCTGGGGCAGGCATACCTCCATTATCATAATTAACTTTTTTATCTTGTGAATAAGAACTAGTCATAACTAGAAATGGTGACATAAAAATAACAAAAGATAATAAAATAGGAACAATGATAACAATAGAACTATTTTTAAAAATAAAAACACCAAATAATGTAATAGCACTCATAAGAATACTGATTATTATATAAGTTAAATATAAAACTAATACTTTATTTACATATATTACAGAAGGTATGTCTGAAGGTAGTACAATAATTAAAGATAACAACATAACTAGAATAATGGGTGAAAATTGCATTACAACACAAATTAATATTCGTTGTCAAAAAGAAGATAAATTATTAATACCAGTTCTTACTTCTATTGAATGATAACCTTCATCAATTTGCTTTTTAAAAAAATAGAAAATAGAAACAACAGCAATGATAGAAATTAATATCACATTCACTCATGAAACAATTGCGAACATATTAGTAATAGCATTTTTTTGCATTACAATTATTTGAATAGCTAAATTTAAAACAATAAACAAACCACTAAAGATTCAATAAGAAATAATACCAAAAACTTGTAAAAAATTAATTTTAAATACTGATAAACTTCTTTTGACATATTGATTATCTTTTTTATCGTGTAAAATTGGAGAGACTATCTCTGCTGTTTTATTTTTCATTATTTTCTCCCTTATCGGCATAAATATCATTTAGTACAGAAGAGTCGATCGTTTTATTGTTAGTATATTTTTTATATATATTTATAATTTGTTCTTTTTTGTTATCGAAGACATTATTATAAACAATTTCACCTTTTTTAATAATAATTAATTTATTAATCATCCCTTGTAACTCTTCAATAATATGACTGGTAATAAAGATTGTGACACCCTTTTTATGCAAATCTTTCAATAAATTAATTAATTCTAATTTTGATTCAACATCTAAATTAGCTGTTGGTTCATCTAAAAAAATAATTTTTGGGCCACATACTAAAGCACTAGCTAAAATTGCCCTCTTTTTCATTCCGGCCGACAATTCTGAAATGTGTTTTTTTAAATGTTCTGATAAATTTAATGATTTACAAATTGATTCTATTCTTTGTTCAATCTGTTGTTTATCCAAACCCAAATGATAAGCAGTATACATAATATATTTTCGCACGCTCAAGTTTAATGGTATATTATTAGAATCAGCAAAAAAGAAAATATCTCTTAGTATTTCTGTTCCTTGTAATGGTTTGCCTTGGTAGGTAATTTTTCCACTATCAATTTTAAATTCATTAAAAATACATTTGATTGTTGTAGTTTTACCAGCTCCATTGTCACCAACAAAACCAACTAAATCTCCTTCATTAATTGTAAAAGACACATTTTTTAAAATAGGATTTTTTTTTAAAATTTTTGATACATTATTAACTACCAACATTTTATAATAATTTCCTTTTATTTATATATTTTAATTATATATTTAAAATATATAAATACAAAATTTTGTTTAATTATATTTAATTATAAAAATCTAAATCATATATTAACTTCATTTTTTACAATCGCGGTTTTAATTATTAATTTAATATAAAAAAGTAAACTAACTCAAAATAAAAAAAGACTAAAAAATAGTCTTTTTTTATTTTGTTCAGAAAATGAATTTATAATTAATTTTTATTTATCGATAGTGAATCAGTAAATTTATCCTTGAAACAATAATTTAATTTTATTTAAAAAATAAAATTAAAAATATTTATATTCATTAATTAATCAATTAATAATTTCCTTTCATATTTCTGAAATAATAATTTCTTTTTCAAAATTTTTGGAAAAGATTTTGAAAAGTTCTTGAAAATTTTTGAAATCTTGAATTAATGAGTCAGAAATTTTTTTTGATTTATCTGGATTTTCTTTTTTATATTTTTCTAAAGAAAACACAGAAAAATTTTTATATTTTAATTTTAAAATAATAATTAAACTTCTTAAGTCTTCAGATTTTAAAGTTCTTTTAAAAATTTTCTGCTGAGTTGTTGGAAATTTTATTAAAGAAAAAATTAATGCTAAATGTTTTCAAAATTTTTGATTTTGATTTGTTATTAAATTTTTAGAATTATCGAAATTATTTTTTTTAGTTTTTTGATTGTAAATTTGATTAATATTATTTTTAAAATCATTAAAGAAAAAATTAAATTGATCAATTAATATTTTTCTTTCTTTAGGAGTTAAATTTAATATGTTATTCATATATTGTTGTTGAAAATTATTTAATTCTAAAGATTTATTATTTTCATTTAATTTTAACCATTTATTTAAATTTATAGTGTGAGTAATATGTTTATTTAAAAATTTATCCAATGTGTTAGGATGTAATTTAGTTAATTTTTCATTAACTGTGTTTTGATCCATTACTATGACTACATGGATTTTATCAGTAGCATCTAAGATTATGGTCTTGAAGTATCTTAAGAATAAATCAATATTATCTTTAGAACATTTATCAAATTCATCAAAAATAATTAAGTAAGGTTTTTTGGTATGAATAATTTTTTTTAAATTTCGACTTGATTCAGGTGGTAGAACTGAACCTGGTAAACTTAAGATTGAATTACTAAAGACACTTTTTATTGCTTCATATGAAGTTTTAGAAAAAGTTTTTATTTTAGCTTGATAAGGGTTCATTTGTTTTTCAATATCTTTAATGATTGCATCAATAAAATTTTTACTTGTTAATTCATGTTTAGGGGTATTGATTTTTAATAAATCAAATTCTTCTTTATCAGAATTTTTAAAGGGGTTTATTGATTTTGGTTCTGCTGAAGTATTTAACTTTTTAATTTCATTTGCATAAAAATTTCAAATTAAATAATTAACAATAGTTGATTTACCAGAACCTCAATCACCAACAATGCTGATAATTGTTCTGTCATTATTGTCTGAAGTTTCTTTAACAATGTATTCTAAACTTTTATATAATTTGTTAGCTGTAGTTATTGAATTATATGTGTCTATAATTCCCTTTTGCTTGTCAAAAGGATTTTTATATTTTTCTTTAATGAAAGTAATAAATTTTTGATCTTTTTTAATTTGTTTCTTTAATTCTTTTGAATTATTTTTATTTTTAGATATTTTTAATAATGTTTTATTATCTTTAATTTTTTGTTTGCATTCTTCAATTTCTTTTTTTAATAAAATATTTTCTTCATTATTCAACATCATAGAACACATAAATCCTTTTAAATAAATTTGTCGATTTTTTTAATTTATACAACATAAAAATTCAATTAATAATAAATAAATCAAACAAATAATTAATTATTTTTTAATGTGTGTTAATATTTCTTCTAATAATTTATTTTGTGTTTCAACTGCTGCAACTATTTTTTCAAGCATTAAATTTTGTTTTTTAGGATCTGGTCTGCTACCAAAATCTCTTCTTCTGTCTCCGCCACCATTTGATGATTTTCTTCGATCATTTTCTCATGGTTTTTTATCAGATTTAAATCCTCTGTCTCTTTTTTCATATTTTGGTTTTTTATCATAATCACTATTATTTTTTTTATCTTTATTAAAGTTATCTACTTTATCATCAAACATATGTTTCTCTTTCAATATATATTAAAATATATTATACTTATTAGTGATAAACATCATACACTATATATGAAATTTAAGATACACTTTAAATAAAATATTTATTATATAAAATTTATTTTAATGTGTAAAATTTTCTTTATTAAAATAATAAATATAAAAAACTAATACTATTAAATAAAATAATATATAAGATTAAATGATAAAACTATAAACAATATTAACTATAAAAAATGGTTAAACTTTAAATATTTATTAATTTTTATTAAATAAATCTATATTTTATATCTTGAAGCAAAAAAAGAATCTAAACAGATTCTTTTTTTGTTGTTATTATAAAATTAATTTAATAATTATTTTTTAATATTTTTTAAGTTTTGAAAAACTTGTTTTTTATAAATTTCTACACCTGGTTGATTAAAAGGATTTACTTCTAAAAGATATGCACTCATGGTACAAGTTCTCATAAATCAGTAAATAGCATAACCAAACATTGTTTCATCCATTTTATCAAATTCAATAATTATATTCGGAATTTTACGTTCATCACTATGAGCTGACACAACACCTTGTGATGTTAAGTTATTAATTTCATGCAATGAAATATTTTCTAAATATTGAAGACCATCGTAATCTTCTTTAAATCCAGGAACTTTCACATCATTGTTTGGTGTTTTAACTTTGATTATTGTTTCATAAAAAATATTTTTAGTTCCTTCTTGAATGAATTGACCCAACGAGTGTAAATCAGCTGTAAAGATAGTTGAGATCGGTAACAACCCCTTATCATCTTTCCCTTCTGATTCACCAAATAATTGTTTTAGTCATTCGATAAAACTTTTAAATTGTGCTTCATAAGTGGTAAATAATTCACACTGATAATTTTTTTGTTGATAATTAATATATCTTAATATTGCATAATAATAAGCGTTATTTTTTGTTAAATCAGAACCTCATTTAGAAAAATCATCATATGCAGCTTTATAACCTGCGGCAATTTTTTGCACATTAATCCCTACAATGGCAAGCCCAAATAAACCAACAGCTGTCATTACAGAGAAACGACCACCGATATCATCTGGTATTATAAAGGAACTATAGTTATTTTTAGTAGCAAATTTATAAAGTTTACTTTCTCCTTTACCACAAACAGCAACAATTAAATTTTGCGACTCTTTAACTCCTACTTTTTGTTCTAATAAATTTTTAAATAAACGAAAACTAATTGCTGGTTCTAATGTCCCTCCAGATTTAGAGATGACACAAATTCCAAATTTTTTATCTTGTAAATATTTAAGTGTTTGGTCTAAATAAGTAGAAGATAATGTGTTTCCAACATAAACTATTTCTACTTTTCTATCTTGTGGATAAAAACCTTGAATCATTTCTTCTGCAGCTTTTAATCCTAAATATGAACCTCCGATTCCGATGACAACCAAAACATCAATTTTATCACTTAATTCTTTCGCTCTTTGTTCAATTGCTTGAATTTGATCGACAAGATCTGCTGGTTGATTAAGTCATCCTAATCATTCATTACCGACTAATTTCTTGTTAATAATCCCATCGTGGATATCATTCACTTTTTCTTGAAATTTTAATACTTCTGATTTTTCAATAAAACTTTTTTTAAAATCTAACTTTATCACTTTAAATAAAATAGTCCTTCCATATTTTTTTAAATTATTATTTCTTATAATTATATCAAAAAACCACTTTGTTAAGTGGTTTTTGAATTTTATTAAAATTAAAGATAATTATTTTATGTTATCCATATCAGTTCGAATGTTCACTACTTCTGGACCATAAATTACTTGAATATTATTTCCTTTAATAAAGTTTCCTAATGCTCCTGTTTCTTTTAGTAAATCTTTATCTACTAAATCAATAGATTTTAAGGTTACCCTTAATCTTGTTGCACAGTTATCAAGAACCACAATATTATCTCTACCACCTAATGCCTTAAAGATCTTTTCGGCTCGCTCAGATAATTTTGCATTTTTATCATCGGGATTTTTTTTCATATATTCTACTGTGTCATCGTAAAGTTTTTTAGCAATGTCTACTTCTAAGTAATTAATTTTAACATCACTACCATCTACTTTTATGGATTTAGTTCCGCTTAAGCGAATCATCGCATCAGAAATAGATTTAGGTTTTTTAACTTTTACATTTATAAAAGTAGTTTCATAAGTTATATCCAAAATATTCGCTTTGCCACCAAGGCCATCAAACAATAATTGTTCTTTGGTTTTTGCATTTTTGGATTTTTTATCCAACGATGCTTCCATAGCTCCTAAAGCAATGTTTGTTCCCATTTCACCATCTTCACGACCTGGTGTTTTGTAATCACATAATTTAATAATTCAATAAAAACCAAAGTAATATGCTGGGGCCATAAATAGACCTTGTACAAATATTCAGTAGAATCCGTTTTGCATATGTAATGCAGCTGGAACAATACCAAATGCTGTAAAATCAATAAATCCAGCAGAGAAACCTTGACCAACAACGATGTTAAGTAAGTATGCTGACATAAAACTTAACCCTGCCATAGTGGCGTGGAAGATGAACAACCACGGAGCAACAAACACAAATGAGAACAACATCGGTTCTGTGATTCCAGTTAAGAATGATGTTAATGCTGCAGATAGCATAATTCCACCCACCGCTTTTTTACGTTCTGGTTTTGCTAATTGTCACATCGCTAATGCGGCAAATGGTAGACCATATTCCATAAATGAAAAACGTCCACTCATAAATACTGTTCCTGGTTCTTGAGTTAAGTGACCTGTTAAACCTGATCCATATTGACCAAAGAAAATATTATATGCTCCATGGAAAATTTCACCATTTGGATCAGTTCAAGTTCCACCAACATCTGTGAACCAGAAAGGTGTATATAACACGTGGTGTAGACCAGTTGGAATCAATAATCTTTCAACAAAACCAAGCATGAAACAAGCAAATGCTCCAGCGGCAGTTGGTGAAAAATTATCAACCAATTGACCATTAACAATGGTTGAATCACCAGTGTTCATCATGTTTCCTAATCCTGTACCCATTGCCATAAACCCAATTAATAAGATAGGTCATACAAAGAAGAATGTGATACCTGTACCTATTCCTAAGAAAATAGCTAAAATTGGTACAAATCTTTCTCCACCAAAGAATGCAAATACTCTTGGTAAACGAATATTATATGAGCGATTGTGCACCACTCCTACTAATCATCCGATAATAATCCCACCAAAAACTGAAGTATCAATTGTTGGTGACAATCCTAGTAAATTAGAGAAATAACCTGAATTCATATCATCAGCATCAATCACCCCTGGTTTACCAGAGAAATTAGATAATTTTCAAGGATCGAATCCTAATGCAATAGTTCCGTCAGGTTGTGTACTAGGCAAGAACAAACCATGAATACTAGCAGTCATCACAATGAAGGCTAGAAAACCACTTAATGCAGCGACCCCCTTACTTTTTTTGGCAAATCCAAAAGAAATTCCAATACAAAATAATAATCCTAAATTAGCAAATACTACATTACCCATTTCTTTCATAATGGTGAAAATATCAGCAACCCAGCTTCCAGGATGACTACTTTCAATGGCAGCAGAAATTCCACCACCAAGACCCAGTAATAGTCCTGCGACTGGTAAAACTGCGACTGGTAAAACTATCACTCGTCCAAGATTTTGTAATTTACCAAAAGTAACATTTCCAATTTCTTTTAACTTAAGAAAAGCTTTACTTGCCTCTTTTTCACCTACTGCTTGCTCATTTGCGGCAAGCTTTTTTTAGACATATATATCCTCCTTCCAAAAAATATATAAATTGACATCAAATAATATTATGCAAATAAAATTAGTGTCAATTATTTTATACAACAATTAAAAAATTATACAAATAAAAAATAGTTAAATGTTTAAACAATTTAACTATAATTTTGTATTTAAAAAATTTGGTCATAAAATTAAAAATCAGCTTATTGAGATATTATAATAATTAAAATAAAATCATCCTAAAAATTTTAATAAATATTATTTTTGATGTTTTATATTAGTATTGTTTTTCGTAGTATCACTCAGGTTCTCTTCATTTCATAGGTGCAATAAACTGAGCGATAAACATCAATGCAAGTCCTAATACAATAAAGAATCATAAAATAAAATAATCTAAACCCTTCATGTTAGTGATGAAATAATCATCTGGTAACCTTTGTAATTCAAAAAAGAACCGAATGAAATTATAACTAAAAATTCAGAATCCACCTTGTACACCAGCTCGAAACACAAATAAATTATGTGGATTTTGAATTTGTTCTAATTCACGACAATCTTTTTGAAATCACTTTTTGGTGGTGGTTCATTTATATTGAGTTCAATATTTAATTCGTCTGGATTTCTTAATTTTTTTCACTTGTTTTTCATATTCTAAATATGATTGATTTGGTTTTTCTAAATTATCAACATAATTATTTAATTTATTTTTATCAACTTCAACTTCATAATAATATTGAATTCATACTACTTTAAAGTCATGTAGATTAGTTATTCTTTTTCAAGGTTTAGATTTTATCAATTTAACTAAAAAAGGTATTAAAAAAATTATTATAAAAAATAAGGCAATATCAGTAATTGATTCTCATAAAAAAATAGGATTATAATATTGAATTTGAGAAAAATTTGATAAATCATCAATAGGTGAACCGTCAATCCCTAATGCTTGTGTAGGATAAAATCCTGGATATAGTACATCAGGAACATATCACTTAAAGCAGTTATTCCTGATTGCCGGGGGTAACCAACTCAATGAATCATAAGACACTGGTTTTCCAAATACTTCATGATTAAAAAAATTCCCTCATCTACCTATTCCTTGACCTAAAAAAACAGTCGGAAACATCAAATCAAAATAAACTCAAGTAGAAACACGGTATTTCTTAGACTGATAATAAAATCAACCTCACCCTGCTAAACCACCGAATAAAATACCACCATGTATTGACATACCAGGTAATCAAAACTCTAGTAGTTCATATCAAGGAATGGGGTGTTCGGGATCGAATTTTCCAAAAATTGAAGCCCCTAACAAACCAACAGGGACTAAAATAAAGACTGCTAAATATAAAGGCCTAGTCGGTATTTTTCTTTTATGAAATCTTAATCATGCCACACCTATAACGACTATAAATGCTAACAACATTATCATTGAGTAAGCATGCATTCAGTTTCAATATGTCGCTTGTGCTATTCAAATATACAAAGTATTCATATTAAAAAGATTAACACAAAAAAATAATTATAGTATATTATTTTAACGATAAAAAACATTTAAAATACAGTTCTTTTATTAAACACCTTTTAACTGCACCTTATAATTTTTATCTGGGTTATTCAAAGTGAACAAGTTATAATTTCCCCTATCAAGTGTTGTAATTGTAAAATTTTTAAATCAAACATAACCCTCAGGGATTACATAATCAAATTGCGCCCCTCAGTCAGATATTGGATCTGTTTGAGGGGTGTTAACAATAAAATCATGGTCTAAAGTATAGCCGATGTCATCTAGGTCCTGACTAGTGATGTAAATAGAAGAATCTTGATCACAAATTCATTTAATTTGTTCACAAATATCATTTTCTAAATCGGCATTTATTTGTTCGTGGTATACACCATAAGTTGATTGATCGATATTATATAAATAATCAGTATAATCAAGATTATCACTACCAAAAGGTAGACCTGTAGGTGTGTATTGTCCATTTTTACCACTGAACCAACTTGTTAAATCTACTGGTTCTGCATCAATTTCAATTGTCTGACTACCTATCGCTACTTCCTCATTGGACCCGGTGATTGTGACACCATGACTTGTACCAGACAAAAAATTCATCGAATTAACAGGTTGTCCATCATCTAAAAATTCTATATTAACATCACTCGAAGAAACATCTGCTATACATAGTTCATATTCAATTAATTGCTCAATATGATCTTGAATTGGTTGTGTATGCTGCTGGTCTCCTACTGTATAATGAGTTTCAAATCTAAAGTCAAATTCTTCGATATTAACAACATTTCCATTATCAGGAATATCGCTTCCACCATTATCATAATTTCACAATTCAAAAAATACTATTGCTACTATCGCTCCACTAATCAGTAAACTTGGTAAAATAACGATAAGACAGAACTTTCCAAACTTTGACATAATAACCCCTGAATGTCTAAGAATTTTAAAAGCAATATAAAGATTATTAAAAGACCAATATAAATATATTATAATTATACCTTTTTTTAAGGTTAATATCAATGTACAAACAGATTTCAGTTTGTTCAGAGCAATAATAACTAATAAAAAGTAAATATTAGAATTTCTTTTTATACGATACAATAAAAAGAAAAGAGGATATATATTATGTACAAAATAATTAAAATTCCTTTTGGAAATAAATTAAATCTAAATATTTCAAAAAAAAGTAAATATAATATTTCTGGGACAGCTTACTATTTTATAGATAATACAGGCATGGTTTTTCATCAATATGCATTATTGAATTATAATTGCACTTATAAATCAATCACTAGTGTAAACAATTTCATAATCAAAATCATGCATAAAATTTTGTTTTAAATTAAACAAAGCTTTACTTTGTGCACCAATTCCAGAAAAAGTTTCAAAAACATTAATTTTTTTCATTATGTATTACGACCCTTTTCTTTATAATATTATAATTTTTTTCTATAAATTCTAATTGTAAATTATTAACATTAATTTTTTTATCATTGTAATATGAAATATCATCTTTGTTTCTACCCAATTCAGTTAATTCTATTTTTTGTTCTAATGGGTTAAATGTTAAATAATTATTATCATAAAATTTGTGTAGGTCAGGATTCAAGAATAATACATTAAATGGTGAAATCGCTTCTTTATATTTTCTATTTTTAAATAGATGCTCAAAACTAATAATATGGCATTTTTCTGTTATTGTAATATTTTTATCAATTGATGGTTTAGAAATTAATTTAAGATTGCAATATTTCTCAACTGAGGCAGAATATATTCTTCTTAATTCTTGCTTCATCATTCTTTTATCATCTGAATTAGTTAAATTATATTTTTTTAATAAAATATCTAATGTTTCATTATTAAAATTATTAATTTTTTTTATATTGTTTTCATTTTTTAAGATTTCAATTTTATTTTCTAATTTTTGTTTAATAATCATTTTTTGTTCTAATTGAATTATTTCAGGGTTTATACTGAAATTATAATTAAAGAAAAATTTTTCTTTATATTTATTGTCATATGACAATAAATAAGTTTTTAAGTCAATAAAAAGTTTTTGGTTATATTCATGATTAATATTAATATCAATATTATGTTTAAAGATAAAAGTTTTTGCACCTTTTGATTCAAACTAAAATTATTTAAAAAATTAGTGAAACGACAATAATTTAATGATTTCATTTTATTTTTATCATTAGGATCAAAAACTAGAAATGGTGTATTACCTAATTTGGTTTTCGATCCTGAAGTATTGCTACCAGACAAAATCCCTTCAGTTGTTAAAACTGTCTTGAGAATTTTTGATTATTTCTTCATTTAATAAAGGGTCTGTTTCAGCTTTTGATAAATAACCTATGTTCTTTATCTTTGTTCTGTTTCTTTTGTTCACAAATTTCTTTTTCTTAATTTTTACAGAATTTTGATGCATGAGTGCCAATAGACCAATTGTTTCTTTCACTATTTCTATCAGTCAATCTATAAGTGCAATTATAGCTTATAATAAAATTCACAACACTTCGCCTGAAGATAAAAATAAGTTTAATAAATTATATAATGATAATATTGATAAAATAAAACAGTATTTAAGTAATTTTAATTTTTCTAATGACAGCAAAAAACCTATTAAGGACCTGAATAAACTAAATGAGAAATTGCTTCGAGAATTATATGCCGCTAACATAATGAATAATAATCTTGGCGATATTACTAAAATTGCAGCTAGTGACATCAAGGAAAAGATAGACCTTTTAACATACTCTTTCCCTTGTCAGGATTTATCAATATGCGGCAAAGGTTTAGGAATGGCTGAAAATGCAAACACAAGAAGTAGTTTGTTATGAAATGTTTATCGTCTTTTAAATGAATTAAAAGATGAGGAAAAATTGCCAAAATATTTACTATTAGAAAATGTTGTTGCAATCAATAATAAAAAAAATAAAAAAGATTTAAATTTATTTAAAGATAAATTAAGTCAACTAGGTTATACATCATATGATTTAATTTTAGATTCTTCTAATTTTGGCATACCCCAAAAAAGACAAAGATTTTATATGGTTTCAATATTAAATTCACAGAAACAAGAAATAATCATAAAAGAAAGAAAGTTAAACTATAAACTAAAAGATTTTATTAATTTTAATGATTTAAAAAATGCCAATCGTGAAGAACAATATGTAAAAAATATTGAGGAAAATATTAGACAAAATGATATTGCTAAAAACAAAATTTTAAATACAAAATTCACTAAATTAAATGTATACCCTACCTTCCAACAAGCTAATATTGTAACTGGCATTAATTGTGACACTATACCCACAATTACTTTTTCTGGAGAAAATTCACGTCAAAGAATATTAGGTATAATAAACAATCAATATAGTGTTCGACAATTAGGTTCAAAAGAAAATTTTTTACTAATGGGTTTTACAGAAACAGATTACAATAGATTAAAGAAGAACGATAGCATCTTAAGGGATTCAATTATAAATAGTCTAGCTGGTAACTCTATCGTAGTTAATGTTTTAGAAGAAATTTTTAAACAAATGTTTGAGTTATAATATTTGTTTAAAATTAAATATTAAATTTTTATAAATTAATATTATTTGTTAATATGATTTTAAGTTATAAAAATTTAGAAAGGATTTTATGAAAAAAATTAAAAAAAATCTAATCGGTTTAATTGTTTTGGCTTCCATTTCTGTAGCTGTACAACTGGTTGATATTATAGCATTTCCGATATTGATAATATTCTTGGCAATGCCTGTGTGCATCATTGTTTTTTCAGCTTTAACTCTGGCTAAAAAGAATAAATCATTTGGTATGACAGCTGGAATTTTGGGCTGTGTATCTGGTTCGTTTTCAATCATAGGAGCAATAGTCTACATTATTTTTACAGCAGAGATGTTTAGTGCGATTGATTCTGGTGGTGCTGAAGCTTTGATGGTAATTATGACCATCATCTATATTGTTTTAGCAACATTATGAATGCTATTTTCTGTTAGATGTTTAAAAAACTTAAATCTCTTAGAAAATAAAAATAAAACTACAAAAATAGATAGTGGTGTTGATACTAAAATAAATAATGAAGAAAATACAAATCTACAAAACAAGTAATAATATTAATAAAAAAAAGGAAATAAATTTCCTTTTTTTTATTAATATTAGAAAAAACTAATTTGGTAATGATTTTTTCAAATTTTAATTTTTATATTATGTGCTTGTGAAGTAATAAAAATGTTATCACATCCTGCTGTTTCTAATTTCTCAATTGTTTCTTCTGTGGGGAAATTTTGTTGTTGATCATAAGTAGCAGAAATTAAGGCATTTGTTGGATTTACTCAATTTAAAAATGGTGTAGTTAATGATGTGTTTGATCCATGATGTGGCACTTGTAAAAAATCGACATTATGGATTAACTGATTATTACCAATATTTTTTTCGACTTGTGCTGTAGCATCTCCAGTTAATAAAAATTTATAATTATAAATTTTTAATAAAATAACTAAGGAATTATCGTTCTCATCATTGCTGTGATGTGAATTATTATTTAAATAATATAATTCACATCCCCCTATTTTATCAACAGTATTAATCGGATGGCTGTTATCAATACAATTTAACACAATATTGTGTTGTTTGATGTATTGGTAATTGTTGTAATGATCACTATGATAATGTGAAATGATAACATTGTTCAACCAAGAAATACCTGCATATTCTAAATAATCCTGATCTTGACTTTCAAAATGATTAATCCCTACCCCTGCATCAAACATAAAATTTTTGAAATGATATTTATCCTGAATAATGATGCTATTACCATTGCCAACATCTAACATTACAATTTGGTAATTTGGTAAAATCATTCAATTCCAAGAACATAATAATAATGAGTAAAATGATATAAATAAAATTTTAACTTTTAACTTGTAAAAATAATTAAAGACTATAATTATCAACAGATAATACATTATTACAAAACCTAAACTTAATTTCCCTACATTGAGTTGCCAATTAAAATTTCCCATCAATGACACTAGATGCAATAAACAATAATTTAAACCTTTTGCAATAATAAAATTAAAGGGAAATCACATCACAATTACTAAAATTGTGAATATAAAAGATATTATTGGTTCTAAGAGCATATTATAAAATATTGATAAAAAATTGATGTGATAATTAAAATAAATATTTAAACCTAATGTAATAAATCAAATACTAATATTAAAAATTAACATTTTTCATCAAAAATTTAAATGTTTAATTTGTTTATTTAGAAAAATTAATCCCAATGTTGTTAAAAAACTGTATAAAAATCCTGATGATAAAAATTGTATGGGGTACAGTAAATTTGTAAATAATAAGGCTGTTGTTCATATTTGGAAATTATTATATTTAGAATTTAAATATTGCTTATTAAAAGAAAAGAAAATTAACATGATTATTGATCGAAAAATGCTAAATTTAAAAGACAATATTATTCAATATAATAAACTAAAACCACATGGAAAAAGAAAATTATATTTTGATTTATGAATTTTATTTACTCCAAATAAAATTAAGGATGACAACACATTAATATGCATTCCTGATAAAACAATTAAATGCACTAAATTTAAATCAACAAATAGTGTATACAATTCATCATTATTTGCCTGATGTTGACCAAAAATCAAAAGATCTATCAAACCACTTTGATCATTTTTTGTAACATAATTTAATATGGCATTACTAATCATCTTACTATGCTGAACATCTATAATGTTTTGCATATTAACTTGATAAATTATATTTTTATTATTTAAATATTGTTCAAAATCAAAACTATAAACATTGTTGTAAAAGTGAATATCGGTTAAATACCCCTTAAATAAAATGATGTCCCCAATTGTAAATTCAGGATCATAATAATTAAGTTTATAATATATTTTTTTAGTTCATCCATATTTTAAAATTAAATAATTTGTATGAACTTCTATTACTTTCATTTGGTATTCATTTTCAATTTCTAATTGTAAAATTTGAGAAAAACAAAAATATATAATCATAACTATCAAACTAACTAAAGAAAGAATGATTATTTTATAAAAATATTTTAATCCGATAATAACAGTTAAACTATAAAATATAGCACTTGCGATTAAACCATACATATTAAATTTTATTATTGAAAAACTTAGGGCAAAAAATGAAATAAGCATTAATGAATAAAACCATAAATTATTTTTTCGAAAAAATAAAAGACTAGAACAAAACAAATTCACAAAGAATTGTATAATACTTTTTATAACTTCCTGACAAATATTTTGATAATATTGATGCTTTTTCTGGATTGTCACTATGGCATATTTGCAAAACACTGGTTTGCAAAAAGATAGGCATGCCTATTTCGTTTAAAATTTCAGCATTTAAATCGTAAGCACTCATATATTTAATTTGGTCTTTTGCTGGTTCTAATTCAATTTTGACGCTACCTTTTAATTTCATATTCAAGGTGTTGGCGTTGATACTTTTATATCATTCAAAATAAAAGTTATGTGTATACAAAAATCAAAAAAGTGTTTCACCTTTTTCAGAATCTGCTAATTCTATTCCATAGTTAAATATATAATCATTTAAAACCGGAACATTATACTTATTAATAATTTCAACTTCTTCATTTTTAATTACTGGTGCTGGTGGTATTGGCGGTTCTGCAATTTTTAGAAAAAAGACACTAGCTCCAATTAAAATTAACAAAGTTAGTAATGCAAAAATTCAACTAATTTTTTTCACTCATTTATCCCCTAAAATTAAATTAAAACAAGAAAAAAAATTCCTTTTTAAATTCTGGAAACTTTAAATTAAAAATTAAAATTATGTTCATGAAAAATGGACTAATAATGATCAAGGCAATGTGTTTTCTACAAATGAAGAACTAAATATTTTTTCAACTGTTTCATTATCTTTCGGAGTGATTGTCACATACTCATCTTTTGCTTGTGATGGAATAGATATTGCATTACCTGATAAATCTGTTAGTGAATAATCTAAGGCATTAATATCTGAGTTATTAAAATTAAAACCTATTGTATTTTTTGTAAATTTTGAATTAATGTACGCATAAACATCATCAAATGTAGAATTAACTGCTAGATTAAAATTTAGATACTCTTGATTATTTAATGGGTTTTCAAAATAACCATCTGGTCTAAAACAACTAATATACATATTATTGTTTTCTAAATTATAATTATTAAAGTCAACATAATTATCTTCTGTATTTAATAAAATTCCATTGAAAATATGAAAATATAGATGTATTGATGGACCTTTTAATATTGAAGAATCTTTCGCAGGTTTTATAATCATATAACTATAAGAGAGACTGTAATCTGATTTAAAAGAAAAATCACCTTCAATCGTATAGTCGGTTGAATAATTACATTGAACATCACGATCACTAATTTCCGAATCTACTTTATTGTTGAATCATTCAATAAATCTACTTTCAATAGTTTCCGGGGTGTCATTAGAATCTCCAAAAATTCAAATTTGACCATCATTATCAATTGATTGTTTTAATTGGGCAGTATCAACCGTTTCTTCATTATCGCTTAACGAAAAATAAACAATTAGAAATACAGACATTCCAAGTACTAGTATCAAAGGTATTCATAACATAAATATCTTATGATTCTTCTTCATATTAAACTCCAATAAAAATAAAAATTAATTTTAGATTTATTATTTTTTAATATAAATTATCTCTTATAATTATACCATATTTAACATTGGAATTTTATATGCGAAAAAGTTGTTTTACTTTAATTTATTTAGTTGTTCTAAAATGTTTTGGTGCTTAATTTTATAATTTTCAAATTTTTTTTGCTCTTGTTTCACTTTAGAAGTTGAAGCCTTATTTATAAAATTACTATTGGTTAAAATATTTTCACTACGTTTAATCTCTGATGCAATTTTATTTAGTTCAATATTTAATTGTTCAATTTTTTCATCTTTACTGATTAATTGGTTAGTTTCAACAAATAACACAATCTCTTTTAAAACAATTGGTGTGAAATTTATATTTTCATATTTATTTGTGATTTCAATAAATTCCGTATTGATAATTTTTTTTAAGTAATCATTAATTAAGTGTTTATTTTGTGTTCATCATTCTAAATCATCGGTTTGACATTGCATATCAATTTTTTGTGAATATTTAATATTATATTGTTTGCGTAAATTGCGAACTGCACTAATAATATCTTGCAGATGATTGATAAATTTTAAATCACATTCATAATTTCAATCATGATTGATCTCTAATAAAATTGAATTATTCCCTGTTAAATTTTGATAAATATCTTCAGTTACAAACGGAATAAAGGGGTGTAATAAAATTAATATTTCTAATAGCACAAACGATAAAGTGTTTTCAGTTTCTTGAACAACATCTTTATCTTCATTTTTTAAATTTACTTTACTAAATTCAATATACCAAGAGCAAAAATCATCTCACACAAAATGATAAATTTCCTTACCAACTAACATAAATTCATAATTATTCATATTTTGTTGAATTTGCTGTTTTAAATTACATAGTTGCATTAGAATTGATTGATTGATCGGGTTTTTAATTTTACTTAGTTCTAACTTTTTAAAATCACTTTGTACATTAATATTTGTCTGAATATAGCGAGCAGCATTTCATAATTTATTAATGAAATTTCAAGAATTTGCAATTTTATCTTCTGAAAAACGAATATCTTGTCCAGGAGAAGAGTTGGTTACTAGAAAAAATCTTAAAGCATCAGCGCCATATTTATCAATAATATAATTCGGATCAACTCCGTTTCCTAATGACTTTGACATTTTATTACCTTGGGCATCACGGATTAAACCATGTATCAAGACATTGTTAAATGGTTTATCTTTTACAAATTTTAAAGATTGGTAAATCATTCTAGAAACTCAAAAGAAAATAATATCATAACCAGTAACTAATGTATTTGTTGGAAAAAAATTCTTAAATAATGTTTCATTAGTTTTTCAACCAGTAGCTATCATTGGTCACAATACAGATGAAAACCAAGTGTCTAATACGTCAGAATCTTGCTCTCAATTTTCAATATCTTTAGGTGGATTTTTACCAACATAAATTTTTTTAGTTGTTTTATGGTATCAAGCAGGGATTTGGTGCCCTCATCATAATTGACGCGAAATACATCAATCCTGTGTTTTTTTCACTCAGTTCAACAAATTATTATTAAATAACTCAGGTAAAAAAACAATTTTATTTTTGCTTTTCTGTAATTTAATAATTAAATCAGTTAAAGATTTAACTTTTAAAAACCATTGATCAGACAAATATGGTTCGATTACTTGTCCTGTTCTTTCAGAGTAACCTACCTTATTATTATGTTCTTCAATTTTTTCTACCAGGTTTTTTGATTCTAAAAATTGAACCAGATTTTTTCGACAAACAAAACGATCTTGTTTTGCAAACTGATTTGCCAATTCATTCATAGTTCCATCAACATTCATACAAACTACAAATTTTAAATTATACTTTTTACCTAACTCAAAATCATTTTCATCATGTGCTGGCGTACATTTCATCGCACCCGAACCAAATTCAATGCTCACATAATCATCTGCAATAATTGGTAGTAATTCGTTATTAACAGGGTTCAATAACTTTTTACCTATGAATCGAGTAAAACGTTTGTCATTTGGATTGACAAAAACAGCTTGGTCACCAAACATCGTTTCTGGTCTAGTTGTTCCTACCACCAAATAATCTGTTTTATCTTCTAGGTAATATTTAAAGTAATACATTTTAGATATACATTCTTTATAATTAACTTCAATGTTGCTGATTGCAGTTTTTAATTTAGGGTCTAATGAAACAATTTTTTTATCTTTATAAATTAATTTTTGATTATAAAGTTCACAAAAAACTTCTATCACTATTTCATTAACGTCATTATCCAATGTAAATTTTTCAACATCATAATCAACACCTAAACCTAATTTTCCTCACTGTTGACGAATAATTTGTGCATATTCTTCTTTTCAACCTCAGGCATGTTTTAAAAACATTTCCTTGTCAATTTTTTCTAAAGAAATGTTTTTCAATTCAGACAATCGTTCTAAAACTTTAACTTGTGTTGCAATTCCAGCATGATCCATCCCAGGAATTCACAATGTGTTAAAACCATCTAATTTTTTATAACGAATCAGTAAATCTTGTAAAGTGTTATCTCAAGCATGACCAATGTGTAACTTCCCTGTTACGTTTGGCGGGGGCATTAAAATTGAAAAATTGGGTTTGTTATCTTTGTTTAAATTATCACATTTAAAAAAATTATTTTTAGTTCAAAAATCATATTTATTTTTTTCCACTAAATGGTGATCATACTTAGCGACCATTACCTGTTTTTTCATCAACACTTTCCTTGTGAATGTTTTAGTTTTAATTTATTACTTCTAAAATATTTTTTTGTTTTTTAGGTTTATTTGTTGTGATTTCAAAAATACCTTGTGTTAAAACTTTAACATCATCTTGCAAAGTTTTATTTGTGTATAAAGTGATTAGTACATCACCTTCTTTAACTGCTTCACCAGTAATTTTATTTAAATAAATTCCAGATTGGTGATCAATATTTTCCTCTTTTACAATACGACCAGCACCTAATTTAATAGATAACAAACCTAATTTTTCATTACTAATGATATTCATAAAACCATCTTTTTTAGCTTTAATTTCTAATTTATATTTTGTATTTAATAATTGGTCTAAATTATCTGTTTCAAACGATTTTAAATCTCCACCCTGCGCAGTTACATACTTTTCAAATAAAGGATATGTTGTTCCTTCTTTGATTTTTTTCAAGCAATCATTGTATGCCTTATCTTCATCATCGTACATTCCTGATTGAACTAAACTAACTGCTGTAGAATGAGCGGCAATTTCAATTAAATCATTAGCATCTGATTCACCTTTTAAAATTTTTATCGCTTCATAAACTTCAATACTATTACCAATGGCACGACCCAATGGTTGATCCATATTTGTAATTTCTGCAGTAATTTTTTTATTACATTTTTTACCAATTTTTACCATTAATGTTGCTAATTGTTTGGCTGATTTTATGTCCTTCATAAACGCTCCATCACCACATTTAACATCTAGAACAATTCCATCTGCATTAGTTGCTAATTTTTTAGACATAATCGAAGCAGAGATTAAAGGAATGGAATTGACTGTTGCTGTTACATCACGCAAAGCATATAATTTTTTATCAGCTGGCACCATATTTTCTGATTGTGACATAATGACCATATTGCATTTGTTTATAATTTTAATTGCTTCTTCTAAGGTAATTTCTAATTTAAAACCTGGTATTGATTCTAATTTATCAATAGTTCCACCAGTAATCCCTAGACCACGACCTGACATTTTAAAAACTTTTAATCCAAAACTAGCAGCCAATGGTCCATAAATAAAACTAATTTTATCACCAACACCGCCAGAAGAATGCTTATCAACCGTAAAACCTTCAATTTTAGTTAAATCATTAACTTCACCTGAATCACGCATTGATTCTGTTAAAAATACAATTTCGTCATCATCCATTCCTTTAAAAAAGATGGCCATCGCTAATGCTGACATTTGATAATCAGGGATTACACCTTTGCTGTAATTATTAATTATATATTTGATTTCAGACTCTAGTAGTTTCTTCCCTTGTTTTTTCTTTTCAATTAAATCTGTCATTTGCATATTATAACCTCCTTGTGGTATTAAATTTTTAAATCCATACCTACATCTGTTGCTTGTTTATTTTTACCTTTCAATCTTTTTTTGTGCTGTTTATATAATTTTTTAGATTGTTTACGAGTAATGTTTTTATTTTCCTCAATACCGGCAACTATCGTCTCTTTTAATTGTTTTGACAAAACTTCTGTATTTTTAGTTAAAAAAGAACTAGGTTTTAGTGGCTTGTGAAAAATTATGTGCACATATTTTTTCTTCCTTGCTTTAAAGGAATTAACAATTGAAACCGGAATGATTGGTGCATTCGCTTTTTGAGCTATTTTCAAAAAAGAACCCTTAAATTCCCCCACTTCATAACTCTTGCTTCTTGTTCCTTCCGGGAACAAAACCATCGCCCTTGGAATTCTGATCAAATTACTAGCTTTATTCAAAACTTCAACTGCTTGTCGTGGATTTTCACGGTCTAAAAAGATAACATCAATTAACTGAACAAAGTTTTTAAAGATACGAGCAGTTTTTAATTCTTTCTTGGCAATAAATGCGATTGGTGCAACTCTTTTAAAATCATTCAATCTCAATAAAACTGAAGGATCATAGTTAGATTGATGATTGGCGACAATTAAACATTTTTTATCGATTCAATTTTGGTAATCATGAGGAACGATTTTTATTCCTTGTAACCATAAGAAATAACGATTAATACGGTGTATTCAGATATAACGTTTTTCTTCTTCAACAGAATTAGGATTTCTTAAGATTTTTTTAGTCATTGACCTGGATTTACGAAACATATTTAAAAAATATGGTAAAGTAATTAAAATTTTAAAGTACAACATAAAATAAGCCTTTTTATTATAATCAGTATTATAAATATTATTTATTATAAACTATATTTAAAAAAATACTAAATGGAGTTAAATTTTAAACCAATTATTTTCTTTTGTAAATTGTTACAATAAACTCATCATATATTTTTTTATCAATGATTTGAAATTCATTTCATGTTACAGTTGGAAAATAAGTATCTCCTTTATAATTTCCTCGAATTTGAGAAATAATCAATTTATCAACATATGGTAGAAACAATTTATATATTTCTGAGCCGCCACAAATATATAATATTTCTTTACTATTTTTAAATTTTAAAAGCACCTCTTTAATATCATTGATCACTTCTACATTTTCATGATTCACTTTAAAATTTACATCTCTAGTTAACACGATCGTATGTCGATTGGGTAATATCTTAGGTAGCGATTCAAACGTTTTACGCCCCATTAAAATATTTTTATTAATTGTTTGTTCTTTAAAAAATTTTAATTCTGATTTAATTTTTCATGGCAATTGATTATTGTTGCCTATTATTTGTTTTTTTTCCATTGCAACTATAATGTAAATCATTTAAACAGCAACTTTCCCTTTTATTAATGGTCATGATTCATAATTTTCTAAAACAATATCTTCATATTTAAAATCAAATACATTTTTAATTTGTTTATTAAGTTTTAAAGTAGGTAGCGACTTTGGTGTTCTAGATAATTGAATTTTAACTGCTTCTAAATGATTTTGATAAATATGAGCGTCTCCAATGGTGTGAATAAATTTTTTAGGTTTTAAATTACATACGTGCGCAATTAAATGGGTCAATAATGCATATGATGCAATATTAAATGGTACCCCTAAAAAAATATCTGCGCTTCTTTGGTATAACTTGCATGATAATTCATTTTCTCTTGAAACATAAAATTGCATTAAAACATGACATGGTGGCAATAACATATTTTTTATTTCGGAAGGATTCCAAGCGCTAATTACTAACCGACGAGAGTTAGGATTACTTTTGATTTCGTTGATTAAATTAGTCAATTGGTCTACACCATTAAAGTTCCGTCATTGTTTGCCATAGACCGGACCTAAGTCGCCATGTTTTTTGGCGAATGATTCACTTTTTTTAATTTTATCAATAAATTCTTTTAGAGATTCATTTTTATAACATTGAGATTGTTTATATTTTTCGTAAGGTCATTCATTTCAAATTTTAACATCGTTATCCACTAAATATTTAATGTTAGTATTTCCGGAAATAAATCAAATTAATTCATGAACCACGGATTTAAAATGAACTTTTTTTGTAGTTAATAACGGGAAGCCAGCTTGTAAATCAAATTCCATTTGGGGTCCAAATTCGGACAATACCCCTGTATTTGTTCTGTCATTTTTATACTGATTTTTATTTAATACAGTTTTTAATAAATTTAGATATTCAACCATCTATAAATCCTCTCCAAATAATTAAGTATATTATTATAACAAATTTAATTCATCTTCTAATAAGTGTTGAGTTATTAAATATTTCTTGTCTAATAACTTATGAATTTTCTCTTCAATGCTATTAATAGAAATTAAATCAATCACGATTTTGTCATCGTTGTTACCTTGTTCTATCGGTAAAAATCTTGCTTCTGCTTGTGAATTATCAGCAGGATTATAGCTGCGGTCAAAAAAAATAGAATAAGCAGCGTTTTCTAATGTTAACCCTTCTTTTGCCACTTGGATGTTACAAAGTAAAACTTTAAACTTTTTATTTCGAAAACTTTCTACAATTTTTGTGCGTTCTTGTAGTTTTGTATCCCCAATCAGTGTAGCAAAAGATATTTTTGTGTCATGTAATGCAGCTTCAATAAAAGGAATTACCTTGTGTGAAAATGATGAGTAAACTATTATTTGTTCATTGTCTTCAATATGTTTTGAAAAATCACATAATCATTTTATTTTGGCAGATTGTTTACCTTGACCAATAATAGCGTTTAATCGCATTTGAATGAGCAATCCTAATCTCTTATCAGAACCATGTAAACTATTTTTATATTGCATCTTTAAGGATACTTCTTTTTGTAATTGGGTTTTATCAAGGGGTAAAAAAAATTGTTTTTTTTCAACAATTGGCAATCATGTCATCACACTTTTTCTTAACCGCCTAATAAATAACGGTTCTACTAGTTTATTAAATTCTTCTTGTAAGGGTGTTATTTTTTCATCTTTAGCATCCCGGAAAAACTTTGAAGGATTTTTAAAAAAATCAATTTCCCAAAAATAACTGATAAATGATCAATAATTATCAAATCTCTTTGGATATAAAAACGATAGTTGACCGAATAAATCACTGTTGTGATTAACAACAGGAGTACCGGTCAATATTATTGCATAACTTAAATGTTTTCTTAAATGCATAACTGCTTTTGATTGTAACGTTGCTGATTGTTTTGTTTTATTATTTCTTAATCAATGAGCTTCATCAATGACCCCTGCTATCTTTTGATCTGGTGCATAAACAATATCTTTATAACAAGTTTTAAAGGTATCTTTTGAAATGATTAAAATTCCAGAACTGATGTTTTTACTAAAAAAATTATTAATATATTTTAAACGCTGATTTTTAGGAAAGACATTACCTTCATTATCGATCACTTGATAAATTTTTAATGTTGGATATCATTTTTTTATTTCTTCAACCCAAACCAAATTTTGCAATGACTTAGGACAAATAACAATGATTTTATCACAATCCTTATGTTTTAATCATTCTAAGGTGGTGGGAGTTTTACCTGTTCTTGGTTCGTTGAAGAGCGCTATGAAATTATTGCCAATAATCTTTTTTAAATCCTCTTGCTGATATTTTCTTAAATTAGACACTTGCAAATTTGAACCTTCTACAGTTTTTAGATGTGCTTCTTGTTCAAAGTCTTTAATTTTAGCAATTCATTTTTCTATTTTACTTAATTCTTGTTTATCATCACCAAATTTAATAGCTAATTGTTTAACTATACTTAAATTTTTTATTGTATTGGGTAAAAAATAATAATTTTTTTCTCTTTTGTAAGAATAAGCAACACCTATTTGATCTGCATTATTCATTAACTTAAAAATGATACTTGATAAAGTTATTTTATGTAATAAAAAATCATTCATTTTATAACCTCATAAGACATAATTAATTTTAACAAAAAAACACTAAAAAAACACATTCAAAAGAATGTGTTTTTTTAGTGTTTTTAATCTATTTTACCCACGTTTGTTGTTAAGTACGTAACTCTATCTGCGATAACATCGTTGGAAAATAATTCTTCGCCTTCAGCATTGGTATAAGGATATGAACTTATTCTACCCCTAACACCAATGATGGCAGCTTTTTTAAGTGAGACTTTGGAATCTTCTACGTTATTTGACCAAACTTTGATTTTTATGATATCCTCTTCGTACCTTCCCTCTCGATTTTTAAAAGGTCGTGGCACTGATAAATGAAAACGCATTAACTTTGTTTCTGCTTCTTTTTTATCAAAAATTGTTTCAGCATCATCGCACACTTCACCAACTAATATAACTTGATTCATTTTTATACCTCCCATTCAAAATTTAACATTAAGGTCTAAAAAGAAAGGTTTTTTATGTAAAATACGCATATATTTTTTATGTTTCTTGTAAGATAGCAACCGCTACACTATGTCTTCTTTCATGACTTATAGATATTTTAATATCTAAATCTGAAATTTTAATAGTTGGTTTGTGGTGAACATAAAAAATATCCATACAATTAAAGGGAATGGGTTGGTCAATTATTTTTATAATCGCCTCTTTGCAAGCTCAACGTCCTGCTACAAATTCCCTTTTCCTTTTTACAGTTTTAAAGTCATTAAATAATTTAAATTCACTTGATGATAAAACACGCAAAACAAATTTTTCTTTTAATTTAATTCTTTTATTTTCAATAATATCAATTCCAATATTTTTAACCAAAATTCATCACCTTTTTTTAATTATACATTTTTATAATTCTGATGTATCATTAAAAAAATATTAATTTTGATAGGTGTATTGAATGGACAAAAAAATGGATTATTATTCATTAAACATTGTAGGAAGTGACGAAGTTGGCGTTGGTGATGTTTTCGGTCCTTTGGTGGTTACTAGCAGCTTTATTGAAGCAGATAACATTGAAGCAATTAAGAAACTTGGTGTTAAAGATAGTAAACAACTGACCGATAAAAAAATTTATGAAATTGCACCTAAATTAATGAATTTAGTTAAACATAAAACTATTATTTTTAATAATTGTGATTATAATAAAATTTACAATCAATATAAAAATAGTCATATACTCAAAGCTCTGGGGCATAATAAAGTTATTTGGGAAATGTTAAATGATTATGGTCCAAAAATTAGGGCCTTTTACATTGATCAATTTGTTAATGAAAAAAAGTATTTTGAATATTTAACTGACAAAAAAAACATAGTTACCGAAAATATCTTTTTCTTAACCAAAGGTGAAAGTAAATTAGCCTCTATTGCAATTAGCTCTATTATTAGTCGTTATTTATTTTTAGAATCAATGAAAGCGTTAGCAAAACAACATAATCTTAAACAATTACCTTTAGGATGTAGCAATCAAACAAAATTAATTGCACAAAAATACCAACAAAATGAAACATTATATAATCAAATTGCAAAAGAACATTTTAATATTAAAATTAAAAAAAATTAATTCTCATTTAGAATTAATTTTTTTGGATTAAATGACTTTACCTGAACTCCAGCTTTTTGGAATAAATTCAATGTAAAAAATTCGTTTTCTTTATCTTTGATGTCTCGTCTGCTCATAAAATAAATTCTTTTAATCCCCGCTTGTATAATGGCTTTTGCACATTCGTTGCAAGGGAACAATGTAGTAAAAAGAAAGCATCTTGATACATCTTGTTTTGCTAAAATAATAGCATTTAACTCAGCATGAACCATTACAGCATATTTAGTTTTATAAAAATCATCGTTTTCACTTGATCATGAAAATGCCTTTTCATCTAATTTAGATGGAAAACCATTATATCCAGTACTAATAATTTTAGGCATTCTAGGGTCTACAATACATGCCCCTACTTGTGTTGAAGGGTCTTTGCTTCTTTTTGCAGCTAAAGAAGCAAAATTCATAAATAATGAAGTTCATCCTATAATATCTTTTCGAAAATTATCCATCTTCTCCCTCTTAAATTAAAATCCAAAGTGATCGTTAACTCAAGCTGGAGATTTAAAATAATAATTATTAAATATAGAACTAATATGATCTTCTGACATCAATCCTGCCTGGTCATATGCTAAATATGAATGGTAAACATAATAATTTACTGGTGGAACATATTGTTCAACTGACATTAATATAATCGGAATAATGATTAATGCGATTAAACAAAGGATTGGAATGCCTATAAATCATTCAATTTCTTTCCAATTGTAATTCAGCAATGAAATTAAAATACCTCCAACAGAAACTCCTAGAAAAATGTAAAGAAATTCAAATAAATTACCATCAAATAAAGGTCAAAGTAAAAAGGTAATCGGTATTCAGAAAGTATAATTTTTAGCTAACACTGATGTGACATTTTGTTTTCTGAAAATGGTAAAAAATAACATCCCATATAATACATAAGCAACATATTGTGGTCCGGCAAATATTTCAGCAGGACTAGTCATCCCTAAAACAAAACCTGTAATTATGTAACCTACAAAGGTACCAACTAATATTTTTCACTTACTGATCGATACTTCTAAAAAACGAATACACATGTAAATCATCAAACCATAAATAAATAAATTGAATATAGCAAAAATTGATGAAGTTGTATAAATAAATGGATAAACTAGCAACCTTCATCATTGATTAGCACCAACTAAAAAATCTCTATTAACTCCACCAAAAATTCATTCAAAAAATAAAGGGTTTGAAATATCTTCGCCCATCCCGAATATTAATGGGCGGATTAAATAAAAGATTACTGGTACAACCGTTAAAAAAATAATATATGGTCAAACTAATACTAAATTACTAGCTTGAATTTTATTTTTAGTTTTTTTAACAGATTTAAAAATATCACTATCTTTATCTTGTAAACCTTCGATCAGTTCTTCATTAGAAATACTTGCTAAATCTAAAGTTTTTTGTTCTTCATCTTCTTCTTTTTTAATAGAACTTTTAAACTTTGAAAATTGTTTTTTAAAATCCTTTTCAAAGTTTTTTTGATTTAAATAAAGGAAGGTCATATCCTTCATAAATTCAGTGTTTTTTACATTATCAGTTAGAGAAACGAAAAGAATTAGTGGGTCTGATTCTGCTGGAAAATTTTCACGAATTTGTTTAATGTTATCATCTTTTACAAATTCTTTTTTTCCAACTGCAGCATTTGAAATACACACAATGTGAAATTTGTCAGGCTTTTTATTATAAAAATAAACATTATTATATTCATTGTCTTGAAAATCTTTAAATTGAGTATATTTTTCTTTTTTTAAAAAATTTACCAACTCTAATTTTTCAGCATTATAATTATTAACCACTCTTTTTCTCCGATATTTTATAGTTAATTAAACTTATAATATTATAATGTTTAAACTGCTTTATTACAAATAAATTGATATAACTAATTTATATTTCATAATTTAAAACATTTTTTTTATTTTAACATAAGTAAAAATAAAAAAACTATTTTATTTCTACAAGTTTATCATTAAAAAAATCAGGTAATTCAGCATTAAAAGTCAGCACTTTATTTTTAACCGGATGCATAAAAGATAATTTATACGCATGTAAATACTGGCCGTACTTACTGTTTTTGTCTTTTAATTGACCGTACTTATGATCACCTAAAATGGGGTGTTGAATATATTTTAAATGCACTCGAATCTGGTGTGTTCGTCCTGTTTCTAATATTAATTTGACTAATGTAAATTTATTAAATCTTTCTATCACTTCTAAATTCGTTACCGCATCTCTTGAATTTTTACTTGTGACCGCCATTTTTTTTCGATCCTTTTCATCACGACCGATTGGGCCTTCTATTTTAATTTGATCATATTTTACAACACCATGGACTATTGCTTGATATTCTCTTGTTATAATGTGTTTTTTAATTTGTTCTTGCAAATTTAACATAGCTTGATCAGTTTTGGCTACCACCAATAATCCTGTTGTTTGTTTATCTATTCTGTGCACAATTCCTAAACGGTCTGCGCCATTTAAATTAGAAAGTTGTTTGGTGTGATAAGCTAAAGCATTAACTAAAGTGTCTTTTTCATGTCCAAATGATTGATGTACAACCATGTTATTTGGTTTATTTACCACAATAATATCTTCGTCTTCGTATAAAATGTCTAATTTATAATTTAAAGGAATTATTTCAGTTTCAGTTTTATTAACAGGATACTCAAAAAATAATTCAATATTATCGTTCTCTTTTACTATCATCTTAGGGATTAAAGAAATTTGATTATTAACCTTCACTTTGGAATTAATAATTAATTTTTGAACTTTGTTTCTAGAAAATTCAATATTTTGTTCTTTTAAAAAGTGAGAAATAAACACATCTAATCTGTCCTTTTCTTTAACTTTAATTTTAAATATTTGTGATTCCAAATTTACTCCTTATTGATAGATTTATTATTTTTATTATCTAGTTCTTTTTTTACAGACATTTCTTCTGACAATTGATTTTCAGAATTATCACCAGATTTTTTATTTTCCTTGGTATCAATTTGCAATTTATTATTTTCTGGAATGGTTTCTACTTCATTATTTTCTTTTTTTGATTTTCAAATTATAAAAATTTCACTAAAAGCATATATAAAAATTAAAACGATCCCTATTGTGACAAAAGTATCTGCAAAATTGAAAATAGTTTGTGGTCCGAATCAATTTCAACAAATAAAATCAATTACTTCTCCATGATTTCACATACGATCCAACATGTTACCAAAAGCGCCTGAGAATAAAAATGATGCAGATGCCAATAAAATTTTATTATTATTAAAAATAATTAATAAAATAAAAAATATAATTTCAATAGATTGCATAGTGAGCATCAAACCGACTGGCACATCAGTTCCAAACGCAATTCCATCATTATAAATTAATTTAAAATTAATACCTAGTCATTGAACAGCGCTGCCATTTAATGTTAAGTGGTTGTTAGCAATTTGTTTTGTTGTAATATCAATTATTAACAAAAAAGTAATTAAAGGTAAAACATATATTAATTTTCATTTTCATTGATAATCTTTGGTTTTTAAGTATTTAAGAGAATTTTTTCAAAACCTTTTAAACCTTAATTTAAATCTTTCCATTGAAACCCTTAATTATTAAGTTAAACTTTTAACAATACTCTCACAACGTTCACATAATTCTGTTTCAACAATTATGTTGTCGTAGTATAATCAACAACGCGCACATTTTTGCCCATCAGTTTTTTGAACTTGAATATAACCAGTATTATATTCTTCATTATCATCTAGTTTTTCTAAAAAATTAATTTTATTAACCATTAATATTAATTCTAAATGTTCCACTTTTTTTAAAAAATCATATTCTTGTTTTAAAAAGATGTTGATTACCCCCTCAGAGGATTTTTTTAGCACCTGATTATTTCTTGCGTTTTCTATAGCTTTTGCAATATCTTTTTTCAATAAAATGACTGATTCTCAAAGTTCAATTTCTGATTTTTTAATAACTAAATCATATTCAAAATTATGTTCTAAATGCACAGAAGACTTTTTATTTTTATATTCAATAAATTGGTTTGCCTCTTCTGCTGTATGGACCAAAACAGGTTTAATCATGTTAATTAAAAAGCGATAAATAACATATAAAGTCTGTTGAATTTCTCTTCTTTTTGGGTCATTTTCACTATCAGTATATAAAACATCCTTAATGAAGTCTAAATAAAATGTTGATAAATCGTTGATTACAAAATAATTGATCTCTTTAAATGCTTTATTAAATTGGTATTCACTAAAATATGATTTTACTGTTTCGAAAACTTCTTTAGCTTTAAAAACAATAAAATTATTTACACCTGTTAGAGTGTTATTATAAGAATTGATTTTATAATCAGAAATATTACCCAAAATAAATCGCAGTGTGTTACGAATTTTACGATAAGACTCTGATGATTGTTTTAATATGTCATTTCCAATTTTTACATCATCGAAGTAATCAACTGACATCACTCATAGACGCAGTACATCTGCACCAAATTGATCAATCATTTTTTCTAATGACATCCCATTACCCAATGATTTAGACATTTTATTACCTTTTTCATCATTAACAAAACCATGGGAAATTACTGTTTTGTACGGTGATTTTTTATTATTGATCACACTGGTAATTAAAGAAGAACTAAATCATCCACGATATTGATCATTTCCTTCTAAGACTAAATCAGATATTTCAACTTCATGTTTAGGTAATTCAACTAAATGTGAGACACCAGAATCAAATCAAACATCCATGATATCATTTTCTTTTTTATAACCTAATCCTTTGTACTTAGCTGGCAAAAAGAAATCAGCTGGTTTGTCGAATCAAACTAAAAAACTTTTTTCCTTTTCTAATTTATTTAAAACATAATTGATAATTTCTTCATTTAAAACCAAGTTATTATCTTTATCATAAAAAGCAATAATTGGTACACCTCATAATCTTTGGCGAGAAATACATCAATCACTTCTTGATTCAACCATTTGTTTTAGTCTATTTTTTCCTCAACTTGGCAAAAAATCAACTTTATCGATATTGAATAATAGTTTAGTTTTTAACTTATTAATATTAACAAATCATTGCGTAGTAGCACGATAAATAATTGGTTTTTTTGTTCTTCAATCAATGGGGTGAGAGTGCTCAAAAAAATCAAAACTTAGCATTTTACCGTTTTGAACTAATTTTTGAGTGACAATCTTACTTGCTTTTTCATAAAACAAACCTCTTAAATCATCATCAATAATATCATTTGTAAAATGACCTAAATCATCAATGGGAGCATAAATTTTAACATTGTTTTTTAAAGCAATTTGGTAATCATCTAAACCAAAACCACTCGCAATGTGTACTATTCCTGTTCCAGATTCATCTGTTACATGGTGACCAAAAACAATTTTTGAGGTTTTAGTACTATACAAAGGATGTTGAGTTTTTAAGTTTTCTAATTCAGTTGGTTTAACTTGTCGAATCAACTTAGGTGATTTTCAATCTAATTTTTTCGCAATTTGTTTAACTAATTTAGTTGCAACAATATATTTTTTATCACCAACATTATATAAACCATATTCAATATTCACTCCTATTGCTAGCAATTGGTTACATGGGATAGTTCAAGGAGTTGTGGTTCAAATTATTACTGATACATCATTGCCAAAAATATTGTTTGATAGCAATGAGAATTCAATATAAGATGATTGAGCTCTTAAGTCTTTATATTCTACTTCAGCTTCTGCTAAAGCAGATTTACTTGAAGGCGACCAGTAAACTGGTTTTAACTGGCGATAAATCAATTCTTGTTTATACATTTTTTGAAACAATTTTAACTGAGTTAATTTATAATTAAAATCTAATGTGACATATGCATTGGCATAGTCTGTGAATAAGCCTAATTTAGAAAATTGATTAGTTTGTTTTTGAACATTATTTTTGGCAAAAGATTGGCATTGATTAATAAAAACCATCGGATTTTTGTTTTGTTCACTACTTAATTTCATTTTTAAAACTGCATTTTCGATCGGCAAACCATGAGTATCAAAACCATAATTAATAGGAGCATAAAAACCTTGGTAGTTTTTACTACGTATCACAAAATCTTTTAAAATTTTATTCAACGCATGACCAATGTGAATATCTCCATTCGCATATGGTGGACCATCGTGCACAATAAACTTATCATTAAGTTTATTCATCTTAATCATTTTGTTATAAATATTTTCTTCAGCTCAAACATTTTGAATTTTTGGTTCTTTTTCTTTTAAATTGGCCCTCATATCAAAATTAGTTTTTAACATTAATAATGAATTTTTATAATCCATTTATTAGTCCTCCGAAAATAGTTAAAAGTTTAATTATTATTGATCTTTTTAATAATTTTATTTGTTAAACTCTCTGAAATTTCTAAAATATTTTTATTAGAAACAAATATTTCTTCATTAGTTTTAACAAAATTTTCAATAATGAAAATGATATTATTTAAATTATTTTTATTATCTTTAATGTCAGATAATAATTCAATGATGCTGTTTTTTACCTCATAGGCCATATCAACTGCTTCATAAATAATTTTTGATGCATTATATTGCGCTACATCTAATGTGCTCTGAGCTTTTTTAAATAATGAATTTGAAGATTCCATCATTTTTTTATAATAATCAGATTCAGGATTAATATTTAAAATTTTTTTTTCTAAATTTTCTTCATTTTGAATATTATTTTTATTATTTATGTTTTCTTGCATTTTAATTAATACTCCCTTGATAAATGAATAACTTTCTTAAATATACTATAAAATTTTCTAAATATAAAAAAAATATTTAATTTAATAAAATTAAATATTTTTTAGGATCCAAATTTTCAATAGTACCTTTTTTAATAAATATAATCCCACATAAAAAATCAATAATTCGGCGTGATTCTTCTGGAATAGAAGTTGATAAATCTAATATCATTTTTTTATGCAACAACAAGTAATCAACTACATTTGAAACTTCAAAATAATTTTGAATCGATATTTCAGTTGTATCATCTACTAACTCTTGAGTAATCTCGAATTCTTGAGTTCTTGAAGCAATTTTGTAATTATCAGGATTTTGAACTGTAGTATCTTCAATGTCACCAGGCGACAATCTAAAAGTGTTTTTTAAGTTTAAGAACTTGGCAGAAATACTTTTTTTAATGTTATCTTTTAATTCAGAGTTACTATTAATATTTCGCTCTTCCTCTTCTAAAAACTTTGTTAAATTCCATTTTTTCATTTAACTATCATTTCTTTCTCATTCATTGAGGAACATCGGTTTTATCCGGTTTAGATACTGGTTGTTTTATGTATTGTGGTTGAGGAGCTGTGTTTTGGTATGGGGGATTTTGGTATGGGGGATTTTGGTAACGATTTTGACTTACATATGAAGGTCTATTTTTTGGATTAATATATTCTGATTTACGATTTTGGTATGCTACCTCTTCTTCGTATTCTTCTTCGTATTCTTCATCTTCTTCATCATAATTTTCTTTCTGTGAATTTAATCCCGAAGCAATAACAGTTACAATAATTTCATCTTCTAATGCTTCATTGATTGCTACACCAAAAATAATGTTAACTTCTCCTTTGGTTGCCTTACGAACAATATCTACAGCATCATGTGCTTCGTTTAATGTTATTGATGAACCACCTGTTACATTAACAATCGCATCCTTTGCACCAGTAATTGAAGCTTCTAATAATGGAGAAACTATTGCTTTATTAGCAGCGATAACAGCACGATCTGAACCTTCAGCAATACCAACACCAAATAAAACTGTACCTTTATCAGTCATAATATTTTTTACATCTGCAAAGTCTAAGTTAATTAAAGAAGGAATAGCAATTAAATCAGTAATTGTTTGAACACCTTGACGCAAAATTTGATCTGCTTCTTTAAATGATTCTTTAACCGGAATACCACCAATAATTTGCAACAAACGATCATTTGAAACAACAATTAATGAATCAACATGTTTTTTAAGTTCTTCTGAACCTTGCATTGCATAACCATTTCGAACACGACCTTCAAAAGAAAATGGTGTAGTTACAATCCCAATTGTTAGTGCACCTGATGATTTAGCGATTTCAGCAACAATGGGGGCTGCACCAGTACCAGTACCTCCACCCATTCCAGCAGCAATAAAGATCATATCAGCTCCTTGTAAACAAGCGGCTATCTCTTCTTTTGATTCAATTGCTGCTTGTCTACCTATATCCGGGTTTGCACCAGCACCTAATCCTTTTGATAAATTTTTACCTAAAATTAATCTATTTTTCGCTTTTGAAGAAGATAAAACTTGTGCATCAGTGTTTGCGACTATAAAATCAACACCTTGTACTCCAGCTTCTATCATCCTGTTTACGGCGTTATTTCCAGCACCACCAACTCCAATAACTTTAATTGATGCTACTTGTTCAAATTCTTGAAATTCTTTCATTTGTTTATTCCTTTTCTTTCCAAATTATTATAAATATTAGTTAAATATTTTACTATTGTTTATTATTAGATAACTTTTTAATTAAAAGTTTACCTTAACTTAACTTATGCTGGTATTTGGTGTTGCCTATTGTTTGAAGCATTGTGATTCAATTGTTCATTATCAATATTTGGTAATTGCATCAGTAATGGTTTATGAATAAATTGTTCATTATTATCAACAGCTGTTTTTGTATAACCTAATTGTTTATTAACGATATGTTGATGATGAATCGCGCCAACTAATGGTGTTAATCAAATTTCGTTTCCTGCCATGTTTTGTTCGTTGTGAATAGAAACATTTTTACCAGGTTTTAATAATAAATTCCTTATACCACCAATATTTGTGATTTCACCAATATAAATAATCGGTAAATCCTTAGTTTGAAGAATGGTATTTAGTGAATAATCAATTTTTTGCAGTTCTTTTATAATTAATTCTTCTACAAAAAAATTAAATTCCTGAAGGGTAAATTTAATATATTTATTTTGATTTCTACTCAATTTAGAATAAATTACTAAATTATTGTTATATTTAGATTTTAATTTGACAAAATTTTCAATATACATTTTTGCTAAACTGGGTTTGCAATCCAATTTATCAACTATCGGTTTAATTAACCATTCATCGTAATGATCTGGTATTTCAATTTGTTTGGCTAAAACACCTGAAACAAATGAGTTCAGCATTATAGAATTTTTATTTCATTCTATAATATTTAAACCTATTTTTAGTTTATTGAAACTAGCAATTTCAGTGCCTAGTACATGACCGCGCGGGACAATGCTTTGACGCTCTAAATTAGCATATTTCAAAATTTTCATTTGAGAAATTCATATATTTATAGGAAGAGAATAAATAATAGATTTTAATTTTAATTTTTGAGACGAAAAACCAATTGGTGGTTTATACATCTCTCTGCCATTATCCAAATAATATTTAAATGGTCTAATAAAATAAACATACCTTGTTTTTTCAAATGATGCTTCTGATTTAACCTTAGAAATTATTTGATCCACATCTTCTTTTAAAATGTTTCTATTATTAGGAATTAAAATTTTAGTTTTAAAAATATTGATTTTAGTTTGTTTTTCTGGAGGAATGAAAATTACCCTTTTAATATCAATTCCTAGAAATTTGTTAGCTTCATCAATAATTTTTCTAACACAATTACCTATTCTAGCTTTATCTGTAATAATTCCGTTTTGACCAACCGAGGTTTGAACGCTCTTTTTATACAAAACTCTAATTTCTGATTTATAATACATACCAACCAAAAATAATATTTCATTATCTCTTAATTCAAGAATGGCATATATTTCTTTTAAAATATTTTTCATACCTTATTAATAATCTCCTTAGAATGAAATATTATTTTTTATATAAAACTCTCATTGTAGCACTATGACTTCGGGGGTTTCGTTCGATTTCTGCTAATGACGGTTTTACAGCTTTTTTGGTAACTAACTCAAAATTACTAGTGTTAGTGTTTTGAACTGGTAAATATTTATACAATTCTTCTTCTGGGATCTTGCATGCTTCAGTAAACATTTTTTTTACAATTCGATCCTCTAAAGAATGAAAGCTTATTACAACTATTCTACCATTTTTATTTAGTAATTTTAATGCTTTGGAAAGACCAATAACCAAAACATCGAGTTCATTATTAACAGCAATTCTAATTGCTTGAAAAACTTTTTTACAAGGATGTTTCTTCTTTTTTAAAATTTTTTGGGGCAGAACTTCTTTTATAACATCAACTAATTCTAAAGTAGTTTCAATTGTTTTTTTCTCTCTACGTTTGATAATATTTTTAGCTATTTTATTAGCATTAGGTTCTTCACCGTATTGGAAAAAAATTTTTCTTAATTGTTCGTAATCGTATTCATTGATAATTTTTTTTGCATTTAAATCCTGAGATAAATCCATTCGCATATCTAGATCAAAATTTTTTTTATAACTAAAACCACGGTAATCATTATCTAATTGTGGCGAAGAAACGCCTAAATCAAAAATAAATCCATCAACTTTTTTAATTCCTCTTTGAAACAATTCTAAATCTAAATTTTTAAAATTAGATTTAATAATTTCAAATTTTTGAGGATCAAATTGTTTTAAAACTTTTTTAGCTGATTCAATAGCTTCTTCATCCTGCTCAAAGCAAAATAATTTTCCATGATTTAGTTTTTCTATAATGTGTTTTGAATGTCCTCCTAGACCCAGAGTACAATCAACATAGATACCTTCAGTGTTAATGTTTAATAGATTAATAGATTCTTTTAATAGAACAGAGGAATGATGATTGCTTTTATCATTGGAAATAGGAACTTTTTTTATCATTAATTAAAAAGAGTCGCCTAATTCATCAGCATAATCTTCAAGTGAAGAATTATCTGTTTGATATTTTTCTCATGCTTCAGGTGTTCAAAATTCCAATTTATTGTTATTACCCACAATAACAACATCTTTTTTTATTCCAATTAAATCTAATTGGAATTGATTTATTTTAATACGACCTGAGTTGTCAATAGTGACTTCACCAGATTGGGACATTATTTGTCTTGTTAAAGCACGTGCGGTTTTTTTACCATCACCTAATTGACGAAGTTTTTCGGCTCATACATTAAATTGCTTTTCATCTCTTAATTCAAGACAGTTATCAAGCCCTTTAGATACATACAAAACACTTTCATTTTTCAGAACATCACGAAATTTTGACGGCACTGTTAAACGATTTTTATCATCTATAGTATGGTGGTATTGTCCAAGAAATAGCATCCCACTTTCCTCCACTATCTCCCATATTATATTCTATATATCCCATTTTTTCAAATAAAAATAAAAAAAGTTATTATTTTTTTTCAAATAATAACTTTAATCAATAACTTTAACTTCTTTATTTTTATAATAACCACATTCTCTACAAATTCGGTGCAATTTAATTGCGGCCCCACAATTATTACATGATGTTAATGAAATTGGGGATAGTTTGAAATGTGTTCTTCTCTTTCTTTTTACTTGCTTACTGGTTTTACGAAACGGTACTGCCATATTGATGCTCCCAAATTAATTATTTAATATTAATTTTTTTTAAATCTGATCACCTAGGGTCTATTTGATCTTTTTTCTTTGAATCTAAATTTATTTTTTTGAATTTTTCACGTTCTCCAGGTAAAGAAAGATTTAAGGGGATGCGCATAAATGTTTCATCTAATGCATAACCTTCTAAAAAAAATCCTTCTGGGTCTAAAATTAAATTTGATTTTAAAGAGTCTATAACATTGAAATTATACTCATCTTTTCATAAAAAATCAAATTTATAATCAAAAATATTATTGGATAAAGCAGAAATTACATTGATTTGTGCGGAAACCTTGATATCAGTTTCTAACCTACTGCCTTCTTTAAAATATCTAATTTGTCCATCTAATTTAATTTCTTTAATTCCAGCTACATTATGAAATAAATTTTTATAATTATCAGGTATTGATTTAATAATTTGTTTTATATTAATAATCTTGTTAATAGTTAAATCATTTTGGTTAAAATACATAATTTCCTTTAATTTTATTTAATTATAAAATTTTAAAATTATTATCTTTAAGTTTTGATAATATGCTATCAAATTCTTTTTTGATATCCAAATCATTTAATTGTTTTATAGAGTTGAACTTTAAAGTTAAAGTTAAAGTTTTTTTCTCTGCACTCTTATAATGATCAATTAACTCAATTGATTGAATTAATGATGATGATTTTTGAATCAAATTTTTAATTGTTTCTAAGTTATTCTGATCACTTTGAATAATGGTAATATCTCTTTTTATAGGCACATTAATAATGAATGATTTATAACTAGTTTGATGTTTTTCAAAATTATCAAAAAATGGTAATAAATTAATTTCAAACAAATATGTTTTTTTAATTTTTAATTCTTTCTCGAATTTTGGGTGGGTTACCCCTATTATTCCGATTGTTTTGTTATTTAAAATAATTTCTGCTGACTGATAAGAATTGAGAATGTCTCCCTTATCACTAATGTTTTTGTATTTTAATTTAGAAACATCGAAATTTAATTGATTAAGAATATTGTGTAATAAACCTTTCATATAGAAAAAAGAGTTTTTATATTCTTGATGTGTTCATTGATTGTTTATGATTTTTTCTTGTGCCATACAGCATAAATGGTAAGAACCGTAAAAATCATCCTTGTGATATATTTTTTCAATTGTAAAATATTTTTGGTCATGAAAATTACGACTATTGTTAAACATTAAACTATCAAACATATTACTCATCAGTGTCGGTCTTAGAACTTCTCTATTTGAAGATAATGGATTCATTACTTTTATTAATTTTTTATGTTTTAGAAAATTGAAATTATTCGCTTTTGTGTCCGATGTGAGGTTGTAAGTTTTAATTTTATTAAACCCTTGACCTATGCATACATTAGAAATTTTATTTATCAATTCAAAATTAAAATTTCTAATATCACCTCCCATTGATTCTAGTATTACTGGTTTTGATTGAATGTTGTCATAACCATATAAACGTGATATTTCTTCAGCTAAATCCGACTTATCATGAATATCTGTTCTGTAATCTGGCGGAGTGATCACAAAAGTATTTTTATTGTCAGAGACTTTAAATCCCAAAGGTGTTAACAAGGATAAAATCTTCAGAGACTTCAATTCTGTTCCCAAAAAATTATTAAAATATTCTAATGTAGTTGTAATTGCTTTATTAAATTTTTTTTTCTTTTCTATGCTATTTATTGACGAAACATCTTTGATGTTATTTTCATTGTTAATTAAATGTAAAAATCTTAATATCCCTAGTTCTAATGCTGATTGACTCAAAGGTTTAATGTATCTTCTTAAATTAATATCGTAATTATCGATTTTTTTTGCCTGCTCACGCATAACTTTTGTTTCTACGTTTAATGCTATGACCAAAATGGCACTAGTGTCATTTTTTGGTAAATATGCAGTGTTGGTCTTACCCCCGATTAAATGAACAAAATTTTTTCCATCTAGTATCACTAAGTCGCCTTTTTTAATTTTATTTTCTTTATTTTCAAAATTATCACTTATCACTAATTTTGATTGAATTTTATTTAAATCTAAAACTATTAATGGTTGACCAGTTTCAACTGCTGCAATATTTGCGTTATTCACTAATCAATCTTCTTGATTAGCCTTCTGCAAATTTTGTTTCAGTCAAACTGCATCCCTAAAAGTAGCATACGTTTTAGGCTCTATCTTAGATGTTAAATATTTAACTGCATTAATAGCTTTGGATTCTACTATTATTGGTGGTGATTTAATTTTTTTTGAAAATTTATTCAATTCAAAAAGTTCCAAGTCTCTGCACTTGAGATTAAAATAATTGGCAAGTTCCTTAGCAATCACAAATTCCGCTAAGCAGTCACTACGATTTAATGTCAGATCGACTCTAAAGAACACATCATCTAAATTTAAAGCGGATAATATTGATGATGAACCTAATTGTTCATATGATGTATCGATTCCTTCCTTTAATTCTGCGATTCCTTCAATTTCTTTAGAATCTAAAAATTGTTCATCAATTCCTAATTCATACAAGGAACAAATCATCCCTTGCGAAATTTTTCCCATTAATTTACGTTCCACAATTTTAGTTCCGTTAAACAATGTTGCCCCTGGTTTGGCAACCAAAACATATTGTTCTTCATGCAAATTATTTCCACCACACATAATGGGTGATACCAATTCTTCACCAATATCAACTAGACAAAAACTTAATTTGTTGGACTTTTCAACTTTATTAATTACAGAAATTCTACCAACTGTAACATTTTGATTTTTAGAATAATCGATTAATTCTTCAAATTCTAAACCTAAGTGATTAAGAGCGTCAATGATTTGTTGGTTTGTTATTTGTGATAAATCTATATGTTTATTTAATCAATTTTTGGATATTAACATAAAAATGCCCTTCTACTTAAATGTTCTAAATTGTTGTAAAAATCTCATATCATTATTATAGAAATCTCTAATGTTTTCTACACCATACTTTAGCATAGCGATTCTTTCGATCCCTACCCCGAATGCAAAGCCTTGTAAATCCTTTGATTTTCCACATTTTTCAAAAACACCTGGAGAAATCATTCCAGCACCTAGAATTTCAATAAAACCAGTTTGTTTGCATAACGAACAACCTTTTTTATTACATTTAACACAGGAAATATCAACTTCAACAGAAGGTTCGGTAAATGGGAAATAACTGGGTCTCATTCTAATTGTAGTTCCATCGCCAAAAACATGTTTACAAAATTCTTGTAAAGTTCATTTTAAATTAGCGAAAGTAATGTTTTTTGCTATTAAAAATCCATCTAATTGAATAAACTGATGAGAATGAGTTGAATCGTCATCATCGCGTCTATAAACATTGCCAATCGAAACTTGAGCAATTGGTTTAGTTAAATCTTTTACTTGTGAAATAGCTCTCGCTGTCATGTTGGTGCAGTGCGTTCTTAAAACAGTTTTGCTATCTAAAAAAAATGAGTCTTGCATATCTCTTGCTGGATGATCCTTGGTTAAATTTAAACGTTGAAAATTGTACTCATCAGTTTCAACTTCATTTCCGTTAACAGTTTGGTAACCTAAATTATTAAAAAAACTTATAATTTCATCTTGAACTATGAATAATGGATTAACAAATCCTGTTTGTACATCATCGGGATCAAAAGTGACATCAATTCGAGAATTTAATAATTCTTTATTTATTTGTTTTTCTTCAATAGTTATTTTTTCTGCTTTAAATAAATCGGCAATCTTTTTTTTATAATCATTAATTAAAAAACCAGTTTTTCTCATTTCTTCTGGTTTTAAATCCTTGATTGATCTTAGTAATTTAGTAATTTCTGAATTTTTACCTAAAATTTTTGATTGATAATTTGTTAAATCCTTAATGCTATCAATATTATTAATTTCCTTTTTTACCTTTAGAAATAAATTCTTAATTTCCGATTCCATTTGCATTAATCTTTCTATTTTTATTCATTATAACCTATTGAACAAAAAATAAATTGTTATAAAAATAGTAAAATGTTTAACTAAAAGTTAAACACCCGGGTTTTTTAGCACTTTTTTTACATCTTTATAATAGTGGCAAAATTTTGCAACATACATTCAAAATTCTTTCGAATGATTTGTATGCAATAGGTGTGCTAATTCATGAATAATGACATATTCTAAAATTCGAACATCAAAATGAATTAAACGAATATTTAAAATTATTTTATATTCAAAAGGATAGCAAATTCCCCAACGTGATACCATGTTTTTAACAACTAATTCATCATATTCTAAATTCATCTTCTTCGATCACTTATTTAAATAATCTTGGAACAAGTTCTTGTAATATTGTTTTAAGTAATTATATATTTTCTTAATCATAAAATCAACATCACTGCCTTGAGTAATATGCAGCATTTGATTTGTTAACTTAATATCAATTTCTTTTTTATAAAATTTAATTGGATATTTTTTGTTAAAAATAATAATATACGGATCTTTTGAATTTAAAGAAATCTTACGATTGATATTATACCTGTGAATTACATTATTGATTTTGTTAATATTGCGTTGAATTAATTTTTCTATATCACCGCAATCAACACCTGGCGGAGCTGAAATATTAACTTTCCCTGATTTAACATTCAGTATAATGTTTTTTTGTTGGGCTATTTTCAAGTTATACTCTATAACACCGCCATTAATGTTTAAAGATTTTTTCATTCATTATAACTCCGATAATTAATTATTAGTCTTCATCATCAAAAAAGAATTTTCCAGCATTTCTAGGGTCTGATTTAGGTACTATTGTATCTGAAATATCATTATTGTCGACGTAGAATTTATTATCATTATAAGAATTTTTTGGATTTTTGACAACTTTTTTTGGTTTATTTGCCATTTTTGGTTTAAAGGTATTTGGCTGTGTTATTCTATCTCTATAATCGTTGGCATTATTGAAGTTATTTTGTTTATTAACATTTTTTTGTCTAGGTTGTTGATTATTTTGATCTTCAACACGATAATAAATACCTTCTTTAGGTTTTTTAGAGTTTACTTTTTGTTCATAATCTCTTGAAGCTGGATTTGTGACTGGTCCATCTTCTTTTTTATTTAAATTATTACCATATAAACCTGAAATAATTTTTTTTCTGGCCGGATCTTGTTGAGTTTTATTTCAAATACGATCATAATCACCGATAAAAACTTTATCGTGTAAAGAATTGTCAACTTTTGGAGAGTGTCCACGTGGTGTGCTTTCTTTTAAACTGTTGTAAAAACTTAATTGAGAAGCAATACTGTCTTTTGACATTTTATCTTTTAATTTATCAGGAATAATAATACTTTCTCTAATAGAATCGCGTAATTGATTGATTTTTTGTTTACGTAATTCTCTTTCTGAAACAAAATATGGTTCTTTTTTAATTTCTTTCATTGACTGAATTTCAATATTCTCTTTATCAATGTTTTTTAAAATTTCACGATCTAATTCAGCTGTATCAAATGAATATGTTTGTTCAAAAGGAATTTTAATGTCTTTCTTAATCGCTCTAGTTTCATCTTCTAATGATGAAATTGGTGTATAAACTTCATCGTGACCAGATTGTTCAATATTAGAATTTAAATTCATTTCCGGACGAACTTCTTCTCTAGCTTCTTCTACTAAACGACGAGCATTATTTTTTTCGCTACGTCTAAATTTAATAGAATCATCATAATTAATTTCTTTCATTGATTCTTTCAAGATATCTTTTTTATTTCTTTTTTTAAAAATTCTTTTCAGCTTCATTGTTTCTTCTTTATTGTTGCCTTTACTATAATAATTGGTTGCATTATTATCGATAATATTTGTTCCCGCTTTTTGTGCTTCAAAAGCTTCAGTTATGGCTTTTTTATTTAACTTAACAGTTGCCAAGGTCACATCTTTTTGATGTTTTGGTGGTTCTGGATTATACAAAGGAATAGGTTTCCCGTCGATTGTTAAATCTCGTTCAAATGTATATCTAGTGTTATCAGGTTCTTTATTATTATTTAAATTATTTCTTTTTTCAAAAGTTTTTTGTGAATTAAAACTGTCATATGTTCTTTCATAAGAGGATTGATTTTGTTGTTCAAAAGTCGGTACTTCCCGAGTGAAATATTTAGTTTTATTTTCCGTGAACATATTTGGTGGTTCAAATTCAATATCTGCTTGTGTTGAATCCATATCACTTACAAGATTGTCTTTAGTCGGTTCTGATTTTAAAATAGGATTTAAATATTCTGGTTTTCGAATGTCATAACCTAACTCTTCTTTAATTTCAGCTTTCATTTGGTCATGAAAAACCGTTTTAGATGTTATTTCTGGATTAGTTTCATCCATAGTTTCATTTGTAAAATTATTTGCATTGTATTCTGATGATGGTTCAATATTTTTGAAAGTAACTTCAGATGAATTTATTAAATTAGTTTTTTCATAAATACGTTCTTGTTCATGTTGTGATGTTTCATCTCTCTTGTAAGACACTACTGGTGATTCATCTACAGCAATTGTGCGTGCTATATCGGATTGCAAATCAGTTGTATAATCTCTTGTAAAATCATCTGTTAATTCTCTAGATAAATTTAATTCTTCTATTTCTTTTTTACTTAAAATATTATCCATTGTTTGAGTACTAAAGAATTTTGTTTTATTTATTTCAGATAATTTGCCATTAAGTTTTTCCATATGGCGTTTTAATTTATCAGACTTAATTTTTTCGTTTGCTTGATTTTCTAAATCTTGTTTTTTAGCTCTTTTTTCAGCGCGAAGTGTTTTTTTTTCGATTTTGTTACTACAACTTTTTTGGTTACCACATCATGAGTTGCGAAAATATTAAAAACTAACCACACTAAATTTAAAAACAAAAATAATGAAATAATAATAGGAGACACAATATCATTACCACTAAATAAAAGGGAAATATTATTTTCCAAATAAAAAATTCCAGCAGCTAGATATACAAAAGGAAAAATTCAAGAAATAATTATAAATCAAATTTGTAATGATTTCTTTTTTGAAACTCATAGTGGTATAGAAATTGTGACAAATAAAATTAGTGACACTCCACCGATTAAAGCAGTACCAGGAACATGTCAACTATTTCCATTTCAACCCATTCCTCCGAATAAAGTTTCAAAAAAATTAAATTTGCTTTGATCAAAAAAATTAGTGAAAGCTTCAATTGCGACTCATCCACTTAAAAATAAACCAGTAAGTGCAATAATAATTGGTAAACCAATTTTTTTGACTTTAGCTGATTTTGTTAATTTTTCACCCGTTTTTTTTAAAGAATCTTCTTTTTTTAGTTCTGTTTTATTGTTGCCCACCTTGATACATCCTATCTTGAAACAAAAGTTTAACTGTTGCAATTTTACATAAAAAAACAAAAATAAGCAAAAAATTTGCTTATTTTTGTTTAGAATATAAACCATGGCTGTAAAATGTTAAATTTAATCAACAAATTATTTTATCCATTTACTTTCAAAATTATAAAATGACTTTTTTGAAGTATTGAATATAGGGGTTAGGGGTTTCTTTAAATAAAGTCATTTTGTAAAAATAAATAAATAATTAAACCTACAAACCATTGATTAATTTATAACACATATTTAATGATATTTCAATAAGTTCTAAACTTTTATAAAAAATAACTCATTATAATAGAACCTGCAATTGCGGCATTAAGTGAATCTACCCCTGCTACCATTGGCACGTTAATGTTTATGTCTATATATTTTTTGCATTCAGCATCTAACCCATTTGCTTCATTACCTATTAATAAAGCGATATGATTTTTTAATGATTTATCAACTTTATTATATTCAACACTGCGAGAGTTATTTAAATAAGTTCCATATAATGTATATTTTTTCTCTTTTAAAACACTCAATACATCATTATTCAAATTTAAAACATTAACTTTAAATAAATAACCCTGTGTTGACCTAATAACTTTTGGGTTATACACACTAGCGCAATTATTAATTAAAATAACGTTCTTGAAATTAAAAGCTGCAGCACTTCGAATTAATGTTCCTAAATTGCCTGGATCGGAAATGTTTGATAATACTAGAGTATTTGCATTATAATCGATTTGAAAATCTATGAAATTACAAATTCCGATCAGTCCTTGATAATTTTTTAAAGTAACTATTTGATTAAAAGCTGCATCACTAATAACAATTCCTTTTAAATGAGAATTTTTTTTATAATATGAAGCAGAAATAATTAATTCATCTAATATTTTATGTTCTCTTGCTTCATCAACTAAATTAACACCCTCAATAATAAATTTTTGTTGTTCATCACGATATTTTTTGTTTTTTATTAGTTTTATTATTTTTTGGATTTTAGGGTTTTTTAAAGAAGTGATGATTTCCATTTAAAATCCTCCATTGACAATATAAAAACCAATTATGTATCTTTTTTTTGTCATATCTGTGTAATCAAAATTTTTGCTATATTTTTTTTCTTCAAATAAAACTGCCATTGGTTTTGGACGTTGCGGAGGTTCTTGTGATTTACTTCTCAAAATTAACATTGGTGATTTTTCAGATTCTTTCAAATCTTCAAAATATTTTACACCCTTTTTCTTGCTCATTATTCGAATTTTATTTTTACTAAATCATTTTTGAAATTCCAAATATTCATCAAAAGAATAAGTTTTTGGTTCATTATCTACATAAATACGTTCTGTTTTTTTGTCTCAATCTATCAAATAATCATTAATCGGGGGTTTTGCGGTAATACCAAAACTCATCATTTTATTTGTTTTTTCTATCACTTCTTCAAGGGTGTCAAAACCATAAGCTACCGTTGCGTTACCTAATCACTTAGTATTAAAAACAGGTTTTTTGACATTAAACGGTTCATCAAAAACTATCACCTTGGTTCAATATCTTTGATCTTGAGCAGAATGAAACAGATGATAGCCAATATGACAATCTTTGATTACAAATTTTAATTCAGAGCGATTAATTATTTTATAAGTAAAACTTTTAACTAATAATTCTTGTTCTTTTTTAGTCAAAGGAATTTCTTTAACATCTGAATTATTTCTTCTTCTAACAATTTTTTGATAGCTATAATCATTTGCCATTTGGATTAACCATTAATAATTATTTTCTTGACGTTGAAAATTAATTTTATTTTTTCTTTCATAATGTTTAATAATTATATCTTCATCAAATTTTAAATTATAACCAATATTTAAAAATGAATTTAATAAAATAAAGTAATGTGATATTCTAACATTTTTTGTAAAAAACATAAATTTGTTATAACAGTCTAAATATAATTTAGTTAATGAAACTCATTTGATTGGAATAAATTTAAACTCACTAAAATCTAATCCTTCAATATCATTGGCAATACTTATTAAAAAATGTAATCCATCGACATACTCTTCTAATAAAATATCCTTATCAGAAGTTGGTTTTTTTGATCAATATTTAAAATCTCTTTGTTCATTAATAAACTCTGAAAGTTCAATGATGAATGCTAATTGCCTCTTTTGGACTGTTTCTTCACGTGAAGTGTTTGATTTTTCAAAAATAAAATTATCTAAATTAGCTTGTTTATTCTTAATCTGTTCTAAAAAATTCTGTGACAGCACTTTAAAAATCCTTATATATTTATTAATATATTAAATATATAATAAATATTCTTGTGTTTCAAATTACTGGTCAAAATACACCTTATTTACATCATGTGGTTTGTACTGATTTAGTAATTGGTCTTCTAAAGAAACTACAATATTTTCTGCTGTAAACGGGTCGTCTGGATTATAGTATCAAAAGTTATTAAAGGTTTTTTTATTAATATTAACCTCTTCACCCTTCCCTATAGATATTGCATGAAAACGATTTCTTCTTTTTTGTAAGAACTGTAACTTATCTAAAATCTGATT
>NZ_CAXIPX010000002.1:0-7835 GCF_964030645.1 Spiroplasma endosymbiont of Amphibalanus improvisus
TAATATTAATAGTTTTGATCAAACAAAAATTATAGATAACCCAAATAACCCGAATAATTCGCTAGACCCGCAAAATCAAACGTATTTAACAGCTGATCAAGTAAATCAAAATTGTTTAGTTTCATTATTATATTTACCAGTAAGTGATAAAGATCAAGATGGTACATATGATTTCAATTTACAATCGATTATTCAGATGATAAATGATAGCGACATGACATTAGACGAATTTATTAAAATCATTCAGGATATTGAAAACGGAAATACTCAAGAGTTTCTTAAATTAATAAGTGAAATGCCCGAACTAATGGATATGAACGCGTTACCTTTTATGGCGACCCAACCCATTTACACTTATTCAACTGCTAGTTCTCCAATAGTTCCGGTATTATTCCACTTATCTGGAACAGGTCAAAAATATTCGCTAGACCCATCTACAAATAAAGGGACAAGTGATATTAATCCTGATTCTGGTGCTTTTAATATGACAATGATGAATTTTTGAAATGGAGTTCTGTTGCATCCATATTCTAATCTAGAAACACTTGATCCTAGATATAAAATAGTTATTTCATTAAGTGTCAGTGAATTAAAAAATACTAAAAATATAAATGATTTTTATAATTATGTAAATAATAAAATTATCAATAAAATTTATACTTGTCTAACTGATATGTGAGAATCGCCAAAGTTGCAACCCAGATTTAAAGATGATTTACCACCAACTTTTCAAGAGTTCAAACAACATTGGAACAATGTATATAAATATAACACCAATCCTGAAATTTCTTCGGATACAGGGAATCCATTACCGTGATTCCATTTTTACGACAATGAACATTCAGCAAATAATATGGACCCTGTAAATAATTTCGAATGATTACAAACTTGAAGTTCTGCAAGTGTACAACAAATCCAACAAAATGTTCCTACATTAAATGTTTATTATTCATGTCGAACTGATAATGGTGCTGCTAGCCCGCGGTATAATCAGTTAATTTTAAATTTTAGAATTGTTTGGGGGCAATAAGATGGACAACAATCAAAAACTAGATGATTTAAAAGTTAACAATAACACCACTGCTGAAATAGTGGTAAGGTATTTTATTTTATTTTCTGGATTAATTTTAATGTTTAGTAGTTTTTTTATTGGTAAGGCTTGTTATTTTGCAAGTCACTATTTTGAATGAGAAATTGGACAAATAACAACTTCTAAATTTCAATTATTTGGAAATATTGTTGGGGCAGGCACGTTATTAATTTCTTTAATTTTTGTTGGTATCTTAGTTTTTCCATTTTTGAAGGAATCAGAGCCTGCAAAAATTAAAACATTGGTTATCGTGAATTATGTAACATTATTTATTTTGATAATGCCACTAATTGCGATGATAGTTTATACTTTAACTATTTATTTCTTCACAGAAACCCTAGTAGGGATAGTTTTACTTGTGATAGGGGGAGCAATGATGTTAATTTTTTATCAGATTTTATTAAAACAAATTAAAAAACAATGGCAAGAAAGAAAAATGATTGAATATAAAATTGACCAATTAAAATTAGAAAAATTCATTAAATAATTATTATTGATTTAAAAAGAGGTTATTAATTATGGGGAAAAAAGTTAAAAGTAAATCAACTAAAAAAACATTGAAAATAATGCATTGAACTACCTTTTTTTCTGTTTTAGCGACAATCGGTGTGGTTGTAGGTTTATTTTTTATTCCTTCAATTTACAGTGTTAATTTAAATTCTTTACCTAAAATTGATAATAATAATTATTCTAATTTATACAATGAATTAAATACACTTTTAGATGATGAGTTTAACAACAACAACTATAATTTATTTAATTTTCGAATAAGTTCAAAAAAAAGTAATCACAATCCAACAATTTCGAATACGTTAAGCGATAATTTTTTAACTGGTTATATGACACAAGAAGAGGTTGGAAATAACTTAAACGATTCTAATTTAAAGAATAAATTAGTTTCAGATATTTATAGTGACAACAATTTGTGAAATGACATTAATAATATGTTATATGGTTCAAAAGCAACATTATTGGATGCGAATAATGTAACAGACCAAAATGATTTATATGTAAATTATAAAGATGAAACAATGAAATTGATCATTGCTCCAGAAATTATCATTAGCAATGTTGATAATGATCATGATGGTTATCATGATGCTTATAGTTTGGTGCATATTGCACAAAACGGTACTTACAATTATCAAGTTTCCTACAGTTATAAAATTGGGCTAATTGCCTTAAACGAATATGGTCATTATTATAATTTAGACAAATCTTTTAATTATGAATATAACCGAGTATTTGATCGTAATTTATATCAAATTTTACATATGATGGATGATGTGTATTTAAATTGAGACACGACAGCAGAAAATAATGCGACTTTAATGCAGAGCATTGTACAAACATATTATCACTATTTAAATGTCGGCGATGGTGAAAAGTTAATTTATTTATTAGATGGTACATCAGTAAAATCTGAAATTAATCTAGATACAGTGTTCGGAAACGGTGCACAACAACCGATAGAATATGATAATCGAAATGTTTTGGGTAATGATATTTATGATAGCTTGATTCAAGTTAATCAAAATTCAAAAGACCAATTAAAAGATTTCAACCAAATTTTAGGGTTTTTAGGAGTTAATCCTTTAACTATTTCTAATGATTCTAGTGGCGGAGTAAATGATGTTTATTCAGGCTATGCTCCAGAAGATATTCAAACTGATAATTCTGGGGAATGAAATTCTGTAAAACATGAATTTCACACAAAATGAAAATTAGAATTTGCCGATCAACAAACTACCATAAATGGTGATTGAACTCAAAAGAGTTATAATAACCCAGAAAAATCATTAGATTGTACAAAAAAATCCAACTTTTTCAAGGATTCCAATAATACCTTAAACCAAATAGCGAGCAATGCTGGTGGCACAGAATTCAGTGGCGATCCCAATCATTTGACTCAGTTTGAGTCATATATTAATAACACCAATAACTATAAATCTAGTATCGATTCACTTATAAGGAATAACATAGCATCACCTGGGAAAGAACATTTGAATTCTTGCGCTATTGATGTAACATCTGTCGATAGTAATTATATTACTGATGGAGAAGGTAATATAGTTGGAGTTAATTATAAATTTTCTTTAAAAATAAGTTACACAGTCACATCACCAAGTAACTATAACAAAACATTCCTATTAAATTATAATCAAAGTTATGAAAATAAAGTTTAATACTAATAATACCAAAAAAAATATATTTAAACAATATATTAACTTTAAAAAACATTAAAAATATTATATAATTATAATAAGAGTTTATAATTTTTAAAGGGTCAGATAACAATGATAGATGATAATTTAACAGGTACAATTTTCCCTGATTTAGAATCCTTGGATAAAATAAATGCCACTAAAGAAATTAAACCAAATAATGTAAAAAACGAAACATTTGCAAACGGGAATCAAAATAATTTATCAGAGATTGAATTAGAACGAAAACGTTTTAGCTATGCCAATCCATTACGTCATAATGACTTTTCTAATCGTAGAATGTATTGGGGGAGTGGTAAAGAAATTTTCGCAAGATTAATGATTCTTTTTTCACAAATCGCAAACATTGCAATGGCTTATTGTTTTGGAGTCTTTTTTGCTGGACCAATCGCTGAACACTTTATTACTGATTCGAGCGCTTTTGCTGGTGTTGGTTGAACTGTAAGTCAAGGGGTGACGAACATTTTAATTGTGGTTACTGTTATTTCAGCTTTTTTATTATATTTACCGATGATCTTGTGTAGAACAGCTGGGTCGGTTTATGGTTGAGGAATATCTTATATTGTTTTGGGGATATTATACTTTGTGACCTTTGAATTATTTTATTCAATAATGTTAATTGTTTCTGGATTAATATCAGACATTATAAAAATTGAACCAAGGCTTACAGTAATATTTTTAATTGCAACCTTAGTAATTTCTGCATTAGTCATAATTGGTGGTTGTATGTTAATTGTGAGATCTGACGATATTAAAAGAAGAATTAATGTAGAAAAATAATATTTATTAGAGGGGTTAAATTATGGAAAGAGATGACAAGATTATTCAATTAATCAATATATTACAAAAAGGCCTGCATGAAAAAAGAGATGTTTTTTGTCTTGCTGTTTTAACTATGCTTTCTGGTGAATCTTTGTTTTTATTAGGTAAACCCGGAGTCGCCAAATCTTTAATTTCTCGTCGAATGAAATTTGCCATTCAAGATGGAACTAGTTTTGAATACCTAATGAACCGTTTTTCAACTCCTGAAGAAATTTTTGGTCCTATTTCCATTAAAGAGTTACAAGAGGGTAAATATATTAGATTGGTTGATCGTTACCTACCTACATCATCAATTGTTTTTTTAGATGAAATTTGAAAAGCAGGTCCAAGTATTCAAAATACGTTGCTAACAATCATTAATGAAAAATTATTTAGAAATGGTGGCGAAGATATGAAAGTACCTTTAAAACTGTTAATTTCAGCATCTAATGAGCTTCCTGCAGAAGGCCAAGGACTGGAAGCTTTATACGACCGTTTCATTATGCGTTATATTGTCCGTGGGATTCAAAATGAAAATTCATTTAATGAAATGATAAATGCTAATATCCCGATAGACATAGAAGTTCCTGAGGAGTTGCAAATTAGTGATGTTGAATTTAAGGAATGAAAAAAAGGTATTGCTAATGTTAAAATGGATCAATCAACTTTTAATTTCATTAAACGAATTAAAATCAAATTAGCTGTTTTAACCCAAGGCAAAGCGTATATTTCTGATCGTCGTTGAAAAAAAATCGCTGGCATAATGAAAGCCTCAGCATTTTTCAACAACCGCCAAGTTGTAGATAAACCAGATTGATTAGCAATTAAGTATTGTATTTGAGATGATGAAGAACAAGAAGAAGTTTATGGGCGTATTTTTCAAGAAATATATATTGAAAGTTTGACATATGACTTAAGAGAAGAAAAAGCTATTATTGATCAAGAATTTATTCAACTAAATCAAATCATTAAAAATTTTGAAGACCCGCAAGGTCATGCCGTTAAAAATATTTATATTGACCCAAACAAATTGAAAGGTAATTTTTATCGTATTTTAACAGCAGATAAAGAATATCCAATTAAATACATTAGTATTGCAGAATTTGATAAGCTATTGCACAAAAAAGAAACAGTCAGTCTGTATATTGCCAAGGATTTAACAAGTCAACCAAAAATTAAAAAACATAAATTTAAATTAATTGACCAAAAAAACATGATTTTATTAGACATGGGTACAGAAGAAAAATGTCCAATTGAATTAAAAGATTCAAATGGTGTCGAAGGAGATATAACAAATATAGAAAACAAAATGCAAGAATGTGAAAATCGACTTGCAGATATAAACAATCGTATTTTCCATGAAAAAGATCGATTATTATCATTACAATCAATCTTTTTCCAAAATGAATATTCACTAATGGTCAACAATGCGTTCACTGATGAGGAATAGTAATATATTTAACTAAATTAAGGTGATATTAATGGCTCAAACATTGGAACAAAAACAACTAGAAAGATTACAGCAAAAATTCAATGAATGAAAAAACAAAGATCGTTTAAATTTTCATTTTAAATTTCCTGCCAATCATAAAAAATGAATGAGCCAATATTTTGATCAAAATATTAATAATTTTTATGATGTTAAATTAAACAAAGAAGTCCAAAAAATTGAATTATCAAAAAATATTAATAATGAAATTCACTTATTTAATTGAGTTGAAGCAAACGATTTCCAAACTTTGGTTAATGATTATGATAAAGTTCAAGATTTTTTATACAAAACTAAGTCTAAATTTTATAGTAGATTGAATTATTATCGTATTTTAATTGAAAAAAATGAAATTAATCCTAATGTGTTGCACAAAGATTTTTTAAACACCTGAGAAGGTCTTTTAATTAAAAAAATGTGTGATTATCGATTATCCAAATTAGAAGAAATGCGTAGTCAATATAGTCAGGAAATGTATAACAAAATTGAAATTAGTAAAAAATTAGGTAAACTAATGCAAACTATTTTTAATTTTTTTGGTGATTTCCAAACATTTAATTTAGATAACATCAGTAAAGTGCATTTAGAAGCGATTGCCAAATTAATCGCATACCTTGAAAAAGATCCTGCAATCCTGAAGATAGCAAGTCTATTAGGTAGATATAAAGGGGTTAGCAATTTAATTGAAGAAAGAATTCATGAACATATTGTAATTAAATATGAATTACAACCAGGTGGTAATTCTCCAGAAGAATTAGTCGGAATTACAGAGTCTAATGACCTAGAACACATATTACCAACAGAAATATCTTTTTTAAATAATCCAAAATTAGTTAATATTTTTAATAAAAAATTTATTGAGCATAAATTGCAAACCTTTGAATTTATTTCTGAACACCTAGTGCCCATAGAAACTATTGAAGAAAAAATAGTTGAACATAAAGTGCCGGAAAATAAAGGTCCAGTGATATTATGTTTAGACACATCTTCATCGATGCAAGGTATTTCTGAACAAATTGCCAAAGCTATTGCCTTAGCGGTGGTAAAAATTGCACATAGAGATAAAAGGCCATGTTATTTAATTAATTTTTCGAATGGATATGAAGTTTTAAATTTAACTAAAAACAAAAATTTCATTGAAGAACTAATGAAATTTATTATCATTAGTTTTAATGGTAATACCAATGTCGATCCAGCCATCAATCATGCGATGGATATGATGGATACAAATGAATATTTTAACTCAGACTTATTGGTCATTTCAGATTTTTATGTCCCAAACTTGTCTAATCAGATTTTAGATAAGTTACAGTTCTTACAAAAAAGAAGAAATCGTTTTCATGCAATATCTATAGGGAAGGGTGAAGAGGTTAATATTAATAAAAAAACCTTTAATAACTTTTGATACTATAATCCAGACGACCCGTTTACAGCAGAAAATATTGTAGTTTCTTTAGAAGACCAATTACTAAATCAGTACAAACCACATGATGTAAATAAGGTGTATTTTGACCAGTAATTTGAAACACAAGAATATTTATTATATATTTAATATATTAATAAATATATAAGGATTTTTAAAGTGCTGTCACAGAATTTTTTAGAACAGATTAAGAATAAACAAGCTAATTTAGATAATTTTATTTTTGAAAAATCAAACACTTCACGTGAAGAAACAGTCCAAAAGAGGCAATTAGCATTCATCATTGAACTTTCAGAGTTTATTAATGAACAAAGAGATTTTAAATATTGATCAAAAAAACCAACTTCTGATAAGGATATTTTATTAGAAGAGTATGTCGATGGATTACATTTTTTAATAAGTATTGCCAATGATATTGAAGGATTAGATTTTAGTGAGTTTAAATTTATTCCAATCAAATGAGTTTCATTAACTAAATTATATTTAGACTGTTATAACAAATTTATGTTTTTTACAAAAAATGTTAGAATATCACATTACTTTATTTTATTAAATTCATTTTTAAATATTGGTTATAATTTAAAATTTGATGAAGATATAATTATTAAACATTATGAAAGAAAAAATAAAATTAATTTTCAACGTCAAGAAAATAATTATTAATGGTTAATCCAAATGGCAAATGATTATAGCTATCAAAAAATTGTTAGAAGAAGAAATAATTCAGATGTTAAAGAAATTCCTTTGACTAAAAAAGAACAAGAATTATTAGTTAAAAGTTTTACTTATAAAATAATTAATCGCTCT
>NZ_CAXIPX010000003.1:0-495601 GCF_964030645.1 Spiroplasma endosymbiont of Amphibalanus improvisus
GATATTAAGAGAGATGATCTGAAAACAGTAATCTCATGAGTAGAATTACAAGAACAAATAATATTGATTAATAAAGTTGATAGTTCAATTGCCAAAAAAGCTATTCAGGAATTAAAGAAAATTTCTGAAATTGATGCTTTAAGTTTTAACGTTCAAGGTTTTAAATATTTAAAAGAGGGGGTTAAGGTTTATGATGAGAAACAAAAGAGATCGTTAACAATTAAATTATATGATGATAAAAATTTAAATAATAATAACTATACCTTTGTACGTCAATTTGAAATTTCTGATGGTGAAACTAAACGTATTCCAGATATAGTAATTTTTTTAAATGGATTACCAATTTCAGTAATCGAATTAAAATCACCAGTGGCTAATCAAAACTTAGAGGATGCTTGAAAACAAAATCAATCTTTAAAACGTTTTTGCCCAGAATTATATACATATAATTTATTTGATGTAATTTCCAATCGTAATGATACTAAATTTGGATCAATTACATCTCATTATAATCGATATGTTAGAGTCTTATGAAATAATGATAATAGTGATAATCCAATCCATTATTTGTTTAATAAACAGTTTATTCACAATGTGATTAAAGATTTAACTTTTTTTGATAATCAAAATGAAACAAAATATTTAGCAGCACCACACCAAATTGCAGCTATTGATAAAACAATGCACAAATTAATCACTACCCAAGATAATAAAGGGGGATTAGTGTGACATACTCAAGGGTCTGGTAAGTCAGTAACAATGTTAATGTTAACTCGCAGAATCTTAACTCAATTTCCTCAATCGACCATCATAGTTATTACTGATCGAAACTCGCTAGATCGTCAATTATATAAAAGATTTAAACAAGCAAGTGAATATCTATTTAGTGAATCAGAAAGTATTGATTCACGTGAAGAACTAGTAACTAAATTAAAAGATAAAAAGAATTTTGGAATTTACTTTATTACAGTTCAAAAATTTACCCAAGATGCCAAATTATTATCAAAACGTGATGATGTTTTTATTTTAGTTGATGAAGCACACCGTAGCCAAAACAACATTGAGGGGGAAAAACAAATTGATGAACAAGCCAAAGAAGTAATTATGAAATTTGGTTATGCTCGTTATATGCGTGATGCTTTTCCTAATGCCAAATTTGTTGGTTTTACCGGAACTCCTTTACTAGGAATTGAGAAAAAAACCCAAGCTATTTTCGGAACTTATAACCATACTTATTCTATGAATGATTCAGTTCGAGATGGAACCACAGTCCCCATTTTATATGAATCACGCCACATTGATTTAAAACTAAATGAAGATGAATTAAAACGAATGGATCAATACCAACAAATGTACATTGATCAATTACATGACGATGATCCTAATGCTCAAGACAAAATTGACGCCTTATTAAATTCCTTAAAATTAAAACCAATTTTAGAAAATCCTAAAATCATTTTAACTAAAACCAAAGATATTTTAGAACATTTAAAAAGGCGAGCAAAAACTTTACATGGTAAAGCTTTTATTGTTGCATCAACTAGACAAGCAGCTTATGAGTATTACAAAGCTATTCTGCAAGTAGAACCAGACCGTAAAGAATCAACGGTTTTAGTGATGACACATAGTAATAAAGATGAAAGTGATATGACTAAAACAATTGTTGATAAAAAAGATATCAATAATGTGGCTGAAGAATTTAAAAAACCAGATTCTAAATACAAAATTGCTATCATTGTCGATATGTGATTGACTGGTTTTGATGTCCCTGATTTAGATGTTATGTACTTTGATAAAATGATGAAGTGACATAATTTAATGCAAGCTATTGCTAGGGTTAATCGAACATACCAAGAAAGTGAAGATGTTAAAAAAGAATCAGGTTTAATTGTTGATTACTTAGGAATTTGAAAAAATCTAAGTGAGGCATTAGTGGAATATGCTAATGGTAAAGAAAAACAATATGACATTATCCCAGAAGATATTGCCAAAGAAAAAACCAAATTAATTGATTGTATTCAAGCAATGGAAGATAACTATATTCCTGGCATTCAAGAATCGTATAAACTAAACAGCAAGGAACTATTTGACTTTATTTATAAACAAGTAGATGTAGTTTTAAGTTTAACTAAACAAGAACACGAACAATTTAACAAGTTGGCAGCAAAGATTCGTAGCGCTTTCAAATCATCCTTTACAATTTTGGAACAGTATCTCTCAGTGGTTGCCAAAAACATTCAAATCATTAAGCAAGTAGCTGCAAAAAAAGATATTGAAACTGATGATTTATTATCGTCAACCAGCAAAACAATTGCTGAAATGATTGAGAATGCTTTGAATTCTGATGAATCAGAAGTAAAAGTGCAATCCACAGTACTTAATAAAGATATTAATAAAATTGCTCAAATTCTTGAAGAAGAAGCAGAACAATTGAAAAAAACTAACCCCTTAGTGGCAGTTGATAAATTAACTACAGCAATTAATTCAAAAATTGCAGAGCTAAGAAAAATTCGACCAGTTTTTTCAGAAAAAATATCAGAAAGATTAAGAAAAATTATTGAAGATATGCAAGAAGAAGTAGATGTCCAAAGAACTATTGAATTACTACAAGAGTTAGCAAAAGATGTTACCAACAAAACCAATGAAGCACCAGAATTTAATGACAAAAATTTACAAGAATTTTTTGAAGTGTTAGCAGATGATGCTTTTCTAAGTCGCAATAATAATTCCCAAGTTTTAAGACAAATTGCTGTTGATTTAATGAAAGCAATTAAGGGGAAAATTAAGGATAAAACCCAATTTAAAAATCAAAAATTTATTAGCAGTATGACATTAGAATTAAAAAAAATCTTAAAAACTAAATATAATTATCCGCCAAAAGATTCTAATCAAACTTCTGGTTTAATTATTGATAAAATTAAAAAATCTATTGAAATTAATCCTGATTATTTTTTAGATAAATCAAATAATTTAGACAACTGAATAACAAAATAAATAAAAAAATATTTTAGAAGGGTAATAACATTAAAATGCAAATTAAAGAAATCGAAACCAAACTATGACAAGCAGCTGATCAATTACGTGGTAATATGTCAGCTGAAGAATATATGCACACCATCTTAGGGATTCTATCTTTAAAATATATTTCAGATAAATTTGATACAGCAATTGAAAAATTAAAACAGGATGGTTTAGAACTATCAGATATTGAGCCAGATGAATTATATGGAGAATATGATGCCTTTATTGTTCCGGAAAAATCATCATGAAAGCATATTATTAATCATGCTAATTCTCCCCAAATTGGTCAAGTTATTGATGAAGCTTTAATTGCCATTCAAAATAAAAATAAAATTTTAAAAGGGATCTTCAACACTAATTATAACAATGAAGGAATTGACCAAAATCGTTTAGGAGAAGTGGTGAAGATTTTTTCGGATGAAAAATTAAATTTTGAAAAAGAAGACATTATTGGTCGCATTTATGAATTCTTTTTAGGTAAATTTTTTAAAGACCGTGGACAAAAAGGGGGAGAATTTTATACTCCAACATCAATAGTTCAATTAATGGTTAGTTTAATAAAACCCTTAAATGGAACCATTTATGATCCTGCTTGTGGTTCAGGAGGAATTCTAATTCAATCCAAAAGATACATTGAATCACATGGGGGTGATATTACCCAGGTTAATGTTTATGGTCAAGAGTTTAATCAAGTAACTTGAAAACTAGCTAAGTTAAACTTAATACTAAATAATTTTCCTTTAACTGACAGTGATGACAATAAAGTTTTAGGGGTTAAATCAGCTGATACCTTTACAGAAGACCAACATTTAAATTTAAAATTTGACTATGTTATGACTAATCCACCCTTTAATTTAAAACAATGAAACTATGAAAAATTACTAGATGATCCGCGCTGAAAATATGGAATTCCTCCAAAAGGGAATGCCAACTATGCTTGATTATCACATGTGATGTCTAAATTAAGTAGCAAAGGAAAAGCAGCAGTAGTTTTAGCGAACGGTTCATTATCTACATCCCAAAATGGTGAAAAAGAAATTAGAACTGAATTATTAAAACAAAACAAAGTGGATATGATTATTGGTTTACCATCCGCCTTGTTTTATACAACAGGAATTCCCGCATCAATCTGAATTTTTAATAATAATAAAACAACTGACAAAGTACTAATGGTCAATGCTACTGAAATTGGTACAATGATCAGCAAAAAACTGCGAGAATTACAAACTTCGGAAATAGAAGATATTACTAAATTATATGATAAACATTCTAAAGGGGAAGATATTAATCAAGTTGGCTTTGCTAAAAATGTTAGTTTAGAAGAACTAGCAGAAAATGATTATTCATTAGTGCCTGGAAGATATGTAGGATATGAAGAAGAAGTAGTCGATAAAGAAGCTGCAAAAGCAGAGATTAAAAAAATTTCTATAGAACTAAAAGATTTATTTAAAGAGTTTAATGAGTTAATGCCTAAAGTAGAAGAAAGTATAGATAAAGCAATGAATTTTAAAGAAGAAGAATAAAAAAATATTTTATTTTTAATAAAATGATTTTCAGAATATTAATTAGGGAGTTATAGAATGTCTAATATAAAAGATGATAAAAATATTTTTTCTTTTGATTTAAAAAGTTTATTTAATTTGTCAATAAATGCAATTGAAAAAAATAAAAAAAATGATTTAATCCATATGATTCGTCAATATGGCTTACTTTTAAAGTTTATTAAACTTGAAAGCAAAGAGTTTATAATAATTTTAGAAAAAAAAGATTAATGTATGGTGATTATCCCTTTGAAATAAAACATTATTCTGGAAAAATGAAAAAATTAAATAATTCAGAAGAATTATTTAATTTTTTTGATGAAATTTTAACTATTGATTTTAAACAATTTATCAATGAAATAGGATTGATAAAACAAATAAAAATGATATGAAAAGATGAAAACAAATGATTCGAAGATTATTTAACTATTGATTTTTATATAATGTTTAACAATGTAATAGAAGAGTTTATGTCACTTATAAATCTTAGAAGCAAATTAAATGTTAAATATGATATTTCAATTATTAAGACAATAAAAGAAGAATATAAAGATATTCTGGAAAAATTTTCTAAATTAAATGAGTTTGAAAATAAAATAAAAGAAATAGATGAATTATGAGAACAGAAAAAATATGACGATGTCTTTATGGATGCTTGTTCTTTAACTAAACAAATAATTAAGTATGCATTTCAAGTGAATAGTGTAGAATTGAAAAAAGTAAATAATAAAAATTTTGATGATTATGCTAAAGCTACAAAAGAACTCTTGAAAAAAGTAATAGGAGAAAAATTTTTGTCATTAGGAGAAATAAATGGAAAATTAAGTAATTTTTTTACTGGTTTTATAGTCGCCATTAGGAATAAATATAAACCAGAAAATGATGATTCTGAAATGAGGAAAGAATTCAATTCGCTAAACGATAAAAATAAACGAATATTTTCTCAATTGTATATAAATATATGCAAAATATATATGAATATATTTATATTATGTGATTAATTTTTTTCTCAATAGTTAGTTTAAAATGTTATAAATTTTAAATTTATAGAAACTCAAAAATAAAAATATTATATTACTTTTTATTTTCTGTAATTATTAAATTGCATAGTCCTTTTTATATTTATCAGTTATTCTTTCATCTATTTTTTTCTTAGTTGATTTTCATCTTCGTAAATAACCATATTTCTATTTCTTATATCAAATTTAACATCTTTAATATTTTCCTTATTGCATACAAGAATAGTTTCTTTATCTTGGCCTAACATATATCAGATTTCCAGATATACATTTGCATTTGTTGAAGAAATTTTAAAAATACCAAAATCAGCATTATCCATAGATTTAAAAAGAATTTTATCTATAACTTCATTGTGTTGCATTTTGTCTATTTTTATAGGTTTTAAATTTCAATCATTTATACTTTTTTTATAATTTCTGAAATAGGCTTAAATTTATCACCAAAGTCCATACCTATAAAAACATTTTTTGTCTTGATATTTTTGCCATCTTTTTTAAAAGCATTAATAATTTTTTCTTTGTATTGCTGATTTTTACTAAATTCTACTGCCACATTTTTAACATCTTGCAATAATAAATCGCAACTATTTAAGTTAAAAAGATAAGCCATATTTTCCGTAGTTAACATATAATCATCGAAATTAGCACTATTTTTTATAATGCTACTATAATTTATTGATCTAATTTTAATAGTTGAGTAATTACAAAACCATTCTCTAAAAATCAGATATCATTTTTTAAGTCATTATTAATTCCTGAATGTTCCATTTTTAAACATTTCATATTAACAGAATAATTCCTTATTTCACTAGAATGCAAATTTACAAATTTAGCAGTTAAGTTGTGCATAGTCACCCTTTAAAATTTTATATTGTTCCATAAATTATATTTATTACAATGAATCAATGTTTTAAAATTAAAATTTTACTATATATATTTTAATAATTCTATTTCATTAAAACGCGCAAAATAAATTTTGATTTACATAAGAAAGAACTATTGAAATAATTTTATTAACTAATAACTATCAAAGTAAAAAAATCATTGATAAAAATAATTATTTATAATATTTTATCAACTATTGTTCCTATAGTGTTTGTCAATTCATTTTCAAATTCTCTAGTATTGTCTACCTTACCACTTACTGCATGAATTACTTCGTGCAGTAAAGTTCCAGAATATGTCTCTAAATTTTTTAATTGAGATCTCTTTATAATTATAGTTCCAGTCTCATTATCTCAAATCCCAAGTATTTCCATAAATGAAGTAGTATCTTTTTGCATAACTTCTGAAATTTTAATATTTTTAATGACTTTAGGTTTTTTACAGATAAGGTTAATTATAGAATCTGTTTTATTAAAAATTTTTAATTCTCTATTTTCCAACTCATGAGCTTCAACAAATTTATACTCAAAATTTTCTTTCAATTCTGATAAAAATTGATTTAAATCCTGAATAGGTTTTCCTTCAAAATCGTTCATATTTTCAATTTTATTTCTTATATTGTTTGATATAAAGATTATTTTTTTACCATTCATTTTTATTTCATCCAATATACCAGGGCAGTTTTCTAATTCTTTTCGAGACAAAAAAACAATAGAATTATTTGACGTACTATATTTTTTTATGACATATTCTTGAACATCGGTTCAACCTATTTCCTCAGTTTGAATTCCTTCTTCAATTTTTTCTAATTCTTCACATAAAGCTTCAAAAACTTGGTTTTCTTTAGCATTTTTTAAAATTAATTTAATTCTATCTGAATATGCTACACGGCCAACATTTGTTCTTTCTCTATTTAGAGCTTTTTTAATTTTTTTGTCTAAGGATGTTATATTGTAACTAAATAAAAAATTGGTTTCTTCTGCAACTTTAATTCCATTTAAATATATACAAGATGTCTCATTTTTCTCGATTATTTGACCATACTTATTAGTTTCTAATATTCTTTCATTAGAAAAATTTAAAAACAATTTTTTAGCTTTTTCCATTTCAGAATCATCTATTCCTGATATGGCGAATATAGTACCGCAAAAGTTTTTATCATTAGGTTCATTTATAATCACATGTAATGTTTTAATATCTTCAAAATTTTCCTTTGAAGACATATAAATTTTATTTATATTTAAATATTTAGATTTAACTAATACTTTAATGTTTTTTCTATGAAAGGTTGCCAAGGCATCTTTTAACCCAATTCCAAATTGACCTATTAAATTTTCATTTTTAGTTTTTTCAATATTTTCATTTTGAGTTAAATGTTTATTTTGCAGACCTCTTCCGAAATCACGTATATATCATGTGCTTGGTTCATTTTTACTTTTGTAAATTTGTATTTCCTTTGTTTTGGATAATAATTGTTCATCTAATGCATTGGCTATTATTTCTCTAATAGCATGAAAAGTCTCTCAATTTTCTAATATTTTTTCAATATTTAAATCAAATAATTTTTTATTTTCCATATAGGTACCTACTAAAAATTAATAATAAAATTATAAAGTATTATAATATATTTATCTAATAATCTATAATTTCCATTATTAATAATATTCCTCCACTCTTTAGATCTCATTATATTAAAAAGACAGTAAAATTTTATTATTATTATATTATTTTCGGTCATATTCATATTGTTTAATATTTTATTGTTTAATTTTTCATTTTCAAAAATTTTTAATACAGATATAAAATCCGATTCCAAACCAGATTGATTGATTTCCTTTTCAATGTTATATCCATCAACTGAATAAAGACCATTTTCTACAATTTTTTGTTTAGCAGATTTACTTTTTAAATTCATTTTTTTAAAAATATTTTCTTTTGAAATACTATAATAAAGTGATTTTGTATTTTTTTTATTTATTAAGTAAAAATATATAGAATAGTAATATTGTTTATAAATATAGGTTTCTATTGATATATTTTATTCTTTGTGTTAAAATGACATAAAATCATTACATTTTTATTAGATTAAACAAGGGGTTATTTATGGAAAATGGAATGAACAAGCGCCAAAGTTCTTTTAATAACATCAACAAAAAAGGAAATAATTTTTCCGAAAACAGACCAGCTCCTATAATAAATTCTGGAAGTTTTTCAAACCCTGTAGCAATTACTGGTGTTAAATATAATAATCAATTAAAACCCTTAAATCCATCATATAATTTTAATCCAATCAATAACATTAACAATGTTCCTGTTAATAAAAAACCTCATGATAATAAAAAAACTAATAAAAACCGTTTGTTAATGGGTTTAATAGGTGTTATAGCTTTAACAACAGCTGCGGTAGCAGTGACAATTCCTATTAGTGTGCAAGTGGCAAATAGTAGAGAGGTCCAAAATATTGTAGAAATTCCACAAGATATTTTTACAAAAAGCGATACAGTAAAAGGCAATAATGTCTTCTTCAAAGGTGCTGATATCGAAACCTTTGAGCAATCTTATGAGCATTCAGTTTGAATCACCTTAAATGATTATTTAGATTCGACAAACGGTAGTATTGTATTATTTGAAGAATTAACTTTTGATTGAACTAATGTCAATTTTACTAATTTAACAGAACAGACTTATTATGTTAATATTGATTGTAAAGATCCATCAATTCAAAATATTCCTCCAGGAGAAATTATCTTTGATAGTACAGATAGAATTAATTTGTCTGTTTTAGACATTAGCGATCAAATCAATTTAAGTCCATATGTAACTACTGATAGCTCTTATTTTAAAGACCAAACAGAACAATCAATTTTAAATGCATTATCAGCAATTTACCCAGATAGACCACCAGTTACTAATAATGATATTTCATTTAGTTATTCAAGCACTATGGATCAATATGATTTAGATTTATCTAGTTCCACTCAAGGTGGTGGGCGAGATTTTAAAAATCAAATTTTATTAACTACTACTAATAACAATAGCTTAGTTTATGGTTCGATGGTTTTATCAGTTACACCAACCGCATACTCATTAACTAGTCCTTATTTATTTGGATCACAGCATAAACGCCCGACAGGTAATAATGATAGATATTATGCATCTTTATATTATAATCAAGCTAATTATATTAATTGGGAAGGTACCAACACAGTTGATGTCGACAAAGTCTACCAAACTGAAGAAAGCGATTTAGAGTATTGTTTTCGCCAATTTGCAAAGCAACCAGAAACATTAAACATTCCGCTTCCTGTCGGAGGAGCATATTCTTTATTTGATTTTACAGATTTATATAAATTCACTTCTAACCCTAGATCATGAGGTTATAGACCGATAACATATGATGCAGACTGAACAACCATGTACACACTATCGGCAGCCAAAGGTAATGGTGTGGTCTACGGTTCATTTACAAGATCATTATATTGATACTTTTAACCAAAAAAGTTCCTATTAATAGGAACTTTTTTGGTTAAAGAATGTTTATTTCAAAACAGAAATAAATGGTAATATTATTTTAATTTATAAATAATTTGTTAACATATTGATAAGTTAAATATTGTTCGTTAAATTCTTTATTTTAAAATTATCACTTTTACTTTTAGCTCTAGTAAATGAAGCATAATAAATTGCAGAAGGGTGAATTTCTTCACCATTTTTATTTTTTATAAATAACTCATAAAGTAATATTAAGTTTTTATCTGTATTAAGCGGATGTTTATGAAGATTGTTATCACCAATGTACTGAGCACTTAGACCTGTAGAAAGTGATATGATATTTTTTTGAGTTCTGAAGTTATCCTTATTATCATTATGTCTAATCTTAATTACTTTTAATTCATTATCAGTTTCAGTTATTATTCTGTCGAATTCTTTTTCATTAACATTTAATTTAAAAATTAACGCTTTTCATATTGAAGGATATTTTATTTTAAAATTATGATAATTTTTAAATGTTATTTCTTTATGAATTCTAGAATTAGTATAATTTTGATTGTTAGATATTTTCACTAAATTATCTAACTCGTTTATTTCATTTGGATTATCTGGATAATAATGAGTTTGTCACAATCAGGAATTGCTTTTTTCTTTTATGTTTTTTTGAAAATTACCAGCATTGGCTCTATGTGGAATCATCTTTGAATTTTGATCAAGACTAAATCTATAATCTTCGATTAAGTCATCTAGTGAATCTTCATTTTCAAAATAAGGATCATTAACTTCTAAAACACCTCATCTCTTTTTCTCATCTCTTGCCAAAATTGAAAAATCATTATAAATTTCATTAGACATAAAAATTTTCATATAGTTTAATAAACTATTTCTATAACCAAATCATCGCGCTCTTTGCAAAGTTGTATCAGCATTACTTTTACTTTTACCGCGCCTTGTAATATATATTATGATTAATTTATCAATCGTTACGCCTCGTTGTAATAAATTTCCACCAATATAAATTAAATTTAAATCATCTCCCTCAAAATTATTTTTGGATTTACCATTGATAATTTGGGAATTTGTAAAATGGATTCTATCTTCTAAAATTTTAAATATTTCATTGTCTTGCTCATTCAATAAATTTAAATTTCTTCCGAATATTTCTTTAAAAGGAATATTTAATACGCTGTTTAAATTTTTCTTTTCTAAATCATTATTTTCTTTTATTTCTAGCAGATTTGTAATTTCGTTAATCCTCTCTTTTAAAATTTCATTGGTTCTTCGATGCTCATTAGTTTTTACATCTTCGTGGATTAACATTGAACAAATGGTATTTCTATCTTTTGTGTCATATGCATATTTAGAACTTATAATTAAAAAGTAATGAAAAGCATCAATAATACTTTTTTTATCATTTGGATCTTCTATTAGTTTTATGTATTTAAAAGAATTTTCATTATGAAACTCTTCTAAACCTGCGTAGTTTTTCCCAGGTTTAGTGAGATGATAAAAGTCAGGTCTTAAATGATCTTTGTAATCTTTCAATAATGAAATGTTTAATTGTGCAGTAGCTGTCACCGATAAAAAAATATGATGGGGTAAGATATTTCTTATATTTCTGATATTTGAAAAAATAGATGTATTATTAACTTTATTATTATTTTTATTGCCATCAGGAGAAAATTGATCACCTTCATCATCAATAATTATAATTTTTTGCTTTCTAATTAATTCTGTTTTTTCTAGAAAGTTTAACAATCAAATAATGTGATTATTATTTTTTAGACAAGGGATAATAATATTTTTCTTTTTGATTTTTAGAACTTTATCATATTTACCAGCATTAGATTCAGTTTCTTTATTTAACGAAAGAATAGTTACTTGATCATCGTCGCCAAAAACATCATGGATCCTTTTTTTATTTTGTTCAAATAATGTTTTATCAACACCACCAATAACAATTGCTATTTTATAGTCATCATCAAAAAGAACTGAAATTAGCGCTAAAAAATTTAATGTTTTTCCAGATTGAATTTTTCCAATAATCAGACCCGTGGGGTTAGAAATGTTGTTTTGAATTTTATAATTTATTTTCTTTTTAATTTCTAAACTATTTTGTAAAATTTCGTCAATGTTTTCGTCATTCAGTTTATTAATGTTTTTAATTTTTAATTTAAAATTATTCATAAATTTATCGACTGGCATATTATTTTCTTTCTTTGAAATTAAATTTTAGTAAATCATTCAATGTTGCCAATAGTTCCATAGGATCGATTTTTGCAAAATTATTGATATATTTTAATTTGATTATTGTTGCACTTAATGAAATGACAAATTTTCTAATCGCAAATAGAAAGTCTTCGTCAATTTTTAAATCCTTGAAAAAGGGATGTAAACGATAAAGAACTACATTATAATTTCTATATTTGTTTTCATTTTCAGTAATAACAAGTCATCTTTCACTAAATTCTTTTTCGTTAACAGAATAGTTTAATTCAATTGTTTCATTGTTTGTTAGAGTCATTGCAAAAGTTTTATCTAAAGTTTTATCGTTAAAAACGTTAGGTTCGATTACATCAACTTTTTTAATTTCAAAATTATTATTTAAGTTAAAATTAATACCTTGTTTTAAACCTTCGCTTATTTCTGTATTATCAGTAATAACCTTTTTTGGATTAAGTTTAATAGGTTTATCTTTTCTTATAGTTTCACATTTATGTCGATATTCTGCTGTTATTTCTTTCATTTTCTCGATAAATTGATCTTCTAAACCATTTTCTCAATCAAAATTATCCTTTGCTTGTGTAACAGGCCATTCGTTTAAATATATTTCACCAAACAATCTTAAATACACAAAACCATTTTTAGAACCAAAAATTTCACTATTATAGTAATTAGAATCAGGTCCTCCAATGATCACTCTTCCACGTCTTAAAAGTGAAAAACCACCATATTTTCTATCACCAGTTTCACGAACACCTATAACACCTGATATGTCATAACGCTTTCCTTCGAATTCAATAAAATCACTAAAAGATTTTTTTAATTCGGTATCATCATTTTCTATAAAAAATTCAGGATATTCATATTGTAATGGTGAAATATTTTCCCACTGTCCATAAGTATGACCCTCTATATTTTTATATATAATTTTGCCATAGTTATTTTCTTTTTCTACATACCTGATTTCAATTTTTCCACGTGTGATATCAAGTCTATAAGTGCTTGCTAGTTGTTCTAATAATATTTTTTTCTGTCTTTTTGTAGAAAAACTTTTATTTAAATTCTTTAATATTATTTGAGTACCATGCCAACCAAAATCATCATTCAATGTCTCTAAAGGAATTGTTGCTTGTTTTGTTCTTTCTAATTCCGCTGTATCTAAAGAAGCTTTATACAATTTATTGCTGTGCAATTGAGAACTTTTGATAGTTCATGTTTTAGCAAATCAACAAGCTGCAGTTTTAAGTCCCATCCCAAATTCATTTCTGCCTGTTTTATCCTTTGGTTTTGCGTTGATCATAAAGGCTCTATGAAAATCTTCTTGTTCCATCCCGTAAGCATTATCAAAAATTTCGATCTCTTTTCGTTCAATATCATTGAATATATATATTCTTAATTTATAACTTTCATCATTTGCTAATAATTCTTTTTCATGTTTAAAAAAACTTGCTGTAGAATTATCGATAAATTCAGCAATTGCTGTATGTGTTTTGTATGACAAACGACTAAAAGTTGAATAAACATCTGTTTTCGGTTGAATATCAATATAATAATTTTTATTATTATTTTGAAAATTTTCCATTTTGGTTCTCCTTTATATAATTTCTTTTAAAAAATTCATCATTATGAAAAATTAAATAATTCGACATATTTTTATCTATGATATTTATCGTTTGCTGCATATCGATTAAGTTAAAATAATTAGTTTGATGTTTAACTTCATCTGAAATTAAAACTTCACCCTTACCACTAGTGAAAGAAATTAAAAATCTATCAAATAATCGATCGTGATTTGGACAAAATAAAAATCCATTACACGAATCCATGATTTCTTTAATTTTATGAGGTTTATCCATTCTTGTATCATGAACAATAGAATGCACAGGCTTGATGTGGGAAGCATTTAATAAGTTTTTACCACCAACTTCACAATTAAAAATTTCGCATTTCCAACCTCGTTCTAATAGAAGTTTTTCTCTAAAAATATTTCGAAATTTTTGATATTTTTTTAAATCATTTTCCATATCTTTTACTTCTAATCAGTTATCAACTAATTTCAAAAGATTATTATTGTAGCAATTTAAATATTTACTTTTAATTTCGTTGGAGATCAACATTTTCAAATCATATCGATTACATATGAAGAGATTTTTACTATTATTCTGAACAATTATTTTTTCATTTAGAACTTGTAAAATTTTTTTCAATTCAATTCATCTAGAAGAAGAATTTCATGTCTCTTGGGTAAGTGATTTGGAATTATAAATTTCTTCAGGTTCTACAATAGCATAGACCCTGTTTCCATAATCTAATTCTTCATTCTTTAAAGGTATATAAACATTAATAACTAAAATAGTTTCATTATTTTTTATTAATTCTTTAAATTTATTATTTGCAAAAGGAATTTCAATTTTTTTTCGTGGATTATCCATTTTTTCTTTTTTATTTGTTCGATCATTACCACCGCCATCGCAAGGTTCTAAACTGATCATTCAATCTACATTATTAAAAGTTAAAGAAAAAATTTTATTTGATTTTTTAATTATTGAATTAAAATTCACATTTAAATCTTTGCAAAAGTTTTTAATGTGAATGTCATTTTTATTTGGTAACTTGATATTTTTCATATCACTTAAAGGGTGAATAGAAGAGGACTCTCTTATTTCATTATTATTGATATCGTTATATCTAAAATTATTACCATTCTTTATTGCCATAAAGCTAGTAGTTATCCAAGAGAGTTTTTTGAATTATTTTGATAATTTCAACATTTACAGAATTGCCAAATTGTTTATATGAATAATAGTCATCGTTACTTGTATTAAGTTCATTATGCAATTTAAATGTTTTAGGAAAACTTTGTAAATTAGCTGTTTCTCGTGGTGTTAAGTAGCGTCATTCTTTTAGGGTGTTGTCAAAGATAATGGGAATTTGTACCATCGCAACTAGAGTAGGGAATTTTACAGGTCTTTTACATCTAATCCCTGACTGACGTAATTGAATAAATGATTCTTTAATATCATTAATATCTTTTCCTGCCTGTCACTCAAATTTTTGTTCTCTAATTTTTCAAGAAAGAGGATCATGTTTTTTAAATCATGAATCAATAAAAATTTTATTGTTCTTATAAATATCTCGCATATCAGAAATATATTTATATCTTCAATGAGTCATTAATTCAGGATTTAATTCGTAGGTTTGGGTTAACTCTTTCAATCAAATTACAGGCAATGTTCTGTTAAGTGGTTTTTTAACATTTTGTAAAAATTCATTTCATGCGTCAAAAACTTTTTGTAAATAAGAACCATTTGCATTATTTTTTAATAAGTATTTTTCGTTAATTTTAGTTTCTAAAATATTGTTATAGATTTTATTTTTTTCTTGAATAAAATTATCAGAATTAAAATTTTTTTTATATTTATTGATATCTTCTTCTAAATCAATTTCATCAATATTCTCAGCAATTTTGGATTTTAATACTCCTGGAATAAAGACTCTCTCTCTCTCTTGAGGGATGCCAAAATTATGTGGCGATAATACCAAAGGTTTTTTGGGAATTAAGTAACCAATTTCTTTTAATTTATTATTTATAATTTTTCATGTTTCACCATTATCATGTTTAATAATATGTTTAACATTTTCTAGTAAAATATATTTTGGTTTTTTTTCATTTAAAATTTTAGCAATTTCAAAAAATAAAGTTCCTCTAATTTCATCTAAAAAACCTTTTTTATTACCAGCGTTAGAAAAGGTTTGACAAGGAAAACCAGCAAACAAAAAGTCATGTTCGGGAACATCTTTTTCAATATTATCAATGTCTCTTATGTTGATGATTTGATTTTTATCATAATTGAAATTATGAGTATAAGTTTCAATTGCGTATTTATCAATTTCACTGACAAAGACACACTCAATATCAATATTATTATCTTGAGCAACAAATTTAAGAGCTTGGTGAAAACCACCAATCCCTGCAAAAAGATCTACAAATTTAATTTTTTTATTAGTCATAAAAAGAAAATTCCTATGTTAATTATTAAAATAATAATATTAAATTTTTTAATATTATTCAATAATTTAAGAATAACATTTTAAGATTAATTGTTTTAGTCAATTCTTTTATTTAATTATTTTTAATTAATATTTAAAAGTAATATAATGAAAAAAATGTTCATATATTATAAGGAGTACATTTATGGCAATTAAATATTATTTAGGTTTAGATTTAGGGATCGCTTCATGTGGTTGAGCGGTAATGGCAGAAGATACTAACATAGAAATATCAGATCCAGAAAAAGATCGATTTTATATTCATGACTTTGGAGTACGAATTTTTGATCCAGTAGAAGTAGCAAAAACTAAAGTTACATTAGCAGCAGAACGAAGAGGATTCCGAGCAACCAGAAGGTTATATCGTAGAAGACACCACCGTTTAGAACGTATCAAAAGAGCACTTTCAGAACATAAATTTCTGACAGTAGAAGCAATTGATAAATATGTTAAAAGTTTAACTAATAATGATGGAGTTACTACTACCGAGAAATTAAAATATGACACAAAAAAATATATTAATCCTTATGTTTTAAGAAATGACGCAATGCATAAGAAGGTTTCAAAAGAAGAAGTGGCATATTGTTTATTAAATTTAGCAAAACACCGAGGTTATTTAAATGCTTTTGATGAAGAAGAAAAGGGCAAATCAGGTTTAAAAACAGCCTGCGATGATGCTAAAAAATTTATTGGTAAATATGAAACAATCTCAGAAGCAGTGGTTAATAATCCTGACTTTATTAAAAACAATAAAATTGATATTCGAAATAATCAAACTAGCGAGACAACGGGTTATAAATATTTATTTCGACGCAAAGAAATTCAAAAAGAAATTATTAAAATTTTAACTAAGCAACAAACATTTTATCCAGAGATTACAGATGAATTAATTACTCAATTAGAAAACATTATTGTTCAACAACGTGATTTTGAAGATGGTCCTAGTTGAAAATATCGTGATGCATCTAAACCTATTTTTGAAAGAATGATCGGATATTGTAAATATGAACCAGAAGAAAAAGTTGGTTTCAAAACTTCAATTGTTTTTGAGTTGTTTCATATTGCTAGTGAAGTTTCTAAATTTACAGTTGCTTATAAACAATTGTTAGATATAGAAAAAATTCATGTTAATGTTATTAAATATGTTATTGAAGAATTATATAAAGAACCAGGTAAAACATATCAATTTAAAAATGAGTTTAAAAAAATTATTTTAAATAGCATAAAAGAAGGTTTTGAATTTAACGATAAAGTTTATTGTAACTCACAAAACCCCTTATGAAAAAATATTGATTTTAAAATAAATTATATTAAAAAATGTAAGGAAGTTTTTGGCCCAGATATTTTTAAATCAATAGATGTTAATAATCTAACTAATGATAAAAGAACTTTTGATTTTGGTGAAATAATATCAAATAATATTACCCCTAAAAGAAGAAAAGAAAAAATTTTAGAACAATTTGGTGATATTCTAACTGTACAAAAATATGATGAATTAAAATTAGAATCTTACCAACCAACTGGAACATGCAATTTATCTTATAAAATTATGCAAGAATGAATTGATCGTTTCTTACAAGGTGAACCAACCAATACATTTCAACATGAGTATCAAATTCATCCAAAATCAAAAATTAAAGATAATAAATTTTTAGGACCCTTAAATGATCCTGATATCAAAACAAATCAAACCGTTTATAGAGCTATAAATCAAACAAGAAAAGTGTTGAAAGCATTATTTAATAAATATGGACAATTTGTAAATAAAGATAAAGAAACTTTTAGTGCAATTAATATTGAAGTTGCAAGAGATTTATATGCTTCTGTTGAAGATAGAAAAAAAATGACAGAAGATAATTTAAAAAATCAGGTCTTAAATGCAGGGATTATTAAAACTTTAGATGATAATGAAATCAAAGCAAATGAATCTAATATTTTAAAGTATAAATTATTTCAAAATCAAAAAGAACAATGTGTGTATTGTGCAAAATCATTTACATTATCTGATATTAATATAACTAATGATTTACAAGTAGACCATATTATACCAATCAGTAAATTTGCGAATGACTCATTAAACAATAAGGTATTAGTTTGTGCAAAATGTAATCAAGATAAAGGTGATAGAACTCCAATTCAATGAATGAAAGCTACAGGGAAGAATTATAAGACTTTTACAGATAGGGTTAAAAAGTTAAGGTTCAATGAATTAAAAGAAGGATTTCTGTTAGCAGAATCATTAGATGAAGAAGTTTTAGAAGGTTTTGCTTCTAGAAATTTAAATGATACTAGATATATCACTAGATTTATTATGAGTTGATTAAAAAAGGAATTAGATGCTTATTATAAAACTAATAACCATCATTTAGTCGCAAAACAAAAAGGTAATGGTGATTATAATATTAATCCTTTAAGAGGAAATGTCACTTCGAGGTATCGTAGAACATGATTGAAATGAATTTGATCAGAAGAAAACAATAAATGAGAACATAATCCATGAGGTTTAGAGAAAAAGGTAAGAGAAATTACCCATTGACATCATGCTGTTGATGCAATGGTAATAGCTTCTTTTACTAATAAATCTAATATTGATTTTGCTTCCGATATAATCATTGCAACTAATTCAAAGAGAAAATTTGATAAAAAAATGATTAGCAAAGAAGAATTTGACAAAATTAAAAAAGATATGATTTCAAAATATAATGATAAACATGTTTGAGTGAAAAGCGCTACTTTTAAATTGAATAAAATTTTTGATGGTTCATTAGAAGAAAAAACATTAATTAATTATTCAAACAACATTAAAAATTTTAGTGAAATGGTAGTCACAAGAATTCCTGTTAAATTAAAAGCAATAGAACAAGAAATTGCAAAAGATAACATCACTAAAATTTTAAAAGTAGTTAAATTAGATGAAAAACAAATTAATGATAAGTATATTAAAAAGGAATTTATTCCAGAATATTCAACAGTTTTAACTGAAGAAGAATACTTTAATCAACCACAAATAAAAGAGTACCAAGCAAAATATAAAAATAAAAATCAATGTAACATTCATTACCCATATGTTTCACATATGATCATTAGAAAAATTAAAGGTAGGGGAACTATTTTAGGTTCACAAATGCCAATGAAGAAAAAAGCTGTCGAAAAAATAAAAAATATCGATTTAATTAAAAAAGATAATTATGGAAATACATGAGACTTAAGAACTTATTATGGAATTAATTCAGATATAAATTCTAAACAAAAAACTGTTTCATGGTTAAAGGCGAAAATGGAAATCAATGAAAAAAATCAAAAAATAGATTTGACAAAAATTATTGTTCCAAATGAAAATGTAGAAGGATTCTTCGAAGGAAAGAATTTTACATTTGTTTATTATGGTATATCAGGCGACAGATTTTTTTGTAATATAAATGGACTTATAAAAACAATACCCATTTCGAATAATTCTTCAACAAGATTTAGCAGAGGGTTAAAAGAATTGGGGATTAATTATAATAAATTACAAAAAAACATATCTATTTTAGGAGAAAAATAATTTTATTTTTCTTTTTTTATTGTTAAAATTAATTTAAGGTTTTAGTTGGCTGTTATTTATTAGTACATTACTTCAAAATTGACATTATAGATTGTAAAAATAACGTTTTAGTTGGCTGTTATTTATTAGTACATTACTTCACAAAACAATAAAAGAATTTAACAAATTAAGTTTTAGTTGGCTGTTATTTATTAGTACATTACTTCTCTTCACTTTTGAGAGTAGCAACCATTAAAGTTTTAGTTGGCTGTTATTTATTAGTACATTACTTCTCTTCATTTTTGATAATAACAACCATTAAAGTTTTAGTTGGCTGTTATTTATTAGTACATTACTTCTATAATTTACCATGATATGAAAAAAATGAAGTTTTAGTTGGCTGTTATTTATTAGTACATTACTTCTTATAACTAGGTGAGGCGTCAAGAACAGAGGTTTTAGTTGGCTGTTATTTATTAGTACATTACTTCTTTCAACATTATCAACACTATAATAATAGTGTTTTAGTTGGCTGTTATTTATTAGTACATTACTTCTTAATTTCACTTGTTAAATGAATAACTGAAGTTTTAGTTGGCTGTTATTTATTAGTACATTACTTCTCAATATTTATTTCTTTCATCATATCAATTGTTTTAGTTGGCTGTTATTTATTAGTACATTACTTCCTGGATATTGCACAATGTTGTGGCGTTCATGTTTTAGTTGGCTGTTATTTATTAGTACATTACTTCGCTATATAACACTCATTTATACTATGTGTGGTTTTAGTTGGCCGTTATTTATTAGTACATTACTTCTAGTATTATCAAGAATAACTAATGCAGAAAGTTTTAGTTGGCTGTTATTTATTAGTACATTACTTCAAACTGGTTATGTTGGTTATAATGCTGACTGTTTTAGTTGGCCGTTATTTATTAGTACATTACTTCTTTATTTTTGTATCTGTAAACACCATATCTGTTTTAGTTGGCTGTTATTTATTAGTACATTACTTCAATGTTTGAGATTTAAACTCAGCGAAAGCAGTTTTAGTTGGCTGTTATTTATTAGTACATTACTTCGTTTAAACCTGTGAACCCATAAGTACAGAAGTTTTAGTTGGCTGTTATTTATTAGTACATTACTTCTATAGAGACCAAAATATTCAAGGCGAAAAAGTTTTAGTTGGCTGTTATTTATTAGTACATTACTTCGCAATAAATTAATTAAATTAAAGTTTTCAATGTTTTAGTTGGCTGTTATTTATTAGTACATTACTTCACTTTTACTTAAAGGTTTGATATGTTCATTTTAAGTATTTAATATATGGTTATTTACTAATTTTTAATAATATGTTATAATTAATTTATTAAAATACATACCTTTAATTATCATAAACAGAGGTGCTTTGTGAAAAAATGTTAAGTGCATTATCGACAATGAGTATATCGATCGCCCCAGTGATGAGTGTGGTTGCATGTGGAGATACAGAACCAATCAGTTCTGATAATGTTAAATCTACAATTGACAATAATGGTAACATAATTATGATGAAATCAAAAGACTATGATATTGCTAGTGGTACACCAGCCAGCACACCAGCAGAAAATGAACAAAATTTTACAAATTGATTTAGTTCACAAGTTGATACAATTGGTGGTTTTAGCGGGACTGCAGTGAACACAGATTATACTGTCCAAATTTTAGATTCTAATTCTAATCCAGTTTATCAAGGATGAGCAGATTCAGAAGTAAAGACTGGTATCAGCAGTAGAATTTATTTAAAAGAAGTAGAGGTCACACCTATTGAAGGTTCACAACATCTAACAGGTAATCCAATTAAATTTTATTTGACAATAACACCTTATTTATCATTTACTGGTTACTTTGGAGATTATTTACCGTCTGCAGATAAAGGTCAAGCACCTAAAATTGCATTAGATACTGAACTTGATGATGCTTCTAGTTCAGTAGTGCCAAAAATGGATTTAACTAATGTTAATAGTGAATCAACGTTTTTGGATGAATTTTTCAATGATTTTACTCATAATTTAATTGGTTGAAATTTAAGTGATGTAAAAAATAATACTAAAACCCTTGACTATACAAACAGCAATCATCCACCTATAGATTGAAGTTCTGTGGTAAATAAGAACCAGTTTGACTTGCTTATTGCAAATAAAGAAGTCAACAATAATATTTGATTTGACTACAATAACGACTTTTCTTATTTAGTCCACAATCTTATATCTGTTATCCACAATTAGTCAAAAAATCAATTGGAAGTTTTAAAAAATAAGATCCTAAAATCAGGATCTTATTTTTATCACAGTAATATTGATTAATATTTCAAAATGACGAGTTTAAAAATATGAAAATTGCCAAAACAGAAAAAAAGTGTCTCTTTATAAATTGAGTAAATTATGGTATAATTATTAAATAATTCGAATTGAAGTAAAAATTATTTTCTTTTTTATAATTACTGAAATGAGGTATTTTATGAAAAAGTTAGGAAAATATTTTCTTTTGATTATTATGCCAATTTCCTTAACAATTCCTTTAGTTCTTTTTTCAACTGGTATTTTTTATAATAATACACCAATTCCACCACCACCACCACCTTCTGGTAAGCTGGATTTAACTACTTATAATTTTCAATTTACAACTTCTTATGAGGTATGTGATGCTGATTATTCTTTAATAATTCAAAACTCTATCGATGACGAAATTAATACTGAATTAGGTGATTTGGCACAATATATTGATATTACCTTTAATTCTAGTGGGCAAATAAATAATGGATTGAACTTCTTTGGTTCTAATAATGCAAATACAGTTACTATAAGTACTATTGATGATGATTTTGTTGTTGGTGAACAAACTGTAGATATCACAACTACTGCAATTGATATTTATTCATGATTTGATGGTACTACAGAATATCCGGCAAGAAGTGATCATCAAAAATTTGTGCAAACTTATTTGCTTTATGATAATTATGTTACTTTTAATCACAATAATGTTACTAGTCATGATGTAGATTCTTCAGCAGTAATGTCATATACATTAGGTGATATTAAGAGTAAATTATATTGAATTGTAGATAATACTGAAGAAATACATATAACTAGTGAAGAATTAGATGATATTTCCTTTAGTGTTGCAAATGATTTTAACTTAGGAATGCCAACTAGGGATGGTGGAAATTATTGGGATTTTATTGGACCAGATGAAGACTTTGATAAAACATGACCAATGACCAATAAAACTACACAAACATTTTTTACTACTAGTAAGAACATAACAATGATTAGTCATTTTTATAATTAAAACCACATATTATAAAAATATACTCTTGATTTCTTGTTATAATTTGGGAACAGTAATCAAATAACAAGGATTTTTAATTTAACTATAATATGGTATAATTAATATAATAATAAATATACTTTTAATTATCATAAAGAGGGGTACTTTATGAAGAAATTGTTAAGTGTATTATCGACAATAGGAATATCAATTGCACCAGTAATGGGTGTGGTTGCTTGTGGAGAAGAATTAGAGCCACTATTGCCGATCAGTTCTGATGATGTTAAATCTACAATTGATAATAATGGCGATATGATCATTATGAAATCAAAGGATTATGATTTTATGAATGGTGCTTCACCAGTCAGTACACCAGCAGAAAATGAACAAAATTTTACAAATTGGTTTAGTTCACAAGTTGATACAATTGGTGGTTTTAGTGGAACTGCAGTTGATACCGATTATACAGTTCAGATTTTGGATAATAACACTAATATGGTAGATGGAGTTGCAGTCTATCAAGGATGAGCAGATTCAGAATTATCAAAAGAACAAATTACTTTAAAAGAAGTAGAAATTACACCTGTTAATGGTTCACAATATCTTACAGGTGATCCAATTAAATTCTACTTGATAATAACACCTTATTTATCATTTACAGGTTATATGAATTATACTTTACCAACTGAAGATCAACAATCAGCTCCTATAACCGCTTTAAATGTAGACTATGATGCAAAAAATGACCCAATAATGGATTTAACTAACGTCGATAGCGACCAAACATTTTTAGATGAATTTTTTAAAGTTTTTACTCATAATTTAATTGGTTGAGATTTAAATGAAGTTAAATCTCAAACTGCCCCAGACCCATTTTATGGTGATACTGTAGATTGAAATGCTTTGAATAATGATGATTCACTTAGACTTATAATTGCTAATAAGGATAATAAAACAGATCGAACTTGATTCACTTATACCAATTTCTTCAATAAAAGTTTAATAAATACTATTATTGATGATATACATGTTCTTAAAAACTAGTTATAAATGAATTTAAATTTTTAAAAAGAGAGTCTAATAAATTAGACTCTCTTTTTTATATTTATTTTATAAGATATAATATAAAAGTTTAGCTTTTACTTTTTTATTCTGTGGATAATAATTTTATTAATTTTTTAAATAAAATTATAAATGACACTTACAATATATTTTGTTGTATTATTAATACTTGAATAATTTATAAAATATGATACAATAAATTATATTACATTTTCAATAAACATAAGGTTAATCTTTTATAATTATTAATTATGTTATTATTTTCAAATTAAAATTTTTGTTTTTATTGTAACTTAATATGATTGGAGCTTAATATGAAGAAGAGTCACATAATAGTTATGTTAGTAATCCCAATAGTATTATTGCTGGGAATGTCTGTATTTTTATCTGTTTATGTTCCTTTAGAAAATTCAGCAAATAAGCCAGTTACAGTTCCGGTGAACACAACCAAATTAAAAGAGTCAATTGATAATAATGGTAATGTGATTATGTTGAGATCAAAGGATTACGACTTTGCAAAAGACATCGATGTTGATTTCAACAATGATGTACCACCAGCCAGCACACCAGCAGAAAATGAACAAAATTTTACAAATTGGTTTAGTTCACAAGTTGATGCAATTGGTGGTTTTAGTGGAACTGCAGTTGATACCGATTATACAGTTCAAATTTTGGATAATAATAATGATAAAGTAAATGGAAATTCCGTTTATCAAGGTTGAGGAGATTCGCAGATTTTTCAAGGAGGAATTATCTTAAAAGAAGTAGAAATTACACCTGTTAGTGGTTCACAATATATAACTGGTAGTCCTGTTAAATTTTATTTAATTATAGCCCCTTACTTATCATATTCTTCATTCAACCCTAATGCTTTGCCAGAAGAAGACAGAGGTACAGCTCCGATCACTGCATTAAATAATGTAGAGTATGATGGACTTATGCCTATAATGAATTTAACAAATATTTATGATTCCAATTCATTTCTGACTGAATTTTTAAAACTTTTTACTCATAATTTAATCGGTTGAGATTTATATGCAATTGAAAACCATACTCGACTTACACCTCTAGATTTAAGTCTGGTTACAGATGGATCAGCTTGAGGAGTTACAGTTATGGATGCACTTCCTTATGAAAAAAATTGATTTGGTTTTGATACATCTACTGATGATAAGAGCATGCCTCTTATAGTTAACACCACAATTAAATTTGTTGAAGAATAGTTAGAAGCAATATTTAAACTTGAAAAAACAAGAACCTCATTAATCAGGTTCTTGTTTTTATTGTAATGTTAAAATCCTTCCATAGCATCTGATAGATATAGACTAGTTTGTTATATTTTTTAATATGTAAACATGCATGTTTGTTAAATAATTAAAATTTAATTGACATATCTTAATTATAAGATAAAATGATAATGTTAAATATGTTAATATGCAAAGGATATAAAATGAGTAATTTTAAACCTGTTATTATTAATGTAAAAGATGATAATGGCGTAAAAAATAAGTTGTCTGCCAATAAAGCTAATGATAATTTTAAAATTGTTTCAAATAATAAATCAACTTTAACAAAAGAAATAAGGAAAAAAAATACTTTGTGAACCAAAAGAAATGTCTTAATTTTAATGGCAACTTTGATATTTTTATTTTCCATTGTATTTGTTATCGCACTACCTTTAAGTGCAAAAAGTAAAAATAATGTGACAAAAGATTTTGTTTTGCCATACAGTTTATTTGATGACCTAAATAAAGGGTTAACTACATCTTATTATGAAAGTGAAGATCAAGTTGTTTTTATGGTAGATGTAGAGGAATCAGCTTTAGAAACGATTAACGATGCTTTAGATCCATCTGAACAATTGACAGATGATGAATTGAAATTTGATTGAGACAATGTTGATTACGATACACCTGGTAAATATTATGTCAGCATAAATGTTGTTAAAAATACAAATGATAGATACTATATTCCAGATATAAAAGTAAACATTACTGGTATGTCTGTTATCGATTTATCTGATATTTCATTTTCTGATGTTTTTGATATTAATCCGTATGTAACAACTGATTCAACATCATATGAAACAGTTGTTCAAAATAGTGTACAGAATTTACTTGAATCAAAAGGAATTTCTGCTGATAATATTGATATAAAATTTTCTTCGCAAAATAGTGAAGTTTCTGATCATTTAAATCTTTCCCAATCTACCCAAGCTGGTGGAAAATATTTTGGTAATGTTGTCTCAATTAAGGCGACAAAACATTCTCGTTATGTTACAGGTAATGCATCAGTTTTCATAAGTCCTAGTGCTTATTGATTAAGCGATGTATTGAATGAAAAGCGAATTACAGAAAATCATAATAAAGAATATGAAAAGAGATATAATCAGGTTTATTTTTCAAATGATCCAAAGTTAACTCCTGATAATCGAAATAATTATTTTGATTTAACAGTTATTGATTCAGCAGATACAGCTAGACTTAATCGCGAGATACAACAAAATGTAGAAGATGGTTTAAGAGAACTTTCAAATACTGCAGATTATTTAAACATTCCTACAGCAGCTGATGGAACCTATAATAGTTTATTAAGTTACACTGATTTCCCGTATCAGGGTTCTACAGATCCAAAATTAAATCACACCAGCACTGCACCATGAGCTGCCGACGGTGCTAGAAATGTTTATAGAGGTACCACTTGAACTCGTTATTTTAATATATACACCCGCCCAAATAATGGTGTTTTTCTTGACTTAGCGGTTATGAATGTAACTTTATCAATTCCATCTTATAAATAGAGGACAAGATATTTGCTTCGAGGAGGATTTGTTTATGAATAATCAAAATAAAAATTTAAATTTTTTTGACAACAATAAACCAAATTCATATAAACAAACAGTTAACAACAATAAACAAATTTTACTTAATCGAACTGTTAGTATCAACAAACCAAATTTAACCAACCAAACTTTTAATATCAACAAACCAAATTTAACCAACCAAACTGTTAATAACAATAAACCAAATTTAACCAACCAAACTGTTAATAACAACAAACCAAATTTAACCAACCAAACTTTTAATAACAACAAACCAAATTTAACCAACCAAACTTTTAATAACAATAAACCAAATTTAACCAACCAAACTTTTAATAACAATAAACCAAATTTAACCAACCAAACTTTTAATAACAACAAACCAAGTTTAACCAACCAAACTTTTAATAACAACAAACCAAGTTTAACCAAACAAATTTTATATAATCAAACCAACCAAACTGTTAATAACAACAAACCAAATTTATACAACCAAATTGTTTTCAACAATAAACCAAATTTACCAAAACAACCTTATCCTCAAAATAAAACATTGAGTGAAAAATCGACATTTTTTTCAAAAGCTTCATTAAGCTCTATCACTAAATTTAATGAAGCTTTTGAAAAGCAAAAAATGAATGTAATTAAAACAAATTCAATAAAAGATACAGATGGTTTAGTTCATAAATCTTTTCCAATTGAAAAGTCAGAAAAAACCAAATTTTTATTATTTAAAAATATTTCTAATTTTACAATTACATCAATTCTTATATTATCATTACTCGTTATTTCAGTTATATTGGTGATAATAGGTGTCACTACTTATTCAACAATCAGTGATGGACCAGTAGTTTTGCCCGCTAATGTATTTGAAAATTTAGAAGAAGGATATTCTACAACTTATTATGAAAGTCAAGAACAAGCTCAATTTATTTCGAGTGTAGATCAATTAGCATTATCTGCGATCAATAGTAATGTATCTAAAACAAAAAGATTAACAATGGAAGAAGTTGATTTTAATTGAAATGATGTTCAGTTTTCAAATGAAGGTGAATATAATGTTGGCATAGAAGTTAATGATAAAGTAACTGATAAATATTATATTCCTGATATTGAAGTAAAAATCTTTTCTGTTATGAATTTATCTGATATCGATTTTTCTAAAATTTTTAATACTTTTCCATACGTTACTACTGAAACAGCGTCATATGAAAAAAATGTTCAAAATACTGTAAGTAATTATTTTGAATCAAAAAATGTTCCTTCCCAGGATGTTGATATTAAATTTTCTTCTAAAAACACTGTTCATGCTGATCATTTAAATCTTTCTCAATCTACCCAAGCTGGTGGGGCTAATTATGGAAATTTAATCGAATTTATCGCAGACCCTAATTCAAATGCTGTTGTTGGCGATACTAAAATAATTATAACGGTTCAAGCGTATGATATAGAAGAATTATTAGCTCAAAGAAGAACACCAAATAGTGAATATGATAAATATGAAGATAGATATAATCAAATACATTTACTTCAAGGTATCTCACATGTTGGATATAGTTCAGAATGTGATCAATATTTTAACTTTAATGGTTGAGGCGTAGATACAGCAAATTCAGGCAAGATTAACCATGATATACAATACGCTATTAATAAAAATATAACAGAAATATCTGATAAAAATGGATTGCATATTCCACCACTATCGGATAATACATATTACTGATTATTAGATTTCACTAATTTTCCTTTTGAAGGAAGCGATAAGGGTTATGAAGAAACAACCACTGAACCATGAACCGCCGAAGGAAATAAAAATATATGAAGAAATGAAGACTGAACTCGCAATTGAGAATTAATGGTTCGCCCAAATAATGGTGTATTTATAGGAGAAACATATATCTGAGTGACGTTTTCTACTTAATTCAACAACCTAAACCACAACTAAAATAATTAGGCATTATTAAAAATCTATCACATTGTTCAATTATTAAATTAATATACTTATAATTATGTAAATTAATAATTATTTTGAGGGTTTTATCAATGAAAAAATGATTATTTTAATTTTAGTAATCAAAATAGACAAATTTTTTCACTCATTATTAATCTAAAAACACAATTAAAAATCACTGGTGAATTTTGTACATTTTTAATGAATAATGAAAAAATATTATTATTGACTTTTAAATTATATATGTATATAATCACATTGTATAATTATAAGAAATTACTTAATCAAGCATAAATTTTTTATATGATAAAATAATAGAAAATTATTTGATAGTTGTTTATATAGAAATTCATTTATATTTAATTTTATAATAATTCAAAATATTCTTATTCAAGAAAGGCCTGTCACAAAAATGAAGATAAATGATCAAAATAATAATTTAAATTATATGAATAATACTTCTCGTCCAATGATGAACCAAAATGGTCAAGTAAATAGTCGTCCAATGATGAACCAAAATGATCAAGTAAATAGTCGTCCAATGATGAACCAAAATGATCCAGTAAATAGTCGTCCAATGATGAACCAAAATGGTCCAGTAAATAGTCGTCCAATGATGAACCAAAATGGTCCAGTAAATAGTCGTCCAATGATGAACCAAAATGGTCCAGTAAATAGTCGTCCAATGATGAATCAAAATGGTCCAGTAAATAGTCGTCCAATGATGAACCAAAATGGTCAAGTAAATAGTCGTCCAATGATGAACCAAAATGGTCAAGTAAATAGTCGTCCAATGATGAACCAAAATGGTCAAGTAAATAGTCGTCCAATGATGAATCAAAATGATCAAGTAAATAATCGTCCAATGATGAATCAAAATGATCCAGTGAATAAAGAATCAAAATTCAATGTTGCTTTCAAAGAATTTCAAACCAAATTTCAAACTAAATTCAAAGAATTTCAAACCAAATTTAAAAGAAAATCAAATGAAGCGCCATCACAAGAAATAAATCGTGAAGAAAAAAAAGATACTTTTTGAACTACGAAAAATATTTGAATTGTAGCAGCAACTTCAGTGCTTGTAATTTCAATTATATTAGCAATTGCTTTGCCCTTATCATTAAGAGGTGACAAATTTAATATCCCTGATAATGTGTATGATAGTATTAACGTAGATACTGTATCTTACTATGAAACTCAAGATAGAAAAGTATTTGAAAAAAATGTAGAAAATTCAGCTTTAGTGGCAATAAACGCTGCTTTACCTGCTTCACAACAATTATCAGCCAACGATCTTTCTTTTGATTGAAATAATGTTAATTTTAATACTACAGGTCAATATAATGTTGGTGTAGAAGTTGTTAATAATACTCATAACAAATATTATATTCCTGACATTAAAGTAAATATTACCGGTATTTCTGTTATCGATTTATCTGATGTTTCATTTTCCGATGTTTTTGATGTTAATCCGTATGTAACAACTGATGCATCATCATATCAATCAGTTGTTAAAAATGAAATAGATAGTTTTTTTGAATCAAAAGGAATTTCTTCTGATGCTGTCCAAATCAAATTTGGTTCAAGTGCTAATTCTGATAATGTAGACCTATCTCAATCTACCCAAGCTGGTGGAACAAATTTAGAAAGTTATGTTAAGATTACTGCAAATTCAGACCAACATGCTGTTGTAGGGGTTGAGACAGTAAACATAAGTCCTGAAGCTTATAATTTAAATGATTTATTAGATCAAGGAAGATCGCTTGACAATACTGTACCATATGAAACTAAATATAATGATATATATTTACCTGATGTTAAATCAAATGGTTCTGGTAATGACAATAATTACTTCGATTTAACAGGTAGAGATGGTGCTAACTCAGCAAAAATTAACCATGATATACAAGAAAATATTCACTTAGGTCTAACAGAAATTTCAGACAAAAATGGATTAAACATACCAACAGGACCAGATGGAACTTATACAACTTTATTGGATTACGCTCAGTTCCCATACAGTGGAACTACAGATTCTGTACATCACAATGATGACTCAACCAAACCATGAGCTCCTGAAGGAAGTGAACATGTTTGACAAAACCATACTTGAACTCGTCATTGAGATGTTTTGGCTGCTCAAAATAATGGAGTATTTGTTTATAAAGCAACTATCGATGTAACATTCTTCATTCCAGATTATTAAAATAAAATTCTTATAAAATAAACATTCAAATTTAATATTTTAAAATATAAAACACAATTATGTTTAATTGTGTTTTATTTTATAACTTTACTACTTGATATAGTCAAGCAGTAAAGTTATACTTAAATTACTTGATATAGTCAAGTAGAAATTCGGTGATAAAATCAACGCTCAATTGAAAAAAGGAATTATTGAATTAATTATATTGAAATGTCTAAAAAATAAAGACATGTATGCTTATGAAATTAATAAAATAATTAATAAAACAATTGATACAAATGAGTCTACAGTTTATGTTAATTTGAAAAAATTAGTAGAAAATAAATATTTAATTATGTACCAAAAAAATAGTTTAGTCGAAATTAACCGAAAGTACTATCAAATAACTTCGTTGGGTATGCAACGTTTAAATAGCTTATTAGAAGAATGGAATAATTTTTATTTAACAGTTAATCAGTTATTAGATAATATACTTTAGTTAAACGATCAACTATATGTATTCAAAGAAGGAAAATAATATGCAAAAAAACAAACAAGCTCAAGTTTGATTAAGAAAACTAAAAAAAGAATTATTCTTTTTAGAGAAAAATGATAAAAAAGAATTAATCAATTATTATTATGAACAGATTCAAGAAAGGATTTTGCAAAAAGAAACGATTGATGATATCTTGTCACAATTGAAGATTGATGAAATTGCAGAAGAAATTATAAATAACCTTCCTTATGAACAAAAACAAAATATTTTAAAAAATAAAAATAAAATACAAAATAAAATTAATTTTTTAATTAGTTGACCTTTTGTTATGTTGCTATTTTTAGCACCAATTATTTGTTTTGTAGTTTTTGGTGCTATGTTGGCTTTACCGCCAGGATTATTTATTTTTTCATTTTTATCTTATATTGCCTATGATGCTTCAAGAGCTACTGCCTTCATGTTTGGCTGCTGGTTTGGTGCAATTGTATGTTTTTTTGTATTTTACTCATTAATAGCTTTACTGTGAAAATACTGCTTAAAATATTTTGTAAAATATACAGTACATTTTTTTGACCCCAAAGAAAAAACAGTGGCAAAAATAGAAGATTTTAGTTTTTTTGCATTATTTCAAAAAATTAATAAAGTGTGATGAATAGTAATTTTAGTCACATCAACCCTAATTGGGGTGTTAGGAATAACTAGTTCTTTTGTTGGAGAATATTCAGTTTTTGGAGGTTTAATCCAACAAAAATATATTCATACTGAAAATGACTATGATGTATTGGAAAAAGATATGACTATCGATAATGTTTCAATTAGTGATTATGATCAAATTTACATTGATATCAGTAACTTATCAATTCAAGAATTTCAAATTATAAATGATCCTGGGCATCAAGATTATTCTTTAAACATTACGCGTTATCACCGAATGAAAGCAACAGATGATGTAAGTTATGTGTTTAGTATTGAAACAATAGATGATGTGAATAATACTTTAACATTAACTATAAATGAGATTCAACCATGATATGATATTGTGTTTGGGCAATCTCAAAAATTTACTTTTGAATGTGGAACTCATATTAATATATTATAGTCAGAGTTAATTGCTTAAGTAATCAGAATTAACTTTTTAGAAATATAATGATCGATTCAAAGGGAAATAATATTTGACCTATCTGCTTCTTATTTTGGACAAAATTGATTTGGTCATGATCATAGAAAAAACTCAGATATTGGAATTATTGATTTTAAAACCTTTAGAGTTTTCAAAAATAGTTAAAAAGAAAATTTAAAACTAAAACAAGAACCTAATTGAATAAAGGTTCTTGTTTTTTCATTAATAATTGACTTATAAATAATTTCATATATAATTTATTTTAATTATATATGAAATTATTTTAGGTGGTTAATTAATGAAAAAACCAATTAATAATTTTAATTCACATAATAGCTTGAACATACAAGGTCAACCACAACGCCCAAATAACCAAAACCAACAAGTTTATGGTCAACTACAACGCCCAAATAACCAAAACCAACAAGTTTATGGTCAACTACAACGCCCAAATAACCAAAACCAACAAGTTCACGGTCAACCACAACGTCCAAATAACCAAAACCAACAAGTTCACGGTCAACTACAACGCCCAAATAACCAAAACCAACAAGTTTATGGTCAACCACAACGCCCAAATAACCAAAACCAACAAGTTCACGGTCAACCACAACGCCCAAATAACCAAAACCAACAAGTTTATGGTCAACCACAACGTCCAAATAACCAAAAACAACAAGTTTATGGTCAACCACAACGCCCAAATAACCAAAACCAACAAGTTTATGGTCAACCACAACGCCCAAATAACCAAAACCAACAAGTTCATGGTACAAAGAAAAGAATGGTTGCTTATATAATAGGGGTAATTCTTTGAATATTAGTATTAGGAATGTTGGTTTGTACATTATTAGTGATATTCAATATAATTTAATTAATGGGGGTCAACCGCTAAACCTCATTAGTCCAAAAGAGGAAAATGGTTTTTGAACTAAAATATTTTAATATTATTCGCAATGTTAGTGATTTTAATTTCAGTTATTTTATCAATTACTTTGCAACTAACTTTAAAAAGTAATTCCCGGAAAGTTGAAAAAATTTACTTGCCCAACAATGTATTCAGTTCTTTATATGACAATGATGTTTTATCTTATCATACAGGTGAAGAGTAACAACATTTTGAATCATATGTTGAAACATCGGCATCAGAAGCGACTAACAGTGCATTGCTTGTAAATGAACAGTTAACTATTGATGAAGTTAAATTTGATTGAGAAGATGATGTCAACTTTTCACTCAGGTTCAATATAATTTAGAAATTGAAATTAATAAATAAGGTTATGAATACTACACTCCAGATCTTACAGTGAATGTCATTCAAGATCTAAACTCTAAAATTATTTTAGATATTGTTGATTTTGAAATATTTTTGATAATCACCCATATGTTACATCTGATTCAGCAGGGCATGAAGATAGTATTCGAAACACTATATACAATTATTTTGTGCCAAAAGGTGTTTCTCGTGATGATATTAATATTAGATTTAATTCATTAACTTCCGAGGGTGCAGTCGTAGATTATACAAATTTATTTCAATATACAACAGAATGAGGAGAAAATTAATAAAGACATTCAAGATAATCTTGCGCAAAGTTTGAAAGAAATTTCTTCTAAACCAAAGTTTTTCAATCTTCCTTCAACCTCTGATGGAACATATGCTAGTTTGTTAAAATTTGATCATTTTCCATATGCTGGTTCTACAGATTCTGATGCCCACTCAAAAGATAGCGATGAAACAAAATGAGCTAAAGAGGGAAATAATCGTATATTTTAAGGACAAACATGGACTAATTCTTATGAACAAGATAGCGCAGATTAAAATGTTTTAGTTATATATAGCGTTACTTATCTAAAGACCCTGCAAAAGAATCTGGAGCGCTGATATCTATTCAGTTTATTAAATTAATCCTAAAATGGTTGATTTATTAGTTTTTTGATGTATAATTTAAAAAAATAAATAAAGTAATATTTTAAGTTGGAGATCATGAAAAAAACAAATGCAGATAATAGACATTATATTTCTTCCGTGATGGATAAAATTTTAGATAATATGGACAATCCAAATAGTAAACAAACAAATAAAAATAATAAAGATATAAATTCTAATTTTTATGCTACTGAGAATCACAATCCAAACCAACCCCAAACATTTTATTCAAACAATCAAGATAGCTCGACTGTTTTAGGCCCAAACCAACCCCAAACAATTTATTCAAACAATCAAGATAGCTCGACTGTTTTAGGTCCAAACCAACCCCAAACATTTTATTCAAACAATCAAGATAGCTCGACTGTTTTAGGCCCAAACCAACCCCAAACAATTTATTCAAACAATCAAGATAGCTCGACTGTTTTAGGTCCAAACCAACCCCAAACATTTTATTCAAACAATCAAGATAGCTCGACTGTTTTAGGTCCAAACCAACCCCAAACATTTTATTCAAACAATCAAGATAGCTCGACTGTTTTAGGTCCAAACCAACCCCAAACATTTTATTCAAACAATCAAGATAGCTCGACTGTTTTAGGTCCAAACCAACCCCAAACATTTTATTCAAACAATCAAGATAGCTCGACTGTTTTAGGTCCAAACCAACCCCAAACATTTTATTCAAACAATCAAGAGAATTTTCCTTTTTTAATGAACCCAAATCAAACCCCAGATTTTGATCCATTTTTTATTGAAAATTCACAACCAATAAAATCTAAAAAATTATTTAAATTTAAAAATTCATCTAAACCTAAAATAAAAAAAGAGGTAATTAATGTAGAAGTGCGAAAACCTCTTTTAGGTCCTATTGGCTGAATTTTATTATTAGTTTGAATTTTATTGATCGTTTTATTAATTATAAAAATTTGTTTAATAAAATTTTCATAATTTTTATGAAAAAATGCTTTTAACAATAAATGTATGTTTATTATTCAAGTAAATAATTAAAAAACCTTTAATACTTGACTTATATTTATTTTTATGTATTATATTGTTATATAAAATATTTATTTTCTTTTTAAGGATAATTGATTTATGGGAAAAAATAAGAGTAAGAAAAAATCCGATATAAATGATTCAATAAATATTCCGGAAGCAAATTATAATTATAACCAAAACCAACAAGTTTATGGTCAACCACAACAATCCATTGTTCAACAACCATACGCTTATGGGCAACCACAACAATCCATTGTTCAACAACCATACGCTTATGTCCAAACAACTCCAACCGAAACTGTTAAAAATCCAGTGCAAGTTCATCAAATTATTAAAGCTAAAAAAAGAGGTAAACCTGGTTGAGCGCTTTTTTGAATATTAATTATTTTGGTAGCTACAGGGTTAAGTTTAACTTTGTTTTTCACTTTAAAACCTGATAAATTTGTTTTACCTAGTGACTTATTTGTAGAAAGTAATTTTACAGATACAACTTATTATGGTGGAGGTATAAACGAACAAAGAGGATTCCAATCACATGTTGAAGAATATGCAAGAGATAATATTAATACTTATATGCAAGAAGAAACTGGTGATAAAAATTTCGAATTAAAAGCTGAAGATTTAGCTTTTAACTGAAGTGAGGTAAATTTTAATACTCCCGGTAAATATTCAGTACATGTTACATCTACATCTTTAGTTAAAAATAATTATGTTTTTCCAGATTTATTTGTAATTGTAGATGAAAATGGACGTTTGGATATTTCGAATATTTATCTTAGTGATATTACAGAAGTTAGTCCTTATGTAACTACTGATTATGGAACATATCAGTCAAAAGTGAAATCTGATTACATTGATTTTCTTGCATGACATGGTTGCTCTTCTAGTGATGTAAGTTTTGCATTTAGTTCAGATGCATACTCAGATCATTTAGATTTAACACTATCACAACAAGATGGTGGTTCTAGTGATTTAAATAGCCACATTAAAATTACTGCGAATCCAAATTCTACTAAAGTTACAGGATCAAAAGATTATAAAATAGATCCTACAGCTTATGCGTTAGATGAAACACTTAATCAACTTCAACCAGAGAGTATGAGAACTCCGTATACAGAAACTTTTGGTGACGTGTTCTTGTCTGATGATTCAACAGGTCATAGTTATGATGATACTAACTATTTCGATTTAACTGGTGTAGATTCTGCTGATACAGGTAGACTTAATCATGATATAAAACAAACTATTCAAGATAATATACAATATATGTCAGATAATAAAATTTTTTGCCCTAATTTACCACAACCGCACTATTACAAAGATCTATTTGACTGAAAAGAGTTACCACGACATGGTTCAGAATCTTCAGATTATAACGCTGACAGCACAAGTTATTGATCTATGCAAGGTCAAAGTAATGTTTGACAGGGTGAAACTTGAACTAATTATTACAGAATATATGTTAGAACTGATTACAGCGGTATTTTCCGTGCTGGTAGCAATGCAGTTATTGCAGTAACATTCCACATTCCAGATTATTAAAATAAAATTAAACTATAAATATTGCTTAGATATTAAGTTATTATTATATTTATTTATAATTTATATTTTATTAAAAAAGCAATTTGATTTCTGTTTTTTTTAATAAATAATTTTATACATTATATTAATTTATCCATTAACAATTCACATTTATTTATTTAAATTGTTAATTCAGTTTTATTGAGCAAATTAAAAGCAATCAATTATTCATTAAAATTAAAATGTTCAAAAACAATAATATAATTTATTTAAAAAAAACAACTTTTGAGTTGTTTTTTTATTTGTCTTTATATTTATTTATTAAAAAAAATATCATATATAATTTGTGTAAAAAAGGTCCATATTTGCTGGTCGAAAAGTTGGGATCCCTACAATTTAAGGTTTAAAAATGGTATAATTATATAAAAGGTATTTTTTAAGGGGTTGGAAATGAAGAAAAAAACAAGCAAAAAAAATGTGATTCTTTTGGTAATCGCTCCATTAGTCTTGCTTGTCTTATTTTTTGCATTTGTATTTATATATATATTTTTTATTTGAAAACCCTTAATTCCAACACAAGACATAAAAAATACAATTAATAATAATGGTCAAATATGAGTTTTTATGCGTTTTGATGAAAGTCAAAATGTGGTTCAAAAGAGATTTACTGACTGATTTGATAAAGAAGTCACAGATATAGTAAATACCAATTTTCACGAATGTAAATATGGTGATGACTATACTTTAACAGGTGTTTTCGAATATTCAAATAATGGTCATGACAGAACTGATCCTAATTACATATACAATGAAATTGTAATAACACCAACTGAAAATTCTGATGTTTTTATGGATACAACACCTTTCACATTATATTGTTATGCCTCTGATTATTTTGTAATTAATCCTGGTTTTACTGTTTTTCCATACACACCAGATGACTATAATTTAGAAGATAATCAACAATATATATCAATATTAAACCCGGATAATTATGTTTACTATGACAAAACTGATCACGTAGACGTATACATGAACTATTATTGTAGTATTAATTGAACAGTTGAAGATGTTTTCAATAAAATATTAAATAGTTTTAGTACAAATGTGATGGGTTTTTCATCTGATCAAACTCAATTTAATTCCTTAGGAGTTCGTATGACCGATAATAGTAATAATGATTTTGTAATACCAGATGATTTATCACACCCAACAGCTTACTATTGGATATTTTTTGATTATGTCCCAGAAAATATGAAAACTTTTTATCCCGCCTCTTTAGGTAGTACACTTAACTCTATAATATTCCAAATTACTTGAACAGATTAACCAAGTTAAATTAATTTGAATTTTATTTAATTGCAAAATATGTATAATAATAATATTGTAATTAGTTAAATGTTAAAGAGTAAATATGATAGAAGATAAAAATAAATCTGACACAGTAATTATTGAACCAGAAATTTTGGAACCTGGCGATTATATTGATAATTCACATAAGAAAAAAAACCAAAATATAAAAGAAGCGACTTTAATAAACAATAAAAAAAATATTTGAGTAATCTTAATTTCTATATTTTTATTTATTATTTTTTTACCTTTGACTATTTTAATTCTGATAATATTTGGAGTTTTAAAATTAATAAATATGATTTTTAAAAAATAGCTTTCATTAATTTTTTAGAGATAAAAAGAAAGTTGTATGAAAATAAAAAATAATATTTTAGTTATAAATTCAATTTTGAACTTATCAAAAGTGCAATTAAAACATTTATTTTAGATAAAGAAAAACTGAACTATGACATAATCAGATATTTAGTTAATTTGAAAACTATATATTTGTGACAATTCATCTTGTTTTGTTGCGAAATAAGCTATCCATCTTTAATATAAAATGATATCGTATGTGATGAAGACATTTTAAAAATCAAATTGATTTTTTATGCTGGAGATGTTTAAAAAAAATCAATACAGTTCAAAATCCAAATAATTAAATGGTGTATTTAATTCAATGAAATTCTCGTTTATATTTGTAATCACAAATTATTAATATTTATACAATATTATAAAAAGCAGATTTAAATCTGCTTTTTTCTTTAAAAATATAAAATTTTAATTGAGATTAAAAGTATTTTTATGATAGATGCTAGCTTTATTGATAACTATAATTTTTTCAAATAATAAAATTAACTTCACAGAAACGTTAAAAATTGTTCGACCGATTTAATATATGAATATTTTTTATGTAAGTAATAAAATTATTAAATAACCTATTCTATAATTATAACCTAAAAAATGTTATAATTATATAAATAGATATTATTTTAATTTTAATATTCTTATTTTAAGGGGTTGAAACAAGAATAATAAATTATTAATTATCTATTGAAATTTCATGATAATTTAAAATAATACAAAACTTACAAATTATGACTACTTTATAAAACTGGAAGGGGAACAGTGTGAAAAAAGTAGGGTATAGTTTACTGGGTATTTTAATATTATGCGCAATTGGATTATCAGTTTTTTTTATTGTGGGAGATGACTCAACTAAGGTTAAAAAAATAACTCCACCACCAATTCCTTCAGAAAAATCCATTAATATTTCTTCAATGATGAATTATATAAATAATAGAGGTCCAATCTGAATTTATGCGCAAAAAGATGAAAGTGATGAAAATGTTAAAAAAAGCTTTACAAATTGATTTTCAGAACAGTATCTTTCCTTGGTCGGGATAGAACAATCACCTCTTGTTGAAGGTGTTGATTATTCTATTAGCGGAGATTTTTCTTATGTCAATTCTTTTGATAATTCTGCAAAAAATTATCCAATTAAAACAGCTACGATTACGCCTTTAGAAAATAATAGCGAAGATGTTAAGTTAACCGGAGAAAGTGTTGATGTTCATTATTATATTAGTTATAAATTAGTTTTTAATACTCAAAATTATGCACAAAATAATGATGAATTAATCACTCAAAATTCTACAATTTTTACACCTAGTCACTGAGAATATGATGATGAATTAACACAGCTAATTCCAGTCATTATTTTAAATTCAAATCATAATACTGTGCAAGATTTCATTGATGTATTAAATTTTTCGTATTCTAAAAATTTAATTGATTATAATTTTAAAGATGGTGAACCAAAATATATTAGTAACCAAGATGCAATCAATGATGTTTCTTATAAAATTAAAAACAATGAAGGACAATTGTTAAATAGCAGTTTTCAATTAACTGAGGGTATCTATAATGTTTCATTAGATTCATCAGCAGAATTTAGCGATGCTAAAATTTTTTCAATCAGTGATGAATGGAATAAGTGATCAACTATTACTATTAAAATTGATATTGTATAATACTTTTTGTGATAATTAAATTTTTAATATAAAAAAAGCAATTTAAAGTATTGCTTTTTTTTATATTAAAAATTTTGTTAAAAGAATATCTTTTTTTTGAAAATATGATAGATTAAAAAATAAGAATAAATAATTAGATATTTTTACTAATGGATGTGATTAATTTTTAGTTATTTATTGTAAAAAAATCATAGGATTTTTTAGTTTTAAAGAACAATTTATTTTATCGAAAGGGATATTATGGAAAATAATACAAAATCATTATCAAATAAAATTATAATAGGTGGTTTAGTTTTAATATCTATTTTCTTTGCTATTATGCCAGCATAAGCATTAAAGAAAGAAACATTAAATACCACAACAACTAATATACATAAGGATACAAAAACAGTAGAAACAAAATATACAGCCGAACAAGGATATGAATATACAGATGGTTCAACAACTGCTGTTTTGCCAGAAACATTATATTTAGATACTTATGGCATTTGATGATCTGCAAAATACTTAGCAGAAGAAGTTAATTCCGATGATAAAATTGACTACTTTATTCAAGGAATTAACTCTTGAATCGATGAGAACTATAAAGTTCAAGTAGAAATAGTAAACTTAGAAACGGCTGACTACTTCGCTCCTAATGGCAAAGAACTTGAGGGTAATACTTTTCAAGATAAAATACAAACATTCGCTACAACAGAAGGATGCACTGCTGTTTTTGATATGAATATTGCATATAAAAATGAAAACACCAAAGTTGATTCTGAACAAATTAGTATTGTTAATGATAATCCAGGTATTACATATACAACAGACAAAGTTTATTCAGCAGAAGAAGGGAAAACTTTTTATAATTTCACCGACCCAACAAAACCACTAAATAATTTAACTATTCCAGATCATTTATACATTGATACTAGTGCTATTTATTATACAGTTAATTCACTTTCTTCAGATGAAGTTACTGTCGATACATTATTTTGTAATTCATTAAGTCGTTGAATTCTTCATAACTATAATGCTTGAGTAAATATTCTTTTTGGAGACCTTAATAATGAACCTCATTTTTATGATGAAAATGGCAATGAATTAAACATTGATAATCCTATAGCATACTTTGCTACAACAGAAGGAAGCACTGCTGTTTTAAACATGTTGATTTATTATGATTCTTCTGATGCAAATAATAATAGGGAATATCAAACAACTACAATTACAATAACAAATCAAAAACCAGGTAATATAAAAACTGACACTACTGTTGTAACTGACACACATTTTACTAACGAAACAACAGTACTAGCAACAGCTATTCCATTGGCAGTGATTTCATCTGTATCTGCAGTGAGTCTTGCTTTATGAACTAAAAAATCTAAAAAATAAACAAATTAAAATATTTAAAGTTTAAAAAAACACAATGTTATAAAATTGTGTTTTTTTGTTTTATAATTTTATTTTTTTCTTAGCATCAAATATAATAAAATTATGAGTTGAAAAACATTAGTGATTAAAGATTATGATAAACTAACATTAAAAAATAATAATTTATTAGTTAGTTCATTAAAGGCAAATAAACAAGAGGTTAAAGTGTCAATTGATACTTTGAATTGTGTAATTATTGAAAATAGTTATACATTGTTTTCGATGCAATTAATTAATATTTTGATCAATAATAATGTGTTGGTAATTGTCAGTGATGACAAACATGACCCTAATGTTGTAATGCTACCATTATCATCACACTGTATGCCATTGGTAAATTTAGAATTACAATTAAAAATCACTAAGGATTTAAAAGAAAAAATTTGAACCAAAATTATTTATAATAAAATTTTTAATCAAATTGAAATTATGAAGGAATTAATTACTGATCAAACAGTGATTGAACGCTGTGAGCAACAAATGATTACTATGAATCACAATGATCAAAATAATCGAGAAGGGATTGTTGCTAAAATGTTTTTCCATGCATTATATGGCACCAATTTTATTCGGTTTGCTGACGACCAAATCAACAGTGCGTTAAATTATGGTTATAAAATTATTAGTTCAGCCTTGTCTAGGACAATAGCTAAGTATGGTCTTAATTTATTTATTGGTGTTCATCATATTGGCAGAAGTAATCCATTTAATTTAACTTATGACTTGATCGAACCATATCGTCCTATTGTGGATCGATGAGTATTTCAAAATAAAAATTACTTACAATATGGTAGTGATTTATCATATTTGAATCGTTTAAGTTTAATTAAGTTATTAAATAAGCACGTCATTATTGATCATAAGGTAATGACGGTCAATTCATCATTCAACGTTTATGTTAAGTCCTTTATTTCAGCGTTAAAATACCATGATTCTAGCAAAATTAAAAATTTAACCATCATTGAAGAAGCAAGTATCATACAAGATCAGATAATCAATGAATAAATATAGGTTCCGATATATGCGATTAATTGTAATGTATGATTTACCAACCCAAACCAAAAGTGATTTACAAGCATATAGTAAATTTCATCGTCAGTTATTAAATAACGGTTATGTGATGATTCAGTATTCTGTTTATGCCAAATTATGTATGAACTATGATATAGTTGCGAAAAACATTAAAAAACTTGAATTACATAAACCTAGCAAAGGGAATGTAAGAATTTTAAGTGTCACCGAAAAGCAATATGAAGCTATGAAATTATTGACCGGAGAGAAAAATTGAGATGAAGAAAATGAAAAAATAGATTTTGTAATGGAGTTATAAATGCAATTAAAATTAGGGTTTAACCCCTTTAATGAACAATATATTAATATCTGAAATAATCTAGCAGTTTTAGTAGGTCATTCTAATGCTGGTAAATCAAATATTTTAGATCACCTAGAAAAAAGTTTCCAAGGTAAAGGTGCTAAAATTTATTTAAATGATAAACAAATTATATTTGGTGATTATAATGTGGTTTATTTAAAAGACGTCATTGGTTTAGATGAAGAAATTAAAATGACTAAAAGTTCAGATTTAAAACAATATTTACTATCATATATCAATGAAGCCATCGATAATAATGACCAATTCAATCGAATTAAAGATAACTTACAGCAGTTTCAATCAGACTTATCTAAAATTATTAATGAAGAATTATTTGCCGATATTTATGATTTAGAAGAAGAACGTTTGATAGCGAACGTTTTTGAAATTGATTTAGAAAAATATATTGAAAAGTTATTAACAATTTCTATTATGAAAAATGGTGATAAAATCGATTCTAAAAAATATAGTAAACATTATATTAAAGACATTTGATTTAAATTAATGTTTAAAACCAAAATTTTAAATAGTATTAAAAATACAGTGTTGCTAATCGATGAACCAGAACTTTATGGTGGACCATTAGAATGATTAAATATTTGCCGAAAAATTAAGGATTTAACTACTAATAAAATTATAGTCATTTTAACCACTAAAAATCCGATGTTTATAAAATATTTAAATTTATCGGTTAAATCTTTAAACTTTATAGATAATCAAAAAATTGTAAAAGTGACTGATAATTCCTTTATATATAATTATATTGTTTTAAAAACTTATTTAGATACCCAAAATAACGAATATGATTTGGTAGAATTAAAAAGTAAATTAAAGTTAGTTATTTCTAGTCAAGACATGGAAAAGGAAAGTAAAATTATTACCGAATATTTACCATACTTAATTGAAGAATTTTATTTAAAAAAACTTAATGTTATTAAAAAACAAGATTCCCAAAATGTTTTAAAAATATTATTATCACAATTATTAGACGTACCAATTAAAACAGATATCAAAAAAATTAAAGATATTCTTTAAAATAAGAAAGAATTTAAATTATGAGCTTCAACACATTTGATATCTTGGTTGGTGCGTATGCAACTAAACAAGTAATTGATAAAAATAAATTAATTCAAGAAATTATTGATATGATTAATATCGAACAAACTCGACTACTTGAAAACCCAGATCATTTTATTTTTATCATTGAATTTAAAAAGGGAAGCAAAGTAATTATTAATTATTATGATTATGAGCAAGTTAAAGATGTATCAAATAAAAAGCTAAAACCTATAGCATCAGTAGAGTATAAGGTCTTTTTAAAATCAAATGATTCTATTTTTGCTTTGTTTGAAATTTTATATAATTTAAAATTTAATACTTTTGATCATTATGATTTTGAAAAAGTAAAATTATTAAAAGAAAATTTTGAAAAATAATAAATTTTATTGGAAAAATAATAAATTTTTGTTATTATACATATGTAAAATCTTAGTTAGTAATCTACTAATAAATAACAGTCAACTAAACTAAATGTAGATATCTGAATTTATTAATGTAATGTACTAATAAATAACAGCCAACTAAGATAACGCTAAATATGCGGAAGGGTTAAGTCATCCCACCAAGCCGACTTATATATGTTCCTTAGGGAACATTTTTTATTTCAATAAAAAAATAAAATGAATTTAATTAAAATAATGTTAAAATAAAAAATATTTATAATAAGAAGGTAGGAATTAATATGAAATTAATTTTAATGATATTTAGCACATTATTACTTTTAGCAATAGTAATAGAATTAGGAATGGTTATAAGCAAATTAGGTTAACTTTACTTTGAAGGAAGTTTTATTGTAATGATTCATTTTATTGCCAGTCAAGATAATTTTTTATTAAATAAACATTTGTCAAAAATGATTAATAAAGAAACAGACTTAGAAGAATATATTTTTAATGCAGATCAATTTGATGCGGTGATTATTAACGCTTCAACAAAATCAATGTTTGGTGAGAAACGCAATATTTTAATTAAAGATTTTAATTTTTTAAATGAAAAAAATTACATTAAAGATTCACCATTAATTGGTTTGTTGACAAAATTATTAAATAATCAACAACTTGAAAATGAAATTATCTTCACTTCTAATCAATCAATTTCTAGTCGGTTAAAACTAACTAAATTATTTAAAGAGAATAGTAAATTTTATGAAATTGAAAATGTTAACAAAAATAAATTATTAGAGTATGTTAAAACAATTGTAAAAGAACAACAGTTAGAAATATCGTTAGAAGCTATTGAGTATATGTTGCTATATATACCTAATGATTTATTAACTATTGAAAATGAATTGCTAAAACTCAAGAGTTTTAATTCAGTTGTTGAACGCAACACCCTAGAGAATAATTTATTTAAAAAATTAGAAGGTAATATTTTTGATTTATTTAATTTTTTAATTAGTAATCGTCCAGAACAATTTATGAGTACATATTACACATTAAAGGAAAATAATGTTGATATACATTTTATGATCAGTGTGCTCGCTAAAAATGTTACGTTGATTAAACACATGAAAGTTTTACAACAAAATCATACTAGTTATTCAGAAATGCTAAATTGTGTTAAAATAAATCCTTATCAATTTAAAATGTTATTTTCACAATTAAATCAAGCAGAAGTAAAAACCATCAATCGTTGATTGGTGGTTTTATATGAAATTGATAAGCTTCTAAAAACTAGTAATAATGATATAATTAGTTCAGAAGTAAAAATTGTATTTCTATTATCTAAATTATTTTTTTAGTAGTATAATATAAGTTGTTATTAAATTAAATATAATTAAAAGAGGGACTAAAACATTAGTGGAAAACAGTAATCTAAAAGAACAAGGTTTATATAATAGTATTGCACATGCTTTGTATAATATTTTTATAGATGATTATTTAAAATCAATGATCATTTCCAATGATTCTTTTAAAAAACAAATTACTAAGCAATTAAATGTAATGTTAACTTTGGAAAAAGATTTTGATAGTGCATATCAAGATCAAAAAGTTACAGTTGATTTTGTAAGAGCATTATCAAATTTTACATCAGAACGTTTTGTGATTGAAAAAATTGAGAAGATAGATTTTGAAACAGCAGATGAAGAATTTATCATTTTTGTAAGTGATTTTTCAAAAGAAACAGATTATGATAAATCTAAAATAAAAAAAGAAAATGAGATTAATGTTGATAAAATGAAAACATCAGCAAAATCTTATTCAAAATTAGATGCATCAAAAATAATTGCTGAATATCGAAAAGATAATAATTTATCAGAACAACCCAAAACAGTGGTGGGTGAAGTTGTTGATGAAGATGATGTAGTTAAAGAAAAGAAAACTAAATCCAAAGTCGATGATTCGAACCAAGAACAAGCGCAGCAAAATAATGCTGGTAATGCTCGTGGTTTCAATTCTGATTTCTTTTCTAAAATGGGAGGAGCAGCCAGCGGAGCATTTGGTGGCATGATGCCCATTCACCCTAGAATGGATCCATCATTTTATCCTTATAAAACTAAACCAAAAGCAGTATTTTGATTAAAAAAAATTACAGCTATATTAGCATTATTAACGACCTTGATTATGATGGCTGCCATCTTGGTTGCTGTAATTAAACCAGCTGTCATTGATAATATGTGATATGCACAAGGTTCATCGCCAGGTAATTATAGAGGTAGTTTATTAGTACCTGTCTATGGTGAACAAGGTGATGCAGATGCCCGAACATTAATAGGTCAAACAGTAGCACCAAGCTCCATTAGATATGGTTTTGGTTTTAATGGTAGTTTTGCCTGGTTTGAATTAATCATAGTTTTATTATCAGGTGGTTATTTATCTTATAGTCTTTTAAGAGAACCAAATAAATTTAAAGAAAAATACGTAATGTCATTAACAGCATTAATTACTAATGGAATAATCATTTTTATTGTCATGACATCATTTTTTCAAATTTTATCTTTAGATGGTCAAACATTTGCAACTTCTTTTTATTCTGGCGACGACATCATAGATCAACAAGCTTATAATGATGCTATAACTAACACTTCTAGCTATATGGTAGACACTATTAAAGCATCTCCTGGTTATAATGTCTTTCTAGGATTTGCAATAGCATCAGTCTCTTTAGGTTCAGCATGTATTGTATCAATCATTATTTCTGCAATATTGAATCCAAGAATGGATAAAAGTAAATTGATGGTTGCTAATCGTGAATTTCAAAAAGCGACTGAATCAGCAATGAAAGGTGTTAAATATAATTTCCCTGATTCATTATTTGATGCAGAAGCCAAAAAATGAAATGAACAAAAACAACAACCTAAAACTCCAGATCCAGATAGTCAATCATAAAAATAATTAAAAAATCCTCAATTTAAAATTGAGGATTTTTTAATTATGAAACTTAAAGGTTTATAATACGAGTTTATTTTTTATTTAATTTAGATTTTAGGTTCGCAACTTTATTACGGTGAAATACACCTTTTGAACAAGCTACATCTAACTGACGAGATGCTTTTTGGATCAATTCAAGAGCGTTTTCAGTTTTTTTAGTTTTAGCTTCCATTGCTTGACGATATAAATTTCTAGTTTTAGTTTTTACTGCTTTGTTATTAATTCTTTGCTTTTCATTTGTCTTAATTCTTTTAATTTTTGATTTTATGTTTGCCAATGTTTTGCCTCATTTCGTAAATTAAATTTTAATAGTATAGAATATTTATAATATATTAACATAAAAATATAAATATGTTAATATTGTTACATAATATTATCTTATATTAACAGGGTTTTTTATGAGTTACTATCAATCAAATCATTTTATTTTTACCAAGCACGCTTTACACAGAATTAAAGAACGTGTGACATTTGAGTGAGATAATGAAATTGAATTAAAACGTAAAATTGTAGAAATGGCAAAGTACTCTAGTTCAATTATTCCATCCAATAAACCAGGGATAGTATTCATTGAATTATTTGGCGCTGTTAAAAATAATCATTTCTATTTAGTACATGATGTCAAAAGCAATACTATCATCACCGGGACAGTTATGACTATATCAAAATTATTATCGCAATATTAAATAAATAAATTCAAAAACTATTGACTTAAATTTTAAATTTAATTATATTTTATATTATATTTTAAAGAAAGGTTATTTATAGTAATGAAAATAAAAAGTTCGAAATTTGGAACCAAAAAATCAAGTGACTCAAAACTTTCATTGACTAATTTAATCTGATTTGGTTTTAACTATACTGTTGGTATAGCCTTTACTGCCGCCTTTTCTCAACTGATGCTTTCTTCAGTTGTAGATCCGACTACAGGTGAGGTCACGGGTGATGGTTTAGGGTTAAACTTAATTTGGATTTTTTTAATCGGCGGAATTATAGCTGGGTCATGTGCATGAGCTTATAACAAACTAAGTAGGGTTCACGCTCAATCTAATGGAGCGTCTTATATTTACACTAGAACTAATTATGGTAGATTTTGAGGATGAATGATTTCATTTTTACAATACTCAACATTACCAGTGATTGTAACATCACAAATTGTATCAATGATTAGAATTAACTTTCTAGATCCGGGTAGTGTATTCTATGCTGACTGAGGTAGTTTTACTTATCTATATTTAGATTTAATTGGAATTGCTGTGTATGGATTATCATCATGTGCATTATTTTTTGGTATTAAAAAATTAAAAAAATTTATTAATTACTCAAGTTATATTAAATGAGGTACTGCCGCTTTATTAATGCTTGCTGTAATTGTATTAAATTTTAAGTATGGTGGTGAAAATTATTCTGAGGCCGCTTCAAATACTAGTATCACCATGAAGTCTTTCTCAGATGGATTTAGTACGTGTTTCTTCTTCTTCTTAGGATTCGAAACATATTCAACGGTAAGTAAAAATGTAGAAAATCCAGAGAAAAATGTTGGACGTTCAGCTATTTGAGTTATTGCTATTTCAACTATTTTCTATTTAATTACAACTATTTTATTTATCGGAGCAATCGGAGCTGAATTTTCAGATAACCCAAACATGCAAATTTTCGATAAATTTAATTCAGGATGAATTGATGTTGCTGGTGGAATTTTAATGATCATCAGTGTGCTATCTTTAAAAATGAATGCCGGAATGCAAAATGCTTTCTATTCAGGTGGAATCTTAGAACCTCAAGCTGTAGAAGGATACATTCCAGAAAAATATAAAGAATTAAACGAAGATAACTTAGCTATTAGAGCATCTATATTAAACTTAATATTGACCTTTTGCTTTTTATTTATTTGATTAATTATTCCAGATATTATTTCTGGAGCCACTGGTCAAGAAACCTTTGGATATAACGATATTATTGGAACAGTAACATTAATTTTGTTAATGGTATATTCATTTGTAATCTCAATTGCACTGAAATTAACTTTTGAAAATAAAATTGATTCAGCTTGGTGAGAAATAGCACTGTGAATTATTACAGGAATTTTCATTGTTTGACAAGTTGTACAATGATTTGTAGTTGTTTTTGAAAATATTTCTTCAGTAACTTCAATTATGCAACTATCATATATAACATTGATCATTGGTTTTGCAGTGATTTGATATTTCGCATATTACAACCCTAAATATAAAAAACGTTTAAAAGAAAATCCAAAATATCAAAAAGAATTAGATGATAAATTTATGATTGTTGATGATTGAAATCACGTTTCAGTACATATGCAACATATTTTAGATAAATATCTAAAACGTAGTCATAATATTCACGCTGATACAAATAACGAAAATTATAAGTTTGCTGAATCAGTACATAAAGATATGAAATTAAATTATGACAAAAATAAAGATCAAGAACCTAACAAAAAAGAACTTAAAGAAGAAGAAAAATAATATATAATTTATATTATTAAATAGTTTTAATTTAAAGGTAAATCATGACAAGTATAATTCTTATTATAATCATTATTGGAATAGTTGCTTTCGCAATTATTTCGACAATTATGTCCAAAAAAAACCAAAAGTTGGAGAAAAACAAACGTAAACAACAGGTTAAGGAAGAAATTAAAAAGTATTTGAAAGAAAAAGAAAATACTAAAAATGTTCGTGTTGATTTTGCAAAAGTTGTGGCACGAAAAGGTAAAGAATTAAAGTATCGTGATGTCTTTGATGTTGTAGTAGAAGTGTTTGATTCCAAGGCGAATAAATTACTCGAGGTTAAAGCTTTAGAAATTGAGGGTTATAGTCATAAAATTTCTAAAAAGGAATACCGTACTGATTGAAAAGTAAATGGAGAATTAGATTTAGAGAAAACTAAATACCAAATTGCTTTAAGTCAAGGTAAGATTAAATTAACCAAAGAAGAATTAAAAATTGAAAAAGAAAAAAACAACGAAAAAAATAAGCAATTAAAAATTGAAGATGCGAAAAAGAACTTAGAAGAAAAAGAAGCGAAAAAAAATAAAAAAATTGCCATGAAAAATATGGAAGCTTCTGAAGTTAAAATTGAAAATAAGTTTGTACCTCGCAGATAATTAACCATAGAGGTAATAACATATGAAAAATATTACTAAGGATGATTATAAACGTTTTAAAGATTGTGGAAAAAAGTTTTTAATTTTACAAAATGATCAAAATTATGATTTGACAAAAAAATTAATGGAATCTGAAAAAATTTCATTACATTTTAATTTAATTGAAAAATCATCTTCATCAAAAATCGATGAAGATGATTTTTTTAATGAAAATGTAAATGAGTTAAATTACCAAGAGATCATTAAGTATGATGATGATCAATTTATTGATGATAAACCTTTAACTAAAACTAGCGAATTAGAAGATTATCCTGGCGAGCAAATTGTTGATGGTTTATTGATTGGTGAAACTGCAAAAGAATATTTTCGTCAAAATCATGAGTGTTATGATTTTGCTAAATATTCTAAGAATATGGCATTAAAGAAAACAAAAGAATTATTATTTAATTCAAAATATAATGTTTTTTTTGAACCAGCTTTTATTTTTAATAATTATATTACTCGTTGCGATATTTTAATGCGTGACCCACACAATGCAAATGCATTTATTATTATCGAGGTTAAAGCTTCAACTTGTTTTGAAAAAAAACCTTCAAAGGTAAGTACTTTTAACGAAAAGTTAGAAGATAGTTTTGATAATTGAAAACTAAAATCTTTAAAAAAATATCAGCATGACTTAGAATATCAATATTTTGTTTTAATTAACAATAATCTTAAAATCTCTAATATTCAACTGATGTTAATCAGATCTGATTTTGTAAAAAATGGCGATGTGTGTTTAGATGATTTTTTCTATATCACTGATCATTATTTTCATCGAAATAAAAAAATTGTGTTTTTAGAACAATCAATAAATCATTTACTAGATATTGAAAGTGATTTATTAAGGATGGAAAATTTAATTAGTAAGAACGCTGAACCAACAGCATTTTTACTGAGCATGCAAAACAGGGATTGTTTAAATTGCTTAAATCCAGATTTATGTAAACACATTACCCCTTATGTAAAACCATATAATGTTTTTGAATTACACCGTGGTTTAGATAAGAAAACTAAATTATTTTGGGTGTTAGATTATCAATATTTAAGTGAACTGAGCCCTGATTTAACTTGAGAAAAAACAAATGCCAAGGGTAAAGTATCTACTGAAAACTTCAACGATAAACAAAAGCGACAAATTAATGTGACCAATAACGATGATGGTATTATCGAATCTGCAAAAATTAATCAAATCAAACAAATATTAGTGAACTATAAATACCCAATATATATGTATGATTTTGAAACCTTCAAATCTTCAATCCCGGTTTATGATTTTTCTACACCTTATCAACAAATACCGTTTCAATATTCCGTACACATTTTAAATAATTCTGAGTATGATTATCAAATTTTAAAAGCAATTGACCATCATTATTTTATCGGTGATGGAATTGAAGATTGTCGAATTAAATTAGCAGAAAAATTAGTCCAAGACTTAACAGTAAATGGCAAAGGAGTTTGTGTTGCGTATTATGCTTCATTTGAAAAAGGTGTAATTTTAAAATTGTATAAATTTTTTGAAGAATTAATCAAAAATGATTTATACAATAAGCAAAAGGGAAAAGAAATTCAAGCAAACTTAAAATATATATGGGAAAATACAATAGATTTATTAGATTTCTTCAATCAATTTTATATTTATAAAAAAGAATTTCACGGTTCTGTATCGATTAAAAAAACGTTACCCGCTTTTGCTCCAGAATTTACATATGAAAATCTAAAAATTAGAAAAGGTGATATGGCCTCTGAAACCTATCGCCGATTAGTAGAAAAAAATATTTCCCAAAAAATTTGAAAAGATTATTTTGAAGAACCAATGATCGCTTATTGCAACCAAGATACTTTGGCAATGGTGGTGCTTTTCAAAAAAATAGAAGAATTAATACAAAAAGAAATTCCGCCCGATGAAAATAAGGAGGTTTAAAGGTGAAAAAATATAAAACTGTTTTTATGGGAACACCCAGTATTGCATGTCATATTTTACAAGCTTTGAATGAATTACCGTTCATTGAATTGGTTTTAGTTGTCAGTCAACCAGTAAGAAATAAGAAAAAAAATAGTCCTCCAGTCGAGAAATTAGCGACAACACTAAAGTTAAATATTGAACAACCTGATAAAGTGATTGAAATATATGATGTGATAGCAGAACTAAAACCTGATGTAATTATTACGTGTGCTTATGGTCAATTTTTACCTAAAAAAATTATTAATTTAGCAAAAAATAATATTTTAAATTTTCATGCATCATTATTGCCAAAATATCGTGGTGGAGCTCCGATTCATAAAGCGATCATAAATGGTGAAACCAAAACAGGCATTTCTATTATGCAAACAGTTGCAAAAATGGATGCAGGAGATGTTTATGTTCAAGATTCAATCATTATCACAGATGATGATACTAATTTGTCATTGAATGATAAACTAGGTAACTTAGGTTATGATATGTGTCAAAAATATTTACAAGATATTTTAGAACATAAGATCCAACCAGTGCCACAAGATATTAAAATGGTGACTTATGCATATAATATAGTTCGTGAAGAAGAAAAAATCGACTGAAATAAATCTGTAATTGAGATACACAATTTAATTAGAGGTTTGTATGACAACCCGATTGCTTATACTAAAATTAATGATCAGATAATTTATAAAATTCATCAAGCAAGAGTGTATAGTCATGAAGTACTTTCAGAAATTAAAAATGGTACTATTTACAAGATTATTAAAGAAGGAATTCTGGTGAAATGCGTCGATGGGTTATTGTTAATCATAGCATCACAAAGAGAAGGAAAGAAAAAAGTTCTGTGCAGCAATTATTTTAAAAACGAAAATAATGAAATTAAAATTAATAACTGTTTTAACTAGATGTACCGATTTAAATCATCTAACTATATATCTGTCACAGCTTTATTAATTGCCCTTATTTTTGTTGTTGGTTACTTATCTCATTTTATTAGCATATCAAGTCAAGAAGGCATTTTTCAGATTTCGGATGCCTTGTTACTATCTTTAGCGTGTTTAATTGAAGGTCCAATGATGTTGGTAGTAGGACCTATTTCTGGATTGCTGATTGATGTTTCAAGTGATGCTGTTCAATATTTACCAGCAACCATTATTATTCATTTTTTAATGCCCTTATTGATAATTATGTTAAAAAAAATAATTAATTGGCCTTATTTATTAATTTTTTTCAGTTCTTTTTTAACGTTAGTTTATTCTCTTTATGATTTAATTTTATTTCCGATTTTAGGTTTTAGTGAAGCGGAAATAAAACCTTTAATTATTTCTGATTTAATTATCAATTCTATTCAGATGGTAATCACATTTGCTCTAGGTGCTTTTTTGTATTGGCAATTAAATTTAATTAATAATAGGTCTGGTCATAGAATATGAAATGATACTAAATATGATTATTTAAAAATAAAATCCAAAATTAATTAATTTTTATATATAATTTAAATAATTTATAAAAAAGGAATCTAAATTTTGCAAAAATCTCACATTAGAAATTTTTCAATCATCGCCCATATCGATCATGGTAAAAGTACTTTAGCTGATCGGATTTTAGAGTTAACGGAGTCTGTAACTCAACGTGAATCAAAAGAGCAAATGTTAGACACAATGGATTTGGAGCGCGAACGTGGTATTACGATCAAGTTAAATGCTGTTCAAATTAAATATCATGCTAAAAATGGTGAGGAATATTTATTTAACTTAATTGATACACCCGGGCATGTTGATTTTGCTTACGAAGTTTCTAGAAGTTTAGCTGCTTGCGAAGGGGCTATATTGGTTGTTGACGCTTCTCAAGGGATTGAAGCTCAAACACTTTCCAATGTTTTTTTGGCAATGGATAATAATATAGTTATTATCCCGGTTATTAATAAAATTGATTTACCAACAGCTGAACCAAATTTGGTGATAGAAAATATCAAAAACCAAATTGGTTTGGATGTCGAAGGTGTACCGCTAATTTCTGCTAAAACCGGGTTAAATGTGCAAGATGTTTTAGAACAAGTAGTAGCAAAAATTCCAGCTCCAAATGCCAATGATGATTTGCCGTTAAGGGCCTTAATTTTTGATTCTTATTTTGACCGTTACCGCGGGGTGATGTTGTTTATCAGAGTTGTTGATGGTTCTATTAAAGTTGGCGATCATATTAAATTCATTTCTAATAATATTGAACATGAAATTATTGAGTTAGGAATTAAGAGTCCTTTTGAAATTAAAAAAGAAATTCTGTACTCAGGTGAAGTTGGTTGGATCAGTGGTTCAATTAAAAATATTCAGGACGTAAACATTGGTGATACAATCACACATCGTCAAAATCAAAATGTTCCATTATTGCCAGGTTATAAAAAAATGAATCCAATGGTTTATTGTGGATTATATCCAATTGATTCTAGTAATTACAAAAATTTAAAAACAGCATTATTAAAGATTCAACTTTCCGACTCTTCATTAGTTTTTGAATTAGAAAGTTCACAAGCTTTAGGAAATGGTTTTCGGTGTGGTTTTTTAGGGATGCTTCACATGGAAGTGATTCAAGAGAGACTGGAACGTGAATATAATTTAGAAATTATCGCTACTGTACCTAGTGTTATTTATAAAGTGTATTTAACAAACGGTAAAAATTTAGATATCGAAAACCCTGCATTATTACCTGAAATTCAAAAAGTCGCGCACATTGAAGAACCTTTTGTGCACATCACAATAACTACTCCCGAAGAATATGTAGGTCCTTTAATGGAATTATGTCATCAAAAACGTGGTGTTTATTTAACGATGGATCAAATGGATAAAATGCGAGTGATTTTAGAATATGAATTACCTTTATCGGAAATAATTTTTAATTTTTTTGATAAATTAAAGTCAATTTCAAAAGGTTATGCTACTTTTGATTATGAATACAGTAATTATAAAACTTCTAAGTTAGTAAAAATGGATATTATGCTAAATGGCGAGATTGTCGATGCTTTATCTGTTATTATATTTAAAGAGTTTGCACAAAGTCGAGGTCGAATTTTGTGTAATAATTTAAAAAATATTATTCCTCGCCAAAATTTTGAAATACCTATTCAAGCAGCAATAAATAAAAAAATCATTGCTCGCGAAACAATCAAAGCATTGCGTAAAAATGTTATTTCTAAATGTTATGGTGGGGACATATCTCGGAAAAAGAAATTACTTCAGAAACAAAAAGAAGGTAAAAAAAGAATGAAGGCAATTGGTTCTGTTGAAGTTCCACAAAAAGCTTTTCTTTCGATATTAAAATTAGACGACTAAGTTAGAAGCAAAAGGTTATTATTATTTATGAATAGCAATTGAGATTTATTTATTATACTACCATTAATGATCATACTACCATTAGGAATTTTTAGTTTTTTTTATTACCAAAAATTAAAAATAAATTATTATGTTACTAACAAGAAGATTGTATTATCGTTAATTTCTAGTTTTTTATTTTTTACAATCTGTGCGTTATTAGTATCGAGACCATCTCCAAATTTAAATGATAATACAGAGATTGTGGAATATTTTTTGTTTGCAACACCTCTGGTATACGCATTAATTTTTTCATACCCCTTAAATGTTTTGAGTAAAAAAATTAAAAGTAGAAAGCTAATTATTTGAACTGCCTTTATAAGTGCAATTTTAGGTGCGGCATTTAATTTTTTTGATTCTCCGGATAATTATAATTTTCCTATTTTAATTTTAACTTCAATTTGTTTTGGTTACACCCTAGCAGCTATTCCTATGTTTTTTTTATCACACAATGAACATCCTTATTTAAAAGTAGAACCTTTTAAAGCATTAGAAGTAACAGCTCCAATAGTGGCAATTGGTTTAATTACCGGTTTTTGATTATCATCTTTATTCAATGATTTTATAACAATTAATAATGCGCATTTAACTAATGTTGTGATTTCAGTGTTTATTATTTCTTTAAGCATTCCAGGTTTAATTTTTAGTTTATATTTTGTTGAGAAAAAAATGGTGATTAATACTTGAAGTGATAATGTGATCCCAAGTATCTTAAGACCAACTAAACCAAAAAATGTCATGAATTTATTATTGATAAGCAGTTTAATTATTTTGGTGATTTCAATCACTCAATCCTACACTTCAGAACAGTTGATCAATTATTCCGATCAAATTAAGCGTTTTAATTACATTATGTTTTTAGTCGGTTTACTTATTGCCGCTTTTTCTACTAGTTTAATTTTAAAGTTTAAGATTAGTTTGAAACATTTAATTAATTTTGGATTAATAATTTTATCACTTTATTTTGTTATAATATCCTTTTCAACTAACCCTTGATTATTATCGGTTTTTTCTGCATTTAAAGGTTTTGCATCAGGTTTATTAATTCTACTATTTATAGTATTTGCCATGAATTGAGAGTACCGTACAAAAAAAATAACCATAATGGGATTTATAATGTCATGTTGATTTTTCGTTAATATTTTATCTAATTTATTTACTCATTTTTTATTTAATAATTTAGGTACAGATTTATTTGCTAACGGTGTTTCTACTTTATTTTATTCAGTTTCAGCATCATTATTTTTATTATTGATTATTTTGAATTTCTTTACATCATCATTTTTCTTAGGCGAATATTTTGATCTATTTCTGTATCTTCAAACAACTAAGTATAAATTACGTCAAGTTAATGCTGAAGAATTAAATATTTCAATGACTAATGTCGGTGATAGTGTTCTAAGTGAAGGGATTAATTTTTTAAATTATCGTGCTTATCGTAAAAAAAATAAAAAACATAAAAAAGCTACAGGTCAAAATATAAAAAAATCTAATGTTCAACATTTAATTAAAAAACAAAAATCAGCAATTAAAAAATCTGTTAACAATCAGGAGAAAACAGCGAAATTAAGTAAAAAAGCATTGATGGAAAAATCAGTGCAAAATACTAAAGATCAAAAAAAACAAAAAGAAACCACAAGTAAAAAAAATATAGATAAACCAAAAACTACTAAACCAAAAACTACTAAACCAAAAACTACTAAACCAAAAACTACTAAACCAAAAACTACTAAACCAAAAACTACTAAACCAAAAACTACTAAACCAAAAACTACTAAACCAAAAAAAGATAATTAAATTTTTAATTAATAAAAAATTGACAAAAAACCTTATTTTTTGTTATATTTATATAAGTATATAGTTTTTTAATGGAAGGACACTTTTAAGTAGTGGTTAAGATTCGTTTAAAAAAAATGGGGAAAAAGAAAAGCCCATTTTATAGAGTAGTAGTAATTGATTCAAAAGAAAAAAGAAACGGGAGATATATAGAATTAGTAGGTACATATAATCCTCTTTCTGGAGATGTAAAATTAGATAAAGAAATTGCTTTAAAATGATTAAAAGTAGGTGCCCAACCATCTGAAACTGTTTATAATCTTTTCCAAAGTGCTAAAATTACAGTTGATTTTCACGAGTATAAGACTCTTCAAAAAATAGAAAAAAATAAAAAAAATAAAAAAACAAAAGTAAAAACTGCAAAACCTGCACCAACTGCAAAACCTGCACCAACTGCAAAACCTGCACCAACTGCAAAACCTGCACCAACTGCAAAACCTGCACCAACTGCAAAACCTGCACCAACTGCAGAACCTGCACCAACTGCAAAACCTGCACCAACTGCAAAACCTGCACCAACTGCAAAACCTGCACCAACTGCAAAACCTGCACCAACTGCAAAACCTGCACCAACTGCAAAACCAGTTAAAAAATAATGGCAAATGATTTAATAAAAGAAATGATTTTAAATGAAGAAATAAAATTATTTTTTCCTGAAAATGTTCAGGTAGAGTTCAGAATATTGCCGACTAGCGATAAAGAACAAGTTAAATTTTTAATAATGTCAAATTCTCAACAAATTGAATTTATTAATTCATCAAAAGTTATAAAAAAATCAATTATTTGGATTTTGCAACAGAATTTTTTAGATAAAAAAATTAATTTAACATTGGAAGTGTTTTAATTTTATATGGATAAACTTATTAGTATTGGTACTGTTAAAGGTACGCATGGCTTAAAGGGGATATTAAAATTTAATGTTAGTTTAGTTTTTAATTTAGAATCAATCATTAATCAGATTGGTTTTTTTAAAGTAGATGAACATTTTTTTGATGTCAAAATTTTAGATTTAAAACTTAATAAAAAGTGTTACTTATTGGTGTTAGATGTTCCATATAACCATATCGATCAAGTTGAAAAATTTGTTAATCAAAAATTGTACATTAATAAGTCTATAATTAATGTTGATTATAATTTAGAAGATAATAATTATATAGATTATGAAGTAATTTTAAACGATAAAATAATTGGTTCTATATGTGAAATTATCGACACAAAGTCATCTTCAGTAATTAGAATTCAATTAACAAATAATAAACAAGTTTTGTTGCCAGTAGTTAAAGAATATGTAAAAGAGATTGATAATAGCAACAAACAATTTATCATTAATCGATTAACGGGGGGTTAAAATGAACATTAAAATTTTAACTTTGTTCCCACAAATGTTTAATGATTTTCAAAACACATCGATCATTGCAAAAGCTCTTAAAAATCAAAAATTGAATTTAGAATTAATTGATATCAGAGATTTCGCTGATAATAAATTTAAACAAGTAGACGATTATCCAGCAGGTGGTGGGCAAGGTATGGTCCTAAAAGTAGATGTGATTTATAAAGCGATACAGAGTGTAAAAACAGATGATGCATTAGTTGTTTTGTTGTCCCCTAAAGGTAAGGTATGAGACCAACGAAAAGCTTATACTTGATCTAAAAAATATAAAACTATTATTCTAATTTGCGGCCACTATGAAGGTTTTGATGCTAGAATTAGTAATTACTGTGATCTTGAAGTGTCGATTGGCGATTATATATTAACTGGCGGAGAACTAGCTAGTATGGTTATTATAGATTCTGTTGCGAGATTATTGCCAGGAGTTATTAAAACAGAATCACATTTAAATGAATCTTTTAATAATGATTTATTAGACTATGATGTTTATACTAAACCAGTGGTTTTTGATAATAAAATTATCCCAGAAGTTTTATTATCAGGGCATCATAAAAATATTGATGATTGAAGAGAAAAATCTCGAATCTATAATACTTATTCTAAAAGAAAAGATTTATTAAAAAAAGCACAATTAAATTTGCAACAAAAAAACTTTTTGAATATAATAAAAAAAGATTGTAAAGAAGAGGAAAATTAGTTATGGATATGAATTTAATTAATAAAGTCACAGCACAACAATTAAAACCTAATATACCAACAATTTCTTCAGGTGATACCATAAAAGTCCACTTTCAGATTAAAGAAGGTAATAAATCACGTATTCAAGTTTTTGAGGGTGTTATTATTAAAACACAAGGTAGTGGAATATCTTCTTCTGTTTTGGTGAGAAAAACAACAGGTGATGTTTCAACGGAAAGAATATTCCCGGTTCATTCTCCATTGGTTAAAGATATCGAAGTTGTTAAGTATGGAAAAGTTAGAAGAGCGCGTATTTACTATATGAGAGAAAGACGCGGTAAAGCTGCTAGAATTAAAGAATTAATTGTTAAAAAATAATTATTAGTTTAAAAGCAAAGAATTTAGTTCTTTGCTTTTATTTTTATTCAATAAAAGCAATGAGGTACATAATATGATAAATTGATTTCCAGGTCATATGGCAAAAGCGAAAAATCAATTAGAAAAAAATTTAAAAATGATTGATTTAGTTATTGAAATTTTAGATGCCAGAATCCCTGAAACATCATCAAATCCCTTTTTAATTAAGATGTTAAATGGCAAACCAGTTTTAAAAGTTTTTAATAAATCTGATTTAGTAAATAATAATAATTTCAAAAAATGAGAAACATATTTTAAAGAAAATAATATTAATTATTTAAAATTAAACGCAAAGCAATCATCGGTAAAAAATCAGTTAATCAATAAAATTAAAGAAGTATTGAAAGATAAAATTGAAAAAGATTTAAAACGAAACATTAAAAATCCGCAATTCCATGTCTGTGTAATTGGTATTCCCAATGTTGGTAAATCAACTTTTATTAATAATATTTTAAATAAAAGTTCTGCAAAAACTGGCAATAAACCAGGTTTAACCAAAGGACAACAATGAATCAAAATAAATGAATTTTTTTATTTATTAGACACCCCTGGGATCTTATATCCAAAAATTAATGACGAAGCAGCAGTTGTAAAGCTAATTATTTGTAATAACATCAAAGTAGATATTATCCCTAAACCAGAATATGTTTATAAAATAATAGGTTGATTATATGAAAACAACTTTAATTTTTTAATCTTTAAGTACAATTTGCAAGAAAGTGAAATAGCAAAATTAAAATTAAACAACGATGATATCGAAGAATTTTATGTTCATTTGACACTTTTAATTTTAGAAAAAAAATATAAAAATTTAGAATTAATAACTGCATATCAAAAAATAATTTATGACATGCAAAATGATAGTAATCATATTTTAAATTTTGAATTACCAATTTCTAATTAATATTTGATTTTCAAATAAATTTGATATATCATTTTTTCAGTTTATAACTAGTTATTAAGTGAGGTAATATTAATGTCAAAACACTTAGTGATCCTAGAATCACCAACCAAGACAAAAGCAGTTAAAAATTATTTAGGTCAGGATTTCACTGTAGTTTCTTCCAAAGGGCACATTAGAAATTTATCTTTAGGTGGTAAACAACGCCTTGGCATTAATATGGATAATTTTGATCCCATCTATAAAATTGAAAAAGATAAAGTTGAATTAGTTGAAGAACTAAAAGATTTAGCTAAAAAATCTGATATTGTTTATGTTGCAACCGACCCGGATCGCGAAGGTGAAGCGATAGCTCATCATTTAGTAGAAGTGTTAAAAGTTCAAGAACGCTATAAAAGAATTCGTTTTAATGAAATAACAAAAACAGCCGTTCAAAAGGCTTTTGAAAATCCAGATATAATTGACGATAACCTGGTAAAGGCCCAAGAAACTAGAAGAATTTTAGATCGTATTATCGGTTTTCGTTTGTCAAAATTATTGCGAGATAAAATTCGTTCAAAATCAGCGGGCCGTGTACAATCAGTTGCTCTAAAATTTATTGTGGAACGTGAAAAGGAATGTCAAAAATTTGTCCCTCAAGAATATTGAACTATTGAAGGTCTGTATAAAAAAACAATAATTAAGTTAACTAAATTTAACTCTGAACCAGTTGAAATAAAAAATGTTGAAGAGTTAAAAGAAATTGGCAAAAAATTAAAAAATAAATTCTTAGTTGTAGATATTGAAGAAAAAGAAAGAATTCGTAACCCATTTAAACCATTCACCACTTCTACAATGTTACAACAATCATCTACACAACTTGGTTTTATTGCAAATAAAACATCAATTGTTGCTCAACAATTATATGAAGGAATTAAATTAGGTGCTGAAATTAAAGGGTTTATTTCATATCCTAGAACCGATTCAGTTCGATTGTCCGATGATTTTAAAGAACAAACTAAAAAATTTATTATTAATAATTATGGTGAAGAATTCTTAGGTGATTTATCATTAAAAAATAAAGCTAATGGTTCAAAATCAAAAGCACCTAATGTGCAAGATGCCCATGAAGCGATTAGACCAACTGATATTACGATGACACCAGATAAAGCTAAAAAATATTTAAAATCTGACCAATTGAAATTATACAAAATGATTTACAACCGCACTTTAGGTTCATTGATGGTATGTGCTAAATTTTTAGCAACTACAATTTATTTAGATAATAATAAATATGAGTTTAGAATGAACGGGAATAAAATCATTTTTGAAGGATTTTTAAAAGTTTTAGATAATGATGAAAAAATAAACGTACTACCGAATTTAAAAAAAGGACAATTAATAGAAGCTGATAAATTAGAAGGGGTGCAACATTTTACTAAATCTGCACCACGTTTTTCTGAAGCTAAATTGATTAAAAAATTGGAAGAATCAGGAGTGGGTCGTCCATCAACTTATGCTCCAACAATTAAAATTTTAAAAGAGCGTGGATATGTTTTATTGAAAAATAAAGCCTTGTACGCTTCAGAAAAAGGAATTCTAACTAGTGACACTTTACAAGATTGATTTAAAGATATTGTAAATGAAATGTACACATCGTTAATTGAAAACGAACTAGATGAAATATCACATGGTTTAATCGAACACAAACCACTGATTATAAAATTTTGAAAAGAATTTGAACCGCGAATTGAATATGCTTTTGAAAATATGCCTAAATTACCTGTTGAAAAAGCAGGGATTAAATGTCCTGAATGCGGTGAAGATTTAGTTTATCGTTTTGGGAAGTTTGGTAAATTCATTGGTTGTGGGTCATTCCCCAAATGTTACTATACACACTACCAAGGTCCTGATTTAGGAAAATGTCCTGAATGTAAAGAGGGGATTGTGGTGATCAAAATTAATAAAAAAAATCAGAAGTTTTTAGCCTGCTCAAACTTTAAGAAAACTAAATGTGAATATAAGGATAATTATAAAGAATCAAAAGAAGAAGAAACAGAAGAAAAAGAAAATAGAATTAATTTATTAAAGTAATTATAAAGTGTTATAATTATTAAAGAAAATTTAGATAGGATTTTATTATAATTATGATGAATTGATACTTATATTTTATTATAGACGATAACAATGGAGAATATAAATTGCGCAGCATTTGTAAAACTCCTGAAACAGCAGTAGAAGAATTAAAGGATAATGTTTTAGAGAACAAAAAAACTGATGAGTCGATTACTTCTACTTCCACATGCTTGGTTTTTAAGTTTGATTCGGGAATGGATAATTATGTTTTTGATAAATCAGAAACTTCTGACTTTATTAAAAAAGTACCACTTTGTTCACAATGTAATTATGTTAAAACTTATTTAAATGATGAAGATATTTGTAATGCTTGTACTGATGAATTAAAAGGTAATGAATTATTTAAATGTAATTTATGTAGTAAAAAATGATCAACTCATGACCGCTTTGACCGTGAGTTGTTTGGCACTTTTAGGGTTAAAAATAAAGATTATAAAATTTGTGGCAAATGTGCATTTGATTCATTTAAACCATTAGCTACAAAAGAGGCGAATTAAATGGATGTAAATAAATATAAAAAATTATTTGTAATTTTATATACAGAAGATAAAAAAGATAGTAACAAAATTAAAATTTCTAAAGTTTTTACAAATTTAGAAGATGCCAAAAAATTTTTATTGAGTAAACAAACTAAAAATAATAAAAAAATACCTAGAGATGATTCTTGGAAATTATTAGTTTATGAAATTTTAGGAACTAGTGATAAATTCGAATTTTCAAAACCTGAAACAGCAAAAGCTAAATCTTCTATTGGTGTTTGTGCACATTGTCATTTATATTTTGAACGTGTTAATAATTCAAATTTTTGTGACAAGTGCTTAGAAGAAGTTAAAAATGGCAAAAAAGAATGTGATGTATGTCGTCAATTTTTTTCAAAGGATGCAAGTTGCTTCCAATCCAACGGAGTTGTATTCCCGTCCTTAGCATGTAAAAATTGTACAAAGATATTAATAGAAAAAATGGAAATATAAGGAGCGATAAATGGAACAAACAGAAACAATTAAAGAACCCCTGAATGATAAAAAGAATCTAAAATCTAAAAAAAATTCTGAAAACTTTTTTAATTTTTTATGATATTATTATAAAAAATTTTATTTATCAGCTATTTTCTTGGTAGCTGTAACAATAGTGACTTGTGGTATTACAGTTGCACTACCTAAAATAACAAATATTATGATGAATGATTTCATGGCAGATATGGCATCGAATAGTACCCCATATATGGACTGAACTATTTTTATTTATTGAGTAATAGGCTTTTGTTCAATGTTTTTAGTCCAGGGAATTTTTACATTTTTTCAATGATTAATTGGTGGAAAATTAGCGCGTAAAATTGAAATTGATATTCGATTAAAAGTATTAAATAAATTATTAGATTTAGATATGGCTTATTATTACAATAAACAAATGGGTGATATTTTAACTAAATTAATTTCTGATACTCAAATCATCGGTGAACAATCTTTCCAGGTACCAATCACATTTCTTAGATCATTTTTAACTTTTTTTGGTTCAGTGGTGATAATGTATACATTGACTAGCAATACTGCAATATTCCCTGATTCACAATCTACTCAAGTTATGTTATCAACAATTATTTTAGGAATTGCTCTTGCAGTATTGTTTCTTTCATTATTTTTATTTGCTATTTTAAGAAAAAAAATAATGAAACAAAGAGAAGATGTTACAAAAGCTAATGCGGCAGTTAATGATAGAGTTAATGCAATTAAATTAATCAAAACTACCGGAACAAAAAGTGAAGAAAAAGAAAAATTCATTGATTCTCACAAGGAATATTATAAATCTTCTGTAGCGGCAGTTAAGTTCCAATCTTGATTTATGGCTTTAATTTTAACTGTGTTCACTTCATTGAATTCAATTTCTTTATTGTTCGCCATAATGTATGCAAATGAAGGGAAATTAGACCCAACAATTATGATTTCATTATCTATGAGCATTAACGCTTTAGTGATGCCTATAGTTCAAGCAGTAAGAGTGTTTAGTAACTTAGCAACAGCTTCTACTTCAGCTGAAAGAATTAATGACATTGTTGACACTGATTTTACTATCCATTGAAATGAAACAGCAAAAGAATTAGACAATTTAGATGTTGACATTATTTTTAAAGATGTTGATTTTAAATACATTGAAACAGATCCGTTAATTTTAGAAAAATTTAATTTTACTTTTAAAAAAGGTAAAAGCTACGCAATTGTTGGTGAAACAGGTGCTGGTAAATCTACTATTTCGCAGTTATTATTACGAACTTATGACCCAGTAGGTGGCAAAATTCTTATTGGTAAAAATGAATTAAATAAAATTAATTTAAAATCTTATTTACATAAAGTTGGTTATGTAGAACAAGAACCACAAATTTTATTTGGTGATTTCTATATTAATATTGCATATGGTCGTCCTAATGCGACAAAAACTCAAATAATAGATGCATGTAAAAAAGCAAATTTATACGATTTTGTAATGGGATTGCCAAATAAATTTGATACTGTTCTAGGTGAAAGAGGCTTCATTCTTTCAGGCGGTCAAAAACAAAGAATTATTATTGCTCGAATGTTTTTAAAAAATCCAGAATTATTAATTCTAGATGAAGCAACTTCTGCACTAGATAATATTGTAGAAAAAGAAATCCAAGGTAATTTAAATGAATTAATGACCGGAAGAACCTCAATTGTCATAGCTCACCGTTTATCAACAATTAAAAATGTTGATGAAATTTTAGTCATCGGTAAAAACAAAGGGTTAATTCAAACAGGAACTTTTGAAGAGCTGAGAAAAAAAGAAGGGCACTTTAAAAAATTATACGAAGCAGGTTTAATGACTTAATTATAACTTTACGCTTTAAAATATGTTATAATATTTTTGAAATAAGAAGGTGAAAAAAATGGATGAAATAACTATTTTAGATGTTTCGTTTAAAACAATTTATTTAATTTGATTTATTTTTTTTATCGCAACATTCTTTGGTCTAATTTATTTTTTGTCTACTTTCTTTTCTTTAAGAACAAAAAAGAATGTTAATAATAAAAAAGAATTAGAAAAATTGAAAACAAGTATTTATTTAGAAACTGAAATTGATTACATTGAAGATGAATTAAGTGCAGTTTTAAGTTTTTTGAAAAAAAGGTAATAAGAGGAAGGTTATAAAATGGGTTTAAAAAATATAGTTACAAATTTTTTTGATGGTGATGAAAAAAAAGATGCAGATAAAAAAAGTGCTGATAGTCTTCAAAAAGTTCAAAATCCATTATATTGAAATGAAAATCAATCAAATTTAAATGATAATTTAATTAGACCAGATTTGGAATATCGTAGTAAGCAAATCAATAATGTTAACAATATGTACAATGACCCTTACACTGTTAATAATAGTGGAATAAAAAATAATTATAATCATTACGAAAAATCAAATGTTAATAATTCTTATTATAATCATGATTTTGATACTATTGAAAAATTAAAAAATAATCAAATTCAAACCCATGATCCACATCGTAATTTTGATTTACATAACAATATAATTCAACCAACTAATAAATTAAAAGATAATTCGAACAAAGAAAACTTGAAACATCAATACAAAGTGGTGAGAGAACCGAAAGAAAATACCTTTGAATATAGCCCTACTATTGAAAAAACTTTAGAACATAACATTTATATTAGAGATGATGGAGATGTTATAAAAAAGAAAACAACTAAAAATAAACAAACATCCTTAAATACCAATCATTCAGCCGGCAGTTATTTTCAAAAAAAAAACTTTTCTAAAGAATTAATTAATACTGACCGTAAAATTGGACAAATAAATAGTGATGTAGAAATTGATAATCTAGATAATTTTAATAAACCAAAATCATCTAACTATGGTTTCATTGAAAAAACAAAAGATAAGGAAATAAACAAACAAAATAGAAAAGAAATATTTGATAATTATGTTCCGAAGTTTATTGTAAAAGAAATTGTCTTAGAAAAATGAAAATCTTTTATTACTGCTTTTTTGACTGGTATAGGTTTAATTATTTCTCTAGCTTTTATTAGTTTTTTTTATTATGGAAAAAATCATAATATGAATGAAATATTTGGTATGAATGTAAATAGTTTGCCAAAACCATTTTGAACAATTATTTTATCAATTGGTTGTTTTGTGGTTTTTATGTTTTCTTTGTTCAATTTTAAAAGAGCTGTGGTTGAAGCTGAGAAAACAGGTAAGGCCTATGCAAATAACGAACAAATACTTCCCACCTTTATTACTGACAATTATAAAAAAAGTATTACCAACAAAATTGTTGTAAATTGAATTGCTGGTGTAGTTTACGTTGTGGGCTTAATTGTTTTAGGATTTTTAATATTTCTAAATGTTCACTCAGGGGAAAGTGTAACTTTCATTTTTTGATCAACCCAACCTATTGGTGATTTATCTATAGACATTACGATTAATGTTATTTTATTGTCATTAATGTTTGCATATCACATTCTAACAATTGTACTATCTAGAAAAAAAGAAATTAATATAAAAAGTCATTTTGGTTACGATATTATTGATTTTGAAACTAAAACCAAAATTAAAAAAGCGACTAATAAAAAATGTCTGATTTGGTTTTTAATAATTGTCACTGTATTATTTATTTTTGTGATTATCCCAGTTCTTATTTTTAAAAAACGTAAAAATGGCCATTGGGTGTGACCGTGACAAACACAGAGTGTTGTTAATCGCTAATGGAAAATTCGAAACCAGCTTTTTTTAAATATTTGTACATCCATATACCTTTTTGTGAAAAAATTTGTTTTTTTTGTGATTTTTTTAAATTTAAAAAAAATATTAAAACAATGGAATTAGAGTATACAGAAAGTTTATTGTCACAAATTAAGAAAAACGGACCTTTTTGGGATTTGCGAACAATATACATTGGAGGTGGAACTCCTAGTTGTTTGGATTATGATTGTTGAATTAAAATATTTAAAGCCTTAAAACCTTTTACGAATAATATTGAAGAATTCACTATTGAAGTGAACCCAGAATCAGTTAGTGAAAAATTATTGAAATTATTTGTAAAAAATAAGGTCAATAGAATATCGATGGGTTGTCAGACTTTTAATGATGAATTGCTTCAACAATCAAATCGTAAACATAATAAAAAAGACATTTTAGAAAAATATTGCTTAATCCAAAAAATGGGAATTCAAAATATTTCCATTGATTTAATTTACAATTTATTTAATCAGACCAAAGAAGATGTTATAGCGGATTTAAAAATGGTCAAAAAATTAAAACCTAGCCATTTATCGTGATATTCTTTAATACTCAAAAGTGGAACAGTTTGGGGTCGAAAATATTTAGAATTGCCAGATAATGATTATGAATTTGATAATATTATTAATGAAGAGTTATCAAGATTAGGTTATGAACGTTACGAAGTTTCCAATTATGCATCAAAAGGAAATTATCGTTCAATCCATAATTTAAGCTATTGGCGCAATGAATCATATGATGCTATCGGCCCGTCAGCTGCTGGTTTTTCTAATTTAAATTTTAATCGATCTTATTTGATTCATAACGATAAGAATTATAAAAACTGAAATTATGAAATTGAGTACCTTTCAAAAGAAGATTATTATTTCAAAATTTTAATGATGGGTTTAAGACTTGTAGATGGCATAAATATAAATGATATAAAAGATGCTGACTTAGCAATTGAATATTTTTGAATTAAAATCGAAAAACAAATCAATAATAATCTACTAATTTATCATAATGATGTTTTAAAATGTTCTTCTGAAGGATTTAATTTTTTAGATAGTGTCCTGTTAGATATCCTTAATTAATTATTTGACTTTTTTATTATTAATGTTAAAATTGTTCTATGAAAAAAGAAAAGATTTATTTAAAAAACAAATTTTATTGATTAATTGTCTTCGTGTTGATGATAATTTCATTAGCATGTAATGCAATTGCTTATTTTTCCACATTTTTTGTAGGAGATAAAATAGTGGACACATTTAGCAAAATTGGTATTAATATTTCATTGAATGCTGCAAATATAATTGTAGTTTCTGTAGCTGCATTATTCTCTGTTATTACATTTTTATTTGCTATGAAGGGACATGCGTTTAATAAAAAAGAAACTGTTTTATTTTTATTAGAGTTTGAATCAAATAAAAAATTTTCGTCTTTTAATTTAGTATATCCATTCTTGTCCTTCTTTTTAGCTCCTGTAGCCTTTTTAATAGGAGTATCTGCACATATGTTTGATTGAATTCCATTTAAAGAAGAATGACAACTGTTTTATTTCATTTCTGTTGGCTTAGTATTATTATTAGGGTGGATAGGTTCAATGTCTGTACACTTTAAATATTCTAAATTAGAAAAAAGTGTCAACAAAGAAATACAAGAAGTAAATGTTCATAATATTGTGCCGCTAAGTATAGCACAACCAATTCAAGCACAACCAATTCAAGCACAACCAATTCAAGCACAACCTAATTTTAATGCACATTTTGCAGGAAATGTAGCACAAATGCCTGCAACTATGGCAAGCAACCCGGCAACACAAAATCAGCCATATCCACAAAGTATGCCATATACACCTGTCAATAACCAAATTTATGATTATCAATATTATTCATCACCAGCACAATTTTTCTATCCACAATCACAACAACAACCACAAAAGCAAAACATAATGCCTGGTAATTTTCAAAATCCTTTGAATCGACCTGTTAATGTGCAAAACATCAATCAACCTAATTTGAAAAAATAATTAAATTTATAATAAAAAAATGACAAATGCTAGTCATTTTTTTTATTTTAAAGCATTTTATTTATTGACATAAAAGTCAATAAATTATATAAAATATATGGTATAGATTTACCAATGAAAGCAACTGATTGAAAAATCTTAATTTGTTGCCAAGGCAAAGATCTGAGGATTAACCTCAATTGTTCTTAAGCTTCATAATTTTTATTAATTATGGAAAGGTTTATAATATGAGTATAAGTCGTAGTGAGAAAGAACATTTAATCAAAGAAATTGAAGATAAATTAAAAAATTCAAAATCAATGATTATTGTTAATTATCATAAATTAAACGTTCCTAATATGTTGGATTTGCGAAGTGAATTACGACAAGCTGGTATAGAATTAAAAGTTTACAAAAACCGAATTTTTAAAATTGCAGCTAAAAATTTAGGAATTGACGGATTAGACAAATATCTAATTGGTCAAAATGCTTTTTCTTTTGCTGATAATGATTCACCAGATAGTTTTAAAATTTTGCATAAATTTGCAAAAAAGAATCGTTCATTAGAAATGATGAGTGCTGTTTACCAAGATAAAGTTTTGGACCAAAAATCAGTACTAGAAATAGCAGTATTACCTTCAAAAGAAGATTTGATCTGTATGTTTGCTTCAAGTTTAAAATATTCAGTGATGAAATTTGCTTTAACTTTAAAAGCGATAGAAGAAAAAAAAGAAGCATAATTATTATTTTGTGTAAATATTTATTTTAATATTCAAGGGAGACATAAAACATGGCTATTACAAATAAGGATATTATCACTGCAATTGAAGGAATGAAAATTGCGGAATTAAATGAGTTAGTAAAAGAAATTGAAAAACACTTTGACGTTGTTGCATCAGCGGTAGCTGCCGCTCCAGCAGCCGATGGGGCAAATGATGGAGCGCCAACAGAGGTTAATGTAGTATTAACTGATGCTGGTCAATCAAAAGTTGCAGTTATTAAATTAGTTGGACAATTAACAGGTAAGGGATTGATGGATTCTAAAAAATTAGTTGAATCATTACCTGCTGTAATTAAAGAAAAAGTAAAAACTGAAGAAGCAGAAGAAATTAAACAAAAACTAATTGACGCTGGAGCTTCAGTAGATTTAAAATAATTAATTTTAAATAATTTATATTAGTATAAAAAACAATATTTATATATTGTTTTTTTATTTATAAACAAATAAAATGAATTGAAAGTTAAATTAATAATATTATTTTAATTTATTAAGGTTTTTATGAAAGATACAAAACAGAATCTTGATGCACAAGATTCGCCACAAAAAATAAATAATTTTCAAAACAAATCAAAGTATGAAAATTTAATTAAAGCATCTTCACCTTGAAAATCGATGATGAATATTTGTTTGCCATCAATTTTAATTATGATAGTTGCTGCTTCTTATAATGTTATTGATAAGTTTCTAGCAATTGATTTCGCAGCAGATGATGTTTCAGTTAAATTCGCTGCAGCACTTGTTGATCCCAATATGACTGCTGAAAATTTAATAAATTTATCTACCCAGTTCGCAGGAAACATCGTACAGTTGAATTTTGCTTTCACCATTATGATAGGTGCTGGAACTTCGATATTGTTTTCGATAAAATATGGTTCAATTGATAAACCAGGTATGTCTAAAACTGTCAACAATGGATTTGCTACTGCCTTTTTAATATCGATAGTATTGGGATTATTTATGTGATTAATGGTATCGCCTGCAACGAATTATTTTTTGTTAAATATTCAAGCTAATACCAATGAGCAAACTCCAGAAACAACTGCAGCACTAAATGAATTATCTTATCAATACGCTTCAGTGGCTTGTCTAATGCTACCGTTTTCATTTTTATCGAATGTATTTGTCTATGTTTACAGAAGTGAAGGAAAAATTCCTTTGGTATCAATCATTTTATTTTCTTCAATTGGTACTAATGTTATTTTTGCCGTTATTTTTATAAAGTATTGTCATTTAATGTTGACAGGAGCCATGTTAGCAACGGGTCTATCATGAGTTACTATGACATTAATAGGATTTATCTATTCAATGATAAGTAAAAATACATATTTAAAATTTAATCTATATAATTTATTGCACATCGATTTTAAATACTGCAAAGATATTATTTCGCTTGGTTTAACTGCTTTAGTTAATAATTTATCAATTGTATTTTTATCTGTGTTGCTAACTATTTTATTGGGTGATTTAGACGTAAGTAATAATAATTTGCAAGTTTTATATGGCGCAATAGCACCATGGACTTTTTTTCTCACCGCTCCTGCTTCTGGAATATATCAAGGTAGTTCTGTTTTGCTGGGTTATTCTTATGGTGCAAATCGAATGTCGCGGTATAAAGAGCTGATGAAGATAGTTTATATTTTTGAAATTATTTGATTTATCACCGCTTCCTTATTAGTCTTATGTTTTGGTGGTTATATGATTGGTATCTTTGGAGATCACTTTACAAGTGACCCTAATCATCGATGATTAATCGTTTTAAATTATTCTACATTTGCCTTTGCCGGAATTTCCTATTCATTAATCACTTATATGAGAAATATTAAACGTCCAGGAATTTCAACTTTAGGTTCTTCATTTAGAGCTTTTATTGTTCCGTTTGTTTTATCATTGATAGGATACTGAGTTACATCTGCAACCAATAATCAATATGCATTTTTTGCTATTTATGGATTGTCTGAATTTTTTGGTTTAATCGGAGTATATTTGTTATTTAGAAAAGAATTAAACTTATATCGTAATTATCACCATGACATTGATATAAATAACCCAGATGCTTTTGTGCAATTTGAAGTAGTGAGAATGAATGCTATGATCGAAAAACTTAAAGCGAAAAAAGAAAAAAAACGACTAAGTGACGAAAAGAAAAAACGTATTGATATTAAAATTCAAGATTGTGAAAAAATAATTTATACTAAAAAATTAGAAAAAGCTGCTTTTGTAAAAAGAGCATTAGAAGAACAAAAAATTAACACACTATAAGTAATTATATAAATTATTGATAATGAAAAAGGAAATTAAAGATGCCGCATTTTAAATTTTATAATTTAACAGAACAAGAAGTGCAGGGTTTTGTTGATGATCAATTGAATCAATTTATTCAAATTGCCAATTGTCCAGCAAATAAGGTGACTATTCGATTGATAAATGCAAAATCATTTAATACAAAACATAACAAATTAGAAGAACCGATTTTTGTGCACATTGATTGGATGCCTAGAAGTTATCAACAAAAAGAACAAGTGCAAAAGCTACTAACTAACTATTTAAAACATCTTGGTAAAACTTCAATTGTTGTAACAATTAATGACATTGATATTAATTCATATTTTAAATCTTAAATTGAATACCTTTTGTACCATTTAAATCTATAGAAGCATTATAGTTAAGTTTGATCGCATCTTTAAAAGTGGCGCTAACACAAACGTCTAATGCCACCCCAACAATCACAACGTCTTTAACGTTGTGATTTTTTAAATATTGGTCTAAACCATTATCGCGACCTTTTTCATCGTAAAAACCACTGTAACTGTCAGCGTCTTGAAAAATTCCTTTATCAATGATTTTATCAAATAAATTCGTTGGAATCATTAATTGAGCACCTAAGGTATTTTGAATGCAATGGGGTTTTCATCTCGTGAAAGAACAATGATCAATAGGGTGCCAATCACGAGTTGCTATTTTTATATAATCTGGATTATTTTCTAATAATTTAATAATGTATTCTTTAATTTTTTCACTTTCATTTACATATAAAGACCCTTTAGGATCTACAAAATCATACTGATAATCAACAACAATAATCGCTTTTTTATTCATAGTTCATAAATTATAACATTAAATAAAAAAATAAAAAAATTAGCAATAAACCTTGTAGATTGCTAATTTTTAATATAATATATAAAAAATTAGCAATTAGAGTGTTAGATTGCTAATTTTGATTATTTTGGAGGTGTATCTGATATGGACTTTAAGCAAATCTTTGATTACAAAGATAATCCAGAAAAAGCAATTGAACAATTTACGATCAACTTAGTTGATAAGGCAAAATCGGAAAAAATAGATCCCATTATTGGACGTGAAAAAGAAATTCATCGATTATTGCAAATTTTATCACGTAAGACTAAAAATAATCCATTATTAATTGGTGAAGCTGGAGTGGGGAAAACTGCAGTCGTAGAAGGTTTAGCACAAAGAATCGCTAAAAAAGATGTTCCGGAAAATCTGATTGAAACTACAATTTTAGAATTAGACATGGGTGGTTTAATAGCTGGAGCTAAATTTCAGGGAGAATTTGAATCACGTCTAAAGGCGATAATTAAAACTGTTGAACAATCAAAAGGAAAAATTATTTTATTTATTGATGAAATTCATTTAATTGTTGGAGCTGGACGAACTCAAGGAAGTATGGATGCGGCCAATTTGTTAAAACCGTACTTAGCTCGCGGGGAATTAAGATGTATTGGAGCAACAACGTTTGATGAATATCGAGAATATATTGAAAAAGATTCTGCTTTGGAAAGAAGATTTCAAACTATCTTTATTGATAAACCATCAATTTCGGAAGCGATCTCAATTTTAAGAGGGTTGAAACCAGGATTTGAATCATATCATGGTGTTAAAGTACACGACAATGCAATTGTTAGTGCTGTTAAATTATCAAATCAATTCATCACGGCACGTAATTTGCCAGATAAAGCGATTGACTTAATCGATGAAGCTTGTGCTTTAATCAAAACCCAAATCACTTCAGTTCCAGAAGAACTAGATCAAATAAACAGACAAGTAGTACAATTAGAAATCGAAAAATCAGCGTTATCTAAAGAAAAAGATATTGCGTCTGTCCGCCGTTTAGAAAAAATTAAACCTTTATTGTTAAATTTGAAACAACAACAAAAAAAATTAAGTAAACAATGAAATGAAGAAAAAACATTTTTTGAAAATATTAAAGAATTAAAACATAAATTAACAATTTCTAAGCGCGATTTAGAGAATTGTGAGTATTCGGGTGATTTTGAAACCGCTGGTAAATTAAAATACCAAATGATTCCTAAGTTAGAAAAAGAATTGAAAGAATTAAATGACAAAACTCCAGAAAACACTTTGATCAAAGAAGATGTCACCTCTGATGAGATTGTTCAAATCGTATCTCGATGAACAGGAATTCCGGTTGAAAAATTAGTTAAAACTGAACAAGATAAATTATTAAATTTAGAAAAATTATTAAAACAAAAAGTCAAAGGACAAGGTGAGGCTGTTAAAAAAATTTCAGAGTCAATCTTAAGATCACGTAGTGGAATTAAAGATCCGAAAAAACCTATTGGTAGTTTTTTATTTTTAGGTTCAACTGGTGTAGGGAAAACAGAAGTTGCAAAAAGTTTAGCAGATTTATTGTTTAATTCAGAAAATAATATTATCCGATTAGACATGAGTGAATTTGCTGAACGCCATTCAATTAGTAAGATTATCGGCGCTCCTCCCGGATATATTGGTTTTCAAAAAGGCGGTTCATTAACTGAAGCTATTAAGCGAAAACCTTATTCAATTATATTATTTGACGAAATTGAAAAAGCTCACCCTGATGTTTTAAATGTTTTTTTACAAATTTTAGATGAAGGTTTTATTACCGATAACTTTGGTAAGAAAATTGATTTTAGAAACACAATTATTATTATGACTTCAAACGTCGCCGCTAATTCATCAATGATGCCAGAGGGAATTGAAAAAACTAAGGCGTTTAATAATGAATTGAATCGCAACTTTAAACCAGAATTAATTAATCGTATTGATAATGTGGTTTTATTTAACAAATTATCAAAAGATGCTGTTTCAAAAATCATTGAAAATAAATTATTAGATTTAACTCTTCGAATTGAAGATGCTAAAAGTGTCCACATCAATTTCGATGAAACAGTAAAACGAGAAATTGCAAAAGAAGCATATAGTGAAGAATATGGCGCAAGACCTATAAATCGCTTTATTAGTCAAAATATTGAAACTGTTATTGCAAAGGAATTAATTAAAGAGAAATTAGAATCTAATAAAAATTACATATGTATGTTTAAAAATGATGAATGAATTATTAAATCTGCTGTGAAATACAATTAAAGGTTAGGAGGTAAATTATGAAAAATGAACGATCAAATTGAATTCTCAAGTTTATTGTTGAACATTACATTAAATTTGCTAAACCAATTAGTAGTGGTGAAATAATTGAAAACATGCAACTCACCATTTCTTCTGCTACCATTCGTAATGAATGCTTACAATTGGAAAAAATGGGTTTCTTAGAAAAAGATTACAATTCTTCAGGAAGGCGGCCGTCGACAAAGGGTTATCGTTATTATTTAGATTTTCTAATAGACGACCCACAATATAAATTAGAAAAATCAATTAATACTGATAAGGCTATTTCTAAATTAGAACCATTATTTGCTAATCGTAATTTAAAAATAGAAGAAATTTTAAATACTGCAAGTGATTTAATATCTAATTTATTTAATGTAGTCACAGTCACGTCTAGTTCAATTCAAAAAAAATTAAAATTAAATAAAATTGAACTAGTGACTTTAAGTTCACAATCAATTTTAATTATGTTGATTCTAGAAAATGGTTATGTGGAATACAACACTTTAAAATTAGAAGGTGTTTCGCTTGATGAGTTAAAAACTGCAGTTGATCTATTCAATTTAAGATTAACAGGAACTCCACTGTCGGAGTTACAAGAAAAATTAAATACCATTAAGCCGATCATCGAAAAACAAATTAAGGATTATGAAATTATTTTAAATCAATTTTATCAGATTTTATCAGACATGTTAAAACCACAGATGTCACGTCATGGTTTTGAGCGGATGTTAGAAAATCCAGAATTTAAAGATATTAATAAAATTAAAGAAATTATCTCGTTTATTGAACAAATTCATCCGATTCAGTTTTACGATGATTTTGGAAATAAACGAGCAATTAAAAATATTAATGTACAAATTGGAAATGAAATTCAAAAAAGTGGTAATGATAAATTTGCGTTAATTTCTTCTTATTTTAAAACAGACAATAATCATAAATCAAATATTGTTATTTATGGTCCTAAACGAATGGAATATAAAAAAATTTTAGAAATATTGTCTTGGATTAATAATAAAATTAACAATGATGTATAATTAATATTGCAAAAATTTACAAGGAGTTTTTATGCCACAAAAAGATATAAAGGTAAATAAAAAAGAAGATGAACAATTATTTAGTAAATTTAATAATTTACTAAATAATTTAAATAATAATCCTATTTATCTTAAAAATATTAAAAATTCATTAAACCAAAATGATTTTAGAACTGCTCAAAAATCTATTGCTGAATTTGAAGAATATATTCAAACAGTTAATAAAAATTTATTCGAAGGATACAATAAACTTTTGAATAATGTTCAAGAGTTAAATTTAAATAATAACAGTAGTAAGAAAGAAAGCAAGGAACAAAAAAAACAATTGGAACAAGAAGTCCAAACCTTAGTTTCTAAAATAGAACAAATAACAAAAGAAGCAAAACAATTTCGTGAAGAAAAGAAAATGCTAGTTGAAAAATGCAATCAATTAAAAAATCAGTTAGATCATGAATCAATTGATTTTAAAAATTATGGTTCATTTAATTTAGCAAAAGAATTAGTACCAATTTTAGATTTATTTGAATCATCATTGAATGTAAAAGTAAAAAACGATGAAGTGAACAACTTTTTAATGGGATTTAAAATGGTGTTTAATAATCTAAAAGAAATATTTGATGCACAAGGAATCAAACAAATTAATATAAAACCTGGTGATGAGTTTGATCACGAAATTCACGAAGCTATTGAAGCGGTTGATGATAATTCAAATTTTAAATCAAATCAAATTGTAGAAGTACTAAAAAAACCATATAAAATGAAAGAAAAAATTTTACGACATGGAATCGTAAAAGTAAAAAAATAACTAAATAAAGAGAGGTTAACAAATTATGGGAAAAATTATTGGAATAGATTTAGGAACAACTAATTCATGTGTAGCAATTATGGAAAGTGATAAACCAAAAGTTTTAGAAAATCCAGATGGTAAAAGAACTACTCCTTCTGTTGTATCGTTTAAAGGAGAAGAAATTATTATTGGTGATGCTGCAAAACGTCAAGCAGTAACTAATGCAAACACTTTTAGTTCAATTAAAAGAAAAATGGGAACTAAAGAAAAGGTTTCAGTTAATGGAAAAGAATATACACCAGAACAAATTTCTGCTGAAATTTTAAGATATATTAAATCATTCGCAGAAAAAAAATCAGGTTCAAAAGTAGACAGTGCTGTAATTACTGTACCTGCTTACTTCAACGATGCACAAAGACAAGCAACAAAAAATGCTGGAAAAATAGCTGGTTTAAAAGTGGAAAGAATCATTAATGAACCAACTGCTGCTGCATTAGCTTATGGAATTGATAAAAGTACTAAAAAGAGAAATATTTTAGTTTACGATTTAGGTGGAGGAACTTTCGATGTGTCTGTATTAGAATTACACGAAGGAACTTTTGAAGTATTATCAACATCTGGTGATAACAAATTAGGTGGTGATGATTTTGATGAAATAGTGACAAACTGAATTATTGCTGAATTTAAAAAAGAACACTCAATTGATTTGGGTAAAGATAAAATGGCATTTCAAAGATTGAAGGCAGAAGCTGAAAAAGCGAAAAAGAAATTATCAACACAAAAACAAGTGGAAATTTCAGCACCTTTTATTACTGCGATTGATGGAGCTCCAGTACATTTAAATTTATCTCTAACAAGAGCTAAATTCGATGAAATGACAAGTAGTTTAGTAGAAAGAACAGTTAAACCATTAAACGATGCTATAAAAGAATCTAAATTATCATGATCACAAATTACCGATGTACTATTGGTTGGAGGTTCAACAAGAATTCCTGCCGTTCAAGAATTAGTTAAAAAAATTACTCAAAAAGAACCAAACTGTACAGTTAACCCTGATGAAGTGGTTGCCGCAGGAGCTGCAATTCAAGCAGGAATTTTAGGTGGAGATGTAACTGATGTCTTGTTGTTGGATGTTACACCTTTAACTTTAGGAATTGAAACTTTAGGTGGAGTTTCAACACCATTGATCCCAAGAAACACAACAATCCCATGTGACAAAAAACAAATATTCTCAACAGCTGAAGATAACCAACCAGCAGTAGATATTAATATCTTGCAAGGGGAAAGAAAATTTTCAAGAGATAACACTTCATTAGGTAGATTCCAATTATCAGGACTTGAACCAGCACCAAGAGGGGTCCCACAAATTGAAGTTAAATTTTCAATTGACTCAAACGGAATCGTTTCAGTTCATGCTAAGGATTTAAAAACTAATAAAGAACAAAAAATTGTTATCGAAAATAAAGATAGTTTATCAGACGAAGAAATCCAAAGGATGATTGATGAAGCTGAAAAAAATAAAGAAAATGACGAAAAAAGAATGAAAGAAATTGAAATTGTTAATCGTGCTGAAGGGACAATTTCAATGTTGAAAAAATCTTTAGATGGAGCTAAAGAATCTGTAACTCCTGAACAAAAAAAAGAAGCTGATAAATTAATTAGTGATTTAGAAACATTAATTAATAAAAAAGAATATGATGCATTAGATAAAAAATTAAATGAAATAGAACAACAAATGTCACAATTGGCTCAAGCTTTTGAAAAAATGAAAAAAGAAAAAGAAACAAAAGGTGAAGAAGCTGAAGTTGTTAAAAAAGATGCTGATAAAAAATCAACAGATAATAAAAAAGAAGATGATAAAAAATCAACAGATAAAAAAGAAGATGATAAAAAATCAACAGATAATAAAAATAAAAAATAATAAGTACTATTGATTTTAAGGAGAATCCCAATAAATGCCAGACTCAAAACAATATTATGAAACATTAGGCGTTGCCAAGGATGCGTCTGTTGATGAAATAAAGTCAGCATATCGTAAATTGGCAAAAAAATATCATCCAGACATATGCAAAGAAAGTGATGCCGAAGAAAAATTTAAAAAAATCAACGAAGCATATGAGGTTTTATCTGATGACACCAAACGCAGTAATTATGATCGTTTTGGTTCAGCAGATCAACAAGGGTTCCCGGGTGGAGGTTTTGGTGGATCGCCATTTGGCAACGGAGCTGATATTAATGATATTTTCGCTGATATTTTTGGTGGAGGTTCGCCATTTTCTGGTGGATTTTCTAACAATCAAAGTCATCAACCATTTTCTGGAGATGAACCACTTGATGGTAATCCCATTTATATGGAATACAATATGAACATTAAAGAAATGATGTTTGGAAAAACTGTTCCTCTACATTTAAAAGTTGATGTTAATTGTAAGGAGTGCTCTGGTGAAGGAGCTTTAAGTGAAGATATTACCAATTGTACAAGTTGTAATGGTTTAGGATATGTAATTATTCACCGCAAAACTTTATTTATGACTACCCAACAAAAACAACGCTGCAACTCATGTAAAGGTCGTGGAAAAATAATTTTAAAAAAATGTTCAGGTTGTCATGGGAAAGCGCGCAAAAAAGAAAACAAAGAATTATATGTTAAAATTCAACAATCATTAAATCCAGGTAGTCAAGTAATGGTCAAGAATGAAGGTAATGATGGTTACAACGGTGGACAAAAAGGGAGCATTATAATAACTATTAATCTGATTAAAGATCCGCATTTTTCTCGTTCTGGCGATGATTTATTAGTCACAGTTGACATAAGTTATTTAGATGCTATTTTAGGTGGTGTTATTGATGTTCCAACTTTAGATGATGAAATTATTTCTGTGAAGGTTAAACCCGGAACACAAATAGGTAATAAATTGAATGTCCCAGATTATGGTTTTTTTATTAAAAATCGCAAAGATAAAAGAGGAAAATTAATCATCACATTGAATGTTGTGACTCCTGTTTCTATAAGTGATAAGGAGAAAAAAATATTAAAATCTGTACAAGAAATTTCAACTTTTGATGTAAAAAATAATTTTTAATAAAATGATTTAAAAAATCTTATATTCAATTATAAGATTTTTTTATGTTAAAATATTTTAAAAAGGTGCAGTTATGAAAGTTTTATCTATTAAATCCATCGTGAGTATTTCTAACATTATTATTTATTTAATTTTAATATTATTATTTTTAGGTTTTGGTTTTAAATTGGAAGGTTTCAACGGAACTGCTTCCTTAAATATTTGTTATTTTCTTATTGTTTTAGCCTATGGAATATTTATCACTTATCATTTAGTGCGAATGCAGGAATTGAAAAAAACTCAATTTCAATTAGTTAAACGTCATACCATTTTTATGAACACTTTTTACTACACACAGTATGCTATTTTTACCATAGTTCTAGGTTATATTATTTTTGTAGGTACTACAGTAAATAATGCTTATGATTATAGCAATATTATTTCTATATTATTTTATGTGTTATTGCCGTTAATATTTGTCACTACAATTGTTGTCTCTATTTTGGAATCAATTGTACGAGTAGAAGAGCGCATTTTCTTAAACAAGTTGGCTTGAAAAGAATCAAAAGAATATGAAGATAAAATGGCACTTCAAAACAATACTAATCCTTTTGAAGATGAAAGCAGTGTTAAAAAAAATACTAAAAATGTTAATGACGAACAACATACAAAAAAAAGTGAAAATCCATTTGAATAATATTGTTGTTGTTTTTTGTGATATATACATTATTATATATAAGAAGGTTTATTTTTATTTATAAATCAAGGAGTGAAGAACCAGCATGAAACAACCACCGTTATATGTGGGAATGGATTTAGGCACATCGTCAACATTAGTTTATGTTGAAGGTTCAGGTATTGTTTACAATGAACCAAGTGTTGTCGCTTATAATATTAAAGAAAATAGAATTGTTGCAATTGGTAACGAAGCTTATAAAATGATTGGTAAGGGAAATAAATCAATTAGAATTGTGTTTCCGATGAAAAATGGAGTAATACAAGATATTAGGGCTACTAGGTCACAATTGAATTATATTTTTAGTTTTAAATTAAAATTAATGTCACGTTTAAAAGACTCTATTATGCTGTTAGCTTGCCCATCTATGATAACACCTTTAGAAAAAAAAGCTCTAGAGCAAATAGCCAATAGTTTTGGCGCTAAAAAAGTTTTTGTTGAAGAAGAAGTTAAAATGGCAGCTTTAGGCGGAGGCGTTGATATCTATAAACCTCAGGGTAGTTTAGTGATAGATATTGGTGGAGGGACAACTGATATTGCAGTTATTGCTTCTGGTGACATCGTTATATCTAAGTCTACAAAAGTTGCAGGGTCATTTTTAAATGATGAGATTGTAAAATATATTCGTTCTAAATATGGTTTAGAAATCGGCAATAAAACCTCAGAGCAAATAAAAAAAGAAATTGGTTCAGCTTTTCGTTATTCTGATGAAAAAAATATGTCTATTTATGGTCGAGATATTGTTTCTGGTTTACCAAGAACAGCTTCAATTTCTCCGGCAGAAATTCGTGAAGTTTTAATTGTTCAATTATCAAAAATTCTTGATTGCGCTGTGGAAGTGTTAGAAAAAACACCGCCTGAATTAGCAGGTGATATATTTCAAAAAGGAATGGTAATTTGTGGGGGTGGTGCTCTGATCAGAGGGATCGATAAATATTTCACTGAATTATTGAAATTACCAGCAATAATCGGAGAACAACCATTATTAGCTGTTGTCAATGGAACTAAAAAATTTGAATATGATATTAAAACTCGCATCAAAGAGTTAAAACAAAAAACAAAAATGAATTATTAGTTTTTTTTAATATTTTATTGTGGTACAATATATATAGATTGTGTGTCTATTGTTATAGACAGAAAGTTGTAAAGAGTGGCTACTGTAATCATTAAAGATGGAGAACCATTAGATAAAGCATTAAAAAGATTTCAAAAGGAATCTTCATATAAGCGTAAAGAAGCTCGCAAACGCGAATATTGAATGAGCAAAAAAGAAAAAAGAAAATATAAACAAGATCGTAAAAAATAATTTTTTAAATCACTATTTTATTAGTGATTTTTTTATTTTAAAGGCAAAGGATTTTTTTATTTTATCGTTAATTAATAAACGGGTGATAAAATGATATATCCTTTTGTAAAACAAGATGCAAAATTTGATTGTGGATTTGCTTGTGTTAGTATGATCATCAATTACCATCAACATTTAAATATTAGCGTTGACGAATTAAAATTTTCTAATAATTTTGGAGATGGTCAATTATCTTTGTTAGATATTCAACGAATTTTATTAAAGTATAAAATTAAAATGAATTCATATGAAGTGAAAGTAAATTCTTTAATTACTGAAGTCTCCTTTGATAAACCGATAATTTGCTACTGTGTAAACAAAGAGGGGATGAATCACTTTGTAGTAGCTTATGCTTATAAACGTAAAAAAATTTTAATCGGCGATCCTGCAAAAGAAAAATTAGAATGAATAAACATTAACATATTTTACAAATTTTTTAAAAACATTATTGCAATCCCTGAAAAACAAGAAAAAGTTAATTTTCAGAAAAATCAAATTTTTATATTTTTAAAAAATTATAAATTATTTATTATTTGTGCTGTATCACTAGCTGTCATAATCAATATTTTATTAGTTCTAAATAAAGGTTTTATAAAAATTTATTTAGATTTATTGACCAGACATAATGTAAACCAAATTTTTAGTATTTGTTTTATTTTTTTCTTTTTAATATTAATTAAAAGTTTTTTAAAGTTAGCATTTCAAAATATTGTTATTAAATTTAATTTAAAAATTAATAAAGAGATGCAAATTAAATTCTGAAAAAAAGTGAATAGATTAAAGCCTATTAATTATCAAAAAAATAATAATTCGCAATGAATTAAAAGAATTGAAGATATTAATATTTTAGCAAGGTTTATTAGTGTTGATTTTTTAAACTTATTATTTACATTTATAATGATGTTATTTTCATTAATTATTTTAGTAACAACTAACTCCATTTTATTCTATTTTACTTTATTTGAAAATCTTGCAACCTTTTTAATAACATATCTCTTTATTAAAATTAATAAAAAATATTACGATAATTATTATAAACAATCATTATCAACTCAAAATTATTTTTTAGAATATGTTTATTCCCATAATTATCGTTATAATAGAAATTTAAATAATTTATTTTTTATAAATTTAATTAATGAAATTGAATCAATGAATAAGAGTGCTTATAAATTAACATATTTAAGAAATAGTCGAATAATGTATCAAAATTTAACAATCCAAATTTTTAATTTATTAATTTATTATTTTTCTTTTAGCTATATTTTAAATTTACAAATGAATTTAGGGGATTTAATGTTATGCGGCGCTTTAAAAAGTTATTTAATAGATTTTAATATCAATGTCTCAGGTTATATTCTGGATCGAAATAAATATAATTTATCCTTTAAACGTGTAGAACCAATTTTATTTTATGAAGACAATGAAATCAAAACTATTTTTAACGAAAAAATTAATACTATAGATTTTAAAAATATAAATTTTGAATATGATGGCCAACCAATTTTAAAAAATTTAAATTTTAGAATTAGTGATAACTCTCTTATTCGTGCTCCTAGCGGTTTTGGTAAAACAACATTATTAAAGATTATTAATTATGGTAATAATGAATATGGAGGTTCTCTTATCATTAACGATAAATATGATTTAAATAATATAAACAATGTCAGTTGAGTTAATAAAGTTTTATTGATTGAACAAAGTGATTATATTTTTAACGGAACGATACTAGATAATTTAATTAATTTTAATAAGGAAAACATGGATAAATTAAAAAATAATTTTGAAATCATTAATATTATAGAAAGTTTAAAATTAAACTTAGAACAAAATTGTTTTAATAATGGCGAAAATCTCAGTAAAGGTCAAAAACAAGTGATTATTTTTATCAGTGCATTACTCGAAGAACGTGATTTGTATATATTTGACGAAAGTTTAAGTAATGTTGACCATCAATTAAAAATACAATTAATAAAATTATTATTTAAAATGAAAAAAAATAAATTAATTATTTATGCTAGTCACGATCAGGAACTACATAAATATTTTAGCAATATTATTGATTTAGAAAAAATTAGTAATGAATAAGAAAATTCTTTGAATCTTATTTTTTGCCATTGGCGCTGCATTATTTTTAATTTCAATTCTAATAATGTTAAATATGCCTAAAATAATAAATGGTTATTTAACGATTAAAAATAATGGTGATGGCGAATCAGAGTCGATAATTATTTTTGTTCCTGATGAAAGTGTTTATGAATTACCGGAAAATGCTTTAATTAAATATCAAATTGACAATAAATGATTTTATATTAATTCCGAATTATCATTAGAATATCAATATATTATTATAGAAAATCTTGATGCAAATATTTTGGACACACTTTACACTAATGCTTATTTAGAAGTTGGACAAATTTCATTTTTTAATTATTTTTTAGAAATAATTTTTAATGTATAATTGACAAGGTGGTTTAACTTGGAAGATACATTTAGCATTATTAATCATACTCAAAATTTTATCAATAATTTTGAAGACAATTGAAATAAAATTTTATTAGAAACTAAAAAAACTTTAAAGATAAAAAAGCGATTAGAATTATCTCTAAATATTGTTGACCCAAAAATGCAAGTGTCTTTAAATGTTAAGTATCGAAACAAAGATTATATTGCTGATGTTTTGTCATTTGAAATGAAAGATAATATTTTGCAATTAGTTGATAAGAATACAATGTATTTGGGAGATATTTTTATTTGTTTTGAACAAGCTGAAAAACAAGCGAAAGAGTATGGACACTCTTTGGAACGAGAATTAGCCTTTTTATTTCTTCATGGTTTATTACATATATTAGGCTATGATCATATTAATGAAGCAGACGAAAAAATAATGTTTGGATATCAAGATCAAATTTTAAAAAATTTATCTATAAATAGATAAAAGAATAGGAGAGTTATGGCAATAATAGAAAACGAAATTTTTAAAAGATTAAAAAAATTGAAACAAAATTCATATGCTCCATACTCTAAATTTCAAGTTGCAGCAATTGTGGAAGTTGAAGGTAATAAATTAATTTATGGTGTTAATGTAGAAAATGCGTCATATCCTGTTGGAATATGTGCCGAAAGAACAGCTCTTAGCCAAGTTTATTCACAAGGTTATAAAAAAAATAAAATTGTCAGAATGTATTTAATAGGTTCCTCAATAGACTTCACTTTTCCTTGTGGAATGTGTCGTCAATTTATTAATGAAACAATGAATCCAGAAATACAAATTATTTTGTTTAAAGATAATGGGGATTACAAAGAAATAAAAGTGAGTGACTTACTACCGTGAGCTTTTAAAGGTGAGGATTTGATTTAAATGGATAATCAAAAAAAAGATTTTAAATCCGGATTTGTAAGTTTGTTAGGTAGAACCAATGTTGGGAAGAGCACTTTTTTGAATGCGATATTAAACAAAAAAGTATCAATAGTTACCCCTAAAATTCAAACTACTAGAAATCAAATTCGTGGAATTTTAAATGATACAAACAAACAAATAATTTTTGTTGATACACCTGGGATTCACAAATCAGAACATGAACTTGGTAAAAATATGAACAGTAGTTCCCTTCAATCTCTAAAATCATCTGACATAATTTTATTTTTCGCTCCCCTAAACGAGCATATTGGTGAATCTGATAATTTTTTATTAAAAATTTTAAAAGAAAAAAAGATACCAACTATTTTATTATTAACTAAATCAGATTTAGTTAATAATAAAATTATTTTAGAAAAAATTAGTGAATGAAAAAATCGTTACGAATTTAATGAAATTATTCCAATCTCTTCTGATCATAAAGAATCCTTGCAAAAAGTAATTGTAGCATTAGAAAAAATCTTACCCGAGGGTGTAAAATACTATCCCGATGATACTTATAGTGATCAACCTGAAAAGTTTTTAATTCGAGAAATTATACGTGAAAAAATTATAATGTTAACTAAAGAAGAAGTGCCATATTCTGTTGGTGTAATGGTGGAAAGTCAAGAAGACCTGCCGGAGGAAAACACAATTATTATTTCTGCTTCTATAATCGTCGAAAGGAAAAGTCAGAAAATTATTTTAGTTGGTAAGAATGGAAATATGATAAAAAAAATTACTTATCAGTCACGAAAAGAATTATCAAACTTATTAAACACAAAAATTATTTTGAATTTATTTGTAAAAGTTGAAGAAAAATGAAGAAATAAATCTAGTGTTTTGAAAAAATTAGGATATAACAAAGAAAGTTATTAATTAATGACTACCTTTATTGATGCGATTGTTATAAGTAATTATGATTATGATGATTATGCACAAGTAATAACTGTATTTAGTAAACAAAAAGGCAAATTATCTTTTTATGCTAATGGAGTCAGAAAATTAAACAGCAAAAATAAATATTCAGTTGGATTATTTAATTTATCAGAGTTTGAATTATTTTTATCTCCACATAAAGATAAATTATCAAAATTAAAGACAGGTACTTTAATTACAGAAAATATACAAATTAGCACTAATTATGATTCTTATATTTGAGTCTCTCTAATTACAGATTTAATTAATAAAAATTTTGACACACACCAAAAATATCCCACCATTTTCCGGTTACTAAAAGATTTTTTGGAATATATTATTATTTTTTTAAAAAATGATAACAAAACTGTCACAATAGCTTTGTTTACAGTTTGAAAATTATTTAAATATTGCGGTTTTGATTTCCATAATAAGTCATGTGTAAGATGCTCAAAAGAAAACCCGATCGCTACTTTTTCTATAAAGGACAAAGGATTTATTTGTAATTTTTGTTTAGAAAATGATGATTATATATTTTCCATTAATATTTTAAAAATTATGAATTTATGAAATTGTGTTCCTTTTTTTGAAAAAATAAAATATATACACATCACTAATAAAGATTTATTAATTCTAAAAAAAATTATTTTAAATATTTTAGACCAAGAATTGGGTTATATGAGTGCGGCTTTATATAAATTAAGCAATTATGATTTTAAAAAATTTTAATTATTTAATTTATAGTTTAAAATATTATTATTACCAAAATCACAGGAGCAATTATGAAATATAAAATTGATGATATAATCCAACATTTAAAAATGTTTGGTTTTTTCTTTCAAGGTTCAGAAATATATGGCGGATTATCAAATACGTGAGATTATGGTCCGTTAGGAGTAGAATTAAAAAGACTGATAAAAGATTTATGATGAACAACTTTTGTCACTAGAAATGAATATAATGTTGGATTAGATTCTTCAATCTTATTAAATCCAAAAGTGTGAGAGGCTTCGGGTCATGTAAATAATTTTTCAGATCCATTGACTGATTGTAACGGATGTAAAAGTAGGTATCGTGCAGACCAGTTGATTGAAGAACAAAAACCAGATTTTGATTATTCTAAGTTGAGCAATGAGCAATTAAAAGAATATATTGATAAAGAAAAAATTATTTGTCCTTCATGTAAAAAAGCAAACTTTGGTGAAATTAGGGAATTTGATCTATTGTTTCAAACACAAATTGGTGTTATTCGTGATAAAAAATCTGAAGTTTATTTAAGACCAGAAACAGCGCAAGGAATTTTCATTAACTTTAAAAACATTCAAAGAAGTATGCGTTTAAAAGTTCCGTTTGGTGTCTGTCAAATTGGAAAAAGTTTTAGAAATGAAATTACACCGGGTAACTTCATTTTTCGAACTCGTGAATTTGAACAAATGGAAATTGAATTTTTTTATAAACCCAACGATAAAACAGATTGATTTCAAATTTGAAAACTGGAAATTATTAATTTTTTAGAAAACTTAGGAATTAATTTAGAAAATATTTCTTATCTAGAACATGACGAAAAAAAATTATCTCATTATTCTAAAAAAACCTTGGATATTGAGTATAACTTTCCTTTTGGAATCGGTGAATTATGAGGTCTAACATCCAGAACTGATTTTGACTTAAAGAGGCATCAAGAATATTCTAAGAAATCTTTAGAGTATCTTGACCCGAAAACTAATAAAAAATATTTGCCATACGTTATTGAACCATCTGTTGGTGTAGATAGATTAATTTTTGCATTGCTTTGTGATGCATACAGTGTTCAAAAATTAAAAAATAATGAAGAACGCACATTGTTAAAACTTAAACCAATAGTTGCGCCATATCAATTTGCAATATTGCCATTATCAAAACAATTAAACGCTAATGCTATGGAATTATGAAAAAAATTATTACCTAAATTTCGTTGTACTTTTGATACATCGGGTAATATTGGTAAAAGATACCGTCGCCAGGACGCAATAGGTACGCCATTTTGCATTACTTTTGATTTTGATTCATTAAATGATAAAAAAGTTACAATTCGTGATCGTGATTCTATGAATCAGGAAAGAATTTCTATCGTATCTTTAAAAGAAACATTGAAAAAATTAGTTAATAATTAAAATTAAGGACAATTCTAATGCCGCTTATATCTCAAACAATTATTAATCAAATAATTAATGAAACTAACATTGTGAATGTTATTTCAAAATATTTGGATGTTAAAAAAAGTGGTAAAAATTTTTTAGCACTTTGCCCATTTCATAGTGATTCTTCACCGAGTTTAAATATCAATTCAGAAAAGAGAATTTATCATTGCTTTTCTTGTAATGCAGGGGGGAACATCATTAGATTTGTGCAAGAATTTGAAAAAATCACATTCCCTTCGGCAGCTCAAAAATTAGCCAAAGAATTAGGGATTGCAATAGTTGGAAACGATATAAATAATTTTACTTCGAAATATTCTGATAAACAAAATAGAATTTTTGAAGTTAATGAATTAGCGTTTATCTTTTTTCAAAATTCTTTATTTTCTAGTTTGGGTAAAGTGGCAATCCAATATTTAGAAAAGCGAAAAATAACTGAAGATTCATTTGATATTTTTATGATTGGTTATTGTCCCAAATTCTCTAAATTTATTCCTTTTATGTTAGAAAATAATGTAACTTATGATGAAATGTTAAAATTTGGATTATTAAAAAAGACGGATAACAATTATTTTCCTATTTTTGATCAAAGATTAATTTTTACTTTGAAAAATGCCGATTCTAAAATAGTGGGATTTTCTGGAAGAATAATTGATAAAGAGTCAAAATTAGCAAAATATTTAAATTCGCCTGAAACCTTAGTATTTAAAAAAAGTGAATTGATATATAATTTAGATATTGCTGCTAACCAAATTAGAATGAATAAATGTGTCGTTATAGTTGAAGGTTATATGGATGTTATCGCCTTGAACCAGATAGGTATCAAGAGTGTTTTAGCACTAATGGGCACTAAATTTAGTAAATATCATATTAATCAATTGAAAAAAATCACCAATAACATAATTCTATTTTTGGATGGTGATACTCCTGGGATAAAAGCTTCTCTAGAAGTTACAAAAATTTTAATTGAAAATGGTTTTACAATTAAAATGGTTAATAATAAAACTGAATTGGATCCTGGAGAAATTATTGAAAAATTTTCTAAAAATCATGTAATTGAATTAGTTGCAAACCCGATCGCAAACTACTATTATTTTTTAGAAAAATGAAAATATGAAGTTTTTAATAATCAAAGTTTATTAAAAACAATTTATTTTTTAATTTTTTATAGTGAAAAAGGTGAATTTGCTAATCGTAATCATAAGAAAATTATTATTAATATTAGTGAAAAATATAATGAAAATTTTGATGATTTATGAAATGAATTTATTGCTTTAACTAATAAATTACCTAAAAAAACAATTCATGCAGTAGAAAATTTTGATAAAATAAAGTTACTACAACATCCAATTGCGGACAATAAATTATATAATGATTTAGAAGAACCAGATTTTTTAGGTAATGCCAATAAAGATTATTTTTTAAACGAATTTTCTGATGTTTCTAATATTTATCAGAATAATAATGATGAACTAAAAAGTGATGACCAAGTTTTTTATAATTTAAAAAAAGAATATGGTGTTAATATTTTTAATTTGGAATGTAAATTATTGTTAGGAATTTGTAAAAGTAAAAAGGTGAATGATTTTTATCAGAATCAAATTGGACATTTTAACATTCCTTTATTAGGCCTGATTGCTGATAGTGTTAATTTGTGGTACAATGATAATATTGATGTTTTTAGTTTAAATATTAAAGATTATGAAAAAGGTTACAAAACTTATTCTGGTTTAATCCAACAAATTATGAGTGCATTCTTGTTAAATAAACCACAATCAATAGACACTCTTTTAAAATATAAACTTCAAATTGATAATTATAGTGAAATTATCAAAATTGATATTTTGAAAAAGAAATTAAAAAATATTGTTAATTATCAAGATAAACTAAAACTTAGTGAGCAAATTATATCTTTATCCAAAAATATTAAAGGAGACTTTAATGCCTAAGACGTTAAAAAAAACAGACATACAAAAATTAAATTCTTTTGGTGAATTTAAAAAATATATTAATAATTACTTATCAGAAAATAAAAATGTTATTAATCAACAAAAATTATTATCTTTAACTACTGAATTTTTTCCCAAAGTTGATGAAGAATTATTGTCAGAATTTTTCCAAGAATTAATTTCTGCAAATGTTGATTTTTCTGATTTAGATGAAAAAATGACTGATGAAGAATTAAAAGATACTATCGAAGAAAATATTAAGGAAAATAGTAAAGTTTTATTTAAATTTAAAAGTAATTATGGTGTCTCTAACGAAACAAAGACTACTGATATAATTAAGGCATATTTTAATATTCTTGGTGGTAGCAAATTATTAACTCAAGAAGAAGAAATTAAATATGCAAAAATGCTAGATTCAGAAGATGAAACGGAATATAAATATGGTAAAGATAAATTGATTAATTCTAATTTAAAATTAGTGGTGTCAGTGGCGAGAAAGCATTTAAATCGTGGTTTAGATTTTTCTGATTTAATAGAAGAGGGTAATATTGGTCTAATTAAAGCGGTTGGAAAATTTGATTACAGAAAAGGTTTTAAATTTTCAACATATGCAACATGATGAATTAGACAATCAATTACCAGAGCTATTGCTGACCAAGCAAGAACTGTTAGAATTCCTGTTCATATGGTTGAGACAATTAATAAATTAATTAGAATCGAAAGACAGTTAACCCAAGATTTAGGCAGAGAACCAACAAATGAGGAGATCGCTAAAAAAACTGGTTCAGGTATGACAGCTGATAAGGTTAGAGAAATCAAAAGACTTTCAATCGAACCAGTTTCTTTAGAAAAACCTATCGGTGATGAAGAAGACACGCATTTTGGTGATTTTGTAGAAGATAAAGACATTACTTCTCCTAACGAATTCACCGAAAGAGAAGCGCTAAGAGAGGTGATTGATGAAGTATTTAGTACTTTATTGTCGCCAAGAGAAGAAAAAGTGTTACGTATGCGTTACGGAATTTTACCTACTCGTTTAAGGGTGGTTATAAGGTTAGCGACAGAATGTGGTGATCCTAAATTAAATCAATTACTTGAAACTATTAAAAAATTAAAGATTCACTATGATACACCAATTGAATTGGCCCAAAGTAAAGAAAGTGAAGAATTAAATTATCATTTATCTAAATATGATTCACCTAAAACATTAGAAGAAGTAGGTAAAGAATTTAAGGTCACTCGTGAAAGAATTCGTCAAATAGAATCAAAGACTATCCGTAAATTTAAATCAAATACTTCATCAACAAAGTCAAAAGCTTTAAAAGATTTTTTTAAGGGATAATTTAATTAATTTATCAAAATTTAATAATGATTTTATTAATTATTAAGGAAAAATATATTAATGGATAAAATTTTAGAAACCAATAAAATAACTAAAATTAATTTAACATTAAAATTTAAAGAGAAAATTTTAATGTTATTTGAAAATTATATCGAAGATAAAATAAATGACTTCAACAAACACAATTTATCAAAAATTTCATTTTGAAAAAAAGAGTTTCTTTATAGTGATTACGAAAAAATAATATTTGATTTTTTAGAAAAATTAATTGATTCTGATGTTAATTTAAAAACTTTAGAAAATAATCAAACTATTAATTTTAATCAAAATTTATGTGATGCTGAAAAAATTTCATTAATTTCAAAGGATACCAATAATACAGAATTTGTTAAAAATATTACAACAAATAATATTTTTAAAACACATTCTATTTCTCCAAGTTATAATAAAGTTTTGACACGAAATGAAGAAATAGAATTTTTTAAGTTGTTAGAATCTCCTGACAGAAATATTGCTAAAATTGTCAAAGATAAAATCATTAGATTTAATATGAAATTAGTAATTTCTATTGCTAAAAAATATGTTAATCGTGGTTTAGATTTTTCTGATTTAATAGAAGAGGGTAATATTGGTCTAATTAAAGCTGTTGGAAAATTTGATTACAGAAAAGGTTTTAAATTTTCAACATATGCAACATGATGAATTAGACAATCAATTACCAGAGCGCTTGCGAATCAATCTAGAATAATACGAATACCTGTACATGTTTATGAACAAATGAAAAAGCAAAGTGAAGATCCTAGAAAATATTATCGTTATGATATTGATCAATTGACAATAAATGAAGCAGAAAAAACTGTTAATTCAAAAACTTATAATTTTGGTAAAAATATCGCATTTTCTGACGAGGAAGATGATGAGATGGAATCAACATTTTTAAATACAATTAAAGATGACAAAACTTCTGGACCTTCTGAATTTACAGAACGCGAAGCATTAAAAGAAACAATTGATAATATTTTTGATGAAATATTGTCGCCAAGAGAAGAAAAAGTGTTGCGTATGCGCTATGGAATAATGCCTACAGATCTTCAAAAAATTTTACAATTATCTAAATATAGTGATTTTGGCGATGAGCAATTAGAATTACATCAAATTATTAATAATTTAGAAAACTTAGAAAAATCAGTGGTTAACTTTTCTGAATTAAAAAATAATAAAAAATTAAATTATCATTTATCTAAATATGATTCACCTAAAACATTAGAAGAGATAGGTAAAGAATTTAAGGTCACTCGCGAAAGAGTGCGTCAAATTGAAGCAAAAGCATTTGATAAATTTAAATTTAATAATTCAGCAGCATTAAAAGTATTTCTTAAGGGATAACATGAATTTTAAAATTTCTAAAAGATTAGAAACGATTGGTAAAAATATAAATAAAAATGAAATAATCGCAGATATTGGTACTGACCACGCTTTAGTTCCAATTTTTTTATTTTTGAACCAAATCACAAATAGCATTTATGCTACTGATGTTTGTCAAGGCCCTTTAGACCAAGCGCAAAAAAATATTGATAAATTTTTAGAACCAAATTCTTCAATTATCTTAATTAAAGAATTTGGTTTAAAATGATTAAAAAATATTAATATAGATACTTGTGTAATAGCTGGAATGGGCGCTAATACCATTTTGGAAATATTGAAGGATAATAATCGAAAAATTAATCGTTTTATACTAAATGCAAATAATCAAAGTTATAAACTCAGAAAATGATCTGTTGAAAATGGTTATTTAATTGAAAAAGAAATGTTAATAAAGGAAAATAATTTAATATATGAAATTATTATTTTAAATAAACAATTTGGAGAAGAAATAAAATCAGATTATCAAATTTATATGGGTTTAAAACTTGCTCAAAATTACCCTGATTTATATATTGAAAAAAACCAACAGATTATTCAAAAGATGGAATTTACATTAAAAAAAATGAATGCAAAAATTTCTAATTATAAAAAAATTGAAAATGAATTAATTAAAATTAAGAAATATTATTTAGAAGGTTTAAATAGTGAAATTAAAAGAAGTGATTAAAAAAATTGAAAATGAGTTTCCCATTGCATTGGCTGCCAAATGAGATTTTCCGGGATTACAATACGGCAAAAATAAATTTGAAGTAAAAAAAATTATGATTTGCTTAGATTTAACAACAGCAGTCTTGAATGATGCTATTAGTAATAAAATTGACCTAATAATTTCACATCATCCCTTTTTATTTAATGAAAAAATTAAAAAAATAAAATTAAAGTATAAAAATAAAATTATAGAGCAGTTACAAAAACATCAAATTGCTATTTACGGTCTACACACTCAATATGATTCCTCAAAAAAAGGGATGAATAGCAAAATATTGGACGATTTAAAGTGTGAAGATGTAAAAAGTTATAGGAATATTAATTTTATAAAATATGGTAAATTGCCAGAAGAAATTAATTTTGACGATCTGATAGTAAAATTAAAAACAATATTTAATATTCCTTACGTACAGTTTTTAAATTGGGATAATGAGCAAAAAATAAAAAAAATTGCCATATGTGCCGGTGCTGGAGGTGACTTGATAAACAAAATTAAAAGTGATGAAATTGATGTTTTTATAACAGGAGAAATGAAATGAAATGACTGAATTTTATCTTATGAAAATAAAAATAGCGTTATTGTTTTAAACCATTTTATGGAAAATTATTTCACTAACGATATGGATATAATTTTGAAAAAAATATTTTTGAAAGATGACATTAGCATTAAAAAGCACGACATTAAAAGTCCGATAATATATAAATAATAATTATATATTATTATAGATTAATTATCAAAAATAAAGTATAATTATATTATACATTATATATGGATTTACTATGGGGGAGATATTTATGTTAGTGGGGAAATGTGATGGATGCTACAAATTACGTGATGACATCACTGTTACTAATTCTATAAAAATTTGTATAGATTGTTTAGACAATATCGAAGAAATAGTAAAATTTAAAAATCATAGAAAAGGTATTTCTGGTAAAAATCCAAAACAAAATCAAATTATGCAAAAAAATGCATGAAATAAAGTTATTGAATCTTCAATGAATAACGCAACTAAAGCAAGATTAATTTCGGTTAATGCTGTAGATGAACTTAATAACTATACATTTGGAACTGCATGATCTCCTGAAAAAGGATTTTATGACATTAATTATCAAATGGACCCTATTTTGTTAAAAAAAGAAAGTGTTGAAAAGGCGTTAAGAGAGACTGGACCAGGATTGGCATTATCTGTTGATTACACACTTCAAAAATACGCCGATATTTGTTCTAAGGATAAAAAATCAGGGCGTTCTAAAAAAAGATAATTTATTAATGAAAAATTTGATTTATTTGCATGAAAACTTTTTATTTTTATAAAAAGTTTTTTTAATTAAATGATATAATAGTTTCATTAATTAAAAGAAAGTTTTTATTAATGAAAAAAATTGCTAAAATTCTTATTATTATTTGGTGATCATTAATTGGGTTATTATTATTTTGTTCAATAATAATTTTATCTGTACCAGGTGTAGGTGTCAGCAATAGTGGATTAACTGGTTGAGAATATATTGCCAATGGTGATATCGATTGGATATGATTACCTAGTTCTTCACATAATTCCTCTAGTGTCTCAATTGATCCATTTGTTCAAGCAACGGCATCTTTATTACTTTGTGCAATACCAATTTTATCTTTAATCGGGATTCCAATTACAATAAAATTATCCTTCGCAATCACAAGACCTAAATCAATTGAATTTATAGATGCAATTAATAAACGTAAAAAAAATTACAAAAATACAAAAAAAGATGAAAAAAAATCTTATAAATTATTGACTCAAAAAAAAATAGATCAAAAGGTTTATGATGCTATTTTAAAACAAAATGAAGCTAAGAGGGAAAGTGCTAATAAAACTTACTTAGAGTTAAAGAATAAATGAGTTGAGTCTTGAAAAAATCAAAGAGGTAAAAAGAATGTTAAAAACGCAAAATAATATTTTTAATTTTAAAGAAATTCGAGCAGAGCAAATTTGAAAAATAATTTTTAAATTAGTTTGTGCAGGTATTGGAATTAGCTTCCTGTTATATTCTTGGATCTATGGAGTTGTTAATTTACAAGAATTATACAATGATGCATTAATTGATGGCAATACTGCTTATTTTTATAGCAACGCATATACATATACACAATATTACTTTAGTTTTTTTACAATTCAGACTAACATTTTTTGTTTGTTATTTTTCTTGATTGCTGGTATTTGACACAATAAAGAAGGTAAATGAAAAATAATTTCACAAGATATTGCAACACCAATAGCAATATATATAACAATAACAGCCTTAATTTTTAATAGTATGTTATTGCCTGCTATGTTAAGCGCGGGTGGTGTTTCAGCATTAGATTGAATTATTACAGAATGGGAACATGGTTTATTTCCAATATTATTTGTTTTATATGTAATTTTATGAATGGAAAATCGTGAATCATGAGATGTTAAAAAATTCATGAAAAAGAAAGTATATATATATATTTCTTATCCTTTATTATGATGTATTATGGCTATGATACGCGGAACTTTAATTGGAACTTTTAATGAAATATCAGAAACTACTTCTAATCCCGAATATTTTAATTATTTCTTTTTAGATGTTACAACTACAACTTTTGGTATCCCGGGTTATATTTGATTCCTGATTGCTTTTGTCGCCGTATTAAGTATACTTTTGGGAACAGGTGCCCTATATGTTCATTTACAAAATTTAAGTTTAAGATTAATTGACAATAATAAAGGTCCATATCCTTCAAAATCTAAAAAAAATATTAAATTAAATTCTTAAATTTAAATGTTATTTAGTGATTATAATTTTAAAGATTTTATAAACGAAGGAATTGAAAAATTAGGATTTAAAAAACCAACACAATGTCAAAGTTTAGTAATTGGTAAAATTTTAAAACGAAAAAATGTAATATGCACCTCTCAAACGGGTACAGGTAAAACACATGCTTTTTTGTTACCTTTGTTAGAAAGTATTGAATTTGATAATCATCAAATTCAAAAAATTATTCTTGTTCCCACCAGAGAACTTGCACAACAAATCTACAAAAATATCCAGTTTTTCGCCAATATCAATAAACAATTAAAGGTTAGTTGTTTTACTGGTGGTAAAGATATTGAACGCCAAATTAACAATATTAATAATTTAAATCCTCAGATTATTGTCGGTACTCCTACAAGAATTAGGAATATTTATGATTCTAAAAAAGTTATTCTAACCAATGCAAATCAAATTATCATTGATGAATGTGATATGATTTTTGATTTAGGTTTTATTGAAGATCTTGAATTATTAATGAGTAAAATGCGAAAAGATATCAATACGAGTGTATTTTCTGCGACAATCGATCATTCAATGAAAAACTTTCTTAATAAATACTTGAACCAGCCTATAATTGTCAATACTTCTAAAGATTCTTTAGTCAATAAGAACATAGAGCATCGTTTAATTCACACAAAACATCAGGAACGAAAAATTATTTTAAAAAAAATATTAAACACATTCGATCCTTATCTATGCTTAATATTTATTAATAATAAAAAAAATATTGATGAATATTATCATATGTTATTGGAATTAAATTTATCAGTTGTTCGCCTTCATGGTGGATTGCAACCTAGGGAACGAAAGCAAGTTTTGAAAAGAATTAAAAATTTAGAATATAAGTATGTAATTTGTTCTGACTTAGCTTCTCGTGGTATTGATATTGAGGGGGTTAGCCATGTCATCTCAATAGACTTACCTAATAATCTAGAATATTATATTCATCGTTCAGGGAGAACAGGGCGAGGAGATTATAATGGGATTAGTTTTGTATTGTATGATACAAACAATCAAGATTTAGTAAACTTACTTAAAGTGAAAAATATTGATTTTAAATATTATCAAATTCATGAAAATTCTTTAAAAATTATAGATAAGAAAAAAAATAATTTTAAAAAAGATATTAAAAAAAATAAAACAAATATAGAAGTAAATAAAATTATCAAACGTTATAAAATTAATAATAGTGGTAAAAATGTTAAACCAGGTTACCGAAAAAAAATGAAATCTGAAGTTAAAAAAGTCACTAAACAGATTAAAAGAGAAAACATCAGAAAAAGCATTCGCGACCAAAAAAAACGTGAAAAAGAAAAAAGTTAATTTTTAATTTTAAAGTGGTGAAAATGAAAAAATATTTAAATGAAATTAAATTAGTATGAAAAAACGATTGAAAAACAATATTGTTTCGTTTTGGTGTGTATATCTTTGGTGTGTATATCTTTGGGTTAGGTATTGCGTTATATTTAAATACTCAGGTAGGATTATCGCAAATTGATATTACAGTTTATGCATACATTGTAATATCGCATAATATAACAACTGGTGTTGTCACTCCTGAACAAATAACTGATTATTATTCATTGTATTTGATTGTTCTTTATGTTGGTTTATTTATTGTAGGTTCTATTATGAAAATTTATACTACAATAAGAAATTACTTAAAATTTAAAGACACACAAATTATTTATAAGAATGTCACAATGATTTTACTGGACATCATACCTATATTTTTGTGACCATTATTTGTTAGTTTAAGTTCTATGTATGTCCCGATTGATGCTATTGGTCAAATGTCCGCTTTCGCTAGAACTTGGATTTTCATGGGCGCATTTTTACTGTATTGCCTCGGCATAGCATTAGTTGTTTATAGTAATTTATTATTAGGCCCATATAATTCATTGAGTGCTAATTTTTGTGAAATCACTAAGATTAATTATAAAGTATCGAGAGTATTATTTGACTGTTTAATTGCTTCAGTAGGAATAATCTCATTATTGATCAACAATCCTCCAGGACTAAATATTTTTTGAGATAACTATTTTGTTTTTGGGACTATTTTTATGATGTTTATTTCTGGTCCGATAATTGGACTTATGTTGAAATACTTAAATCAAGCAGAAAAAATATTTAAAAATAAAAATATTAAGCATTATAAAACTCAGTTAAAAATTAATAATTAATTTTTTTATGTTTTATATTTTTAATTTTATGTTAGAATGTCAAAGTAGTATTTTGATAGGAGAATATAAATGTTACCAAATAGTATACAAAAGTTTATAGATGATTTTGCAAAAAAACCATTAGCTCATTACGAAAAAAAGAATCCGGATTTTTTGTATGACTTTGTACGTCAAATTTCTTGAGATGATAAATTCGATGTTATTGAAAACTTTATTGAAAGCAAAAAAGTTGAAGCCGCAGCAAATTTGATTGATGCAGAAATCGTAGAATTCCTAAAGTATGAATTTAAGAAGAAATGCATTGGCACTTCTCCGGAAAAATATTTAGAATACAAATTAATCGTTAAAGAGTATGAACAAGCTATCAAAGATGGCATCGTCCCTGATCCAACAAAAAAAGGTTAATTATAATTATTTATTTTTTATCAAATAGAAATTTAATTTCTTGCGAAAGAGGAAAAAATGAAAGTAATTGTTCTAAATAGCAAAGAAGAAATAGGAATACAGACTTCTAAAATTATGATTGAAGAAGTCAAAAATAAATCTGATACTATTTTTGGATTAGCAACAGGTTCTTCTCCAATTACTACATATGAAGCGATAATCGGAGATCATCAAGATAAAGGTACTGATTGAAGTAAAGTTAAAACTTTTAATTTAGATGAGTACGTAGGTTTATCACCTGATCATAATCAAAGTTACCGCCACTTTATGAATGTCAATTTATTTGATCACATTAACATCGATAAAAAAAATACCTTTATACCTACAGGGGTAGGTGATTACGAAGGTTTTGCTAGCAAATATGATGATTTAATCGCAGAGCACGGTGGCATTGATGTTCAATTGCTGGGTCTTGGAACTAATGGGCACATTGGTTTTAATGAACCACCAGTTGATTTTGAGTCAAAAACATCTGTTGTCGATTTGGTTGAATCAACAATTGAGGCAAATTCTAGATTTTTTCAATCTATTAATGAAGTACCGAAAAAAGCTGTTTCTATGGGGATTCAGACAATTATGAAAGCGAAAAAAATTATTTTAATCGCTAACGGTAAGTCAAAGGCAACTGCTATTAAGCAGTTGATCGAAGGAAATGTCGATAAAAATTGGCCATGTACAATTTTACAAAAACATAAAAATTTAACAATTATCATTGATGATGAAGCATCATCGCTCTTATTAAAAAAATATTAAATTTAAACTTTACTAAAATATTAAAATATTAAAATATTAAAATTAGCAATTATTAAAATATTAAATTAATTTTCGTGTTTATTTTCTTTCATTTATATTAAATAACATTATTTGAAGTGTTTACTCCTTTTGTATCATTTTGTAAAACATAATTAATGAATATAAATTATAAATCTTGTCTTTTTAAGTCTGTTTACAGAAAAAACGTTTTATAAAAACCCCTTATTTTAAGGGGTTTTTAATTTTAATTTATTTATTTGCAAAACAAAATTCAATGTAATAATATTTATTTAAAAGACTATTATATTGTATTTATTTTATTTATTATGTATTATTAATAATGGTTGTTTTTAGTTTCAACCGCTCTTTTTAAAAGTAACTAAATGGTATGAGATAATTACCTACTTTCAAGGCGAGTCTAAACTAAAGAGGAGAACAAATAATGCTTGCAATAATCAAAACAGGTGGAAAACAATTAAAAGTTTTTGTAGGAACAGAAATATTTGTAGAAAAACTGGAATTAGAAGCTAACGAAACTGTTACTTTTGATGAAGTTTTAATGATGGATACCAAATTTGGTAATCCATATTTAAAAAATGCTTCTGTAAAAGGTGTAATTTTAAAAAATGATCGTGCAAAAAAAATTGTGGTATTTAAATATAAACCTAAAAAAGATTCTCATAAAAAATATGGTCATCGTCAACCATATTCAAAAGTGTTTATAGAATCGTTTATTTTAGATGGTAAGGTAATTGCTGAGCAAAAAAATACTTCAGTTAACGCTGAAAAAGCCTTAAACGAACCAGAAATTAAAGCAATTACAAAAAGTGAAGCAACAGAAGTAAAGACAATAACAAAAAAAATTGAAACTGTTGAAACTAAGGTAGAAAAATCAAACACAACTAAGGTTGCACTTGAAAAAAAAGAAACTTTAAAAAAACCTGTAGATAATATTAAAAAAGCAATTCCTAAATCAGGAAGTGTAAAAAAATAATTTAATGGTAAAAATTGATATTGTTAAAAAACAAGGTTTATTTCATTCTTTCCTAATTAAAGGTCATGCTAATAGTAATGAATTAGGAAAAGATTTGGTTTGCTCCGGATTAACTGCTATTACAACCGGTTTTATGAATAGTTTGGATAATTTATTTCCAAAACAAACTAAGTTGTTAGCAAAACAAGGTTATGTTTTAATTAAAATTTTAGTTAATTCTGATAATATTCAATTATCAAGCAAAATATTTTATTACCAATTATTAACTATATATCAACAAAATAAACAATTTATTAATTGAAAAGAATTTGAGGAATAAACAAATGAAATTTAATTTAGGTTTACAATTATTCGCTTCTAAAAAAGGAGTAGGATCAACTAAAAATGGTCGTGACTCTGAATCAAAACGTCTAGGGGCTAAAAAAGCAGATGGTGAAAAAATAACTGCCGGAGCAATCATTTTTCGCCAAAGAGGAACAAAGATTCATCCAGGAAATAATGTCAAAAGAGGCGGGGATGACACATTGTTTGCTTTAATTGATGGTTTTGTTAAATACGAAATGATTAATAAACATCAGAAGAAAGTTTCGGTTTATACTAAATAATTGAATTTAAAATAAAAAAATCATTAAATAATTTGATGATTTTTTTATTTTAAATTTTGTTATACTATAATTATAATTAATGAATCCAAAGGGTCTAAAATGAATATTAAAAAAATAAAAACAAGATTGAAATATAATATAACGTTTAGTTTTATTTTATTCGTCCCTATTATAATGTTTATGGTCATGGTGCTTATAGATCCAAACATTAATCAGATTAATAGTGTTCGTTATTTAGACTTTTCTAGCATTACAAACCAAGTCGATCAAAATGATGTGGTTTCTTCAATTATTCCAAGGGTATGAAAAAAAGATGCTATTTTAATGTTTTTAACACTATCTATCTTTTTTTATTTAGTTGCCAATGCTATTTTATTTTCTTTACTTTTTCATTCTAAAATTGAAGATGATGAATTAAAAAATATTGAAAGTAATATTTTTGATGTAGGTTTTAATAAATATAAATTACGTTTTACGATTTCTTTGATCATTGTTTGAATATCATTTTTAATATCGATTATTCTATTTTCTGTAGCAGAACAAGAAGTGTCGATCATTAATCAATGAATTGTCAATCGCCCGTTAAATGTTGATGCACAGTCAACTTATTTTACTAGTTATTTACAAAGTTTATTGAATATAAATATTTCTCCTGCTTTAAATGATGCCTTAAATGATTGATTTAATAACGTGAATAACGGTTCAACTATACCAGCTTTCCAATGATTGAATACAGCATTTCTTATTCCGATTTCATTTGCCTTTTATTTTATTTTATTCGCCCAAACAATCACAAATGTAAAATGATTAAATCCAAAAGAAAAAAGTATGTTTGTTGAAAATAAAAATATTTTGAAATCCATCGATGGTTACCAAAATATTAAATTAGTAAATAAATTAAAAAGTATGGATTCGCAATTTATAGTACTTTTTTTTGTATTATTATTGAGCATCGTGTTTTTACCTGAATGAATTAATATTTTATCTATATTGTTAGGTGATTCTGATCGAAGTAAAATTCTTGAATATACCTATTTCAAACCATATATTTTACCACCTAATGATACGAATTTGATGCATGATTTTTTAGTTTATTCTTATGCTGTTCAAAACGTAGATTATAATTTATTTAGTATATTATGATTACCCTTTATTGCTTTATTTTTATCTAATGTATTAACAATCTTGATGTATTCTTATCGCCATTACTTCAATCGTTTATCACGTAATGCATTGTTTTTATATTTAATGCTAATCTTTGTATTAATGTTATTGTGTTTATCAACAATAACATTAAGTGAATTTTCAATTGAAAGTATCGCCAATTTCTGAAACAGTTCTAGCTCTGGTATTCCTGCATCGATTAAAAATTATATTTTTGGAGTTGATGAGAAAGTTCAAAATATATGAAGTAGTAAAAATGAAATTGTTTCTCTTATTATTTTGATAAGTAGTTTTGCGATAACAATATTTACATTATCAATGTATAAAATTAATGAATTGAAAAATGATAATATTGTTTTTGGTTATCAAGAAAATGTATCGACAGAATTACATTAATTTCTTATTGTAAACTATCGTTTAATCAGTAATAATTATTTTATTAAATAAATAAATGTCATTATTTATAGATCAATATAAATAATTTAAAATGGAATTAAGTGAAATTCTTAAACTGCTCCAGCAACTGTGATGATGATGAAAGCTATGTTACCACTGTATATTTTACGGGAAGGATAGTTAGTAAAGAGAAACTAAGTCAGGATACTTGCATTTATGTTTTAATGTTTTGGTATTCTGGGTGTAATACTTACATATTATTTTTCAGCAACAAAACACCTGCAATAAAGACAGGTTTTTTGTTGCTGAAAGGAAAAAGTGAATAACACAAAAAATAACATTTTAAAAACAATCTTATTTTTTAGTATAATCTTATTATTTACTTTTGGTGGTTTATTTGGTTATTACTTATTTAAATATAATGTTCTGGCTAATGATTCAGATGATATCGAAAATTTATATTTTAATGTGTCTGTAATAGATGAATTAACTGATCCACAAAATAAGTACCAAGCAGACTATATGTTTGAAGCAACAGCAAATAATTTAGGTGATTCCTTGTTAGAACATTCTGATATTTTCGATATCAATAATGGAATTTTAACCCATATCAATGAAACACCAGAAGCACAAACTCCCACTTGAGTAGGAGGTTGAAAAAATAATTTCTGGTGTGTTTACTATAAAAAAGGTGATGATTTTATTCAAGCACCAGTTGGTATTATGAATTTAAATTTTTTACAATACTCAAATGTATTTCAAATTAAATATACAGATTTTAATTAAAATTAAAATAAATTAGCTATAAATTTAATTTTTTTTATAAATTGTTTTATAATATATACAAAATTATATTCGGAGGTATTGTGTTTTGCTAAAATATAAAAGGTGCTTATTAAAATTATCAGGCGAGTCATTAGGCGGTGTCGAAAAAGGTCAACTTTATTCTTTCGAAAGACTAAATGATGTTGTTAAACAAATTATTAAATTAAAAGAAGAAGGCATGGAACTTGGTATCGTTGTTGGTGGTGGAAATATCTGACGTGGTGTTTTTGCAGATAAAATCCATATGGATAAAATAAACGCAGATTATATGGGGATGATGGCAACTGTCATGAATGCCTTGGCGTTAGAATCAGTTTTTAAGAAAAATAATTATAATAAAGTAATAATTACTTCCGCAATTGAAATTAATAAAATTGGTGAACCTTTTTATCACAAAAAAGTGATTAAACGTTTAGAAGAAGGTTATATCGTTATTATGGCAGCGGGTACAGGATTTTCTCATTTCACCACTGATACCGCAGCTATTTTAAGAGCTATCGAAGTGAAAGCGGATATTGTCTTTATGGCTAAAAATGGAGTAGATGGTGTGTATAGTGACGACCCAAAAACTAATCCAAAAGCTACAAAATATGATGAAGTTTTATTAAATGAATTAATTAAAAAACAATTACTGGTTATGGACCAAACTGCCTCAACACTTGCGATGGATGGGAAGATCGATATTTTAGTATTTGATGTAACAGAAAAAGATAATATTTATAAAGCAGCACATGGGACAGCGAAAGTTACAAAAGTTATAGGAGGTTAGTTATGGAAAATAATATTTTAAAGTTAATGACAGACAAAATGGATAATGTAATAAATAATTTAAAACAACACATAGCAACAATCCGTACTGGGCGCGCAACGCCTGCATTATTGCATGGAGTTAATGTAGAATATTATGGAACCCCAACTCCTGTAGAACAAATTTGCGCTATTTCTTCTCCAGAACCGCGTATGTTAATGATTAAACCATATGAAAAAACAATGACAAAACAAATTATCGCAGCTATTAATGCTAGTGACTTAGGTTTAAACTGTAATGATCAAGGTGATATTATTCGCATCAACATTCCACTGTTGACAGAAGAAAAACGTAAATTAATAATTAAGCAAATGTTAAAAGAAGTCGAAAATTATAAGGTGACAATTCGAAACGAACGCCGCGATGCGTTGCATAAAATTAAAAAAGACAAAGAAATGAGCATTAACGAAGTAAAGATTCTGGAAAATGATGTTCAAGATTTAACTAATAAATTTATAAAAGAAATTGAACAATTAGCTCGGCAAAAAGAAAAAGAGTTATTAAAAATTTAGAATAAGAGGAAGTTAATGGATAAATCGCAGATTAATGAATTGAAAAAAATAAATTCAGAAAAACAAAAATCTGAAAAAAAACAATTAAAAAAATCAATTCGTAAAACACAAAGTGATTTATTTTTTTCTAAATTAAAACTTGCCAAAAAAAGATCGCGATTTTTTATTTTTATCATTTTATTAATTGGTTTAGCAGGTTATTTATTTGTAGGGGCAATTGCGTCTGAATGAATTGATTTGCCAAATATTGTTATCGCCAATTATTTTTTTATAAGTTTCAATACAATAATTTTATTAATTGCTAATGTAGAAATATTAAATTTAAATAAAACTAAAATTCCATTAGGTCCAAAAATTATTTCATATTTCCTTATTGTATTAATGTATTTAACACCGTCATTAATGTATTACGATAAAATTTTATACCCCCCTGGTTCTGCTATTAATTTTAGTAGTGATATTAATGTGATATTATTTTTTGTGTACATTATTTATTTAGTAATTTATATTCTTCTTGGTTTATGAGGTAAGGATAATAAAATTTCTATAATGTTTTTTACTTATGCTTTAAGTAATTTATTAGTATTTGCTTTTAAAGCCATGAATATTATTATGTTGTCTACAGATCATGGATTATCAAACCATGGATGAATTGCAGTGTTGTGATTAATGCTGATAGTCATTTCGGCGGACACCTTTGCGTATTTAGGTGGTTCTAAATTTGGTAAAAATAAACTAGCACCTTCAATTTCTCCGAACAAAACAAAAGAAGGTGCTTTGATTGGGTGAATAGCTAGTTCAATCATAGGAATAGCCTTTGCTTTTTGCTTTTTTGGGAATTTTGATTATTATTTTTTCCCATCAGAAACTCTAGGCCTACGTTGCTTTTTATATGTGATTTTACCTATTTTTTTAAGTGTATTTTCGATGTTAGGCGATTTACTATTTTCTTATGTAAAAAGAAAATATGGAGTTAAAGACTTTTCTAATTTATTAGGTGCCCATGGTGGTGTTTTAGATCGTTTAGATTCTGTATCGTTAGTATTTTTTATAATGTATTTTATTTGTATGATTTTGTTATAAATTAATGAACTATAATTTGATCAAGAGGTAAAGTAAAATGGTAAACAATAAATCGCTATTTATATTAGGTGCTTCTGGTAATATTGGAAAACAAACTCAAGAAATTATTTTGCGCAATCCAAATTTAAAATATGATGTTGTCGGCATTAGTGTTGGCAAAAATATTTTTGAACTAATGAAGATTTTGAAACGTTTTAAAACAATAAAATATGTTTGAAGCATTAATGTTATAACTATCTCCATTAAAGAAAAATATCCACATATTCAATTTTTGCATAGCGATAATACTATTGATAAATTTTTAAAAAATGATCCATTAGCATTCAAATTAAATGCTATTCAAGGTAGCGCTGGTTTAATTTGAAGTTATCACATTTTAAGTAATCAACAACAAACTTTATTGTTGGCTAATAAAGAATCATTGGTTCTTGCGGGTCAATTATTAAATACATTAAAAATAAAAAATCAAAATAAAATTATTCCTGTAGACTCTGAACACAATGCCATTTTATCTTGTTTAGAAGAAGGTAATAAAGTTCATAAAATTATTTTAACTGCCTCAGGCGGACCTTTTGTAGATAATAAAATATCTGAATTGAAAGATGTAACCTTGTCACAAGTGATAAAACACCCCACTTGAGATATGGGAATACCAATTTCGATCAATTCAGCAACCATGGTTAATAAAGCTTATGAAATAATTGAAGCTTATCATTTATTTGGGATTAAAAATATAGAAGTTGTGATTCATCGTCAATCACTGATTCATTCAGCAGTAGAATTTGAAGACAAGAGTATGAAACTATTGCTGTCTAATCCAGATATGAAACAAGTTATTAGTTATGCGTTATCCTATCCAAAAAGAGTTATTGATTCTACCTTGAAACCAATTGATTTAGGTAAACTAGAAAAAATAACTTTCGAACCAATTGACACTAATCGTTTTAAAGTTATTACTATTGCAAATTATTGTGTTAAATATGCGCATTACAATTCATTTAGTGTTGCTTTAAATTCTATCAATGAAACTTTACAGATTTATTATTTAAAAGAAAAAATTAATTTCTATGATTACAATTTTTTATTAATTAAATTGTTTAAAACTATTAAGCCATTAAAATTGTGTAAACTACAACAAATAATTGATTATCATAAACAAATTGAACAAGAAGTCATTAATTATTTAAAACAAAATCAATATTTATAACATGGTGAGAATATGAACAGAGAACTTGAAAAATTATTTAATAAATTAAATTTATCTTTAGATTTGATAACTAATTATGGATTGAAAATCGAAGGTGATGTCATTTTTGATAACAATGATCAAAAATGACATTTAACAGTTTCTCAAACAATTATTTTTTCATTGGATGATTTTAAAGAAGTTTATTCTAGGGTTATTGATAATAATATTTTTGCAATAAAATTCATTAATAATTTAAAAATTATTAATGATGAAGTTCTGAAATATTACTTTTTGTTTTTTGCAGAAACTAATGACAAATTTTTAAATAGTTTTTTATACACTAAACAAGAAAATATTAATTCGATAAACAAGAAAATTATTTTCGACATTAATGATTCAGTACAAAAAAATATTATTCAAAAATGAATTAATTATAATACACCATTTTTTGAGCAGTTTGGTTTCTTTCAATTACAATATGATTTTATAACAACCCCGCTATCTGAAGAAGAAGTAGAAAAAAAAGAATCAGTAACTCAAGTGACAAATGCAAATAATTTAAAACCCATCATTAAGAAATCAGAACCTAAAAAAAATAATTTTAAAAATGCAAAAAATAAATCTAATTCTAAAAATTCAATTTCAATTGCTGACATAATAGACGAAGAAGAAGATGTTGTGGTAACAGGTGAAGTATTTAATAGTTCTTTTTTTGAAACTAAATCAGGATGATTCATATTAACTATTTCAATTACCGACTATCATAATTCAATTAGAATTAAAATGTTTATTAAGGATGAAAACAAATTAAAAATATATTCTAATTTTAAAAAAGGACAATGAATTAAAACCCATGGTGCTATTCGCTACGACAAATACGACAAAGATTTAGTGATAATAGCAAAGGAAATAGAATCAACTGATTCTCAATTGGCAGTAATTAAAGATGAATTTGAAACAAAACGTGTTGAATTACATTTACATACTCGAATGTCAGTTATGGACGGTGTTTCTGGACCAGATGATTATTTTAAAAAAGCTCAATCATTAGGCCACAAAGCAATTGCCTTTAGCGATCATCTGAATGTTCAAGCTTTCCCTGAAATTTATAATACTAGTAAAAAATTTCCTGATATTAAACCTATTTATGGTGTAGAGATGGAAATTATTGATGAAGTTGTTAAGTATAGTTGAAATAATAAAGGGGTGAATTTAAAAGAAACCAAATTTGTTATTTTCGATTTAGAAACTACAGGTTTGAATTCTAATTATGATGAAATTATTGAATTCGGGGCTGTTACATTAGAAAAGTACAATCAAGGTGCTTCAGAAAGTATTGATTTATTAATTAAGTCAACCGAATCAATTTCTAGTTTTACAACTGAATTAACTGGAATTACCAACCAAATGTTAAAAGATAAACCTTCAATTAAAGAAGTTTTTCCAAAAATTATTGAATATTGCAAAGACGCAGTCTTAGTTGCTCATAATGCCAATTTTGATATGAATTTTTTACAGTCATGAGCTGTTAAATTAGGTTATCCACCATTTGATAATGTCGTAATAGACACTTTACAAATTGCTAGAGCTTTAAAGCCTCAATTAAAAAGTTACCGTTTAGGTAAAGTGTGTAGTAAATATAATGTTGAGTATAATGAAGCAGAAGCGCACCGTGCTGATTACGATGCTGAAGTATTGGCGAGATTATTTTTAAAAATGTTTGATGAAATGTTTAATAATTATAAAGTAGAAACTGATCATGACATTATAAATATCCATAAGGATGTTGTTTATAATTATCAATATGGAAAACATATTGTAGTTTTAGTTAAAAATCAAGCCGGACTAAAAGATTTGTTTAAATTAATTTCCAAATCTTATATTGATCGTTTTTATAAAAGTCCAAAAATTTTTGTCTCTGATATTATAAAAGTCCGAGATAATTTATTAATTGGTTCTGCTTGTGTTAATGGTCAGGTTTTTGATGATGCGCTAAATAAAAGCGATAAAGAACTAATAGAAACAATGGATTTCTTTGATTACATTGAGGTTCAACCCCTAAGTGTATATAAGCATCTAGTTCAAAAAGGCAATGTTAATAACACTGATTTACAAAAAACTATTCAAAAAATTATTAAATTAGGAAAACAAAATAATAAAATAGTAGTGGTTACAGGTGATGTGCACTACGCTAATGATTATGAAAAAATCATCAGAGAAATTTATATTCACTCTAAGGGTTTAGGTGGTATTAATCACCCATTATTTGACTACAAACAAAGGATCCAAGATTTTCCAGATCAATATTACCGTTCTACCCAACAAATGATAGATGAGTTTCATTTTTTAAACGATATGAAATTAACCGAAGAAATCGTTATTACTAACCCTAATTTAATTAACGATCAAATTGAAAACATTCAAATTATTAAAGATAAGTTATATACTCCGAAAATTGATAATGCCGATAATCTATTAAAAGAATTGTGTTATAAAAATACTAAAAAAATATATGGTGAAATTATTCCAGAATTAATTAAAAAAAGATTGGATCGTGAATTAGATTCTATCATTAAACATGGATTTGGTGTAATTTATTGAACCGCACATCAATTGGTGAAAAAATCTATCAACAGTGGTTATTTAGTTGGTTCCCGAGGTTCGGTCGGAAGTTCTTTTGTGGCTACTATGGCAGAAATAACAGAAGTTAATCCTTTAGCTCCACATTACATTTGTGCTAAATGTCAGTTTTCTAATTTTGACATTCCAAAAGATATACGTTGCGGTTATGATTTAGAAACTATTCAATGTCCTAAATGTGGAAATGATTTATATGGTGAGGGCCACAATATTCCGTTTGAAACTTTTTTAGGTTTTAATGCCGATAAAGTTCCTGATATTGATTTAAATTTTTCAGGAGATTACCAAGAACAAGCTCATAATTATACAAAAGAATTATTCGGTGAAAAGTATGTTTATCGTGCTGGTACTATTTCTACCGTTGCTTCAAAAACAGCTTATGGATATGTTCGTAATTTTTTAGAAACGAAACAAATATTAACCGACTATCGCCAATCAGAGGTCGATCGTTTAACTCAAATGTGTGAAAAGGTTAAAAGAACAACAGGGCAACACCCTGGTGGAATTATTGTAGTTCCTAATGAGTATGAAATTGAAGATTTTTGTCCAATCAACTATCCTGCAGATGATATTAATTCACACTGATATACTACGCATTTTGATTTCCATTCGATTCATGATAATTTATTGAAATTAGATATTTTAGGCCATGTTGATCCAACTGCTTTAAAAATGCTAGAAAGAATTACCGGTGTAAATCCCATAACTATTAAAACTAATGATAAAGAAGTTATTAGTTTATTTAATAATTTGAATACTTTGAACATCACAAATCCAAATTTCAATGAACCCACAGGAGCACTAGGAATTCCAGAATTTGGAACTAACTTTGTTCGTCAAATGTTAACTGAAACTAAACCCAAATCTTTTGCAGATTTAGTGCAAATTTCTGGACTATCTCATGGTACAGATGTTTATGTTGGTAATGCTAAAGATTTAATTGAAAATAAAACAGTGGATATTTCTGAAGTGATAGGTTGTCGTGATGATATTATGACTTACCTAATTAATCATAATCTAGATCCTAAATTATCATTCGATATTATGGAAGCAGTGCGTAAGGGTAAAGGTTTAACTGATGATAATATTGCTATTTTAAAAAAACATAATGTGCCAGAATGATATATAAAAAGTTGTTTAAAAATTAAGTATATGTTTCCTAAAGCACATGCTACAGCTTATGTATTGATGGCTTTTAGAATTGCATGGTATAAAATTAATTTTCCTTGTGAGCATTATGCAACATATTTTACAACACGTTCGAGTGTGTTCGATATTTGAACTATCCATCAAGGGTATAGTGCAGTGTTTACCAAAATTCAATACATTACCAATCAATTAAATTCTGACAATAAAAAAAGTGTTACTCAAAAGGAAAAAGATTTATTGCCCATTTATGAAATTGCATTAGAAATGTTGTCAAGAGATATTTCTTTAGATAATGTTTCAATTTTTGAATCAGCAGCACGTGAGTTTACAATCAAAAAAGAAGGGAATGTTCGAAGTATTATTCCTCCTTTAACTGCAATTGATGGTTTAGGTGACGCAGTTGCTGATTCTATTGTTTGTGCAAGAGAAGAAAAGCCGTTTTCTTCAATTGCTGATTTTAAAAAAAGAACTTCTGTAGGAAAAAATATTATTGAAGAATTTCAAAGATTAAATGCTTTAGGAGATTTACCAGAAGACGATCAATTAACTTTTGATTTTTAATTTTATAAACCATTGAAATTATAGTATAATTATATTATATGGTTTATTGTTAAGGTGCTTAAAATGAAAAAAGTTGATGTTAAAAATGAATTATCTAATTCAAAAATAATCAAAAGCAAGTTGGATGGCAATCTGCACACAAACTATCAATATGGTGTTAATTTTATTCCACTGATAGATGAAAAATCTTTATTTGATGAAAATATTGGTTATAATAAAAATAATAAATTAAATAATTTATTTAATAATAATCATTATAGTTATGAAATAAATAAAAAAAATTTAAGCAAAAATAAAATAAATAATTAAAAAGGGTTTATAAAATGGTTAAAAATAGCATCACTGATTTTAATTTAGATCTTAAAGAAGTTACAGATTCATTAGAACCTACATCTGAAAATCTTTTTAATGCAAATTTTGATTTACCAAATTTGGATTCAAAAGAAGAAAAAAAGTTAAAAAATGATTTAAATAAAGAATATTGAAAACAATTAGAAAATGAAACCAAAAAAGATAATGTATTACAGGAAGAAAAATCCAATTTAAATAATAAAAAAGATGTAACTTATAATTTTTTCGATCCCAAAAAAACACCTAATTCATTAGGTCCGCTTGTTAAAACCAACTATTTGCCTTCGCATAATGATAATTTTTCTACTGAAGAATTAGAAAGATTAGAATATGAACACGATAACCCAAATTTAGCTTTAGATGCCAATTTGAATCCCTTGCCACAATATGAACTTTTTAAAACTGATAAGGAAAAAACAACAATCTTTAAAAATAAAACAAAAAATGAGCCAACAAGTTCATTGTGAGAAATTGTTAGTCAAAAGCAACGTGAAAAAGCTAACATGGAATCTCTTGAGATAAAAAGCGCCTTAGGTAAGGCGATGAAAGTTCGAAAACATATAGAATATACTGATTTGAATTATGAAGATTTAAAAAAATCTAAGGAAAAATTTTATCAAGGAATATCTAATCCAGTTCAAGAGTATAATCCAAATAATACTTGATATGCTAAAATTAAACATTTTTTTAAAAGAACAAATTTACGTTTGGCACATCATGATAAAAAAAGAGGTTTCAATGAAAATGTATATCAAACTGGAGAACACTTAAAATATAATTTTAAAATTAAAACTTTACACAATGGTAAAACCCGAGTTAAAAATGTTCGTAAAAAACATGCATTGAATTGAAAAAATCCAATTTTAGCTACTGGAAGATCGTTAGCACCAATTGGTTTGTTATTTAGTTTGTTAAGTACTTTTATTTTCACTTCATGATTCACTGGTTCAAATGTCGTGAATATTCACTATAATTTGTATACTTTAGTTGATAGTTTTATTCCGAATTTATTTAATTTATCTAATTCTGATTTTTGATCTCCAAGTCGGGTATTTAATATTATGGTCGAAGGTTCATTATTAATTATTTTGATCACACCACTAATGGTTTCATCGAATAAAAAAGTTTTGTTTTTCTTTGCAAGTTTATTAAATTTAATTTCAGTGATTTGGTTTTCATATTCATTTTATGGTTATTTTGCTATTCAAGATGAACAACTTATTGTAGGAAGTGGTAGTTTTATTGCATCCCAAGTTTTATGGGCAGCTAGTATTTTAGGGACAAGCTTTATTATTCATGAGGTTTTCTTGGCATAATATTATTGAAAAAGGAATTTAAATTTCTTTTTTTTATTATATTAGTTATTATATAATTGATAATTATATAATATTTTTTAAAAGAACAGTGTGGTGATTTGGTGCCAAAAAAAGTAATCTTAGGAATTTCTGGCGGAGTCGATTCATCAGTTTGCGCATTGTTGTTAAAACAAAATCCGGACTATTCTATTGAATTATTATTTATGCGTAATTGAGATAGTAATGTTAATAATGATATTTTAGGTAATAAAAGTAATGATTTAATATGTCCACAAGAACAAGATTATAATGACGCCAAAAACATTGCAGAACATCTGGGGTTAAAAATTCATCGGGTAGATTTTAGCAAGGAATACTGGGATATGGTTTTTACTAATTTTTTAACAGAATACCAAAATGGAAGAACGCCTAATCCAGATATTTTATGTAATAAGTTTATTAAATTTGATGCTTTTCTAAAATATGCAAAAACTAAATTGCATGCAGATTATATTGCGATGGGTCATTATGCAAAAGTACAGTATATTCCAGAAGTTAAAGAATTTCAATTGTTAAAACCAAAAGATACAAATAAAGATCAAACTTATTTTTTGAGCCAATTAAATCAAAGCCAATTGTCACAGACCATTTTTCCATTAGCTAATTTGACTAAAGAAGAAGTTAGAAAAATTGCTCTTGATAATAATTTATTGACTGCAAATAAAAAAGATTCAACAGGGATTTGTTTCATTGGTGAGCGTGATTTTCAATTATTTTTAGAAAATTATATTCCTAATCAACCAGGTAATGTTATTGATATTAATACCAAAAAAATAATTGGTCAACACATTGGTGTAATGTACTACACTATTGGTCAGAGAAAAGGTTTGAATTTATCTGGTTTTGAACATCCTTATTTTGTAGTGGGTAAAGATATGGAGAATAAAATTTTATATGTAGCAAATAGTGAAAATGAACATTATTTATTATCTGATAAATGCAAAGTTACAAATGTGAATTGAATTAATAATAATTTAAATCAATTCAAAAATATTAGAGTTAAGTTTCGTTATCGGCAAAAAGATATAAATATTGAATTAGAAATAATTGATCAAAACTCAGTTTGGGTAAAATATCCTCAAAGAGCAAAATCAGTATCACCCGGACAACAAGCGGTGTTTTATAGTGGCGATGTTTGTTTAGGTGGCGGTGTAATTGATACAATTTATTTAAATAATAAAAAAATAACTTTTATATAGGTAAAGAATTATGGAATTAGAAACTGTAACTGGAAAATTATTGAAAATTGTTTTTGAATCAAATAATGGTTTTATAATAGCGCATTTTAAAACCGAAGATAAAAAAACAATATCTATCAAAGGTAATTTGTCAGTTATGAACGAAAATAAAACTTACGATCTAAAAGGTTCGTGAACACAAAATAATCCAAAGTACCAACCTTCATTCAATGTTTCTGAAATTATAGAAAAAAAAATCAGTGATAATAAATCTTTAATTCAGTATCTATCATCGCCACTTTTTCCGTCAATTGGACCAGTTATGGCCAAACGAATTGTTGAGACATTGGGTATAGAATGTTTGGAGATTATTGATAATCACCCTGAGCAATTACAAGAAATTAAAGGTCTGAAACAAGAACAAATAGATATTTTATGCAAAATTATTGTCGAAAATAAACAAGAACAAGAAATAATACAAAAATTTAATAAATTTAAAATTGATTATAAAATTTTTGAAAAATTAAAAAATATTTATAGTTTATCTAAAATTAAAGAATTACTTTCGGTCAATCCATATTCCATTTTAGAAATAGATGATTCTGTAAGTTCTTCTTTTGATGCGCTAGATAAATTATTTTTAGGTTTTGTAGGCGAGCCTTTCGCAAAGTTAAGGATAGGTTATGTTGGTTGATACTTTGCAAAAAAGGACAATGCTAGAACAGGTAACACCTATTTAGAACTTGATGATTTAAAAAAGATGATAGTTAATTTTGTATCTTCGCATCGAAATAATTACGATTTGCCCGATAATGCAATAATCGAGGGTTTGATCTATGCCAAAGAAAACGGATTATTATTATTTAAAGATAAAAAAGTTTTTTTACCATGATTTTACAATGCTGAATATGAAATAAGTCAATTTTTAAACAAGTTGAATCAAATTGTAGAGATTGAAAATGAACAATTTTTAGAAATTGTTCAACAATATCAAAAGAGTAATAGTATTGTCTATGATTCAACGCAAATTGAAGCCTTGAAAAAAGCGGTTTTTAATAAATTCTCAATCATTACTGGTGGACCGGGTACTGGTAAAACTACAGTTATTAAAGGGTTGCTTAATTTATTTAATAAAATATATGATAAACCTAAAATTCTTTTAGCAGCACCCACCGGAAAAGCTGCTAAAAGAATAAAAGAACAAACCAATATGAATGCATCAACAATACATAAATTATTAGAATGAAATCCATCGGATACCGACTCTAATTTTGAACGAGACAAAATCATCAAGGCTGATATTTTGATTGTTGATGAGTCAAGTATGGTTGATTTAATCTTATTTAAGAATTTAATTTCTTATTTGCCAGATGTTAAACATTTAATTTTGATTGGTGATCCAAATCAACTGCCATCAATTCAGGCGGGTAATGTTTTAGCGGACATTATAGATTCAAAAAAATTTCCTGTTACTTATTTAAAACAAGTTTATCGACAAAGTGAGGAAAATCACATTATAGATTTATGCTATTCAGTCTTGTCTGCTGATATTAATTTTGAATTTGATAATAAAAAAGATGTAACTTTTTTGCATTACGATGACGACCAAGAAATTTTAGAACAAGTGATTACAAACTATATAGAGTTAACGAAACAAGAAGGTATCAACCCAATCAATGACATCCAAATTGCAATTCCAAAATATCGTGGCGTAACCGGCATTGATGCAGTTAATGATCAAATTCAAAAATATAATTTAATTGTAAACACCCCAAATCAAAGTATTAAAATTATGAATCAAGTTTTTTATCCAAATGATAAAATAATGCAAACTAAAAATCGTCCAGAATTAGATATATATAATGGTGATACTGGTATTATTGAAGAAATTGTATTTGAACGAGATAAGAAAAAAACAATCAGAGCAAATTTTAATAACACTATCATCACATACCCTAGTGATACATTGACAGACATTAAATTATCTTATGCTGCTTCAGTCCACAAACTACAAGGTAGTGAATATAATAATTTAATATTGGTTGTAAATTTCCGTGATATTTTTATGTTAAATAAAAATTTAATTTATACAGCAATTAGCAGGTCAAAACAAAAATTAATAATAATCGGTCAACACCAAGCATGGCTCAGGGCTATTAATACAGATAGTGTTAAACGGTTAACGATGTTAAAAGAAAGAATTAATGAGTAAACAAACAATAATATTTTGTTATGATATTATTAGATATTTTAAGGTGAACAATGATGCAAATAACTAAACCTCGTGGAACTGAGGACTGATTTTATGAACGCGCTGAGCAGTTTATGATTTTATCTACTATTATTCGAAATTTAATATACAAATATAATTATAAAGAAATTATGACCCCCATTTTTGAATCAAAAGATTTATTCGTTCGTTCGGTGGGTGATACTAGTGATGTAGTTAGCAAAGAAATGTTTGAATTTTTAGACAAAAAACACAGAGCTATGGTTTTACGACCAGAAGCAACAGCCGCTACAATTCGTGCCATCTTAGAAAATAATTTACACAATAAATATGAATTGCCATTAAAACAATTTTATATCGGACCTATGTTCCGCTATGAAAGACCGCAAAAAGGTCGTTTACGTCAGTTTCATCAATTTGGAATTGAATGTGTAGGATCAAAATCACCATATCTAGATGTAGAGATTATTACGATTATGTGACATTTATTGAGTTATTTTGAAATTAAAAATTGTCGATTAAAGATTAATTTTTTAGGTGATCAAAATACCATTAAAAAATATACTAAGGACTTGGTGAAAACAGTTTCTAAATTATTATTATGTGATGATTGCAAATCAAGAATTAAAAATAATCCATTACGTTTATTAGATTGCAAAAAAGATCAAAAACAATTTCAAAATTTACCATCAATTTTGAATTATTTGTCTAGTGGGCAAAAAACTTATTTCCAAACTATTCAAAATTTATTGACGGAATTAAAAATTGCTTTTGTGGTGGACCATAAATTAGTGCGTGGTTTAGATTATTATAATGATTTTGTTTTTGAATTTGTCCAAGACACTGATGAAGGCGAATTTACCATTTGTGGTGGCGGACGATATGATACATTAGTTAATCAATTGGAAAAAAACCAAAACCTACCTGCAATTGGTTTTGCCTTGGGAATTGAGCGATTACTATTGTTGTTAGAAAAAAATAATGTTCATTTAACGTCACCACCAATGATTGATGTCTATGTTATTTCATTGTCAAAAGCTGCTAAATTATGAGCGCATAAAATTATGTTAGATTTGAGAAGAGAAGATTATATTGTTGATTGTGATTTCATGGATCGAAATATTAAATCTCAGTTTAAGAGTTCTGAACGAAAAGGAGCTATGTGAACACTGATTATAGGTGACGATGAAATTAAGCAAAATAAAATTAATATTAAAAACCAAACAACTAAATTAGAACATTCCATTCCAATATCAGAGTTAATTAATTTTTTAAATCAAAAAAAGGAGCAAACAGATAATGAAAAGAACACATAATTGTGGTGAGTTAAACTTAAAATATGTTAAGCAAAACGTAATCATTGCAGGCTTTGTTAATAAAGTGCGTAAATTAGGAGCGATGACTTTTATTGATATTCGTGATATGTATGGATTAACACAAGTTGTGATTAATGAAAAAACAATCGAAAACGAACTGCTAAATAAAATTAAAAAAGAATGTGTTGTTAGTGTATCTGGAATGGTGACTAAACGAAAATCAATTAATAAAGATATTAAGACTGGTGATATAGAAATTATTGTTGAGAGTTTACAATTATTATCTATTGCAAAAATGACTCCTTTATTAATTCAAAATAATACCGATGCGCTAGAAGATATTCGATTAAAATATCGTTACCTAGATTTAAGACGCCCTGTAATGAAAGATATTTTTTTAATGCGCAATCAAATTAATTGAGAAATTCGTAAGTACTTACAAGATAATAAATTTATCGAAATAGAAACACCAATTCTTAACAAATCAACACCTGAAGGTGCTCGAGACTTTGTGATTCCTAGTAGAATGAATTCCAATAAATTTTATGCACTCCCACAATCACCACAATTGTTTAAGCAATTATTAATGATCTCTGGATTTGATAGATATTATCAAATTGCAAAATGTTTTCGTGATGAGGACTTACGTTCGGATCGCCAATTAGAATTTACACAATTGGACATGGAAATAGCTTTTACTGATTTTGCAGAAATTAGAAAAATAATTGAACCATTGTTTCAAAATATTTTTAAGAAAATTAAAAAAATTGATATTAAAGCACCCTTTAAAACTTTAACTTATGTAGAAGCAATGAAAAATTACGGCACAGATAAACCTGATTTAAGATATGATTTATTAATCAAGGTAGTCTGTGACGCCTTCCGTAAATCCCAATTTAAAATTTTTGAAAGTTGTGCAAACAATAAGGAAAAAGTTGTTAATTCCATTTTCGTTGAAAAAATTATTGATAAAAAACAAATTAATGAATTAACAAGAATCGCCACTCAAAATAAAGCACAAGGCTTAGCATGAATAAAATATGAAAATAATGAATACTCAGGACCTATTGTTAAGTTTTTAACTAACGAAGAATTGGAAAATTTTAGTCTTATTGTTAATCCTTCTAAAAAAACAGGTACTTTTTTAATTATTGCTGATTTCAAAAAGAATGCTTATCCAGCAATGGGAGCGGTGCGAGTAGAAGTGGCGAATATGTTTCAACTAAATAATAATGGAAAAAATGAATTTGTTTGAATTACAGAATGACCATTATTTGAATGAGATGATGAAGAAAATAAATTAACTAGTGCACATCATCCGTTTACTTCTCCTGTGTCAGAACATTTATCAAATTTTGACACTAATCCACTAGAAGCAAAAGCACAAGCTTATGATTTGGTTTTAAATGGATATGAAATAGGTGGTGGAAGCATCAGAATCCATGACCTGACAATTCAAAAAAGAATGTTCAACACTTTAAAATTATCTTCAAAACAAATTGAAGAAAAATTTGGGTGATTCTTAAAAGCTTTTGATTATGGTGTACCACCTCATGGTGGAATCGCTTTCGGTCTTGATCGAATTACAATGATTTTAAGTGAAACTACATCAATTCGTGATGTGATCGCTTTCCCTGTGAATTCATCGGGAGTGAATACAATGTGTGATTCTCCAGACGCTATTGATTCTAAACAGTTAAAAGAGTTAAAATTAAAACTGATTAAATAAGAGGTTATTTAAGGTTGACAAAAAATATTAATAAAATATAATTATTTTAAATTAGTTTGTTTAAAAAGCACGTCTAACGTGCTTTTTATATTTTTGGAAAGGAATATAAACATTGGCAACAAAGAAAACCGTTACAAAAGGACCTTCATTAGAAGAGATAAATATTTTAGAATTAGCAGATACATTGTCACAAGAAAAACAAATTGATAAAGACAAAGTAGTAGAAGCGGTAGTAGACGGAATAAAAAAAGTGTATGAAAAAAAATTTGATCCTGATGCTGAATTGGAAATCATCTTTAATGAATTAGGTGGTTTAAGAGTTTTTAAAAAATTGTTAGTAGTAGAAAAAGTAGAAGATGAATACGGTGAAATATCTTTAGAACAAGCAATTGAAAAATTTGATCCAGAAGCAAAAGTTGGAAATCATGTTTTAGAACAAATTAACTCAAAAGAATTTAATCGTTTAATTATTAATTCTGCTGTACAAATTATTAAACAAAATCTAAGAGAAGCTGAAAAAGATTCTGTAATTGAAAAATATAGTCCAATGATTGGACAATTAATGTATGGAGAAGTTGTCTCTCTTGAACGTCGCTTTGAAGAAGAATACTGATTAATTAAGGTGGACCGCACATTTGCTACTTTAAAAAAAATTAACGCTATTCCTGGTGATCGCTTTCATACTGGTGATCGAATTGCCTTTCATGTTGAAGATGTTGTCAAATCAAAAGATATCGGTCAAATTCAAGCTACAAGAAAATCAAATTTATTTTTAGAGAAAATTATGGAAATAGAGATTCCAGAAGTTTTAGAAGGTGTTATTAAAATTAAATCAATAGTTCGAAATCCTGGTGTACGTAGCAAAGTGGCGGTAATGTCAACAGATTCTAATGTTGATCCGATAGGTGCTTGTGTAGGTAATAAAGGTTCAAGAATTGTATCTATTTCTAATCAATTAAATAATGAAAGAATTGATGTTTGCGCTTGAGAAGAAGATAAACAAACCTTTATTATTAATGCTTTATCGCCAGTTAAAACTATCTCTATTAACAAATTAGAAATGGAGAATAAAGACAATTTAGAAATAAGCACTAACGAACTCGGTAAAGATAATTATGATTATCCTCATTATGATGTGGTCGTTCCTGATGAACAATATTCTTTATCAATTGGAAAAAGAGGGATGTCAATTTGATTAGTTTCACAATTAACTAAATCTAAATTAAATATTGTAAGTTATAAAGACGCTTTAGAAAAGGGGATGACAATTCATTGAAATGGTAATGTCCAAGAAAATGAATTAGATATGATTAATTTAAACGCAAGGTCTAGAAAGAATAGAAACAATAAAGAATAAATTAATAAAGAGAATATTGTTGATTAAAATTTTATGGCAGAAGAAACACAAATTTATAATTGAGTAGGAATCGCAACAAAAGCAGGCAAGGTGCTTGTAGGTTTTCGTTTACTAGAGGCAATTCAACAACAAAAAATATCACTAGTCATTATTGCTAAAGATATGGGCGGAACTCAATTAAAAAAAATTACTAATAAATGCAATTATTATAATATTAAATTTATTTTTGTGGTTAATTCAGAATATTTATCAAAAGCAATTGGTAAAATAAATATTAAAGCAATTGGCATTGCTGAAAAACAAATAGCTAACAAAATATTAAATTGTATGAATTAATAATGAAAAAGAAGCGAGGATGGGAAATGGCAAAAAAAGAAACAGAAAAAACTATAACTAAAAAAGAAACAGTCTTAAAAAATCTGATGGATGAAAAAACAAAAAAAGAGGCAACTAAAACTGCGTCAAAAGAAAAACCGACAGTAACTAAAAAAACTGTTGCAACTAAAAAAACTACAACAAAAACAGCAGTAGTTGATACAATTAAAAATCCTGAAACTAAAAAAGTAGTGTCAAAAGCAAATTATTCTGCACCTATTAAAAAAACAATTTCAAAAGAAAAAACCATTTCTAAAACCAAACCAACAGCTGAAAAACCAATCGCCAATAAATTGAGTACAAATTCTAAAACTGTTGCAAAACCAAAAACTAATGTCGCTCCTAAAGAAAATACTGAAAATAAAAAAAGTGGAAAACCTGTTAAATTATCTAAAAATAATAAAAACAATGCCAAAAAACCAGATAACTTTAAACCCAAAAAGAAAAATTCAAGTAAAAATAAGATAACTAAAAATAATGATTTTAAAGAAAAAATTAAATTACAAAAAGATAATATTAATAAACAATTAAAATCTATTGATACTGGAGTCAAAGATGGAGTTTTTGTCTATTCTTCTGAAATGACTATTATTGAATTTGCTGATAAAATAAATAAAAATGTCAGCGAACCAATTAAATATTTTTTCAATAAAGGAAAGATGCTAAATCAGAATGCTCTTTTAACTGAAGAACAAATAGGTGAATTATGTTTAGAATTTGATCTGGATTTCAAAAAAGAAGTTGAGGTTACTCACGAGAACTTGTTAGAAAATTGACAAGTAGAAGAAGATAAACGTAAATTAAAAAAACGACCTCCAATAGTTACTATTATGGGTCATGTTGACCATGGAAAAACTACTTTACTAGATAAAATTAGACAATCCAACATTACCGATTCTGAACACGGAGGAATCACTCAACATATAGGAGCTTACTCAATTAATCGAGACAAAAATAATAGTATTACTTTTATTGATACACCTGGGCATGCGGTTTTTACTCACATGCGTGCTCGTGGTTCAATGATTACTGATGTAGTGATTTTGGTGGTTGCTGCTGATGATGGTGTTAAACCACAAACTAAAGAAGCCTTAGATCATGCGAAAGATGCTGATGTACCAATAATTATTTTTATTAATAAAATGGATAAAAATAGTGCTAAGCCAGATAATGTAATGTCTAAATTATCTGAATTTGAATTAACTCCAGAAGAATGAGGAGGTTCTACACCTTATGTAAAAGGTAGTGCTGTCACTGGTGACGGTATTGATGAATTGTTAGATACTATTTTATTAGTCTCTGAATTACAAGAATTGAAAACAGATCCTAATCGTTTTGCTAGCGGAACTGTTTTAGAATCTAAATTAGACAAATCATTAGGTCCTGTCGCAACACTGTTGATTCAGTCAGGAACTCTAAAAGAAAAAGATGTATTAGTATGTGGTTCTTCGTTTGGTTATGTACGAAACATTAGAAATAGTGCCAATAAAATAGTGAAACAAGCAGGACCTAGCACTCCAGTAACAGTCACAGGATTAAATAATGTCCCTTATGCAGGTTCTAAATTTTTAGTTTTTGGTGATGAAAAATTAGCAAGGGAAGTTGCAGAAAAAAGAAAAAATAATTTAATAATGACTGAAAGACGTAAACAAAACGCGTTAACTTTAGAAGAATTAAATCAACAATTTAAAGATGGTCAATTAAAGCAAATTAAGATCATTTTAAAAACTGATGTTCACGGAACAATTGAAGCTATTAAAAATGGATTAAGTAAACTAGATATTCCTGGTGTTAAATTATTAATTATTCGTGGTAGTGTAGGAACCATTACAACGACAGATATTGATTTAGCAATCTCTTCAAAAGCTTTAATTATCGGTTTTAACATTAGACCAGATAACAATGTTCGTAAAAAAGCTCAAGAAGATGGAGTCGAAGTTTTATTATACAATGTAATCTATAAATTAATTGATGAAATTAAAGATGTTGCACAAGGATTATTAGACCCTGTAGAAGAAGAAGTTATTTTAGGAGAAGCAGAAGTTCGTAAATTATTTTCACATTCATCGGTAGGGGTTATAGCTGGATGTAAAGTTCAATCGGGAGTGATGAGAAAGAAAGCGAAAGTGCGCATTATTCGTGATAGTAAAGTAATTTATATTGGGGAAATTAATAATTTAAAACAAGGTAAAAATGATGTCAATGAACTTAAAAAAGATCAAGAATGTGGAATTACAATTAAAAAATTCAATGATATCAAAGAAGGTGACATCATTGAAGCCTATGAAATTAAAATAAAAAAGACATTATTAAATTCATAATTAAATCTTAAACTGTTAATTAATTCAAAATTGTTTTAAAAAAACTAAACTGTTTCAGTTTAGTTTTTTATTTTACTTTTATCACTTTGGCATTAGAATGCTTCATCACATCTACAAACCATATAATCGAAATTACTACAATAATAACAGCGGGAATTGATCAAATAAAAATAGTACTGGCACTAGAATCTGTAATCAATGAACCTATAAAAATCAATATACCTAAAATAAAAAATAATAATCCAATAAATAATTTAGTTTTTTTGGTATTAGCGAACATTGTTAATACAGCCAATAGTCAAGTTGCTAAAAAAATTATTGCACCACCATCATTATTGAAGCATTCATAACTAACACCCTTGATTGTTAATGCTAGTATTATTCCTATGAATAATCAAAGACTGGCAACCCAGCCAAATATTTTTACTCATGTAACATCTATTTTGATAGAACCCAAAGATTTCATATTTATTTCCTTTTATTTTGCGTTTTATATAAATTTAATAAATTTTCAAACAAACTCACAATAGTCATTAAACCGATGCCACCCGGAACAGGTGTATACAATTTTATTTTGTTAATTAATTTATCAGAGATTGCTAAGTCACCAGTAATTTTACCATTTTTTTCATTAATACCAATATCTAAAATTATAGAATTTTTTTTCACCATATGGTAATTAACTAAATCAGGGGCACCAGCGGCAATAATTATAAGGTCAGCATTTTTAGTATATTGAGATAAATTCTTTGTACTCTTGCTACACACACTAACAGATGCATTTTTATTTAATAAATAACTAACGATTGGCTTCCCGACAATATTACTTTTCCCGATTACACAAGCGTCAATTCCGCATAAATCTAATTCAATGGCATCTAAAATATGTGTGACTCCACGACATGTGGCAGGAACAATGCTTGGATTATCGATAAATAATTTTCCTAAATGATGAGGATGAAAACCATCTACGTCTTTATTATAATCAATTGCTTCAATAATTATTTTAGGTTCAATGTGTTTGGGCAATGGTAATTGTACCAAAATACCATTAACCTCAGGATTATCATTTTTTTCTTGGATTAATTTTAATAATTGTCTTTGTGTAATTGTTTCTGATAATTTATTTAAAACAATTTTCACACCCAATTCTTCACCAACTTTTATTTTATTATTAATATATTTAGTGCTGGCAAAATCAGTGCCAACTTGTATGATTTCTAAACAAGGATTTATTTTCTGTTCTAAAATTTCATCCTTAATTTTTAATTTTATTGAATTGGCAATTTCGCGACAATTTATTTTTTTATTCATGATGTATCCTTAAACTTTCAATTTATTAATTATAACATTTAAAAGTAATTATTATTTTGAAATCAAATAATTAATATATAATATATAATAAATTAACAAAATGTATGAAAGGTGAATAATGAAAAAATTATTAAGTTCCATTGGGGCAGCAGGGTTATCTCTGATGCCAATAATGTGTGTAGTGGCATGTGATGATGATGGACCAATTGATCAGAGACTAGATTTAGGTTCTTTATCATTTGGTCAATTTAACATTAATCGTTCTGTAACTAAAACTAACGAAGACTTAAAATGACCAATATTGGCAGGAATAGAAAATATCAGTAATGTTAATGTTCAAATTAGTGATTTTGACATTACAGTAAAAGATAATCATGATTGAATACATGATGATTCCATTTTTGATGTTAGTATTCAAGCTAGAGAAAGCAGTTCTGTTTTAAGAGGTTCTACTACTGTAAAGGTTAATCCAAATCTAAATAAAGTAGATATATCTCAAATTAATCAATTGACTTTTGCGAAAGACTATAATGTAAAAATAGGTAATAGTCAGGATGATTATTATGCTTCTGGTTATTATCCATCTGAACAGTTAAGTGATGTTGAAGCATTTCAGAATGATTTTGACAAGAGTTTAAAAACTTACATAAATACTATACCAAATACTGATGCAAGCAACGTAACATTTACTTTTAACTGGGATAATAAAGATGATTTTAAAAAACCAGGAGCAATTGTAAAAGGGTCAGTTAAGGTTGATAGTGATCCTGACGGTATTTTAGAAGACTCTGTATTACACTTTAGATTCACTAATTATGCTCCATTAGATTTGACACCAATATTAACCAATCATTTTGAAGGCAATGATCCGGTCAATACTTTTGAAAATACTGCTATGTTTAATAATTGTCCCGATGCAATGATTCCAAAATCAGATACAGCATTTTCACAGAAAACAGCAGGAACCATTTATCATGATATTACATCTGCAGAAAACTACAGTATTCCACCGGAATATCAAAGTTATTTTTCATCTAAATCAATCAATCTATTTTCACAATATAATTTTAGTGAACCAGATCAAAATGGTTATTACACATTTCAAGATGATCAAATAAAATCTCCGGGAGTTATATTGTTAGAATTGACCCCTCTAACCAATGAGGACAAAACTAACCAAGTTAATAAGGATTGAAATAATAAATGTACTATTGATGAAAATGAAATATCTATAGCAATTACAGCTACAATAGATCAGCAGCAATATGGACAAGATTTTATTTTAACAAATGATGAGAAGCAGATTATTTTTAAATATTATTTTCCTACAATTTAATCTAAATGTTTGATTGTAACCTAGCACTGTTATTGAAAATGTTGATGTGATTAGTGAATTTTAAAATCATTATATTTTAAAATGTTTAAACAAACATAATTATGCATTTATAATTATAAATGCATAATTACTAGTTGCATAATGAATTTGACTTACAATTAATTTTAGTTTTAATAAAAAAACCTATTTAATTAGGTTTTTTTATTTATAGAAGCTTATTTTCAAATTAAATAAAAAATAAATAATATTACTATAGCTAAAACAATTTAAATAAAATGATAATTTAAATTATTAATTATGTAATATTTATTGTTTTATAATTTTAATTATTGTAAAATTATATACTTAATTTTTTTTTTTAAAAAATGATATAATTATAATATAGTTTTTTAAAAATAAATTTTAGGTGGTCGCATATGAAAAAAATCTTGAGTTTGTTATCAACAATGAGTGTAGCGGTAGTACCTGTGATGAGTGTTGTCGCTTGTGGAAGTGATGATGTTGTTGATACAAGATATGATTTAGTTAATTTAACTGATAGCATTAATATTAATCGAACAATAACAACAACTGATGATGCTTTGGAAACTTTAATTTTCAATATGATTAATGCACAAAATAACTCTGTTGATATAAGTGAATTAGTTTTTGATATTCCAGAAAATTGATATGATGCAACACAAGGTGAACAATTTGATTTGACTGTTACAGCTGCTGATAATAGTCAAAATATAAAAGGTTCAAAAACGATTGCTGTAGAACAAACTTCGCAACAAGTAGATTTGGGAGCAATAGATAAATTATCATTATCTAAATCTTCAAATGTAAAAATAGCTTCTAATAATGCAAATTTATTTTATTCTGGTTATTATCCTTCAGAATATAACAATTCAGACACAGGCGTTCCTTTAGATGCTGATCAATTTGAAAAAGATTTAACTGCAGCTCTACAAGGTGAACTTAGCCAGATAGATTCAGCGTATGGTGATGCAGAATTTAATATTGTAGTTAATGGTGATTTTACTAACGGAAGTACAATAAAAGGGACAGTGACTGCAAAAACTCATACTGATAAAATTACTGGAACTTTATCATTTAACACAAAATGTTATGATGCGTGTCATTTAGAGAAAATTTATAGTGGTTTTGCTCATTATGAAGACAATGAATTATCTAATTTCTTTCTTTTGAGTAATGTAGATTCAAGTATGCAACCTGATCTTGATGGAGGATATAATGATCCATATTCTCCACTATCAGCTGGAACTATTGCACATCATGTTTCTACAGTTTTTTCTAACAATAATGCAGCAATTCCACCAGAATATAAATCTTACTTAAGTGCAAATAATTTGGATCTATCACCACAATATAATTTTAATGAACCAGATGAAAAAGGTTATTACACATTTAAAGATACAAACACAACTTCAGGACAAGCGGTCGCTAAGTTTTTAATGAATGGTGAAGATGGTGAAGAATTAATACCATTACTTCCAACTGATACAGATCCTACGACGACTGCACAAAAACAATGGATACATGCTGTTTTTACAAACAATTCTGAAGACGGTTCAACTATTCAAGCTTGTACAAGTTTTCAACTTACAGTTAACAAAGAATATCGAGATGATTTTATTTTTTATGATGACATCAATAATTTAAGACCATATTATACGATTATATTTCAATATTATTTTCCATCAGTATCAATAGCATAGTTATAAAATTTTAAATATTTTATTTTAAAAAAAACATCAATATTTATTGATGTTTTTTTTAAAATTATGTTAGAAAACATTATAATTTAAACAAATATTTTAAAAAATTGTTATAATAATATGTAATATTTGAAAGAAAGAATAAAAAGGTTATATGAAAAAAATAGCAGATTTTATTATTCGTCCATTCATTAGAACAACATTATTACTATCTGGAATTACATCAATTGTTTTTGGTGTGTTAATGATTTTTGATGTGCTGACACCTTATCAACTGATGTTTGTTTCAGCAGATAATTGACAAATCACCACAATTTTAATTTCTATAATTGCCGGTTTTGCTTTGATTATTTTACCATTTTTTGGATTTACCAAATTTTTGGTCATACCTTTGTCTGTAATAATAATAATTTTTTCACTATATTTTATTTTGTCTGTTTTATTAGTTACTTCAGCACAACTAATATATATTATTCCTTATTGTATTTCTTTGTGTTCAGCAGGTTTATGATTGTTTTTTTAATATCATTGATAGATAGGTTATTTTATGAAAGTAGAAGATTTAAAATACATAAAACTTAATAGTGTGGTTAAAAAAATTTTAAACATTGATAAGATTGTAAAAAAAAGTATTGATGAAAAATTTAATTTGATTTTAAATAATGCTAGCAAGAAGGGTTATCAAACAAAAGGCTTAAGTGAATTTGGTACTAAAACTTTAGTAGAAAAAAAACAATTGATTGTTAGTATTGCAATAATTAAGAATAAGCCTCATAATATTGATAAATTTTGAAAGCAATTTTACAGCGATGTTCAAGAAATATTATTAAAAGTATTTGGAAAGAAAGAAGAAGTTAAATTAACTAAATTTGGATGTTTTCATATAAATACTATTATTGAATCTTTAAATGTACGTTTTCAAGTTATACCATTTATTTATAAAACAGATCATGACAACATCGATCGTTATTACATTTGAGTTAATGAAGCTAATAAACATGACAATGCCATTGTAGTAGTAGACGCTTTCAATAAAATGAATAAGTTATCCAATGGATTATTAAGGACATTGGTTAAAATTATTAAATCATCAACTGATGGTACTTTTGAATATAGTTATGTTATTTACACTACAATTAGTCGTTGATTTTATGAGTTTTTTTTAATGAAATATAAAAAATTTTTAATTAATTTTGAAAAGAAAAATCCAAAATTAAAATTAGATGATTTTAAACAAACTAAGTTTATTCGTAGTTGAATAGGAAAACACATTAATCCAGATGATTTATTTTACTTCATTTTAAAAAAAGTATGAAATAAAAATTCTCATTTTTTCCGTGAATTTGAATTCATTGAAGAGGAAATCTTTAATTCCATCTCTCGTTATAGTTGGTTTGAAAATAATTGTTTTTTAACACCATACGATTATTATGTGGATTTTGAAATTTTTGATTTAAAAAAATATGATGATTTAACTTATGTTCAAAATAAGTTAACATCAGACCAAATATCGCGCACCGAATTTGACAGGGTAAGATCGCATGATGGAAGAATATATGTTACACCTATTAAAGATAAGGGAGTAGCAGGGTATAGTGACTATGCAATTAATTTTAATACTAAGAATGATGAATTATATGCACAATTAGATCCTATTAAACAAAAACAGGCAATGAATTTGAACCAGCGAGAAATTATGGATGATTTAAATTTAATTGCGCATAATTGGCTTAGCATCTATAAGGAACGTTTTATTTATTCAAAAATCTTTTTTGATCGTAAATATCCAATGATTAAAACAAACAATTATTTCATGCGAATCCAATCGATGTTGCAGTCATTAAAAAAAATAGAAGATAAAGATTTTTTAATTGGTTATGAATTTTAGCAATAAAAAAAGCAAACTAATTTCGTTTGCTTTACAAAATAATTTTAATTAGAATAATTGAACCTCTAATCTGAAAAAACAAATAGAATTAAATTGAACCCCTAATCCAACATCATTAGACTAATTAAATATCTACATATACAATGAAACCCACTTATCATATATACATTATAATTATAACATAATAGAAAAAATAATGCTAACACAAAATTTTAGCAAAGGAGCAAGTATGCGCGGAGTATTACTAGTTGATAAACCAGTGGGGATAACTTCAAATGATGTTCTTCAAAAAATAAAAAAACAGTTAAACATCAAAAAAGCGGGACACACCGGAACTTTAGATCCGCTGGCTTCTGGTTTATTGATAGTGCTTATTAATCAAGATACAAAATTATCAGATTTTTTATTAAATGATGATAAAGAATATGAATTCGTTATGCAGTTATTTATGCAAACAAATACTGGTGATTCAGAAGGTAGAATCTCTGCTGTGCAAAAACCAAAATTAATAACTCAATTAGAGGTTGAACAATGTGTGAGTTATTTTAATGGTTTAGAATATGACCAAATACCACCAATTTATTCAGCTATTAAAGTTAAGGGTAAAAAATTATATGAATATGCTATTAAAGATGAGCAAGTTGATGTATCATCCAGAAAAGTAACGATCAAAAACTTAACTTTAATGAATTATAATAAAAAAGATGGAACAATTAAATTAAAAGCTAATTGTAGCAAGGGTACTTATATACGTAGTCTATGTAAAGATATCGGCATTTTTTTAGGTACTTATGCTACAGTTGTAGAATTAATCCGAACTAAATCTGGTCATTTTGATTTAAGAGATGCTAAATCACTTGAAAAGGTAGAAATAAATGACATAATATCTGGGTATGAAGCATTACTCACAAATAAAAAACCAATGATTGTTCATTATAACATTGATGAAATTAAAAATGGAGTACCAATTATTATTGATGGTCACTCAGAACCGTTTATATTTTTGATAAGTAAGGATAAATCCTTACTAGCTGTTTATGAACATATAGGAAAACATATGTATCGTTGTAAACGTGGATTGTGAACTTAATTTTTTAAAGGCAGGATAATGCAAAATTTAGTTTTTGATAAATCAATTAATAATCTAAAAATGAATTCTACAATCATTTGTTTAGGTGCTTTTGATAGTTTTCACTTGGGTCATCAAAAATTATTAAACAAAACTTTAGAATTAGGAGAAAAAAATAATCTACAGACTATTTTTTTCTCCTTTAATAATGTCGCAAATAATAAGTTAAAATTTAAACCATTAATTTTAGATTATGATTCTAAAATGGAAGTAGTTAGAAAAATGCATTTTGATTATTTTTTAGCTTTTAATGCTAATGATAGTAACTTGCAAATATTACCAGTTGAATTTTTAAAAATATTGAAAAATAATTATAATGTAAAACAAGTTATAGCGGGTAAAGATTTTCATTTCGGGTTCAAGGCTAAAGGTAATAATAAATTACTACAAACATTTTTTGGTAAAAAAAATGTAACTTTGATTCATGATGTTTCTTATCATAATAGAAAAGTCTCTTCAACGATGATAAGAAAATTTCTGCATAAAAATAATTTAGTTAAAGCGAATATGTTAATGAAACAACCTTACACAATCAAAGGGATGGTAGTTGAAGCTAAACATCTGGGTAGAAAGTTAGATTTCCCGACTGTTAATATTATTTTGGAAAATAAATTATTAATCAATTATGGCAGTTTTTATACCAAAACTTTTGTTGATAATAAATGATATTACTCAATGAGTTGCTATCGTGAGATTGATAATCACTTAGTTTTTGAAACTCATATACTAAATTTTAATCAAAATATTTATGGTAAAAATATTAAAATTTATGTTTTAGATTTTATGAGACCCAACTTAAAATTTACATCTGAAAACCAATTGAAATATCAATTAAATATAGATTTAAAAAATACAGTAGAATTTTTTAAATTATTAAAATAATTCTTTTATTTATAGTTTAGAGATGTTATTATATAATAAAAAGAAGGAAATTTTAATGGTAAGTAAGGAAAACAAACAAGAATTACTGAAAAAATATGGTAAAAACCCAAAAGATACTGGTGCTACAGAATTTCAAATTGCACTATTAACTCATGATATTATGAATTTAACAGAACATCTTAAGACTAATAAAAAAGATTATCCTACAAAAAGAAGTTTATTAAAAAAAGTAGCTCAAAGAAAACATTTTTTAAATTATTTAAGCATTAATAATCATGAAAGTTATAAAAATATAATTAGCGACCTTTCAATTCGTAAGTAGCTATATATTTGTTTTTTATGAAAAATTCAAAAATTCAAAAAATAATCATTTTTAAAAATAATCATGAACCTGGATCAGGTTCATCTTTCTTTTTTATGTATTTAAATTCCAAATATAAAAAAATCGATACCCAAATAACGATTGCTTTTGATTTTTTTAACCTTTATCCAACTACAATTCCTATCTCAGAAAATAAATTTTTACACTTTGAAAAGATATATAATTTATTTTTAGAAAAAGGCTTAGTTGGAGATAAGCCCTTGTTGATTAAGGGTTTTTATGACGAAAGTAGTCAATTAGTAAATAATGTTAATATTCGAAAACAAAAGTTAGATAAATTAGAACAACATTTTCTAACTTATAAAAAAAAGGATAATTAAATGATTTATGAATTAAAAAATAAATATATAAAAGTTGAAATTAATGATTCACCCTTAGAAATATGTTCGATAAAAATGAACGATCAAGAATATGTATATCAAAAGGCTGATGCTTGAAAAAAACAATGACCGATTTGTTTTCCTTGAACAGGTAAATTTATTAATAATGAATATTTTCATAAAGATAAAAAATATCAAATGAATAATCATGGTTTTTTTCGTTTGATAAAAAATTGAAAAATTTTATCAAAAACTAATGAAAAAATTATCTTTAGTTTTGAAGATAATAATGAATTTATTGATATATATCCATTCCATTTTGCATTAAAAGTTTTTTTCGAAATTAAAAATAAAACTATTATTAGCAATGTGGAAATAACAAATAATTCAAACGAAGAAATGTTTTATGGTTTCGGATGACATCCGGCATTTTTAATAGACAGCAAAACTGCCCAAGTAAACTTTTCAAAAAAACAAAAAATTATAACTGTTCCAGATGATACATTCATGGATGATAATTTACCAACAACTGTTATTGATAGTCTTGTTGTTGATGAATTTAATTTCGCAAAATCCAATGCTTATTTTATCTTTAATGATGAATCTATATTTTCTTTAGTAGATAAAACAAGAGAGTTGGCAATTGATTGTGAAAATTATAAATATGTTGTATTTTGAAAATGTGACAATGAAGCTAATTACTTTTGTGTAGAACCATGAGCAAGTCACCAAGATGTCAAAGGTAATGAAAATCAAACGTTAAAAACTAAACCAAGTGTTTTAAGTTTACAACCTATGCAATCACAAAACTATAGTTTAAAAGTATCAATTAAAAAATAAATAGTATAAATACTATTTATTTTTTTTGTTTCATTTTTTAAAATTATCTAAACCAAAACCATTTCTAAAGCGATGATGATTTTTAGAGTTAAAATCTTTAATTTTTTGTTTATTTTTGAAGTTGACTATTTTTGGATCAGAATCAGTTTTTGTACTTTGAGTTAACGGTTTATCAGTTTTCTTTATTTTTTTGACATATCTATCATCTGTTAAATCTTGTACCTGAATAACATCAGTTTTATTATTTTCATCTTTAAAGACAGTTTTATTATCTAATTGATTTATATTTTTTGGTTCATAAATTACATTTGGTTCTTTATTAAATTTATTAAAACCAAGTGCTTTTGCTGAATTTAATTGTTCAATTAATTCTTTAGCTTTATTCGTGAAAGAATCGTCAAAATTTGTGGAATGACCAATCAAACGATTAATGTTTTTTAAAACTTCTTTTTGTTCAATAGAAACTTCATTTTTAAAATTAATTAACTTTTCAATAGTTGCAGTAGAAAGCCGTAAATTAGTTAATTCTTTTAAAATAACAACTAATTTCGGGTCTTTTATTTTTTTACTTAATTTATTCACGATCTCTTGTAATTTAGCATCATTTTTATTATCAGTAACAACTTTTACTTCTCTAACTGATTTAAAATTATTATTATCATTTGAGTACATTTATAAATAACCTTTTATCAATAATATATTTTATTTAATGATAACACATATTTTATTTTTAAAATATAAAAATAATAGTATAATTATATTGCCCGCAAGGGCAATTCTCATAACGTTTTTTTTAACGTTACAGGTACTTAAGGATTATTAACCGCTCAACAAGTCAGCAGCTCTACACTTAAGTACTATTTCAGCGGTTCAGAGCTGTTTTTTTATGCCAAAATTAATTTAAAATTATTTAAAACTAGAAATTATTAATACATTAGTATATAATTTTTTATCATTATTTTTTTTATTTTATTTTTAATCTATATAAAAAAATGTTATAATTAATTTATATGTTATCTTTCTTTTGATACAAATGGGGTTATTAACAGGGGTTATATTATGAATAAATATCTTTTTAATTATAAAATAAATGAAGCAAAAAATATTCAGTTTGTTTATGATGTTTTAACAGAGTTAAAAATCAGTGATGAGTTGAAAGAGATAATTTCTAATGCTTGAAAACAATCTGCCGATCATTTACTTTTAATGGATGAAATTGAAATGATTAAACTTGAACGTGAAGAGTTAGATATTATTTCAGAAGATATTGAATTATATTACCAAAAAGAATTTAGTCATTTTGTAGAAAAAATGATGAAAAATAAACCCAAAAATACTAAAAAATCTGCGTCAAAAGTAGCAGTGAAAAAAAGTGCGACTAAAGAGTTAACTTCTGAAAAAAAAGGTGTTAAAAAATCAACAGATAAAAAAGTAACTAAACCAGCAACTATAAAAAAACCTGTAATTAAAAAAAGTTTACCTGAAACCAAAGTTGAAAAAACAACTAATAATAAACCCAAGAAAGCTACAACAGCAATTCCATCAGCAAGTAAAAAATCTGCATCAACTAAAACAATCGATGTTGAAGAAAAACGTAAAAATATCATCGAAAATGCCGCGTTATATCCAGCTACTTTGAAAATTTTACATCACTATAAAACACCTGAAGCAAAACCTACAGGTTTAGGACGCGAATTATTTTCAACCAAAAAAATTAATTTTTTTATCAAAGCTCAAAACTATGAGAAAAGTACTATCGCTGAACGTGAAAAATTTTCAAAACAAAATACTCAATTTAATAAAGTTATTAAAGAGACTGATACTAGTTTAGAGTTAGTTATCAACAAAGCACGTGCTGATGCTAAAAAAGCAAAAGTCAATAGTAGTTATAAAACTTTTAATGAAGTAATTAAAGAGTCTGCAAAAACTGGTGGTTTGAACCGTCAACAAATTCACTTAATTCGTCATCGTGATGATTCTGAAGAATCTGTACGTTTAATTCGTGAAAATTTAAAAAAAGCCACACGCTTTTTAAATTTACCACCAGAACCAATAATCATTAAACCAGCCAAAGTCTTAAAGCGAGAATTACATTTAGATGACAAAGTAGAAACTTTATTACAAAAAAGAGATTCTAAGGTTGCAAGAAAAAATTTTGCCGACCTTGGTGTGAAAGAAAAAAAGGTTGTTGAAAAAGATTTTTCTGATGAAAATTTAGAAAAAGTTACGCAATCACTTAATTTAACTCCAAAACAAGTTCATTTATTAAAGTTAAGAAATTCACAAGAACGTTTATTTGAATCTGAATTAAATGATAAACAAAGTGAAAAACAAAAATTAAGTTATCATGAGTTAATCTTAAATAAAGTTAAAAAAAATAATTTAAAAAAAAATAAAAAATTAACTTTAGAACGTCAACATTTTGAAACTTTTGGAAATAAAGATCAACAACTAACGCGTGTACAAGAAGGATTTTATTTGGATAGCGATATTGTTCAAGATATTAAAATTTTTCCTAAACCTAACTTTAAAAAAATTGCCCAAGAAGAAATTGCTAAAGAACAAAAGAAAATTAGACAACAAAAGTTAGAGGAACGTAAACGTGAAAAAGAAATCAATCCACCAGAAATACGTCCAAAAAACTTTGATGATAAAATTAAAGAAAGTAAAAAGATTGATGAAAAAATAGTCAAAATAAAAAACAATTATGTGTTAAATAAGAAAGAACCACATAATTGAAATTATATTTCTGAAAATGATTTAAATTCAATTAATTATATTTCTCCAGAAAATCGTCCCGATTTAGTAAAATTACAAAATGGGATCGAAGTATTAAAAGATTCTGATGATAATTTTGAAAATAGCAAAAAAAGTATTCTAAAAAAACCAATTGAAATGCAAACTAGTGCAACATTGATTGAATCAAAAAAAACAGGGGTTAATAATTTAGAAGATATTTCTTATCATAAGAATTTAAAAGATTATAAAATTGATTATCGTGATCCAAAAAAAAACACCAGATTTAGTAACTGATTATGTGGCAATCCAAAATTATCATTATGATGGTTATTTGCCTTCAGAAATCCGTAAAATTGAATTAGAAAAATTAGCTAATAATCAAGAAATTATTCGTAAACAAAAATTATACGAATATAATTTAAAAAATTCCGGAAGAGTAAATCGCGATTATCGCAAACGTGAATTACATTATAAAAATCACCCACCAAAAACACCGAAAATTTTACAAGAACGTGAAGAATTTAAAAAAATTATTAACAATAATAAAATTAACTTCCGTTTATCTGAAAAGGATGTTGAGTGAGTTAAAAGAGTAGAAGAAATTAAAAAAATACCAGATTTTAAAGCTCAACAAATAGCTTTAAAAGTTATTAAATTAGATTTTGAAATTAAAAAAAATGAAATTAGAATTGCTAAACAAGAACAAAAATCAAGTTTATTCAATAAGTAAATAAATTATGTTGATAAAAATTTAACTTATTTTTAAGTTAAATTTTTTATATTATTATTAATTTAAAGAAAGTAAAAGAATCATTTATAAGTAAAAAATAATAAAGTGGTGAATATATGATTAAAAAAAAATTAAGCATTGATAACATTGAACCAAAACGCAATTCTCCAGAGGATGAAATTATTGCTAAATACTTCGATGATGTGATCACATCGTTTGGTGTAGATTCTGCAAAACGCCCGGAAGTTGCTACTAAATGAGCCATAGAAAAAGAAAGATGATTAAATAATAAAGATCAGGTTTTGAAGCAAAATTTAACCAAAGCCATTAAAGTTAAAAAACATAAATATTCTTTAATTGAATTACAAAAAATTCATTTACAAGAATTAACAAAACGATCTGTTTTTTTAAAGGAACTTAATAAGAACAGTAAATTACCAAAAATTAGTAATAATTTTTTAGCATCTGATTCTGGAATTACACCACCAAGTATTGTAGAATCACCAAATTTATTTGAACTAGAAGATAATATTAAAACCTCGTTAAATTCCGGGGCGGGAATTATGCGCGAAATTGCTAAACAAATTCAAGAGCAAAACGCTATTTATCAAAATTTACCTCCAGAAGAAACAAAGCAAAAGAAGAAACATTTTATAAAATCTTGAAAAAATAAAAAATAATTTAATTATATTGGCATTTATTTGTTTTTAGTGTATTATTTATTACTGATTTTATGGTATAATTATATTAACAATAGTAATTTATAATTGGATGGGGAAAATAATGGCAATAAAAAAAGACTCACAGAAACAGAATGACAAAAAAATAAATTATGGTCATATTATTGATTCTAACCGCGACATCAATGACTTGTACATTAGTAAATTAACACCACAAACTATCAAAATGCTATATGGAAGTATGCATTTACGTGATGATGATTATAAAAAATTAACACAATATTATTCTGACGAACAAGAAAAAAATAATTTAAAACGTGGTGGAATTAAAAAAAATGATGTCATTTATAAAGGGAATCGCACTTGAGAACAAGTACGTGCTCGTTCTGCGTATATTGATCCAAAATTGTATAAAGTAGAAAAAACTGAAGAATTTGAAGGTGTTATTGATACTGTTGAAAATATTTATAAAAAACGTGAAAAAGAATTAAACTCAATGAAACATCAAGAAATTAAAGTTGAAGGTAGTTCAATAGAAAACCAAGAACTTAAATTCAATAAAGAAAATAAAAAAGATAAAATTTTAAAAATAGCTCAACAAAAACTAAAACGAAATTCTGAGTTAACACAAATTATTGAAAATAAGTTACAAACTATGCAAGAGAATGAAAACCGTTTTGACTTGCATCAATCCCATGGTTCAGGTGGGTATGACAATGTTTCAATTAACAATACAATTAATTTAGATGAAGAAATTTTAGATAGCCAAAAGATAATTAAAAAAAATATATCACCAAAAAAAGTTTATCGAAAGCACGAAGATGAAGAGGTGAACATTATGCCAGATCGCCGTCCCGTTCTTAGTCAACAAGTACAAAAATTAAAAGAACAAAATTTATCATTGGTAGATTTTAATATTTTACCAGATGAAATTTTAGAAGTAGAAGAAACTCAAAATACCATTTTAATACGATTAATTCAAAATATTAATAAGGAGGTTTCTTACCGTGAATTTGCTGCACCAGCACCACGTCCTGAGAAACCAAAAGAATTTGAAATTATCCGTAAAACTAATTATAAATATGAAGATAGCGATTTATTAGAAATTAAAAAAGATATTAAAAATATCGATAAATTGGTTGGTGTTTTACCAGCCTCTGATATTCATCGTTTAAATGAAATTAATGAAGAAATTCAACGTAAAAAAAATAAGCGTAAAAATAATACAAATGATGGTGAAGGAATTAAATTTAATTGAAATTATACACCTTCTAAAAATGCAAAAGTTAGCATGGAAAAATATAAAAATACTAATTATAATTACCGCTTTGATACAAATAAAAAACCAACATTGCGTGAAAATAAAACTTACGAAAAACAAATGATATATTATCTTGAACAAGTTAAAAAACAACACGATTCTGGGTACAATCGCCAAGTTTCTATAGAATTAAAAAATTTTAATAACATTATAAATTCAATGTCAAATGTAAAAGCTAATACCGAAGAACTAAACCTTAAAATGGATAGTAACAGAAAACATGCCATTGTGTATTTAAAAAAACATATTGAATTAAATGAGCATAAAGAGGAATTGGAATTAAAATTATTAAAAAAACAATTAGTAAATAAAGGTAAAATCGCTAATTTGGAAAAATTTATGAAATCTTTACCAGAGTTTCAAAAGATTTTAGGAATTCGTGATCACATTAAAGATAATAGGACACTATTGATTAATTGTTTACAAAAATTAATTTCTTTAACTGAAGAAATTAAGAGTAATCTAAAAAATCCTAAAATAAAAAAATAGATTTTTTAAAAATAAATCTATTTTTTTATTAACTAAATAACAATATTTATATGTAAGGAGCAGTAAAGGAAATGGCGCGAAAAATTAGCAAAAATAAAACAAATCAATATTTAAATTTATTAGAAATTAAGAAAGATTTTGTTTATTCAACTAATAAAGATAATATGAAAGTCGTTGTTAGTTCCATTAATTATCGCGATAAGTCTGATTATTCTACAAAAGATATTGAAAAATATGGTAATTCTATTAAATATAAATTTACTTGTTTTCCGTTATACATAGAATCGGAAATTGATAATAAAGATTTGAAAAAATATGATAAAGTTTCTGCTGTTAATAATGTTGGTGTTAATTTGTATATTTCAGTGGTTCATAAAACAGATTTACTGATAAAAGATTTTGTTGGTTCTATTTTATTTAACGGTGAAGAAATTCAAATCACTCACGATTCACTAGATCCTCGTAAGTGAAAAACTCAAAATGTAAATAAAGATTTAGATTACACTATTTTAGTTAACTACTTAAATGAAAAAAAATAGGGGCATTCTACTGAAATAACCTTTAAAATATGGTATAATTAAAGAGTAGTAATTATTTAGGGGAGGTAACAGAATGTCAAAAAACGTTAGTTTTAACAATTCTTACACATACAACGATCCTAATAATGAAAAATCTTTAAAAGAAGCTGAACAAAAATTTAATAAGTGATTCGAAGACAATCTAAAATCTAGCCCAAAAGCTAAGATGGACAGATCCGGATGGGATAATGACAAAAGTTTTAAAAATGTGAAATGACAGGGTGGCAAGCGCTTCATTGATCAATACTTTAAATAAAATTGTTCAAAAAGGTGATAATTCATTATCACCTTTTTTTATTGCATTTTTTAGTGTATAATGAACAAATATTTATATCTCTCTATATTATTTATTTTTTATTAATAATTAAGGAGGTTGCATCATTAAACCTAATACAATAGAAGAAAACTGAATTTATTTAAATAATAGTTGCATCATTGGTAAATCAGCTACTGAGAATGTTCTAATTTCATTTCCACAACATAAAAATTATGGTATTTGAATTAGAAAAAATGATGTAATTATTCCAAATAAATTCCATGAACGCTCAGAAAAATTTGCTGTAAAAATATTTGAAAATGCAATTTATTCTTTAGAACAAATAACAGAAATACCCGATCAACATAACCAAAAAGATCCTACACGTGAAATGTTAGTTGACATTTTAGAAGAGACTGAAAATTATTCGGAATTAAATTTTGCTCAATTTATTTTAAACAATCAAAAAATTTTAGGCAAAAATTTAAAATTTATTTTATCTTGTAAAGGTTAATAATATTTTAATTTAATTGAAGGTGGTGGTTTTTTGGTGAACTCAAGATTGAATTATAAAAAATATACTAAAGAAGAATACCAAGAAATTATCAATAATAAGGTAATTTATCTTAAATTATTAACAATTAAGAAATTGCTAAATTTCCGTTTATCTAACGACTGAGTTGCTCGAAAAGAAACACAAGAAAATATTAGTGAATTAGAAATTATTAAAAAGTATTTATTTAATAACAAAATTGAAATAAAAGATAATGAATTAAATGAAAAATGTAATTTTCAATCTTTATTAGTCACAACAGATGATAATGTAAAAATTAAAACTACATATATTAATTCATGAGTTAAAAATCCCAAACTTCAAAATGAATGGGTAGTGTTATCGCACGGCATTAACAATCATCGTCAACAAGCTATGATTTTTGGGATTGAATTGTTAAGAATGGGTTTTAACATTGCAATTTTTGACCATCGAGGCCACGGTGATTCAGATAAAAAACAAGTGACATTAGGACTTGATGAAACAAAGGATTTATCGGCAGTGGTTAATTATTTAATTAAAAATTATCGATGTTCAAAAGTAAACTTTTTTGGTTGAAGTATGGGCACTTTCACTATAATGAATTATTTTAAACAAAATGGTTTTGATTTTAAAATCAATGATTGAGCAATTTTAGATAGCACCACATCTTCTTTTCGAGAATTATTAGAATGATTTATGGAGAATATTATTATTTTAAATTATTATGAATATTTTGATATTGTACAAAAATTTATTTATTCAAATTTTCATTTTGATGTTAATAAAATTGAACCAGGGTTGGATTTAGAATCATTGCACCAACTTAGATGTTTATATATCGGCAGTGAATTTGATCGTATTATTCCAATGAAATACGCTAAAAGAGCATACCAAAATAAAGTTAAATGTGAACCAGAAATTATTTCGGTATGAAAACAGTATAAGTGTAGACACATTAAGGGGATTAAAAACTTTAATGAGGAATATTTAAATGATTTAAAGGAATTTTTAAATTTAAATAAATAATAAATATTATTTTTAAAATATCATTTTTTTATGAAAACAATTTTAATTGGCACTTAATTTAGACACATAGAAAAACAGGATTACCTTATAATGTTTAATAAATTGAATATATTTTTTTATAAAAAAATTGGTTTATTAAATTATGTTATAATTATTCCAGAAAAGGAGATACATTGTGTCTAAAGATAATTCCAAAGATAATATAATAAAAGATGATGCTGTTTATAATCCAGTTGATTCCGATAATTCCAAAGATAATGATATTAATTTATCAAATCATGAAAAATGAGAAAAATTAATTCAATTCTATAAATCACAAGCATTAAATTCTAAATCGTCAGATGCTACATATTTTACACGTTTTAAACATAAAATCGGTGGTAGTACTATTAACTTTAAAGATTTAGAAACTAACAAACTAATATTAGATGTTAAAAATGATTTCCCAATTTCTATTCAAGATGCTTTTAAAAAAGGTGAATTTAAAATTAATGTTTATCCCAAAGAAGAACTGTTAGAAGAACTAGCGAAACAAGAATTAGGTTCGCTAGATAGTGAACTAAACCAACAATTAGAAACTACAAAATATGTGTTAACAGTGCCCAAAGATGAAAAAGAAATTGAAAAATTAAAAAAAACTAAACTAAATGATATAAACAAAGTAATTCTTAAAATTAAAAAAATTATCAATAAAAGTAAAGAATTATTAGAAGAACGAAATGTTGATACCTTTTATGTAGGTTATCCGTTTGTAAAGGCTTTTATTAAAAACGATCGTAGTGGGATTGCACGCGCACCGTTATTTTTATGAAAGTTAGATGTTGAACAAAAAGGTGGTTATTGAATATTAAAAATTATCAAGGAATCACCAGTTTTAAACAATGCTTTATTAGCCAATTTTTCTGCATCTAGTAAACAAAATTATACATTTCAAGAATTAAATTTTGAATTATTTAATCAAGAAGATTTTAAGATTAAAAAATACATTCATGATTTATTCGAAAACATTGGATATTCTATAAGTGAAAGTCAATTTATTAATGTTTTTAAAGCGCTAAAACATAATTTTATTGTAGATACAGGAATTGATACCAAACCTGAATTATTAGAATCTTACAATAACGTTGGTAGAACTCCTTCGAAGCAGATATTTATCGAAAATGTTTGTGCTATTGGAATTTTTGATTTATCTAAATCTACAGTTTTAGGTGCTTATAAAGAGTTAGAAAAAACTAATTTACAAGAATTTTTTGGTGAATTATTTCAGTTTAACGACAATTTGTTCAATGATGATGCTGAAAAAGAACTACAAATTAAAAAACAAAAGCAAGATTTAACTTTAATTACGCCTTTAGATGAATCACAAAAAAATGCTGTAACCAAATCATTAACAGAATCATCAACAATTTGAGGACCTCCCGGAACAGGTAAATCACAAACACTATTAAATCTAACTGCCAATATCATGCACCAAAATAAAAATGCTATTTTTGTTACTCAAAAACGTGTAGCATCAGATGTAATTTTTAATAAACTGGGTAAATTAAATAAATTTATTTTTCGTTTATATGATAAAAAATTAGAAGCTAAAGATTTGAACAAATCATTATCTGAATCAATAAAAATGATTGTTGAAAAAACAAGAAATTATACGGGCCCTAAAAAGGAATATGATATCTTTTTACAATCATATAAAAAAGAAAAAACAAGATTAAACCAATTAGAAATAAAACATCGTACTAAATACGTTGATTTTATCGAATCAGCTAGATTTCAAAAATACTTAAAATTAACTGATGCAGTTGAAGATTTAACTAATGGTGAATTATTAAAAAATTTTGATTGCTCTAAAATAACATCATCTTTTATGAAAGAAATTAGAGAATTTATTTTCACCGGAACAGAACCGATTAACTCGGAAAAAATAAATTTGTTTGTAACTATTTTTGAGTTAAAAAACCAAAATTTTGATAATAACCATATTTGAAAAATATTTAAGTTCCCTAAAAATATCTATCAAGATTATTCTGATTTTTTAAATGCCAATATTTTTGATAAGACTGCAAATAATGTTGATTTCAAATTAAACAATTTATTTTTAGCAACCAAAAATAATCAATGAGATTCTGAAGCGATTCTAAATTTACAAAATTTTGTTAATGATTTTGCTTCAAAAGAATTTGATTTAATCCAAAGAATTAATGACCAATCCGATACAGAAATTGCTGATATATTGTTTAAATTATTTCGAAGTGTCCATGATTTAGTTGAACTTGGTTATACTGACGACATCATTTATAAAATTTTTACTTCCGAAGAAACATTCCATAAATTTTTATTTAATAATAATAAATTAAACAATAAATTTATGGATTTAAACTTCACTAAGCACCAGAATCGTAAGTTTAATAGATTTATTAAAAAAAGATTGCATGAATATAATGAATGAATTGAATATTATGAAAAAATTATAAATACTCTCAAACCAGGTGAAATCAAATCTTGAATTAAAGTATGTTTTAAATTAAAACCTTTCAGTATTGATAATAATTATGTTTTAGAAGATTCTTCAGATCTGAAAACAATATCATCACTTCTAAATGATCAAAACCAATTTATTGCACAATTTATAGATTTTAATAACGCTCAGAAATGAATAAAATTTATAGAAGATTTCAAAGAATATTTAAAAGTTTCTGGTTTTAAATTAGAGCATGTTGATCAACTGAATAAAACACTATATGCTATTAAAAATTTCATAGAAACCGATAATAAGACAAATTTTTCCATTAATGATGAAATTGAATTTAAACAATGATTTGATTTTGTAAATTCCTTTACAGATATTTTAGTTGCCAATAATATAAACAATTTAAATCAAACTTTAATTAATGAAATATTCCTGAAGATTGCAAAAGAATCATACGAATTACAAGATGAACAATATTTAGAATATGTATCATTTATTAAATTTAAATTTAATCCGTTCAAAAAATTAAAAATACTAGAAGAAAATTTCATTAATAAAGCTGCTGATAAATTGTACAATGATGTTATAGATAATATCATTGCTAAAATTAAGATTGTTAAAAGTATTCGTCAAAAATTTGTAGCATTAGGTAAAGTTTATGCTTCTGGGAAAACTAAACATATCAGAATTTTATTTCGAGATTATTATGAAATTATTAAATTGTTGTTTCCAATTATAATGTCTGATCCGATACATATTTCTAATGTTAATCATTTCCCAATGGTTAGAAATGAATTTGAATATGCAGTTTTTGATGAAGCGTCTCAAATTTATTTTTATACAACTCTGCCAATTTTATATCGTGCTAAAAAACACATTGTTTCAGGTGATGAACAACAAATGCCACCTTCAAATCAGTTTGAAAAAACTAATGCTTTCGATGAAGAAGATGAAGAATATAATGTAACAATTGCAAATACAACTAAATTAGAAGGACTAGGTGATTATAACTTCAATAACCTGTTAGAATTTTCACAATTTTATAATGATAATAAAAATATGCTACAGTATCATTACCGAAGTCAGTATGAAGAATTGATTGCTTTTTCTAATTCAAAATTTTATGAAAATAAATTGCATATTATTAATAAAAAAGAAATTGATAATAAATTAAAACCTTTAAATTTAATTCAACTAGAAGAAGGTCATTGAGATGGTAAAGTGAATGTTTTAGAGGCTAATAAGATTATTGATTTAATTAAAGAGTTAACTGTGCGTTTCCCTGATAAAACTATTGGTGTGATTACTTTTAATCAATCACAACAAGAATTAATTCAAATTAAACTAGAACAAGAAGCAATGAATAATACAGATATTTATAAACAACTTGAAAGAGAAGCGACAGAAGCATTATTTGTAAAAAACATTGAAAATGTTCAAGGTGATGAACGCGATATCATCTTATTTTCAATTGCTTATTCTAGAAAAGCTGATGGAACATTTTCAAACCAATACGGATCACTTTCCAAAGACCAAGGTGAAAAACGATTGAATGTTGCAATCAGTAGGTCAAAACATTGTGTGTACATTGTTAAGTCATTAGATAACAGTTTGATTAAATCAAGCAAACGAGGACCAAGATTACTAAAAGAGTATTTAGACTACATTGAATTAATGCAAGATTATGAAAATAATCATGAAAGTATTAAATTATTATTAAATAAGGAAACAAACGATTTTAGTACCAGTTGAAAATTAGCTTCTTTTGATTCTGATTATGAAATTGAAGTATTCGATCATTTAAGAGCACTTTTTAAAGATGAAGAGAGAATTGAAGTACGCAATCAAGTTTCAGTTTTGAATTATCATGTAGATTTAGCATTATTTGATAAAAAATATAATCAATATATTATGGGTATTGAATGTGATGGAGCACAATACCACAGCAGTCAGGATCAATTGTTAAATGATCATGTTCGTCAAGCGATGATAGAAAATAAAGGATGAACAATCGAACGTATTTTGAGCACTGATTGATGAAACTTGAAACATAAAAAAAGTGAATTTTTAAATAGTGTTAAATTATTTGTTAACGATTATGTAGCTGATTATGAATAAATATATTAATGAAAGTTATGAATTTAATAAAAGGTAAATTTAGGGTATGAATAAAAATATTAATAAAGTTATAAAGGATGATGAATCAATTTATCCGATAATTATTAAAAATAAAGATATTGATTTGCAGTTAAAACCTTTCTTAAAATGACCCGGAGGAAAAAGAAATATATCCAAACATATCTATGATAGCATGCCAAAAAATTTTAATAATTTTATAGAACCATTTGTAGGGGCAGGTTCAGTTTTCATGGGTTATTTTTCTGATTTAAATTTAAATAACAATTTTGAAAAAAAAATTTTAATTAATGATATTAATTCAGAATTAATAAATGTTTATAATTGTATTCGTAAAGATTATAAAAAGTTAATTTGTGAAATTAATAAAATAAATGATGATTTTATGTTAGATCCAAAAAATAAATTTTATGAAATTAGACAATGGGATCGCGATGAAACTTTTAAAGAGATAGATGTTTTTAAAAAAGCTGCAAGAACAATTTTTTTAAATAAAACATGTTTTAATGGTTTGTTCAGAGTTAATTCAGATGGCTATTTCAATACACCTTGAAATGGGAAAATAAAAGTTAATTTTTATGATATTAAAAATTTAAAAAATATATCTAATTTTTTAAAAAAAGTTAACATCTTGAATAAAGATTTTAATGATATCATAAATTATGTTTCTAAAGGTGATTTTATTTATTTCGATCCGCCTTATGATGTTTTAAATAAAAATACATTTACATCCTATGATAAAACTGGTTTCAACAGAGATGACCAAAAGAAATTAGCAGATATGTTCAAGAAGTTAGATAAAATGGGGTGTTTTGTTATGATGTCGAATCATAATACAGAATTTATTCAAAATTTATATGAGCAATTTAATTTTAAATATATCAAAGCGAGTAGAAATGTTAATTCTGACGGTAGCAAAAGAAGTAAAGTCACAGAATTAATAATCACTAATTATAAATTAGAAAAAAATTAATAAAAGAGGTATTTATTATAGAAAAAATAAAGAGTGAATTTAATATTTTTTTAAATTCAATGCAAAAAACATTAAAGGAATATGATTTTTTTACTGATTTTACAAAAGTTAATAAGAATTTAGATTTTTCAATTTCTTTTATAAAAGACTTAGAATCTTTAAAAAAATCAAAATCAATAGAAGATGACTTATTAAAATTATTAAATAATAAACCAGATTTTTTAAAATTTATATTTTTATTGTTAGCAAAAAGAATTGATAAAAAAGAAATGAATCAATATTTTTTAATAAATAATGAAATAATAAATTTTAATTTGGATATATTTGAAATAAATAAAATAAATTTATATCGTGATTTTTTAAAAAAATCAGGAATAATAAAATTGATTAATGAAAAAATTGATTTTTATTCTTATATTAAAGGGATAGAAGTCGGTCTAGACTCTAATGCTAGAAAAAATCGTAGCGGAACATTGTTTCAAGATTTAATTGAAAAATATTTACAGGAAAATAATTTTGATTATATTAGAGAAGCTACGAATATTTCAATAAATAGAAAATTAAAATTAAATTATAATGATTTGTATAGTGAATTTAATTTAATTCCTAAAGAAAAAGCCAAAAGATATGATTTTGCATATTTTAAAAATAACAAATTATATTTAGTTGAATGTAATTATTATAGTTCTTCGGGTTCTAAATTAAATGAAACGTCTAGAAGTTATATTGAATTAAATAAAAATTTTAAAAATAAACAAAATATCAAATTTGTTTGATTAACAGATGGAATTGGTTGGAATTCAACTAAAAATTCTTTAAAAGCTGCTTATGCGGAAATTGAACATTTATATAATTTAAACGATGTATATAAAAATAGAGTGTTATTAAAAATATAAATTAAAAATTAGGAAGTAAATAATGAAGAAATCAGCATTAACTTATATTTTTAATAACAAAGATAAAGATGATATTATCTGTGATTACATTTATGAATGTTATAAAAAAAATATTAATTTAGATATTAATGAAATTTCTAAAAATTGTTTTTTGTCAACCTCTAATGTTACAAGGTATTTTAAAAAAAATGGTTTTGAAGGATTTAAAGAATTTAAATATTTACTACTAAATGAAAATGAAAAAATTGTTGAAAATTTAGATAATATTGATTTTGAAAAAGAGTATTTTTTTGAGCCAATCATTCAAACCAATATTGTTAATAGTGATGAACAATACGAAAAAATCAATGAATATATCATCAATGCCAAAACAATAGTAATAGGTTCAGTAGGGGGCAATAATCCGATAGCACTTGAATTACAAACCCGTTTATTACGATTAGGTTTTAATGCTAAATTTGAATTTGATCCACATTTAAATTATGTAAATGCGACTAATTTAAAAGAAAATGATTTATTAATTATCTTATCTTATAGTGGACAAACTAAAGAAATATTAAAAATGTTTTATAAAGCAAAATTAAACAAAACTAAAATTGTTACAATTAGTGGCAATAATAATTGTGAATTATTTAAAGAGGCAAATATAGCATTAATGATTAATTCTATGGATAATTACTTGAAAATTTTGTCAATTAAATCGCGAATAACTATGTTATATTTGATTGAAAAAATTATTTTAAAATTATATTTATCGAATATAAAGAAATATCAAAATATTCAGGAAAATAATCGCTATTAAATAATTAAAATTATTTTTAATTTATGATAACTAATTGCATAAATTTGTCTTTTTCTTTTATATTTTCATTTTAAAAAATAAAATTAAAGTATAAAAAATGAAAGGAAATTATATTATGGCGAAAAAAGATGCCAATAAAACGGCCAGTGAATTACTGAGTTTAATTGGTGATCAAAAAGTTCAGACTGTAACCAATTGTCAAACCCGTTTAAGAATTAATTTAAATTCTGGAATAGATAAAGAGACAGTTAATAAAATCAAATCAACCGAAACTGTTTTGGGGGTCATTCAACCTTCAGACAAAGAAATTCAAATTGTCTTAGGACCAGGTTGGGTAACTAAAGTGCGTGAGAAATTTGAAAAAATATGAACAGAACAAAATAATGAAGTTTTAAATTCAGAATCTTCTAGCGATGAATTTAAAAGTGCTGGTGAGCAAGGTGCTGAATTTAAAACTGAATTAAGAAAAAAACAAACTAGTTGGATTCAATTATTTTTGGCTAAATTTAGTAAAATATTTGCCCCTATGATTATAGGTTTCATTGGAGCTGGTATTTTATCGGGAGTCGCAGGTATTTTACAATCAACTGCCAGCACTAACGGTGTTTGAGATAGTGTTGTAGCTCAATCATGGTTTAACTTTTTATCTGTATCACTAAATCTATGAAAAGATGCCTTTATTGTGATCGTTGGATGAAGAACCACTGAAGTTTTTGGCGGAAGTGGTGTGCTTGGAGCGATTGCTGCATGTATGTATGTTCCATCGTTCGCCACTCAGGTGGTATCGCCATTTGTGCTAGATGGTACAACTAATCACTATACATTTTTAGGAATTCATATTTCTAATAATTTACATAATTGATTAATTGTAGGTTTTAGACCAGCAATTGATGCAAACGGAGTAATTAATTTATCATATGCCTCAGGTAATATTCTAGGTGCTTTATTAGCGGGTGGAACCGTACTGTGGTTAGAAAAAGGAGTACGCAAAATTGTTCCTAATCTGTTAGATACAATCTTAACTCCTACAGTTGTAATTTTTGGAATGTTATTTGTCAACTTTTTCTTATTAATTCCAATTTCAGGATATTTATATACAGCTGTAGCATGATTTTTTTCAACCTTGTACAATAACCCGTTTGGTGCTTTTTTCTTAGCTTCTATTTTCTTATTAGCAGTGGCATTCGGAGTTCATCAGGGATTTGTACCAATTTATCAAGTTTTAATTGATCAAACTGGAGTAAATGGATTATTCCCAATATTGGCAATGGCCGGATTTGCACAAGTCGGAACCGCTATGACCTTATACCTATTATCTGAAAAAGGTAGTGATTTAAGGAAACAAATTTCAGGGGCCATCATTCCAGGAATCTTTGGAATTGGTGAACCCTTAATTTACGGGGTAACTTTACCAAGAATTAGACCATTTATTACATCTTCAATTGGCGCTGGTTTTGGAGGATTCTTCATGGGTGCTGTATCGATGTGAGGAGGTTGTACAATTGGTTTGAATACTATGTTTGGACCTTCAGGATTACCAGCTGCTTTCTTAATGACTACCCCAGATGGTCGTATTGGTTTAGCTGTATCAATTTATTTATTAGCGTTATTAATCTCTGCTACCGCCGGGGGATTAATTACTTACTTAGGATATTCACGACTAGCGATGGTCGGTACTGCAGAGATGAAAAAAATTTACACTGAAAAAAATGTTGTAATGTGAGAAAAAGTTTTATGAACATTAGCTTTTATAACTATTATTGGAATCTTTGCTTTTTGAATTTATAAATATTATCAAAAACCTATTGATGAACGTAAACAAATCAATAAAGTAAAAGTAGTATAATTTGGAGAATAAAATGAAAATTGATTTAACTAAAATAAATACTGAACAACAAAATGAAAATTCCTATCATATCGATCGGCAATCAACTGCAGGAATTTTAAAAATTATTAATAATGAAGATCAAATTATTGCCAGACAAATAGCTTTGAAAATTCAGAACATCGAAAATGTGATTGATAATATTTTTCCTAATTTCCAAAAGAATGGTCGTTTAATTTATATTGGTGCAGGAACAAGTGGGAGATTAGGAATTTTAGATGCATCAGAAATGTTACCAACCTTTAGTGTTGAACCCGGGAAAATTATAGGTTTAATAGCTGGTGGTAAAGAGGCGATTGAAAATCCAATTGAAGGTGCAGAAGATGACACAGAGTTGGCATTAGACGATTTAAAAAGAATTAACTTTAATAAAACAGATGCGATTATCGGTATTAGTGCTTCTGGTAGAACCCCTTATGTAATCAAGGCTTTATCATACGCTCGAGAAATAGGAGCATATACTGCTGGTTTATGTATGACAACTGATTCTGAAATGAAAACAGTGACCAAAGATGTCATAGATATTATTACAGGCGGAGAAGTAATTACTGGTTCAACTAGAATGAAATCTGGCACTGCTACTAAAATGGTATTAAACATGATCTCTACAACCCTGATGGTCAAATTGGGGAAAGTCTACAATAATTTAATGATTGATATTAAGGCTACAAATGAGAAATTGAAGGAAAGATGTGTCAATATTGTAAAAAAAATTACTAAAAATTCTGATACCGATTTAATTCGAAACACCTTAATTGCAACTAATTACAATTGTGCTATTTCTAGTTTAATGATTTTAAAAAATCTAGATAAAAAGGAAGCTCAAAAATTACTGCAAGAAAATCATAATATTTTAGCAAAGATCATTAATTTGTAAGTATGAGAAATTTTAATTCTGTTCAGAAATTAATTTTTAATATTAGTTTAGTTGTCGCTTTTATCTTTTTGGCTATCGGTGGTATTTTATATTGATGTAATGTTTTGGTGTGTGGATTAGTATTTATGGGAATTAGTGGATTTTCCTTCATTATAATTATGATTATCTATTTAATCTTTGAGTTTATTAATAAGCGAAAAAATAATGGTGCATAACAATATTGGGATTTCTTGTTATCCAGGTTTAAATATAAGTTTACAAGATAACATTGAATATATTAAATTAGCTGCACAAAAAGGCATTAAGCGTTGTTTTTTATCAGCGCATATTCCAGAACAAAATAATGATATTTATTATGAATTAACAGTGATTTTAAAATTATTAAAAGATTTAGATTTTCAAATAGTAATAGATATAAGTAAAAATTACTTAAACCAAATTAAACCATTATTAGAACATGAGATGCATCTAAGATTAGATTTTGGATTTACTAAACAAGAAATTGTCGATTTATCTCATCAGTATTTTATTAGTATTAATGCAAGTACTATTGATGAAGCGATGTTAAAAGAATTAATTATTCTTGGTTTAAATTTAAAACAAGTGGATGCTTTCCATAATTTTTATTTAAAACCTTTTACTGGTTTAACTTTAGATTATTACTACAACCAGAATCAAATGTTTAAAAAATACAATTTGTTAATCAGTAGTTTTGTCGGTGGTCAAACTTATAAACGACCACCTTTAAAACAAAGTTTAGTAACCCTTGAAGAACATCGGCAACGTTCCTTATTTGAACAAATACAAGAGTTAAAGTTATTAGGATCAGACTTTATTTATTTTGGCGATTTAAAAACCAGTACAGAAGAATTAGTGGTTTTAGTCAATCAAAATAATAATTTCTCTCCATTTCAATTAATAATTAATTCTAGTCATAAGTTAACTAATGAAGAAATTCGACTGCTTAAAAGTACACATCAGTTGCGTGTGGACAATAGTGGATACATGTTAAGAAGTGATAAATTAAATTTAAATTACACAGACTTTAATATTGTCCCAAATCACAATGATATGCCAATTGAAGCCTTTGATGTCACAATTGATAATAACGAATTTTCTCGTTATAAAGGTGAACTGAATATTTGATTAAAACATGGCGCTAGTAGTAAAAGGATTAATGTGGTCGGCAAACTTCAAAATCATTATATTTTAAAATATTTAAATCAACATCGGTATTCATTTATACTTAAAAAGTAAGCAATTGTTCTTTGCATAATCAGAACATTCATTAATTTTAATTTCTATTTACTCCGGAGTTGATAATTTTCAATGACAAGAAAGTAAACGATGATACCAATGAATGAATTTTTCAGAGAATAAATTTGAAATAGTCATTAAATCACAAAACACAGAAGGAACAATGGATAATTCAGGTCCTACAGCAATATGGTAATACACAATATTTATTGATTGTTCAGATATTTACTAGTTTTAAAATAATTTATAAATTAGTTAAAACATAAGTAAAATTTATAAATAAAAAAATACCTAATAAATTAGGTATTTTTTTATTTATAATACAAATTTTGAATGAATGAATTTACTTATTTGTACTATTTTTTATCATAAATAAGTAGTATAAATAAAATATGTGTTAAAGAACACAGAAAGGAGTGTTTATATGGATAACATTTTTTTCGACAGTAATTGTACTATCTTAGATTCCAATGCTAAAACTCAGGATCAAGCTTTTCAAGAAATTGCTGACTTATCAGAAAAATTAAAAATTTCTGATAGTTCTAAAGCCACTAAAGATGGTTTAATCGCTAGAGAAAAAGAAGTTACTACTGGTTTTGAGGATGGATTCGCTATTCCTCATGCAAGAGTTAAAGCGATTTTAAAACCTTCAATAGTTTTTATGAGATTTAAAAATGGAATCGAATGAAAATCATTAGATGGTTCTAAAGTTAAAGTTGCAATTTGTTTACTAATTCCAGAAGATAAATCAAGTAGTATTCATTTAACATTATTAAGTAATATTTCAAGAAGATTAATTAGCAAAGAGGTTAGAGATCAACTGCGTAATGCTAAAAATCATGATGAGATTAAAGAAACATTATTATCAGAATATAAAGAAGTTAAAAATGATGATAATGTTAAAAAATTAAATAAAAAAATAGTTGGTATTACAGCTTGTCCAGTAGGAGTTGCGCATACTTATATGGCAGCAGATAAACTGACAGAAACTGGACAAAAATTAGGTTATGACATAAAAATTGAAACTCATGGTTCAAGTGGTGTGGGTAATGAAATTAAACCTAATGAAATTAAAGAAGCTGATGTAGTGATTATTGCAGCAGATATTGGGGTTGATTGCTCAAAATTTGTTGGTAAAAAAATATTCAAAGCTCGTGTTTCTGATGCGATTAAGAATCCTGAAAAATTAATTGAGGATGCTTTTGCAAAAGGTAAAGTCACAGAAAAATCAGAAGATGATGATAGTGATGATATATTTAAAACAAATGGTTCAAAACAAGGGATTATGCAACACTTAATGTCTGGAGTATCTTATATGGTTCCTCTAGTTATATTAGGTGGAATTTTTATTGCTCTATCAATTGGTTTGACTAAATCAATTTATGGTCCAGATGCGAATCCTGATACATTACCGCAAACTAATATTTTATATTATTTATTCTGAATCGGTAGTGCTTCATTTACATTAATGATTCCAATTTTAGGAGCATTTATTGCAAATTCAATCGCTGGTCGAGCTGCTATCGCTCCAGCACTGGTTGTATCGTTTATTGGTAATACACCAGCAGCATTTTATCCTATTGGTGGGATCACAGTAACAACTCCTACTGGTTTTATTGGGGCGATTGCTGCTGGTTTAGCTTGTGGTTACACAGTTAAATGAATCAATGACACTTGAAAAGTACCAAAAGGGATGCGCCCAATAATGCCGATTTTTGTAATCCCAATTTTAGTTGGTTCAGTATATTCATTAATTATGATGTTTGTTATTGGAGCACCTATTGGTTGAGTGATGGAACAATTTTCAAATTGAATCGGAGATACCTGAGGTAACACCGATAATGCATCAAATGTCGCCATTAGTTTAGGATTCGGTTTATTAATTGGAGCAATGGCCGGATTTGATATGGGAGGACCAATTAATAAGGTTGCATTCTTAACTTGTGTTGGTTTAATTTCTAATCATATCTATACACCGATGGGAGCGATGGCATGTGCAATTCCAGTAGCTCCATTAGGAATGGGAATGGCAACTTGAATCTTTAGACCATTATTTAGTCAGGAACAAAAAGTAATGGGTTCAACAGCATTTGGAATGGGATGTATTGGAATCTCAGAAGGTGCAATTCCTTTTGCAGTTAACGACCCAAAACGTGTTATCCCTTCAAATATTGTAGGTTCAGCAATTGCTGGTGGTATTGCTGGTGTTGCAGGTATTGCAGATATTGCTGGACACGGTGGACCAATTGTATGTTTTCTAAGCGCTGTTGGTCATGGTAATGGCAATACTGGACAATATGGTTGAGGTGATGCTTGAACATGAACATTATTAGCATTATTAATTATGTTTATTGGAGCAACAATCACTGCTTTAATGTATGGTTTCTGATTGTTATACGATAAAAAACGTAATGGCGAAGATATTTCTCTTAAAAAATTTGATGTAAAACGTAAAAAAGGGGAAGGTACTTTAGAAACTATTAAAAACTCTAAAAAAGTTGAAAAAGAAAAAGTTGAAAGTACAACTTCAAAAATTTTATTTAATAATTATTATTTAAATAAAATTTATAAATCAAATTTCAATATATATCGTCATTAAAAAAATATTATTTTATTAATATTTTTTATAAAAAAAGGACAACATAAAGTTGTTCTTTTTTTATAAAATTAATAAAATTTAGTAAAGTATTAATATAAATTAAAATAACAACAATGATCATTGTTTTAGTTAGGAAAATTAAAAATGACAGATATTATTTCTTATATTATTTTAGTAATTTTATTATTAATTATTCTTATCGGTGGATTTTATGTTTTTAAAAATAAGAGTAGAAGTAGTAAGAATATTGTTGAAGGAAATACAGACAACAGTAAATTAGATTTTTTAAATGAAAAAATTAAAGAATTAAATAACTCTATAAATGATTTTAAAGATAAAACTCACCAAAACGATTTAAACAAAGTAGCTAAATTAACAGACGCAACTGGTAAATTAGAAAATAATCTACAATCAATTTATGAATTAAAACAAAATATTGTTGATATCAAATCAATTTTTATATCATCTAAAAATCGTGGTAATTTAGGCGAATATTCTTTATATAAAATTATAGAAGATTTTTTAGGTGCCCCTAATGGAAAGAATTGAGAGAAACAATCTCAAATTACTGTAGATACAAATAATAGTGGTTATGGGAATGTAGATGCAGTTATTTTTAATGGTTATAAAAATATTTTAATTGATGCAAAATTTCCATTAGAAAATTACAGTAAATATCAAAAGGCGGCTGAACAATCAGAAAGTAATAAAAATGAAATTAAAGAATGTCAAAAGCATTTTGAAGAAGATATCAAAAAGAAAATTAGTGAAATTAAAAAGTATAAAAAACCTGGCGATAATAATGTTTTAATTATGTTCATTCCATCAGAATCAGTATTTGGGTTTATTATGAGCAACTTTCAAACACTAGTTGTTAAAAATCAGAATGAAGTTAATTTTTGTTCACCAACAACTCTTTCATTAATGTTACGCTTAATTTTAGAGGACGATAAAAAACAGAATTTAATTAAAAATGCTGAAAAAATTTATAAATTAATCAATGAAATTAGTTATGAATACAGTCGATTAAACGAAAGATGGAACAAAGTTAAACAACAATTAGATAAAACCACAAAATCAGCAAAAGATTTAGATATCACTTTTGAAAAAATTGAGAAAAAAAGTTTACAAATTGAAAGACCGAATAGTAATGCTGGATTAAATAATCCGGTCAATATATTAGAATAACAATTCAGTAAAAATATGAAAAGTGAGGATATTATGAAAGTGTTAAAAATTAAACCGTTCTTTTCAGAACGATTATGAGGTGGTGATAAACTGAAAGAATTTGGTTTTAAATTACCAGATACAAATTTATATGGTGAGGCTTGATTAATTAGCGCCTTAGAAAATGGAATGACTTATTTAGAAGGTGGTCAATCTTTTAAAGAATTTTTTGAAAAAAATAAATCATTATTTGGAAATATTGAACAATTCCCATTATTAACTAAAATTATTACTGCCAATGATAATTTATCAGTGCAGGTTCACCCCGATGATAATTATGCTATTAAACATCATAAAATGTTAGGGAAACCTGAATGTTGATATATAATTGATTGTCCAGTTAATGCGGAATTAATTTATGGTCATTATGCCAAAGATGCAAAAGAGTTACATGATTTAGTAAGTGACAAAAAATGAGATCAATTATTTCAAAAAATTAAAATTAAAAAAGGTGATTTTATTAATGTTCCCTCCGGAAAAATTCATGCAATCACAAAGGGTGTTAGTGTTTTTGAATTACAAAGATCATCAGATATCACTTATCGTTTTTATGATTATGAACGTAAGGATAAAAATGGTGATTTAAGAGAACTACACATTGATCATTGTTTAAATGTGACAACTATTCCTGATAATGAATTTTTCATTAAAAACATTAATGATGGAGAATTAATCAACAATAAATATTTTACATTGCATTTAATCACTAAGAATCAAACATTAAAATTAGACAATGAGTGGGCACAATTAACTATTATTGAGGGTTCTGCGGTAATTAATGACTATCAAATAAATAAGGGTGATTCAATATTCATTTATAATTTTGATCATAAACTAAATATTCAAACTAACGGAAAAATATTATTAAGTTATAAAAATGTTTAAAATATTTTATTTTAATAATGAAAACAAGGACTCTTTTTGTATTTAAAATTTTATTTTATAATTTTATAAACTTAAATAATTGACAAAAAAAATCAATAAGCATGTATTATTGATTTTTTTTGTCAATTATAGTAAAATTATATTAAATATATAAAGTTAATAATACCAGATTATTTATATTAATTCAAATAAATTTTAACTTTAAAATAAATTTGGAAAAGGTCTTAAAAATGAAAACTAACAATAAATTTCCAACAATAAATAATGACTTTGGTGTAAATGATTCTATAAATCATAATACTGATGTTTCTGAAAATAATATTTACGACGAAGATACTTCTGATGATATAACAGTTGAGAGCGAAGCAAATGATAATGATGCTGAAAATACCATAGATGAAATATTAGAAAATGATGAAGAAAATTTAGCATTATCTCCAGGTTCTGGTAATAATGCAGTTTTAAATAGAACGCCTAAAAATTGAAAAAAAATATTTAAAATAACTGCAATATGCTATTTAATTTTCATTTTTGTAGTTATCATAATGTTGTTTAGTTGAGTTGTCTTCTTCTTATTTCCCGATTCTATCGCAATTGATTCTAAAGAGATAAAGGAAGATATTAATAAAGGTGGGATTATAATGATTAGATCTCAACCACATAAAGCAACAGACCCTAGTACAATTGTAAGTACTTCTGAGGAAATAGAAGCTGAATTTGTTAATTGATTCAATGCAAAAGTTGAATCAATTAACGGTCATAAAGTTCAAAAAGATGTGGATTATACTTTAAAACTTATTAGTAATAATGGTCAAGATGATTGAACTGATTCGATACTTCCGGATGATACATGGTATGACTACATTGTAGTTAAAGAAATGGAAATCACACCTTTACCAGGATCCAAATATATAAAAGGCTATCCAATTGATTTGCCATTTGTTGTTAGCCCTTATTTATGTTTTACAAATTATGATTATAGCAAAACGATTAATTTAACAGCAGATGAACAATATTATATTTCACTTCCCGGTATTATTTTACATGATAAAAAATGAATGCTAGATGGCAATAAATTTAACGATGATGATAGTTTAACTTCTTATTTATTGGATCATATGGATCAAAATCTTATTGGTTGAAATTATGATTATATAAAAACTAATACTAGACTAGTTAAAACTGCAGGGACTGATTATACTGATTTTGTAGAAGGTGCACCATTTACAATTGCTGCAAGGAATAAGGACGAAAGTAATCCATACTGATTTGGTAATACAAGTACATGCATTATGGACTCATATTGAATTGGTGGTACTTCTGATTATTGCATAGTGACTTATAATACTTATTAATTAATTTTCACCATTATATTTAAATTGACTTATAATAAAATAGATGATTTAAAATATTTTAGGTGGTGATAAACTGAAAGAATTTGGTTTTAAATTACCAGATACAAATTTATATGGTGAGGCTTGATTAATTAGCGCCTTAGAAAATGGAATGACTTATTTAGAAGGTGGTCAATCTTTTAAAGAATTTTTTGAAAAAAATAAATCATTATTTGGAAATATTGAACAATTCCCATTATTAACTAAAATTATTACTGCCAATGATAATTTATCAGTGCAGGTTCACCCCGATGATAATTATGCTATTAAACATCATAAAATGTTAGGGAAACCTGAATGTTGATATATAATTGATTGTCCAGTTAATGCGAAATTAATTTATGGTCATTATGCCAAAGATGCAAAAGAGTTACATGATTTAGTAAGTGACAAAAAATGAGATCAATTATTTCAAAAAATTAAAATTAAAAAAGGTGATTTTATTAATGTTCCCTCCGGAAAAATTCATGCAATCACAAAGGGTGTTAGTGTTTTTGAATTACAAAGATCATCAGATATCACTTATCGTTTTTATGATTATGAACGTAAGGATAAAAATGGTGATTTAAGAGAACTACACATTGATCATTGTTTAAATGTGACAACTATTCCTGATAATGAATTTTTCATTAAAAACATTAATGATGGAGAATTAATCAACAATAAATATTTTACATTGCATTTAATCACTAAGAATCAAACATTAAAATTAGACAATGAGTGGGCACAATTAACTATTATTGAGGGTTCTGCGGTAATTAATGACTATCAAATAAATAAGGGTGATTCAATATTCATTTATAATTTTGATCATAAACTAAATATTCAAACTAACGGAAAAATGTTATTAAGTTATAAAAATGTTTAAAATATTTTATTTTAATAATGAAAACAAGGACTCTTTTTGTATTTAAAATTTTATTTTATAATTTTATAAACTTAAATAATTGACAAAAAAAATCAATAAGCATGTATTATTGATTTTTTTTGTCAATTATAGTAAAATTATATTAAATATATAAAGTTAATAATACCAGATTCTTTATATTAATTCAAATAAATTTTAACTTTAAAATAAATTTGGAAAGGGTCTTAGAAATGAAAACTAACAATAAATTTCCGACAATAAATAATGACTTTGATGTAAATGATTCTATAAATCATAATACTGATGTTTCTGAAAATAATATTTACGACGAAGATACTTCTGATGATATAACAGTTGAGAGCGAAGCAAATGATAATGATGCTGAAAATACCATAGATGAAATATTAGAAAATGATGAAGAAAATTTAGCATTATCTCCAGGTTCTGGTAATAATGCAGTTTTAAATAGAACGCCTAAAAATTGAAAAAAAATATTTAAAATAACTGCAATATGCTATTTAATTTTCATTTTTGTAGTTATCATAATGTTTTTTAGTTGAGTTGTCTTCTTCTTATTTCCCGATTCTATCGCAATTGATTCTAAAGAGATAAAGGAAGATATTAATAAAGGTGGGATTATAATGATTAGATCTCAACCACATAAAGTAACAGACCCTAGTACAATTGTAAGTACTTCTGAGGAAATAGAAGCTGAATTTGTTAATTGATTCAATGCAAAAGTTGAATCAATTAACGGTCATAAAGTTCAAAAAGATGTGGATTATACTTTAAAACTTATTAGTAATAATGGTCAAGATGATTGAACTGATTCGATACTTCCGGGTTATGGATGGTATGACTACATTGTAGTTAAAGAAATGGAAATCACACCTTTACCAGGATCCAAATATATAAAAGGCTATCCAATTGATTTGCCATTTGTTGTTAGCCCTTATTTATGTTTTACAAATTATGATTATAGCAAAACGATTAATTTAACAGCAGATGAACAATATTATCTTTCATTTCCCGGTATAATTTATAATCATGATAAAAAATGAATGCTAGATGGAAATAAATTTAACGATGATGATAGTTTAACTTCTTATTTATTGGATCATATGGATCAAAATCTTATTGGTTGAAATTATGATTATATAAAAACTAATACTAGACTAGTTAGATCTGGTGGGACTGATTATACTGATTTTGTAGAAGGTGCACCATTTTCAATTGCTGCAAGGAATAAGGACGAAATTAATCCATACTGATTTGGTAATACAGGTACATGCATTCAAAACTCATATTGAATGGGTGGTACTTCTGATTATTGCATAGTGACTTATAATACTTATTAATTAATTTTCACCATTATATTTAAATTGACTTATAATAAAAAATGCTATATAATATAATAAAATAGATGATTTAAAATATTTTAGGTGGTTTTTATGGCTAAAAAAGGAGTTAATAGTAATAATCAAAGTCCTGTCAATAATAATCAAAACTTAACAAGAACGATTCAAACTAATTACGATCCTTTGTCTAATACATCAACCCTTTTTTCTCCTACAAAAGTCTATAATCCTGTTGTCATAAATCCTAACCAAGTTCATCAAAATAATCTTCAAAAACAAAAACCTCGTAGTCATCAACAAATGATTTTGAAACAAAAAAATAATAATTTTTTGTGAGCTTTTTTAGTAATTATTATAATCGCAGTTTTCGGAAGTATTATAGGTGTTATTATCGTATCTATCAATAATAAAGTTGAAAAATATAATATTAACACTGCTTTTGGATCTAGTGAAGAAGCTACATTAAATTCTAATTCCATTTATTATGTTAATGATAATTTTAATGATTTTCAAAATAATTTTTTCAATATCACCTATAATATTTTAAATACTGCCTTACCTGGTCAATATCCAATTATATCACAAGAACAACTTGTAATTGATTGACAAGGAGTTGATGATACTCTACCTGGTACATATGGAATAACTATTTTTACTTATGGAAGAGATGATTTGGAAGGGAAAAAAAGTGAAACTATCCAGGTGGTTTCAAATGAACCAAATGATATTGGAGACATAAATTTTGATAGTATATTTGATCAAGAATATTATGTTTCAAATCGACCAGACGCTATTGCGGACCAATATGCACAACAAGTTGTACAGGAAATAAATAACGCAACTGGAGTGATAGTCAGTACTTCAGACATTAAAATAACTTTCAAAAATGATACTGGTATAGGTGATCAAAATGTCTTAAATGCAAGTAGAGATACTATTACAAATACAGCAACCATTCAAACAACTGGTTCGAATTCAGAAATAACTGGTTCTTCATCTGGCCATAAAGTTAAATTAAAGGCGTATCAGTGTGATGATCCACATTTATGATACGAAAATCCAGACACAAATAGTAGGACAAGTGATGCAGGAGATGAAACATCAGGGCATTTGCGTTCAGATGGAAGATACAATTATAATACTAAAAAAAGTACATTTGATGGTTATATAGATAGGGGTGCACATCAACCAGTTCTTTACAATAATGTTAGATATAAACTAGCATATTCTGATATTCTATATAGCATTAAAGAGATAGTGAAAACTCCTTATGATCAAGGTGGGATACCAACATTACCAGTGGATGATGTAATGAATGGGTATACTAATGATTCAGAAAGAACGCTGTTATTTGAAAAATATTTGTCACCTAAAAACTTCCCTCAAGATGGTACTGTTAAAACATGAAATTACGATAGAAATGGTTTCTGGAAAGTTATTTGTATACCCGCACAACCAGGTAATGGTGTATTTGAAGGTTATTTTTATTATCATATTTGCTTTTATGTATAGTAAGGAGAAGAACGATGAAGAAATTTTTAAGTATTTTAAGTATTAGTTTTTTTTCAATTATTCCTATAACTAGTGTTGTTGCATGTGACTTTAAAAAAGATGATGATATAAGACCAATGAATCCTTCAGATCTGAAAAGTTATATTGACAGCAACGGTAATGGAATCGAACTTCACTGAGAAGGTAATGCAACTGACACGCAAAATAATTTTAATGTTTGAATCGAAGAACAAATAGATTCTTGATTTTTAGATACACGAAATATTGTTGTACATGCACAAGCAGGAGTGGATTTCACTTCAGAAGGTGTTTTTGAGAAATGCGATTATGAAGCTGCAGATAAAGGTAACGGCTATATAAGTGGTTGGGGGAGCACTGACATTAAAGTTAAACCAATACAAAGTTCGACATTATTTTCATCTACACAAATAATTACATTTCACGTTTCGGTTTTAGACCAAATTAGTAATGGACCTAATAGCCCAATATGCTCTCAATATATGGGTTCGATTAACGATGGTTTTATAAGTCCAAATATAAATACGGTGCCATCAAAATATTATGGTAATGGTGTACCGAGTTTAATAATGGGGAAAAATGATGTTGTAACCGATGATGAATCATTTTTTAAATATTTTAAAAAAATATTTACCCATAATTTAATAGGTTTTGGTGTAAGTTATGATGATTTATTTAGAAATGCTACTTATGAATGTAAAGATTATATAGGGGAAAATGACCCATATAAAGATGAACCAGCTGTTTATGTATATGATACTAACAAATCAGATCAAGTTGAAGTTTATAATCAAATTAAAATAATGGGTCCATATTGAGATGCACAATCATGCATTATTTTCCTTAGCTTTTAAATTAAAATAAATATAAGAATTATCTTAATAATGTAAATTTAAAAAATATATTGAAAAGCAATCACGGTGTGTAATTGCTTTTTTTTGCATATTATAGTAAAATTATATTAACTATATAATCAACAATAATATCATATTATTATTGTTATTTCAAACAATATTTCATTGTATCTTAAAAATTTATTTCCAAATAAAAGGTGCTAAGTATGAAGAAAAAGAAAAAAGAAGAATTTTTGAATACTAATAATCAAAATTTTTCAGGCATCCCAGAAAAAGAATCGCAGGTTCCAGATTTTTCTTTCGATCAAGAAAATCAACAACATGAAAATAACGGAGACATTGATATTTTTATCAATGATAATAATGTTTATGAACCAGAAGAATTTTTTAATGATGATTTTAACCAATATAATGGTGGTGATTTCATAAATGAAAGCGATGCAGAAATGTACGAGAATAAAGATAATGATAAAGGTCATATTAAACCTGAAAATGTTAATTTTATAATGAAATTATCTTGAATTTTTCTAATTGTGGTGATCTTAATAAGTGTAATCGCTGTTGTGTTTTTTATCTTTTATATCGTAATTCCATCAACTTATGATGACCCATTATATTCAAATTACTTAAAAAATCAAATCAATAAAAATGGTAGACTTATTTTCATTAAATCACAATATTATGATTATGATAACGGAAGTATGCCAGTAAGTACTTCTGAGGAAATAGAAGCTGAATTTGTTGAATGGTTTAATCAACAAATTGATACAGAACTTCCCGGAGCTGATGCTGACATTGACATTGACTATACAATAGAAGTATTAGGTGGTGGTGATTTCAGTGATTGTACACTAGGTTCTAGTATACCTGTAAAAGAAATGGAAATTACACCTTTATCAGGTTCAAAATATTTAGAAGGGCCACCAATGAAATTTTTCTTTGTTGTTCTTCCAGGTTTAGCTTGAAATAATTTTGCTTTCGATAAAACAGTGCCTTCCGAAGATCAGGTAGGTTTTGATGCTAGAGATTTGGCCTTTGATACAATCAGTGCAAGATGAAATTCAAATCACATAGGGATTAATGCCGATGGGGCGAAATCGGATGATGATTTAGTTGAACCATTTTTAAGGGGTTTTTCTCAAAATCTGATTGGTTGAGATTATGATGATGTTATGAACAGAACAATAATTATTGGTAGTACAAATACGTGAGATTGAAGCCAACCTAATTGAAATGGTGGTCAAGATATTTTAAGGACTGAAACCGTTGTTGGGAGCGGAGAAGAAATTTGGTTATCTGATGATAATAGTTCTAAGGCGAAAGATTCAGTCTATAACTATGTGAATATGTATGATGATGATCATTGACCATGAAGTTAATTTCATTTTGATGAATTCTATTTATCAAAATGATATAATTATAATAGTATTAACATACTGTTTTTTTTATGGGGGTATATTATGAAAAAAATGTTAAGTATGTTATCAACAATGAGTATCGCTATTATACCAATGGTAAGTGTTGTTGCTTGTGGGGATGAATTAGAAACCCAACAACCTGAAAGGTTAAGATTTGATTTAGATTTTTTAAATGATCAAAATCATTCTATTTATAGTTTATTAGCATTACCTATTTGAGACAATAACACAAATTCAGGTTATGGTTTCTATCCATCAGAATGGGATCCCACTATTGGGACATTAAAAGATGATGGGATGTACTCATGAATGTTTGATGGGAGCGCTGAATCTTATGTTAATAATAGTGTTGTTAATTTTATTCAAGATTTTACATATACCAATAATGAAGGAATAACAACAAATCCTTATAAAAATATTACAAGTGATAATATAAATGTTGAATGAAATTATGACACTACTGCAGGTATCTATAAAGAAACAATTACACCTAGTGATACTGAAAATGCCCAAAATTTATTGACTGGAAGTTGTGAGTTTTACATTAATAACTTTGCTCCAATTGATTTATCAAAATTGGGAGATAATGGTGTAATTACAATTCCTGGCGAAGGAATTTTTGATTCAAAAATATCTGCTGAAAATATTAATCTACAAACATCTCGAAAAATATCAGATGCTATATATAACCATTTTACAGATGAAAAATTTTTTAACAATAATAATTTAAGTATGTATAATGGTTACTTTGGTAAAGATAATTTATCTCAAGATCCTAATGGATATTATTTTGCTAGTTCATTTTCAACAAATGGTGGTGATGATTATCCTTACAGTTATGATGATTTAGAAAAATCATTAATTTTAATTCCAATTGCGAAAAATTGAAATGATTTAAACGAAGAAACTTGGCAAGCAGATATAATTAATAAACAAATTACATTCACAATAGAAGCAAATTATAATAATCCAAACATAGAACACCAATCACCACATGACCCTACAGTTATTGGTTCATGTACATTTATAATTGATTATTCTGATGTACAATAATTCTAAAATAAATAATTTAAAAATTATTAAAGAATAGCTATTTTTAATATTTATACATTATAAATATTGTTTAAATTAAACATTTAAGGTATAATAATTTCCTTAAATATGTTATAATTAATATAATAAAATTAATAATATACTACATTCTGTGGGGGTATATTATGAAAAAAATGTTAAGTCTTTTATCAACAATGAGTATCGCTGTTATTCCAGTGATGAACGTTGTAGCTTGTGATGATCCAGATTCATCAAAATTTAATTTAAATATTTTAAACGATCAAAATCATTCTATTTATGCTTTATTAGCATTACCTATTTATGAAGAAGGTTATGGTTTCTATCCATCAGAATGAGATCCCATTAACGGGACATTAAAAGATGAGGAAATGTACTCATGGATGTTTGATGGGAGCGCTGAATCTTATGTTACTACTGTCGCTGTTTCAATAATCGCACTATCATACGAAGGAATTACAAGTGATGATATAAAAGTTGATTGAAATTACGACACTACTGCAGGTATCTATAAAGAAACAATTACACCTAGTGATACTGAAAATGCCCAAAATTTATTGACTGGAAGTTGTGAGTTTTACATTAATAACTTCGCTCCAATTGATTTATCAAAATTGGGAGATAATGGTGTAATTACAATTCCTGGTACAGGAATTTTTAAACCCAATGAATTACCTACAACAGGTACAGATCTCGGTATACACACAGCCAACAGAATATCGGCTGCCATCTACAATTATTTTACAGATGAAGAATTTTTTAATAATAATAATTTAAGTATGTATAATGGTTACTTTGGTACAGATAATTTATCTCAAGATCCTAAAGGATATTATTTTGCTAGTTCATTTTCCGATGAAGACGGGAATGGTTGATATAGCTATGACGATATGGATAATTCGCTAATAACAATACCGGTTGCATTAACATCCGCTGAATTGTCGAACAATCCATGAATTGTAGATGTGGCTAATAAAACAATTACATTTACAATAGAAGCGAAACATTCAGCAGAAGACCCTACAGTTATTGGTTCATGTACATTTACAATTGATTATTCTGATGTACAATAATTCTAAAATAAAAAGTCTAAATGAATTTAGACTTTTTATTTTGAGTGATAAAGTTATATAAAATAAATAATTTAAAAATTATCTATTTTTAAATTATTATGATATAATTATTAGTTTATACACAATTGAAATAAAATGTATTTTATTATATAATATGATTATATATTATAAACTTTATTTTTTAATTATTTTTACAAAAGAGATTGTGCAAAGATGATAGCTGAGTTTTTTTAATTTTTGTAGAAATTTATATCAAAAAATAATTTCATTCATTATTTAGCAAATTGTGATTATCATAATATTTTCTCAGTGATTTATATTTAAGTTTTAATCATGTTGTGGGTACATTATGAAATGATTTACAAGATTGTTTATGTTAATTATTTTACCGATTGGTTTGTCAATGGGTGTTCTTTATTTTTTATTAAACTTAAACACCACAGAAATGGTAAGTTCAGAAACTGTTGCCAATAAAATTGATCATGACGGAAATATTATATTAATCAATCCAGAAAAAGACGAAAGGTCTACAAGAATTAGTTTCACAAAATGATTTGATGCAATAGTAGATTCGTTCATACCCACAGAACATGTGTACGAAAGTGTTGATTACACAATTAAAACAACTGGTGATTTTCAAGCATTCCCCAAAGACACTAAAAAAAATGGTCAATTGTCTATAACACCTAAAATAATCACTATAACTCCTATTGGAAATTCTGATTATTTTTTTGGTGAACCAATTAGTTTTTGATACATTGTTACAGACAAATTGATATTAAATGATAATATTTATCTTACAAAAACTACAAAAGAACCATATTTGATGTTAAAACCAGATGCAAAACAACTATATGTAATAGACCATTATGCTGTTCAAGACACAGTAAGTAACATCCATAGCGATCAAGAATTTGTTGAACATATAATCAATGATTATTACACCGAAAACTTAATAGGTTATAGTGATTATTTTTTAAGTAGTGCATTTGATTTTAATTCAGATAACATAACTGTTTTAGATGGTAATGCAAATCCAGTTGATTGAGATAGTGAAAATAATATTATAAAAACAATTTGAATTAAATTAGATGATACTAATTATTGATTTGAAAATACTGGCACTCTGACTTACATGAATACTTTATATTTATCTGTGCAATTTATATAATTTAAATGCATAATAAATAAATTCAAAAGTTATATTAGTTTCATTCAGTTTAAAAAAGTGAGAGATGAAATTAAGAAAAATTATATTGACTTGAACTATATTTTAAAAAGATATTAGTTTTTTAACAATGATGAATCAAAATTAAAAATATTGTTGGCATTATTATCCAATCATAAATTTAGAATTATATTTTCTGTTTGTAAAACATTTGTTTATTTTTTAATATACCAGATACTTTTCAAATAAAAACGATGAACTCATTGTTTTTATTTGAGCAATTTATTAAATTTTTATCTAGTCTATAACTTTAACCAGTGTTATTATATATTATATATATTTATTTTTTTGGAAAGAAACTAATTTTGAGCATTTTAAGAGCAGAGAATATTACTCACAAAATTAAAGGTAAACCATTATACGAAGATGCGACGCTAATCATTAACAATGGGGAACATATTGCCTTAGTGGGACCAAATGGAGCTGGTAAAACAACTTTGTTGAACATACTATCTAAAAAAATTAATCCCGACAATATTTTTTTTAAATTTGGTAAAAATTGTAAGATTGGTTATTTAGATCAACATCAAGATGTTGATCGTAATTTAACTGTCATTCAGTATTTACATTCTACTTATCAAAATTTATATGATAAATCACAAAAAATTGAAGACATTTATTCAAAAATGTCTGAAGAATATAATGAAAAAGAATATATGAAAGCAATGGGATTACAAGAAGAATTAGAGCATTCAGGTTTTTATTCTATCGATCAAACAATAGGTAATTTAATTGATGGATTAGCGATTGATAAGGAATGACACGATAAGAAATTAGAAGAACTATCTGGAGGGCAACGCGGTAAAGTTCTGCTTGCGAAATTATTATTATCAGATAATGACTTGTTATTACTAGATGAACCAACTAACTTTTTAGATGTACAACAAGTTAAATGATTAATAAAGTTTTTGAACAATTATAAAAATGCTTTTTTACTTGTTTCACATGACCGAGACTTTATTAATCAAACTTGTTCAATTATTTATGCTATTGAAAATAAAATAATTAATCGTTATGTGGGGAATTTCGAAAAATTCATAGAACAAAGTGAATTAAGACGCGATCAATATGAAAAAGCATATGAGAGTCAAATTAAAAAAATAGATAAATTAAAAACTTATGTTGATAAAAATAAAGCTCGTGCTTCAACTGCAAAAAGTGCGCAGTCACGTCAAAAGCAAATTGATAAAATGGTTAAATTAGATAAATTGGCCAAAGAACCTTTGCCAAAATTTAACTTTAAATATATTAGACCATCTACTTCTTTATTTGTTAAAGCGGATAATTTAGAAATTGGTTATAAAAATAAAGCGCTTTTAAAACCCTTAACATTTGAAATAAGAGAAAATGAAAAGTGGATTGTTAAAGGATACAACGGAATTGGTAAAACAACTCTATTAAATACCCTATATGGATTAGTAGATAAAATATCGGGTACTTTAAAATTAGGTGATCAATTGAAAATTGGTTACTTTAAACAAATTGAAGATCTTGATGAACGCACTCCGATTGAATATTTAAAAACCTTAAAACCTAATTTAGAAGACAAAGCAATCAAAACTATTTTAGCTAGCGTTGGAATTAAAACTTCTTTAATGTTTAATAAGATGAATCAATTATCAGGGGGACAACAAACAAAAGTTCGAATTGCCGAGTTATGTTTAGAACCTTATGGTTTATTAATTTTAGATGAACCAACCAACCATATTGATATTGCTGCTAAAAGTGCCTTATTAGAAGCGATTCAAAAATTTAAGGGCGCAATTTTAATTACAACACATGACATTAATTTTGAAACTAATTGAGCAGATAAAATTTTAAACTTTGAAGACCTAATTTAATAACTGTTGTATTTTAAATAATTTATAATATAATTTTAAATACTTTACTTTTGATTTTACATTGACCTTATTTTTAGGTATATTTATTATAATATAATTTGTTATTTTAATTGGCGGTTTTCTATAATGAAAAGTTCAAAATATAATAAATCATATAAAATTGAAAAATATCCTTTGAAAAATATTGTTTCAAATAATAGCGCTGCGCTTATGTGTGATTGCAACATTTGTACACGTGTAACCCAAGGCCGATACTCTTATGTTAATTACTTAGATAATTCCAAATGTTTAAAATACAAAACTAGGTTTAACCCTAGTGAGCAACCAAGACCTCGACCTAATGGTTTTGACATTCCAAAAGTAATACAACCATTCAAACCTTATGCTAATAATAAACCTTTGAATCAAGGGTTCACACCTTATGTTAATAATAAACCTTTGAGCCCAAGTATAACTCCTGTTAAAATTGAAGATAATGTTAATAATATTAATGAAATAATCAAAAATAATAAAAAATATAAAATCATAATTGGTGCTTCAGCGGTTTTTTTAATTGCAATAATTATAATAATTACTTCAACACTTTTGGCGATCAATAGTTCAAACCCTGGACCTAATCCTGGACCAACACCGATCCCGGGTGATAAATTTGATTTTTCTCAATTAGGAATTGATGATGAATTAATTAAACAAGCAGGAATAAAAACATGGGACACAGAAAATGAGACAGGGGATGTCTACTTTCCATTAGAATGAGACCCTCAATATGGTTCAATTGTAAATGATGATAATCTATCGTGAATGTTTAACGAAGAAGCTGCTGCAAACTTCATTTTACCACTTATAGTCGAAGATATATTAGCGTCTGATAATAATAAAAATGGTGATTTTGATAATATCAGTGTCCATGATATTGCTTTAAGTTGAAATTATAATACAACAGCAGGGCAGTTCACCGAAACTATCAGTGCTAGTGACACTGATAATGCCCAACAACTATTAACTGGTAGTTATCAATTCATTATTTATAATTATCCACCAATTGATATTTCTAATTTTGGTGATAATGGGGTATTAACCATCCCTGGTAATAAAGTGTTCACTCCTGGTCAATGTCCTTCAGCTGAAAGTCCAAATTTAGATATTTATGCTTCACGTAAGTTAACTGATGCAATTAATGACTATTTCACACAAAATAATTTTTTTGAAGACCAAAATTTAAAAATGTATCAAAACTATTTTAACCAAACAAATCAAGATCCGAAAGGAACTTATTTTGTAACTCAGTATAAAATAAATAAAGAAGGCTTCTATAATGAACTTCCAAATACCGAATGTTTAATCGAAATTCCTATGGCTGAAAATGGTGATCAATTAAATGAATGGGTATCAGATGTCCCTAATAAAACTTTTAGTATTGATGTAAACACCAATAAGGAAAAATATAGTGATCCAACAGTGATCGGAACTTTAAAGGTTGTGTGTAGTTGAGAGGGAATTGGGCTATAAAAATTAAAATATATTAAAAAAAGACAATTTAAAGTGTCTTTTTTTAATATATAATTATTTAAGTTTAAATAACGATGATCATTAAAAAAGGACATTAATATGATTGATAAGCAAATTAAAAAATATTTAAATTTAGAATTAAATCGTCAGAAACAAAATGTCGAATTAATTGCTTCTGAGAATTTTGTCTCTGAAGAAATTTTAACAATTACCGGTAGTGTGTTGACCAACAAATACAGCGAAGGATATCCCTTCAAAAGATATTATGGTGGTTGCCAATATATTGATGAAATTGAACAATACGGTATTGATCAGGTAAAAAAAATATATAATGCTGAACACGCTAATATTCAACCACATTCTGGTAGTCAAGCAAATTTTGCCGCTTATTACGCACTACTAGAACCGCAAGATAAAATTTTGGGTATGAGTTTAGAAGCTGGCGGGCATTTAACACATGGTTATAAAATTAATTTTTCTGGTAAATTATACAATTCTAGAACTTATGGAGTTAATGCCGAAACAGGGTTATTAGACTATGAAGAAATTGAAAAAATTGCTCTTGAATTTAAACCAAAATTAATTATCGCTGGTGCAAGCGCTTATTCTAGAACAATTGATTTTGCTAAATTTAAAATGATTGCCGATAAGGTAGGAGCTTACTTAATGGTAGATATGGCGCATATTGCTGGTCTGATTGCTGCGGGTTTACATCCTGCACCATTTCCTTATGCTGATGTTGTAACTTCAACAACCCATAAAACTTTACGTGGACCTCGTGGAGGAATTATCCTGTGTAAAAAAGCATTGGCTAAAAAAATAGATAGTTCTGTTTTTCCTGGTAATCAAGGAGGGCCGTTGGAACATGTTATCGCTGGAAAGGCGCAATGTTTTTCAGAAGCGCTAAAACCAGAATTTATTGAATACCAAAAACAAGTAATTAGTAATGCACAAGCATTAAGCGAACGCTTAAAAGAACATGGTTTTAAATTGATAACAAATGGCACTGATAACCACTTAATTTTAGTCAATGTTAAAGATTCAATAAATATAACAGGTGCTCAAGCACAAGAAATCTTAGAAAAAATTAATATAACATGTAATAAAAATATGATCCCAAATGATACAGAATCGCCATTCATTACCAGTGGTATTCGTTTAGGAACCCCCGCAATGACAACTGTTGGTTTTAAAGAAAAAGAATTTAAAATCATTGCAGATGTTATGAATTTAATATTAAAAAATAATACATCAGACAATATAATTAAATGTCAAAAAATAATTTTGGACTTAATGAATAAATTTAAGATCTACAATAATATTAAATATTAATAAATTATATTTTTTAATTAGTAAGTATTACCAAACCATGCCATAAATTATAGATAGGTTATAATAAAATCTTAATAATATGATGATTATTAAAATAATCCTTTATTTTAATAAATAATTTCTCTAAAATATATTATAGTGTGCGTACCATTGGTTTTATTTTAGAGGAGTTATTATATGCATAAAAAAATAATAAACATTGCCGTTATTGCCCATGTTGACGCTGGTAAATCAACTTTAGTTGATGCGTTTTTAAAACAATCAAAAGTTTTTCGTGAAAATGAAGAAAAGTCAACACAAACACAAATTATGGATAATAATGATTTAGAAAAAGAACGTGGAATTACCATATATTCCAAAAATTGTTCTGTTCAATATAAAGACTACAAAATTAATATTGTAGACACTCCAGGTCACAGTGATTTTTCATCTGAAGTTGAACGTATTTTAAAAACTGTAGATACAGTCATTTTACTAGTCGATTCATCTGAAGGTCCAATGCCTCAAACTCGGTTCGTGTTATCAAAATCATTAGAATTAGGTTTAAAACCAATTTTATTAATAAACAAAATTGACAAACAAGACCAAAGAGCAACAGAAGTAGTTGACGAGGTTTTGGAATTGTTCATGAATTTAGACGCTAATGAAGAACAATTAGAATTCCCGGTATTATATGGGATTGCAAAAAATGGGATTGTTCAAAAAGAATTAACAGATAAGGGTGAAAATTTAGTTCCTTTATTTGAAGAAATTATCAATCATACTGGTGCTTACAATCCACAATTTGAAGAAGAACCAGTACAATTACAAATTTCTTCACTAGGTTATGATTCATTTATCGGTCGTTTAGGGATCGGTCGTTTATTCAAAGGTAAATTAAAGAAAAATCAAAATGTTGAAATTTCAACTAATAACGGTGATATTTTAAAAGGGAAAATAAATGATCTTTTTATTTATGAAGGATTAAAAAGAACAGAAACAGATTTAGCTTGTGCTGGAGAAATTGTAGTAATTTCAGGGATTGAAAACATTTCAATTGGAGATACTATTTGTGAGGTTGGCAAAATAAATGCGATGCCCAAAATAATTATTGAAGAACCAACAATGAGTATGAATTTTTTAGTTAACAATTCACCATTTGCTGGTAAATCTGGTAAATATATCACAACAAGAAATATTAAGGAACGTTTAGACAAAGAACAAGAAATCAATGTAGGTTTAAAGGTTGAACCTATGACCGATTCATCAGCTGATGGTTTTAAGGTATTTGGACGTGGCGAATTGCATTTATCAGTTTTAATTGAAAATATGCGTCGTGAAGGTTTTGAGTTAGGAGTTTCTAAACCTCAAGTAGTTTTTAAAGAAATTTCTGGTCAAAAACAAGAACCAATAGAAGAAGTGATCATTAATGTGCCGACTGAATATGGTGGAACGGTAATTAAGAAATTGAACTTAAGAAAAGGTTTGATGCAAGATATGGATTCTGATGGCGTTAGGGATAAAATAACATACCGTATTCCCACAAGAGGATTAATTGGTTTTCGTAAAGAATTCACTAATGATACACATGGTGAAGGTATCTTAGTCAGAAGAGTGGATGGTTTTGAACCATACAAAGGAGAAATCCCTAGAAGAGGAAATGGTGTTTTGGTGAGCATTATTGAAGGTGTAACTTTAGCTTATGCATTAAATGCTCTAGAAGAACGCGGAATTTTATTCATTGGACCTCAAACAAAAGTCTATGAAGGGATGATAGTAGGATTACATTCTAGAAATAATGATTTAAATGTCAACCCATGTAAAGCCAAAAAATTAACAAATACTAGATCTTCTGGGACAGATGACTCAGTTCGTTTAACACCACCAACAGTTTTTAATCTGGAAGAATCATTAGAATTTATAGAGAACGATGAATTAGTAGAAGTAACACCGGATGCTATTCGTTTAAGAAAAACCATATTAAAAGAAAACGAACGTAAAAAGGGGGGTAAAACAAATTTTTAAAAAAATATTTTTTATAAATTTGTTGCATATTGTGTTTTAGAAATGTATAAAATAATATTATGTTAAAGTAAAGGAATTTTAAAATTAAATATAAGAAGTATTTAAAATGAAAACGACAAATAGTGATGATTCAAATGTTAAAATTTTGAACAAAGATATTAAAAAAATTAGCAATTTAAAAGAAAAGAATGTTTTTGCCACTCGTATGCATAACGTTAATCTAGGTATTTTATCTTTTGGTTTAGGTATTTTAACCTTAGCTAATACATGATTTCAATACTTAGTAGTTACTGGAGATAGTGATCCTAACAAAATAATACCTTTTCAAGCAGTTTGCGCTGCCATTCAATTATCAATTATTGTAATAATTTTACTAAAATGAATTGTAGATTTTAAAACAATTAAAGTAGCTTTATTTGAACCGACAGAAACAGCACACTTACCATTGTTGTGGTTGTTATTAGTTTCATTCTCAACATTTTTATTTCAGTTAGCTGGAAGTGATGTGACAGGAGATCCTGAAAATAAATTTTTATTTATGTTTGGTCAAATTTTATGATGAATCGGAATGATTCCTCAAATTTTATATTTTGGGTTCTGATGATACGTTATGGTTAAAAATGGAAAATTTAAAGATATCGATTCTTCTATATTAATTCCAAATATAGGTTTATCTGTAGGGACAGCTGTGCCCGCAAATATGTTTGCTAACAATTCTATCTACAGTGTGATAATTCCAATTTTATGATTATTTAGTTTTTTAATGTATTTATTATGTTTAGTATTAATTTTATGAAGACATTTATTTGTTCAACCGGCATTAAGTGAAAAATTAGCTCCAACTATTGCAATCATCGGTTCTGGAGGTTCATTACTACTAGCTACATTCTATGGAATAGGGGTAGACGCTCATAACGCTGGTACTGATCAATTTTATGATAAATTATTCGGTACTAACTGAACTATATTTATGATTTGAATGTTATTCATTGTCTCAACTATGATGGGGTTCATTGTTTATATGTCTATATTTAAATATTTATTTGCAAAACAATTTAATCCAAATATGAATTCATTCACATTTCCAACTGCAATTAGTGCTGGTGGAACATTAACATTTGCAGCATTTTCAGGTGATATGGGTTATGGAAGTTCATTGATAAATGGATTAAAAATCGTTGGTTTAATTCAATTATGTGTATCAACATTAATTCATACACATCTACTGATTAGTAATACTTTTGCAACTGGTTATGCTTTATCTGTTAGTCCAGAAAATTACAAATTGGATAATACAAAAATCAAAAAATATTACCTTAATTTCTTAAAAGATTAATAATTAATTTTTAAATAAAAAAAACATTTGGTTAATCCAAATGTTTTTTTTATTTAAAGGAATTTTTTTTGCAATAATTAATTATTTTTGAAAGGAGGTAAGAATGAATGTACTAAATAAACAACAAACTCAAAATATAATCGGTGGAACACTGAGCGGGGCAGTTTTTTCAGGAATTGCCGATATAATACAACGGTCTATGTTTGGGGTTAATTCTTTGATAAGTTCAATTAATTCTTCTATTTTAGTTTCACAACATAGCGACACACCAAAGGGAAGTTACAAAACCAGTGATGGTGCTATGTTTGAATGAGATGATTCAGTATTATTGAGTGACAGTAGTTCTCTGATCAATTAAATGAAACTAATCGCAAATGAAAAATTATCAAATTATAAAGCTGGTTTTGGATGATTATTCATTCCTTTAGCAATTGATGCAGTTTATGTATTAACTAATGTGATTTCAGATATTGTTCAAACCAATACACAAAATAAACTTATTGCAGATGTTAATACTAGAAAAGAAGAGGAATGAAAGCAATTTTTAAATAATACTAATCTCATTTATTAAAATTAAAAAAAGATTATTTTTAAGTAATCTTTTTTTTATTTTTTTTACTACATTTTCATTTATTGGTTCTTCGGTTTTATTATCATTTTTACAATTTTTAACTTCCAAATCACCATCAGTTTTACTAAAATAGAATTTTTTTTCTTCACCATCTAACAAACGGTTTATATTTTTATGATGTTTACAGATCAAAATAATACCAGATAACAATAATATAATGTTGGAAATATATCATGAATCTAAACAAGTTTGTGAATAATTTAGCGCAAATGAATATTGATGAAAGTTAGAGAAATTTAATTCCCAATTAATATTATTTAAATCTAATCAAAAAGATGGCATCTGATCAAAGCCTGAAATTCAGGGTAACCAACAAAACAATACAATAACAATGGTTGCTATAATACTAGAAAATGAAACTTTTTTAAAAATAAAATATAATGACCATCACACAAAAGCAAATATTAAGAAATAAAAAATATTAATACAAATAGTCAAACCAATAAAAGTAGAAACAGCTTTTCCACCTTTGAATTTAAACCATATAGGTCAACAGTGACCAATTATAACTCCGAAAGCAGGGATATAGTATGAGATACCACCAAATAGTGCATATGTTTTTGTTGTTATTAAAGAAAATAAAAATGACATAATTATAGTAAATGGTACCTTCGATACATCTAAGAAAAAAACTAAAACACCTATCTTTGGGCCTAAAACCCTATACGTATTGGTTGCGCCTGCATTTTTGCTAGAATATTCTCTAACATCTGTATTATAAATTTTTTTGCTTAAAATTATTGATCAATTTATCGATCCTACAAAATAACCAATTATAAAGCAAATTATTGTCCCAATAATGGAATATCCTAAATCATTCATAATAACCTTCTTTTAATTTTGTTATTAATTATACAATATTATTTGTAAATATAATCATTAATTTTTTTTTAGTATATAATATACATAAGAATTTAAAAAATGAAGGTTATTAATTATTAAGTCTATAACTTATCAATTAATTCTTCGCAATTTTAAAAAATAATTCCAGATAATAATTTAAATAATATGAATGGTGAACGAAATGGCGAATAATAATTATGATGAATCTAGTATTATAATTCTTGAAGGTTTAGCGGCGGTCAGAAAAAGACCTGGTATGTATATTGGTTCGACTGATTCTCGTGGCTTGCATCACTTAATATGAGAAATTGTTGATAATTCAATAGACGAATCATTAGCAGGTTATTGTGATGAAATCACAGTTGATTTATTAACAGATGATTTTGTTTCGGTAGAAGATAATGGACGTGGAGTTCCTACCGGGAAACACAAGAATGGCAAATCTACGCCTGAAGTGATTTTTTCTATTTTACATGCAGGTGGTAAATTTGGTTCTGGAGGTTATAAAACCTCAGGTGGTTTACACGGAGTTGGTTCCAGTGTTGTTAATGCTTTATCTGATAAGTTTGATGTAGTGATCCATCGTGATAAACAAATTCATGCAATTTCCTTTGCAAACGGTGGGAATGTAGCTAAAAAATTAAAACAAATTGGAACAACTAAAAAAACAGGTACGATTGTTAAATTTCATCCTGATCCTTTAATTTTTAAAGAAATTAAATTTAGTTTTTCTACTATTTGTTATCGTTTACAAGAATCTGCTTTTTTAAATGATAACTTGAAAATTAACATAAATGATCATAAAAATAATCGACAAGTAACTTACCAGTACTCAGATGGTATTCAAGATTTTATGAATTTTTTGAATGAAAAGAAAAAAAAGTTAACTGACGTTATTTTATTAAAAGAACAAAAGGGTAAAGAATTAAACATTAAAATTGCCATTCAATATACAGATGATTTTAACGAAAACATTTTATCTTTTGCAAATAATGTTAAAACACCAGATGGTGGGACACATTTAACTGGTTTTAAGAGTGGTTTATTAAAAGCAGTTAATAAGTATGCACGAGATGAAGGAATTTTAAAGGAAAAAGAAAAGAATTTAGATTCTTATGATATTCGCGAAGGATTATCAGCTATTATTTCCATTCAAGTGAATGAAAAATTAATTCAATATGAGGGGCAAACTAAATCTAAATTAGGTACTCCAGAAGCTAAAGTGTTTGTTGATAATTTTGTTTCTACACAATTTTTATTTTGACTAAAAGAAAATAAAAAAATAGCTTATGAGATAATTCAAAAAGCTTTATTGGCAAGATCGGTTCGTGAACAAGCGCGAAAAGCGCGTGATGCTGCGCGAAAAAATAAAGGAAAAAGTCGAAGCAACTTATTAGTTGGTAAATTAACACCACCTCAGGGTAAAAATAAAGCAGTTAATGAATTGTTTTTAGTTGAGGGGGATTCTGCTGGTGGTAGTGCAAAGGGTGGACGTGATTCTTCTTTTCAAGGAATTTTACCCTTACGTGGAAAAGTGATAAACTCACAAAAATCTAAATTGGCTGATGTGTTAAAAAATGAAGAGATCAACGCGATCATTAACTCTATTGGTGCTGGCTTAGGAAATTCTTTTGAAATTGAAGATGCGAACTATGCTAAAATTATCATTATGACCGATGCTGATACTGATGGTGCACATATCCAAACTTTATTGTTGACATTTTTTTATCGATACATGCGACAACTAATTGAAAATAAACGAATTTATGTAGCGCTACCACCTTTGTATAAAATTACAAACAAAAGAACAAAAGAATATAGTTACGCCTGAGAAGATGATGAATTAGCGCAGATTTTAGAAAACATGAATGATAAATATGAATTGCAGCGTTACAAAGGTTTAGGTGAAATGAATGCTGATCAATTATGAGAAACAACGATGAACCCTGATACTCGACAATTAATATTAGTGAACATTGATGATTTATCAGTCGTAGATAAACAAGTAGACATTCTAATGGGTGATGATACTGCTAAAAGAAAAGATTGAATTAATGAAAATGTTAAATTCATTTCAGAGAAAAATGAATATATAAAAATTGAAAAAAATGATGATACACAATAAGGGAAAATAAGATGGTAAAAAATTTGACACCTGATGACGGGCAAATGAATTTAGATGAATCATTAGATTTTGATTCAAGCAACAATGGTGACGATGGAGATGGTGGTGATCATAAATCTTCTGAACTAGTATATAGTTTGGATTTTTTAATGTCTGAGCGATTCGGGAGATATGCGAAATACATTATACAAGAACGTGCCTTACCTGATGCTCGTGATGGTTTGAAACCTGTTCAAAGAAGAATTTTATATGCCATGAATGAATTGCGTTTATTTCACAATACCGCTTATAAGAAAACAGCGCGTATTGTTGGTGAAGTAATCGGGAAGTATCACCCACATGGTGATACTTCTGTAAATGATGCTTTGGTTCGTATGAGTCAAAAATGAAAATTGCGTTACCCATTAATAGATATGCACGGGAATAATGGTTCAATTGATGGTGACCCTGCTGCTGCGATGCGTTATACAGAGGCAAGACTGACAGAAATGTCTAGTTTTTTATTAATGGATCTTGATAAAGAGACAGTAGATTTTATAGCTAATTTTGATGATTCAGAAATTGAACCAGCGATTTTACCTGGTCGCGTCCCCAATTTATTACTAAATGGTGCAACCGGTATTGCTGCTGGATATGCGACTAATATTCCGCCGCACAATATTTTAGAAATTATTGATGGTTTAATTTATCAAATAATGAATCCGGAATGTAAAATTAAAGATTTGTTAAATTTTGTAAAGGGTCCTGATTTTCCCACAAAAGGGACTATTCAAGGTGTAAAAGGAATTAAAGAAGCTTACACCAAAGGGAAGGGTAAAATTATTATTCGTTCTAATTTTTATTTCGAAAAAAATAATATGATAATTGATGAAATTCCTTATGATGTTATTAAAAAAGATTTAGTAAAAAAGATTGACGATGCTCGTTATAACGAGCAATCTTTGCTGATAAAAGAAGTTCGTGATGAAACTGATCGTAATGGGTTGCGTATTGTTGTTGAATTAGAAAAGGATGCAAATCATGAATTAGTTCGTAAGTATTTGCTGAAAAATACAAATCTTCAAGTTTCATATAATATAAATATTGTTACAATTATTAACCAACAACCAAAATTAAGTAATTTAAAAGATTTGTTTTCAGCTTTTATAAAACATCAGATTGAAATTGTTACTCGACGTTCAAAATTTTTGCTAAATAAATTTAATAAGCGTTTAGAAATTATTGATGGTTTAATTAAAGCAGTTTCCATTTTAGATAAGATTATCAAAACTATTCGTTCCTCAAACAATCGTCAAGAAGCTATTGACAATTTAATTTTAAAATATAAATTTTCGACAGTTCAAGCAACCGCGATTGTTCAGTTGAGATTATATCGTTTAACATCGACTGACATTGTTAAAATTGAACAAGAAAAAGGGGAACTAATCAATAAAATTAATCGTTTAAAAACAATTTTAAATTACCCAAATGAATTAAACAATGTCATCATCGAACAATTAGAAGAAATCAAAAATAAATATGCAGATTCAAAACGTTTGTCACAAATTGAAAATAAAATGGAAGAAATTGAAATTGAATCCACCGAAACAATTATTGAAGAAAAAGTAGGAATTTGAGTATCTCGCGATGGTTATCTAAAATGCTTGGAAAAATCAGTTGCATTAAAAGTTAGTCCGGACAATTTTGCTCATAAACCTCAAGATATTTTTATCGCTAACTTTATAACTTCAAACTTAAATAAATTATTATTAATTACCGATCAAGGTAATTATGTAATTATTCCAATTCATCAAATTTCACGTCATAAAGCAAAAGATATCGGAGAGCACATTAATAAGATTGCTCAATTGCCAAGTGCTGAAAAAATAATTCAGTGTATCGTGATTAATGACTTTGATAATAAAGATAATTATAAAGTGGTAACTATTTCTTCAGAAGGATTTTACAAGCAAACTGTAATCAAAGAGTTAGAGGCAACAAGAATTTCTAAAGCCTTAAAAATAATGAAACTGCGAGAAGGTGATTATTTGGTGGGTGCCCAGTTGATAAGTGATGAAGATACTTTGGTAATTATCACGCAAAGCGGATTTATTTTCAAACATTCTACAATAGACTTCGCCAATACAGGTCCTAAATCATTAGGAGTCAAAACAATAAAATTAACAGATGACATTGTTGTAGGGGCTTATATTTATAATTCACATAATAAATATAGTTTAACTTTCTTTAATGATAATAATGGTGTTAAAAAAATTAATTTAGATGAAATTGATTATAACCGCAAACTTACCAAAGGGGTTTTAAGTTTTAAAAAGATGCAACGAACAAAAGTTCAAATAAAGAGCGCATTCTTGACCAATAAAAATACTATATTAAGTTTATTGGATAAAAATGACACTCTAATTAATTTTAGTTTAGAAAAGATTAGAAATACTTCGACTGCAACAGGCTTTACAAATTGTAGTTTAAATGATATTTCACAAATTGTACTACCTAAATATTACAAAATAATAAGATAAATAATTTAAGGAGTAATATAATGATGAAAAATTGAGAGCAATATAAAATTGATCGTAAACAAATATTAAAAAATAAAATGGTTGAAGATGGAGTTGATGGAATTTTATTTCATTCATCAATTAATCGTCAATGGTTTACCAATTTTAGCACTACTGAAGGATATTTATTATTTAGTGATAAAGCGATTATTTTATATTTAGACGGCCGATATATAACAGCTGGAAAAGAACAGGCTGCAAATGTTGATGAAATTAAATTAATGCCAACAAATTCGCAAAATGCTTTTATTGAATTATTGTCTAATGATTTAAAAAATAATAATATTAAAACTTTGGGGTTCGAGAGTGAATACACAAATTTTGATGAATATTTTAAATTAAAAACTCAATTAAAAAATTTTGTTTTAAAACCAATGAATGTAAATCAAATCAGAACTATTAAAGATGGTGAAGAGATCCAAAAAATTAATGGTGCTTGTGAAATTGCTGATAAAGCTTTTGCGTCAGTCTTGAAAAAAATTAAAAGCGGAATGCGTGAAAAAGAAATTGAAGCAATTATTGCTTCCTCATTTATATTAAATGGTGCCGATGGAGTTAGTTTTAATTCTATTGTGGTTTCAGGTAAACGCGGGGCCTTGCCACATGGGAGAGCAACTAATAAAATTATTGAAAAAGGTGATTATGTAACAATTGATTTTGGTTGTATTTTCGAAGGATATTGTTCAGATACGACAAGAACTATTTGCATAGAACAAGATAACTCAAAGATGAACGAAATATATGCAGTGGTTGCTCAGGCACAAAAACTAGGGATTGAAGCTGTTAAACCAGGGGTAACTACCAAACAAATTGATGATATTTGCCGAGAGTACATTACAAAGGCAGGATATGGAGAGTATTTTATCCATTCAACAGGACACGGACTAGGAGTTGAAGTCCATGAATTTCCAAGAGTTTCACCATTTTGTGATGTTCCATTAAAACCTGGGATGGTTATTACAGTAGAACCTGGAATTTACATCCCAGACTTAGGGGGAGTGCGCATTGAAGATGACATTTTAGTAACTTTTGAAGGTTATGAAGTTTTATCTAAAGCTCCAAAAACTTTGGATAAACCAATCATCGTTTAAGGTTAATCGAAAATGAATTATTCTGTGATAATTGTTGCCGCTGGTCAGGGTAAACGTTTTGGTTTTCAAAATAAATTACTTTTAAAAATTGGCGAACAAACTGTAATTGAAAAAAGTATTAGTGTTTTTTTACAAGATCCGAATTGTCAAAAAATAATAATTGGTGTTTCTAAAACTATTTCTGAATTTTTAGAAAATAAAATTAAAAATTTAACAAAACCAGTTTTATTGGTCGAAGGCGGACAAACAAGAGCTCACACTGTTTTAAGCTGCATAAAAAAAGTTAAAACAGGAAATTATTTATTAATACATGATGGAGCTCGTCCCTTTATTAATTTAGAGTTTATTCATAAGATTTTAGAACCACTAAAATCTTATGAAGGGGTAATTCCTGGAATTAAACCAAGTGATACAGTAAAGAAAATAACTACTTCTAATTTAGTTAGTCAAACATTAAACCGTGATGATTTAATGTTAATTCAAACTCCCCAAGCTTTTCATTTTAATAAAATTGAAGAAGCATATTATCGATGAAGTGATAATGACCTACATAATGTTAACGATGATAGTCAAATTTTAGAAAACTATAGTGATAATTGCTATATAAAAATTATCGAAGGAAATCCGAAAAACATCAAAATAACATTCCCCAGTGATTTTAAATCTTAGCTTTAAAAGGTTTTTAATAAATATGTTATAATTATAATAGAAGTAATGACTGGAGTTTTTCTTGTGGGTATTTTTAATTTTTCGCATAAAAAAAATAATGGTAACAACAAAACCCAAGATGGGGGAAAACCTGCTAATTTTTCTGGTATGCAAGATTATAATGAAAATATAGAATCTATTTCTAAAATTGTAAAGAAAGAAAATGACACTATTAACTTTTATAGTAATCTAAATAAAACTCATAATTTTACAAAGCCATTAAAACAACCAGAAGGGGTTACTCAAAAATTTATTCCAGATAATAATAATAATAACGGTTTGTCCCTGAATGAAAAACTGAGAAATGCTAGAATGAAGGTCAATGCTTTGCAAAAGGAATTACCTAACGATAACGAAGAATTAATAAGAAGACTTAACAAACGTCGTGAATTATCCAAAGAACAATATGAACAACAAGATTTTCAAAAAGTTTTAGATGATATTAAAAAAAGAAATTTTGACCAAAGAATGGATCGTATGTACAAAAGAATCCAACTGGCAAATCGAGACAACAAGGATAACTCTTATTGAGAAACTACTCGAAGTAATCTTAGTCCTTCTTCTTTACTAAATCCTAATAATAAAAGAAGACCAGAAATAATTAATAAAAGTTATCATCAAATTAAAAGACCTAATCCTATGCAAGGGCCACCGGAAATAGACATGACTATTGAGCATTATTCAGAATCACATGGATCAAAAGAAAATATGCAAAATATTAAAGACAAAAAAATACAATTAAATCATCAATCAATAAATCCTGCTGGAGTGCCAAATTTTTACAATAACCCCTATAAAAACAATGATTTAAAACAAAATCATAACAATGAAAATAATGTAGATCAAACAATAAAGACGAAACTAAATGAAAATACTGTCACAATGACGGTAAGTCAACTAAATAAAATTGTAAAAAATACTGTTAATGATGTTATTAAAAATATGAAAAACAAAAAGTAGAAAGCTATCCTTATGTTAATAGACTATATAATTTTAGGTATTCTTTCGTTTTGTATAATTGGTTATGTTTTGGTTTTAAAAAAATTTGGTTTTAAAAATCCGAAAGAATGAATATATTTGATTCAAATTTTTACTTTTTTTTTAGGATTTTTTATTATCTCTGATTTTAACTATGATTTTATTATCAATAGTCTTGATATAAATATTGCAAACAATTCGTGATTATTTGTATTTGGTACCACTAGCATTTATTCAGCGATTTTTTTTATTCCAGTTTCAATGATATCTGCGATGATTAGAAGTAGAAAAAATATTTTTTATATAGCCTACAGTTTCTTCTTTGTTAGTGCTGTTTTAACATTAGTTGTCCCTTCGTTACCTACTGTAATAATTTCAACTATATTTTGCGGGATGGCATTAAGTACTAATTCTTTATGGTATGTTTCATTTAACGAGAATTTTTTAAATGATTCTCGTCCTTTTTATGCAGTTGGATTTTTAATGCCAGCTTTCTTTTTAGGGAATCTAATTGCAATTAATTTACAAAATATCATTGGTTTAAATGGTAATGGTAATTTATTAATGGGAATAGCTATCGGAATTATTGCAATTAGTTTTTTAATGAATATTTTCTTAAAAGAAAATCAGAAAACACTTGGTGCTTTTGACATTAAAGTGCGTGATAGTTTAATGAAATTTAAATGAATTAAGGTTTTTAGTGTTTTATTTTTATTATTTATTATTACTAGTGTAATTTCTCTAGGTACAGGAGATTTTTATCGGTTATTTGTCGGTCAATTAGATTATCAAAATAATGTTAATTTTGATTCTTTTCGCCAGTATTTATTTATTGCTGGGGAAATGATTGGTGCATTTGTCGGTTGCAGATTAATTATTAATAGCGTTAGTGTTAAAAATAGCATTACTACATTTTTTGGGATAATTATATTATATTTTGCAGTCATACCATGAATTAATGATTCAATTATTATAATGTGTTTAAGCTTCGTTTTTGGAATTAGTGCTTCTAGTGTATTTTGTTTATTACTTAGTTTAATTTTGTCTTATAATGCCAGAATTGTCCTAAAACCCATAACCGGTATATTTTCTGGTCTAAACGCATTAATTGTTGGTTTAAATCAATATGGTCAACGCTTAATTTTAATTAATCATTTTGGAAATAATGTTGTCAATGAGTGACATATATCTAATAATGACATACCTCAAAATATCTTTTTCTGAATTTCTTGTTCTTTGATACTACTATGTTCTATAGGAATTTTATATAATAACTTAAGAGCAAAATATTTTATGAGTGAATATTATTGAACTCATAAAAATAATGCGTGATTAACCAATTTTGATAAACTAATGGAAATAGATAATCCGCATTTAAACTTAAAATTAATGGAATTTAAACCAAAAGGAAAAGGAATGAAAAATGATAAACGTTAATGATTTAAAACCAGGCTTAACAATTGAATTTGATAATAACATTTATATAGTAATCGATGCACAACATTCAAAAACTGGGCGCGCTCAATCACATGTTAAAACAAAAATTAAAAACTTACGCAATAATGCGATAATTACCTTTACTTTTACTGGTGGTCAAAAAGTTAAAAAAGCGATTATCGATAAGAAGGAAATGCAATATTTATATAGTGAAAAAGACGAAGTTTTTTTCATGGATAATGAAACTTATGAACAGATGTCTTTGTCAACAAACAAAATTAAATGAGAACAGAAGTTTTTGAAAGAAGGATTAAATGTAACTATTCAAATATTTGATGGAGAATTATTGAATATTGTTTTACCTGAAAAAATATCTTTAAAAATTACAGAATGTGAAGAAGCCATAAAAGGAGATACTACATCTACAGCTTTAAAAAAAGCGATTTTAGAAACTGGTCTAGAAGTGATGGTCCCTTTATTTATAACCAATGGTGAGAATATCTTAGTTTCTACATCTGATGGAAAATATTCAAAACGAGGATAATTTATCATATTGATTTTTCAATATGATAAAATGATATTAATTTTATGAAAAGGAGCATATTTATGGAATTATTAATTTCAAATTTTAATCATCGAGGTGATTTAATAATCAGTGAAAAGGTTATCAAAAAAATGACTTCATATTCACTAAAAAATTATATGGAAGAATTTATAATTAAAGATATTTGGATAAACACTGCAAACAATGACCTTCATTTATCCTTGACTGTTGAACTATTACAAGAAAAAAAATATACTGAACTTTCAAATTTAGTTCACCAAAATTTAACTCATTTTTTTAAAGATTCATTAGGTAAAAAAATTAAAAATATTAATTTAACTGTTATTAATAAATAATCATTTAATGAGAAAGGTTGAAATAATGCGATGGGGATACCAGTTTTTTGTGTAAAACATCAGAAAATTCATGAATGTGACTATAATAAAATTCAAGAAATTAGCCAAAGAAATGAAAACAATATTAAAAGCAGAATGCAACGAATATTAAATCCTGAAGTACCTGACAATAATGTGCACATTCCTGATGGTGGGATTAATGGAATATTAGATAATGCTCGCACCCGTTCTGATATAATAAAAAATAAAGTTTCTGGTATTCAATCTAAAATTTCAGAAGATGAAACAATCGCAATACCTGCTTCAGAAATTCAAAGTAAAATGGATCTGCTAAGAGCTAGGGTGATGGGTGGTCAGGAAGTTAAAAACACTGAAAAAAAACTTGACGGGGAACTGCAGGGACTGGCAAAAAAAGCGGCAGATGCTTATAAAAAAACTCACAAAGAATTATTAGATAAAATTAATAAAACCGAAGATATTTCTAAAATAACAAAAAAGAGTGCGATAAAAGAAGAAACTGCTATTCTTAAAGACGAAGAACAAAAATACATCACTGTAGAACAAGCGAAAAAAATGATTAAATCTGCTTTATCCAAAGTTGTTAAAAAAGAAATTGATGAAACGAAGAAAAAAATTGATCATCAAAATAATGGTAAAACTGTCAAAAAGTAAGATTTTTATTTACTGGAATAACTTGATTTTTTGTAAAAATAATGTAAAATATTTTTAACTATCATAATTGAATTAGGAGTTTAATTTATGTCATTAAGAATGAAAATGAAAATGAAAAATAAAAATAATTCTACTTTACCAGACATTCAAATGGACCAATATGGACAAAATCCACAAATGGACCAATATGGACAAAATCCACAAATGGACCAATATGGACAAAATCCACAAATGGACCAATATGGACAAAATCCACAAATGGACCAATATGGACAAAATCCACAAATGGACCAATATGGACAAAATCCACAAATGGACCAATATGGACAAAATCCACAAATGGACCAATATGGACAAAATCCACAAATGGACCAATATGGACAAAATCCACAAATGGACCAATATGGACAAAATCCACAAATGGACCAATATGGACAAAATCCACAAATGGACCAATATGGACAAAATCCACAAATGGACCAATATGGACAAAATCCACAAATGGACCAATATGGACAAAATCAAATAATAAACACAGAATTTCAACAACCAATAATGGAAAAAGAAATTGCAGAACAACCAATAATGGAAAAAGAAATTGCAGAACAACCAATAATGAACACAGAATTTCAACAACCAATAATGGAAAAAACTAGCAATGCTGTTGCGTTAAGTAATTTTGATATTCAAAACTCTAATTCTATTCAATTGCAAAATATTGAAAGAGCTAATAATTTAACATCCATCGATCCTCAAAATGTTGCTTCTAATTTTTATAATGATGCTGATTATGAAAACATAACACCAGAAGAAACAATTATTCAATTTAAAGAAATTTTGGATGGAAAACATGCTATGGTTCAAAAAATCTTAAAAAGATTGGTTACTTTAGGTTATTAATAATCAATATAAAAAATTTAAATTTAAAAACAAAAAACAGTTTGTTACTGTTTTTTGTTTTTTTTGATAAGGAATAAAAAATGGATTTAAATAACAATAAATTTAATTTAGCTGAACAAGACTTATTAGAATCTTTGCTAGAAAGTTATTACTTAGATGATGATCAATTAGATTACATAAATAAATTTTATAAGGAAATTTTTACTATAAATGATAATGAAAAATGTCTCTGTAACTCTAAATTAACATGAGAAAAATGTTGCAAAAAGAAAATGGATGATAATTCAACAGAAGAAAATTACATCAGTTTTTTTCAAACAATAAATAATCCTAAGTTGAAAAGCAAATATATTAATCAAATTAATAAATATAATAAGTTAAGCATTAAAGCAATTAAAGAGTCACCATGCTTTATAAATAATTGTCAAAATAAAAAAACTGCGATGAATCTATACAGTGCAGATGAATTGATGGAAATAAAGAATAAAAATTTAAAAGAAGATACTAATGAAGCTTATTTAATAAATGTTTTAGATAAAAAACACATTATTAAAAATATTGATACACCTTTTTTGAATAAAGAAAATGTTAATGATAATTATAAATTTTATGCTGTTTGTAAAGAACATAAAAAAATATTCAATAATTCAAAAGGTAAATTAAATAAAAATTTAATAGCGTTAATTAGCAAAATTTATAAATATGAAATTGTGAATAAATGTTATCAACATCAAGTTGTAAATTTTTATAAAAACTTACAAGTCGCTGAACAAGTATTTTTAATTATTAAATGAAGAATGCACAATAATGTTTTAATCGCTCTATATGATGATTTGCAATTAATGGCAGATAATGTTGATAATGAAAATAATAATTTTGTTACTAAACTATTTTTTTTACCCAACACCAATAATTTTTTATTAAATGATGTAATCTTACCGCCTGTAACACCAATAACTTTTCGACCAATCAATTCTATTAATAATCCATTTTTAAAAAAGAAACCTCTGTACATTCACACTAGTAAAACTCAACGTGATAAAGAAGATAAATTATTGGTGACTTTTACTTATCGAAAAGAATATAAAAATTTAGATTTATACTTTAAAGAATGAATTTCAAAATTTAAAAATAATAAACAAATTGAATCATGGATTTCTGGAATTGTAATTAGTTTATCTGATCAAATGCTAATTCAAAAACAATGATTTGAAAAGTTAAAAGATAGTGAAATCAAAATTATGAATTTACATTATTATTATCGTTTCGAGCACCCTTCAGGTTCTCAACAAGAATTATCTATTCAAACTTTTTATAATAATTTACATAAAAGCATTAACATTTTTAATAAAACTTTAAAAATAAGTTAAAGGTGGTATTAAAAATTGCCAATATTTTTAATCATTTTAATTGCCAATATTTCAATAGTGATTTTCATTATTTTTATTTTAGGTATTTTCCAACAATTTGTAATTAAAAAATACAATACAAAAGAGCAGGAGTTAACTGCCAAAATAAAAGAAATTAATAATTCTTATAAAGAATTAATCTCGATAAAGACTGAATGGAATTTAAAACCACAAGAAATTCTTTATTATCAAAGCAAATCTTGTAGTATTTACAAGGCGAATGAAAAAGAAAATAAAAAGAATCAAATTAATAAGTCTCAAAATAAAATTGTAAATTTTTCTATTTATAATTTAAATGGTTATTTAAATTTAAAATCACATAATTTTTCTAAAAATGATGTTTACGAAGGTATAATTTATATTACTAACAAAAGAATAATTATCAGTGGCGCGAAATTTAACACCAGCATTCAAATAGATAGTATTAATATGATCAATCCAAGCATCTTTCATATTAATGGGGAATATCATATTGGTTTTGTTATTTTTACTGAAAATAATATTTATAAAGGTATTAGTCAAGATTTAAAAATCAGTAAAATTATTCACTTACTTTTAAAGGTGAAAGGTTAGTATGAATGGATCATTAATTTCTATTTTAGTATTATTTTTTGCTAGTATTATTTTTTATGTAGTTTATCTTGCTAGGTATAAACGAATTAACGAATTTAAATCAAATGGTAACAATGTTTACAAAAATAAATTTTTAATATGATTTATTCATTTGTATTTAATTATAATTAATTTTGGATTAACCATAACAACCATAATTCTTTTTATTCTAATTGCCGAATGAAAAGAAGGCGATGGTTCTGAATTAGCTTACACATATTTTGGAATTTGGATAGCAGAATTTATTTCATATTTAGGGTATTTTATAGTGGTATTTTTGTGCAGTGAAAGTTCTATTGTTATTATCGATGAACATAATTATTATTTTTTAGATACAACTATTCCTAAAAATGAAGTTATAAGTATAACCACTAAAAAAATAATGTATAATGATAATGATATTGTGACAAAAAAACGTTTGATAGGTCCAATTTATAAACATTTATAATTAGATGTAGAGTAAAAAATGAAGTATATTGTAAAGAATTTTTTAAAATTTTTATCTAAAAATTTTATGCAATTAATAGGTTTATTTGTTGCGATTGTGACATTAGTTTGCTTAACTACTAGTTTTTTTATTTCATCTTCTTATGGTCAGGCGAAAATTGATGAAATGCAAAGTAGTGGTTTTTTAAATTCCATGATTGTAGAACCTCAGTATGCTGATTTTAATGTTAATGTTTTTCCGAATACAGATTATAATAATTTTAATAATGATTTATTATCATATATGGACACTGCTAAAATTCGCATTATTTCTAATGGTGATGGAAGTTATGGATTTCAGTTATCAGATCCCGAACATAATGATTTAGGGATTGGTGGTAATACTGGTGATTCAAAAATGGGACAAATCTATAATTTTGAACCACCAATTAATGATCAAGATGATGATTTATACATAGATTTTTTTCCATTAAAGGGTAAGTGGATTAATTTATTGCCCATTTCTAATGACCAAATATGAAATGATTATAATGGCGCAAGTAGTCAAGATAAAGATCAAATCAATCAAGATTTAGATTTATTATTTAGTATCAGCAATTATTCAAAAGACCAGAGTGCAACAACTTATACAAAAAAAGATTTTGATAGTGCAGCTAATATTTCAAAAACTATTGTGTGAGATTGTATTGTTGGTGTAGCGAAAGATGCAAGTAAATCACGTACAACAACAGTCGCAACCTATTATGATATTTTAAATCAAACTTCAATTATAATCAGTCCACAAAGTACTTTAGACAGTTCCTTTTCTGCAGCATTACCAGATAATAAATTTAAAGACATTACTTTGCAAGACGATGAATGTTTTATTTCAAAAGATTATATGAATAATAATAATCTGAATGTTGGTGATCAAATTGAAATGGGTGATCAAAAATTAACAATTAAGGGTACTGCTACTTCTTCAGTTTTTAATTCATTATATGGTAATGATTTAAAAAATAAAGAAGGTATTTGAGTGAGTGATGATATTGATGTCAGCGCCGGGCAAACAGAAAGTACCTTTGATCAAATTAATAATACAATCAAAGGTAATCCTAATTATACATATGATAATAATTATTATTTTAATATTAGTGATGATGATTTAACTATCAATCAAAACGATCAAAATTTTTACAATGGAAAATTATTAAACGCTTTCGTACGTATTGATAATTCAGATTTAAATAATCATTATTTTAAAATTGAATATCCTAATAGTACAAATAAAAATACAATAGGAGTTTATGGATTAAACGCTTTTCAAGAAGAAAGAAATCATTCATTATTTTCTATCATTTTAATTGCTTCAATTTTCTTGCAAGTTTTAACAATTGCGATGATTATCAATATTGTTGCATACATAATTAAAAATCATGTTAAAGCTATTGGAATTTTAAAGGCAAATGGTTTTAAGACAATAAGAATTGTGAATTCTATCGCTTCTGCTTTTGTAGCGATTTTATTAGCGATTGGATTGGCATCCGTTTTGTTTAGTTTTTTGTTTGGATTAGTCATCACATCTACTTATAACACTCAGATGGATATTAATAGTTGAAGTTTTAACGTTAATTGAACTATGACGTTAATTGCTTTTTTTTCACCTTTATTGATTGTATTGCCAATGATATATTTATCACTGATTTTATTCATTAAACGTCCAGCGCTATTCTTGATTAAAGATGTTAAAGATAATAAAAAAATTAAAATTTATAATAATCGTTTCGCTTTAAAAGGAATGTATACTTGAATATACAAAATAAAAGTAAGTTATCGGATAAAGTTTGCCTCTAAATTAATATGGGATTCTAAAACTAAAATTTTAAGTGTATTATTTTTCACCACACTAACTATTGTTGTTGTATTTTTAGTGATAAATATTAATTCCTTGATTTTAGAAACAAACACCACAGCACAAAAAGCAATTAATGGTAACTATGCCTATCAGTACAATAATCAGCAATTAATAAATAATAATCCGAAAGTTAAAACAAATTATCAATTCGAACCTGTCGAATATAACGATGATGATGCTAATAAATTAAAAGATCCCACACAAGCCGCTGGAAAATATATTATGGCAGAAGATATCCCTGATCAATTTATAGAAAAATTAAATGGTTTGCCTAAGGAATTGATAACACAACTACAATTGAATGGGGGGCGCATTTTATTCGGTTATCAAAGTTACGATCCAAACTTAGATCAATTGGGTATTTACCAATCTACAGATAACATTTATCCTGTATATCTTCAAAATAATAATTTTTGAAAGGGACATAATCCTTTTATTAATTACAAAAACAATTATAATTTAATTTTCCCTAGTACATTTTCAAACATCAGTTTTAATCCTTATCAAAATGAAAATATTGATAAAACCATTGATTTACAATTAACTAATTATGATTATAATGATTTTTTAAAAGCACCTTATTGCGACAAGGATAACATTGACAAGTTAAAAGATTATGCTCGTCAAACAAATAATATAGAGGATGCTAATAAAATTATTGCTGGAATCGATGAAATCGAAAACACACTAATACCGAAAATTGATGACAGCATTAGTATTTCATTGGTACCGGTCGCCATTAATAAAAGTTACAAGGAAGTGGAAAATGTTGAGCTAGGAGATTCTTTTTTAAGTTATTCAGAAAATAATGATTCTATAGACATTTATATTGTCTTTGATTGATTAGAAAGTTTAAATAATTCATTTATATTAACACCTTATGGTTTTGCTTGTGATAATATTTCCAACGAACAAAATAACATCAATACACCGATCGATAGCAAACCTACTGTTCCTTTATATAATTGAAAATTATCACTAAATACAGAATTAGAGTATACAAATAATTACATCTCTATTATCAGTCCCACAAACAATTATAATTTAACAGATCCTAACAGTGATTTAACTGTCAATATTTCCGGAATTATAAATAATGATTTTATATATGGTTCCATCGAAAGTGAATTAAATGGACTGCGGGCAATTATTGATATTATCGCTATTTTATCGATAGGTGTGACCTTAGTACAAACTTTACTTACTGTATTAGTGCTAATTAAATCCAATTTAAATATTATCAATACATTAAAAGCATTTGGTTATACAGATGCATGAATTAATGGCACTCTATTTTTTATTTATATACCTATCATATTATTAGCTTGTGCATTTGCAATGTTAATTGTTTCTATATTTAGTATTTTATTGTATTGGCAAGTTTTATCTATGACAGGCGTGTATGTAGTCTTTCATTTATTAGGTTACTTCATTATTATAATTGGCTTCTTCTTTTTATTAGCGTTTATTATATTATTATTGTTTGGTAGAAGATATAGCGATCGTAAGTTTCCACTTTACAAACACATTACTGCTTAATTTAAAATTATCAGTTAATTGCATTTGAAACATAACAATTATATAATTTAATAAAATAAATTACCAAAGGAAGATTTGTATGAGTAAAAATAGTAGAGTTAATTCCAATAAAAAACAAAATCAAACTGCATATACACAGCAACCTGCAAATATCAATAATCAAAGAGGGGTGGAAGAATTTTCTTATTTGCAAAAACAATTAGATAGAGTTAATGCAGAAACAAAGGATGGTAAGAAAAGGTTAGAAAATATTTTAACAAAAATTAATAGCAATAATAATCAACAAAATTTTTCTGATAATATTCAAAAAAAACCTGTTGAGAAAAAAACCGATTATAATCTACCTCAGCCATTTCAACAATCTCAGCCATTTCAACAATCTCAGCCATTTCAACAATCTCAGCCATTTCAACAATCTCAGCCATTTCAACAATCTCAGCCATTTCAACAATCTCAGCCATTTCAACAATCTCAGCCATTTCAACAACCTCAGCCATTTCAACAACCTCAGCCATTTCAACAATCTCAGCCATTTCAACAACCTCAGCCATTTCAACAATCTCAGCCATTTCAACAACCTCAGCTATTTCAACAACCTCAGCTATTTCAACAACCTCAGCTATTTCAACAACCTCAGCTATTTCAACAACCTCAGGAAAATCATGGACATGAAGAGATGCACCCTATTTCCGCTAGCGGAACCAAGGCTAGCGGAAATATTAATAATATTTATATCAATACTAATAAAAAGGATAAAGATAAAAAAGAAAAAACAAAGAAGTTGAATCGTTGAGAAGGCGATGGTCTTGAATTAACCGATGTATTCGGTGATATTCCTATTGAAGATGAAGATATTATTTTAAGTGATAATATTGCTTTAAATAATTTAGAAAAAAGTGAACAAAAAAGTGTGTCAAACCTTGATCGTGATGTTCAACCTAAAGAACAAAAAAGTAATTTAAATAAAAAGGAAATTGATTTAACAAAAAGTAATTTTCAAAATAAGACACAACTTGAAAAACTAAATAATAATTCTGAAACTGGAGAAATTGTTTCGAGGCATACTGCAAAAAATATTGATGAACAATTTTCCGAAGATGACATTATGCAAACTAGTAAATTCAAGAAAATTATTTTTATTGTTTTTATTATATTTGCAATAATATTATTAACTATCACTATAGTTTTTATCTTAAAAATTTTTGGAATATTTTAAATTATTATTAAATTAGTATAATTAATAATAATATTCAAATAAGGAAATAAATAAATATGGAAATTAAACAAGAACTATTTAATAAATATCGTGAAGAAGCGATTAAAGATTTAATAAATATTATGAAAATTCGTTCTGTGGCAGGAGGGTCTAAAATTACCCCTGAGGCACCGTTTGGAGTTGAAGTAAAGAAAGTATTAGATTATGCATTAAACCTTGCTGAAAAGATGGGTTTTAAGGTAAAATATGGGAAAAATAACAAGTATGGTTATGCCGAATTTGGAGAAGGGGAGCAAATAATGGGAATTATTTGTCATTTAGATGTTGTCCCTCCTGGAGATTTGTCAAAATGAGTAAAATCACCTTGGGACCCAATTATTGAAAATGATGAAGTTTTCGGTAGGGGAGCATTAGATGATAAAGGGCCTACCATCATGAATATGTATGCTCTAAAATATTTAAAAGATCAAGGTTGAACACCTAAAAAATATAAGGTTAGAATTATTTTTGGTCTAACAGAAGAGACTACTTGAGAATCAATTAAAAGTTACATTGAAAATGAACAAATACCTGACTTTTCATATACACCCGATGGTGAATGACCGTTAATTTATTCAGAAAAACGTATTGTTAATTTTGATATTGTAGGTCCTGGAATTAAAAGTATAGAAGTGACCGGAGAGGGTGCTTATAATGTTGTTAATGATATTTGTACATTAACAACTAAAAAAGATTGCAATTGTGTTTCTACAATAATCAATAATATTGCCAATGAATTTGAAACAAACAATTGAGAATATTCAAAAAATGAAAAATCACTAATTTCTAAAGGGAAAGCAGCTCACGGGAGCACTCCGGAATTAGGTGTTAACGCAGCAATTAATTTAGCAAGAGCTGTACATAAACATAAAAAAGGTACTAAAATAGCATTAATGGATTACATTCAACACCACTTCGCAGAAAATGCTCACACAATGCCAAAAGTTTTTACTGATTGAGAAGATGATTCTGGTGTAGTTTCAATTAACGTTGGAAAATTATACGTCAATGCAAATGAAACACGTGTTTGTTTAGATGGTCGTATGCCCGCTTCTTATAGCGAAAAAGACATTACTGATGCTATTGAAAAAGAATTGAAACTAAATTGACCAGACCTAAAATTAGAGGTTACTGATTGAGAAGATCCAGTTTACATTGATCCGAAATCAGAAATGGCAGTTAAATTATTAAAAATTTACCAAGATGTTACAAAAGATTATGAATCTAAACCTTTAGCAATAGGTGGTGGTACTTATGCTCGTGGCATTAAAAATTGTATTGCATTTGGGGCTGTAAGTTCTATGGAATTAATGCATAATGTTAATGAACGTATTTCAATTAAGGAATTGGAAAATATGCTAAAAATTTACATTAAGGCTATTTACGAATTAGCTTAATGTAAATTTAAAAAAAATATATGCAAAAAAAAGCAATTACACACTGTAATTGCTTTTTTTTGCATATTATAGTAAAATTATATTAACTATATAAACAATAATATTATCATATTATTGTTTATATTTCAAACAATATTTCATTGTATAATTTCAGCATTTAAATTTGAGGGTCGGTATGAAAAGAAATAACGTACAGTATTTTGAACAGCAACAAATTAATGATAATGTTGTTTATAATAATCAAATGCCGATGAATCCAAATCCGATGCAAGGACCACCGATGATGCCGATGAATCCAAATCCGATGCAAGGACCACCGATGATGCCGATGAATCCAAATCCGATGCAAGGACCACCGATGATGCCGATGAATCCAAATCCGATGCAAGGACCACCGATGATGCCGATGAATCCAAATCCGATGCAAGGACCACCGATGAATGATAATGTTGATTATAATAATCAGATACAAATGAAACAAATCCATAATTCAATTAAAGAAGGTAAATTATTAAATCAACAAATTAATAATTTAATCAATGTTATTGAAAATAGTTTAGATATAAAAACAAATCCAACACCAGCGCCAAATAATAATGATATGAATATGTTGCTTAAACAAATTATTAATGCTCAAGATAAAAAAATAGATAACTGAAGACAAGATAATCGTAAAAATTATAATCAACAACAAGTGCCGAATGTTTCGGTTGTCGTTCAACAACCGAATCAAATTCGTTCCACAAATCCAAATCCGATGCAAGGACCACCGATGATGCCATGAATCCAAATCCGATGCAAGGACCACCGATGATGCCGATGAATCCAAATCCGATGCAAGGACCACCGATGAATCCAAATCCGATGCAAGGACCACCGATGATGCCGATGAATCCAAATCCGATGCAAGGACCACCGATGATGCCGATGAATCCAAATCCGATGCAAGAAGAACTAAGGGGAAATAAGAGGGCTAAAAAAGAGGGCCGCACAAAGAAAACAATTTTTGTTTATATAATAGGGCTAATCCTTTGAATATTATTACTAGGGATATTAACTTATACATTATTAGTGATATTCAATATAATTTAATTAATGGGGGATAAAAATGAAAAAAGATACAGGTTCAAATAATAATACCAAAACTACCACTAACCACAAAAAGAAACACTTTAATAATTTTACTACAATTAGTGCAAAATATTATTCTAATGTCTTAAAAGAAAAGAAACCGTTGGTAGATATGGTTGGTTTAAAATACAAAAATATTTTAAACCAAGGTGAAAAAATTGTTAAAAAACAAAAACCAATTAATTTAAAACATTATAAAAATAAGCCAATGAATAAAAATGAAATGTCCAATTTATACGAAGAGAAGTTTTTTTCACCACCATTAATGAGCGATGAAATTCAACCAAAAACAATTGTTAGAGGTGAAAATACCGGTTATTTAGCACCTTTATCCATAATCGATCCGAAAAAAAGACCGAATTTAAAATCGAAACAAAGTAAGGTATCTGTAGAAAATAAGAAAATTGAAAAAGTAAGCACAGAACAAAAAACTTATAAACAAAATGAAAAATTGACTAAAAGCGAATTATTAAAATTAATAGAACAAAAAAATAAGATGGATGATAATAATTATATAAAAAACATTAGTAAAAATAATAAAAATAAAATGGGTAAAAAGGTTAACACTCCCTCTTTATCAACGCATGAAAAATTAAAACAAAATTTAAAAATAGAAAATTTATCAAATTTTAATAAAAAATGAAATAGTTAAACAAAAAACAGACAATGCACATAATTGTCTGTTTTTTTGTTTTATTTATTATTAAAATATTTAGATAAATTAGTTATTCTTTTAATTATTTTCTGAACATCTCTATATTCGCCGTTTTCTAATGCTATAAATTTTGCGATTGTTTCATCAACATCATTTATTTTAGTTTCTTTTTTATTAAATATTAATTCTTCATTAGAAATTAAATTTTGCGAACAATTTTCTTTTTCACTAATTATAGATTCTGGTAAATCTAAATTTTCATTTTTCAACTCTTTATTTTCAATATCATTTAAAATTTCTTCAAGTGGATTTTGTTCGTCGTAAGACAAATCTTCATTTTCAATTTCAGCCATTAATTCTTCAAAAGCATTATCTTGAAGTTCTTCGTCTAAATTATCTTCTTCGACAAATTCCATTTCTGGTTCTTCGTCTGAAGTAACTTCTTCAACTATTTTTAATTCATCGATCACAGAAGGATGAGCTGTTGAAATAGGTTCATTGAAATCTTGCTCAATATAAGGTGTTTCAAATTCATTATCTTCTTCAATGAATTCCATTTCTGGTTCTTCGTCTAAATTATCTTCTTCGACAAATTCCATTTCTGGTTCTTCGTCTAAATTATCTTCTTCAATGAATTCCATTTCTGGTTCTTCATCTAAATTATCTTCTTCGACAAATTCCATTTCTGTTTCTTCATCTGAAGTGTCTTCTTCAATGAATTCCATTTCTGGTTCTTCATCTAAAGTGTCTTCTTCAATGAATTCCATTTCTGATTCTTCGTCTAAATTATTTTCTTCGACAAATTCCATTTCTGGTTCTTCATCTAAAGTAACTTCTTCGACAAATTCCATTTCTGTTTCTTCATCTGAAGTAACTTCTTCAACTATTTTTAATTCATCGATCACAGAAGGATGAGCTGTTGAAATAGGTTTGTTGAAATCTTGCTCAATATAAGGTGTTTCAAATTCATTATCTTCTTCAATGAATTCCATTTCTGTTTCTTCATCTGAAGTGTCTTCTTCAATGAATTCCATTTCTGGTTCTTCATCTAAAGTGTCTTCTTCAATGAATTCCATTTCTGTTTCTTCATCTAAAGTGTCTTCTTCAATGAATTCCATTTCTGTTTCTTCATCTGAAATGTCTTCTTCAATGAATTCCATTTCTGGTTCTTCATCTAAATTATCTTCTTCGACAAATTCCATTTCTGGTTCTTGATCTGAAGTAACTTCTTCAACTATTTTTAATTCATCGATCACAGAATTTTTTGCATTATTGTTGCATGAATTATCTATATCATCAATTAAATTTTTAGCTTCTAAAACATCATTCAATTGGTCACAAACAACATCAGTTTCTAATGGTTTGTCTTCCATAAACATTTTTTCAAGATCATCAATATGTTCATTAACAACATTCTTTAAAACTTTAATTTTTTTATTAATTGCATTTCTGTCCATAACAAAACACCCATTCATTAAAAATTAATACTATTATTTATTTTGCTTACCTATATTAGTAATTCTATTGATTAAATATTGAACGTTTTTATGTTTACCATCTAAAATTTCTTCAAATTGAATGATTGTTTCTTCTGGTGAAATTGGACCATCATAATTCACAACCGCATGATCATAATTCAATCCACCATATAGAACTGGTTTTTGTTTTGCTTGATCAGCAACTTCTAAATCATATAATTCTACTTTTTCTGAATTGTTATTTGCATTTTCAATTTCTTCTTCTAAATCAGAAACTTCTTTTGATAATCTTACTACTTCATCAGTTAAATCTGAAGAAGTAGTTTCTTCATCTTCTGTACATTCACAATTGTCTTTAGAATTTGTTGCTCCATTTAATTCATTATACTCTTTAACTAAATCTTCTAATTCAACTTGATCATCAAAATTATCTTCTTCAACTGTATATTCTTCAAAATCATCTTCAGATAATTCAATATGTTCTTCTTCTAATCCATTATTTTTTGGGTCATTATCATATAAATCTTCTAATTCATTTATGTTATTTGTTTTAATTTCATCTAATAAAATCATCTTTTCTCCTTAAAATAAAATACAAAATAAATTTTTAATAATGTTATTAGTATACTATTTTTATGTGAAAATTCAAGTATTTTATACTAAATTTAAAATTATAGTAACTAACTCTTTAACGATTAAAACAATGACCACAATAATATATATTCACAAAATATAATTGCTTTTTAACTTTTTATTAATGTAAGGGCCTAGTGTTCCACCTGTAATTCCCCCTATCGCTAGTGCTAATAACAACCATAAGTTGTTTAAATCTAAATTATGAAAATAACTATAATTAAAATAAAAAATGCTGGTAAAAAATGAGATACTTGCAATACTAATTTTCCACATCAAATTATTGGGTGCTATGTTGTTTAAATCCTTTTCAAAACACAAATATAAAATAGGAACAAATAAAATTCCCCCGCCTAGTCCTAACACAGAAGAAAAAATACCGACAATAAAATTTATCGGAATTATTCAAAATTCATTTAAACTGAAAGGCTTAAGTTGTTTTTGGATAAAAACTAAACTTAAGGCAATTAAATCGACAATAATCAATAGAATATTAAAGATTACTACTGACTGATTGATGTATGGATTTATTCCAAACAAACCTAAAATAACGCCAGGAACCACCCCTAGGAAACCGTATAACACCAGTTTCCAGTCTGGTTTGGTTTCTTGCTTACTATACTTAATGACGCCCACAATTGATAACACCAGTATACAAAAAAATGATAACGTTCTTGCTAACTCAATATTATCATTTAAAACCAGCATTAACAGCGGTACAGAAATAATTCCTCCACCAATACCAATTAAACCACCCAAAAAACATGCTGCAAAACTGATTAGTAAAAAATAAAAAAACATTAATCCCATAAATTATAAATCGAACAGCGTATCACTATTTTTTTTGCTTTTTGTTTTTTTCTTGCTACTTTTTTCAGGTTTGTCATCATAAATTTTTAAATCAACATTATCTGCAGAATTTTCTATACCATTAATTGTTTTGCTTAAATCAATATCATTAAATTTACCAGTTAATTCTTGCTGGGAAATTTGCACATAGTAATTATCATCTAAATATTTCTTTTGAAATTTCTTCTTTCGTCTTTCAAAATCTTCGTCTTTGCCATCTGCTTTTTCTGGGGAAAATTTAAAAATTTCTTTACGAGTTACTTTTAATAATAAATAATCTAATATAGCTAATTGCACCTTACTGATTTTAATATTTTCATTATCCATCTTTTGAATAAATTTTATTCGACAAACAGAATGCTTTTTAGGCGTCAATAATTTCAAAGGTAATGCAGCAGCAAATTCCTTAATTTTAGAATTAAATTGTTGCATCGTTAAATAATTAGAAATATTGTTATATTTATCTAAATCCTGATTCTTAGCTTTTGCATATTTAGATAATAATTTAGGATCGTTAATTTTTTTAACTTCTTCATTTTTTTTAGTTTCACGAATTTGCACCAATTCTGAATTGTATATTTTTTTATTAATATTAATTGCTGAAAAATCTCAAACTAAAAATGTTAAAGTGAAGGTTCCAAAAATCAAACTTCAGATAATAGGTATCACTGCAATTAAAAATGGCATAAATACAATTGCGAAACTTCCATATATTTTGCGGTTGTTAGAATCAATTTTTAAATCATTTTTTCACAAGTTTTTTTTAGATTTTAATTTTCGAGCAAAACAAACAATAAACATAATGAATAAGAGTAAAATTAAAGTTGCTTTTAGAAAGAAAGAAATAATTAAAATTTGCTTATAAACAACAACATTATTGTTAATGACCAAACATAATAAATTTGTGAAAAATCAAGTAAACAATCCCGGGTCGCCAAAAATTTTATTAAACATAAAAAAATGGAAAACTAACTGACCATTAAAATCAATATAAAAAAATAATGAAGGTGCAATTAAGAAAAATGCAATTACCGACAAAATACAAAATCTATACAATTTAAATTCATACTTAATTTTTTTATTATTCATAATCATTACCCATATATTTAATAAAATACCATATTTTTTAAAAATTATATATAATCTATTAATAACATATTTTTAATAAGAGGTAAAACTAAAAATGAGCAAAATTTTAGTAATCAAAACTTCTATGATTCAAGAAGAAAAATCCATATCTACAGCTTTAGTTAATAGATTTATTAAATATTATAAAAAGAAAAATCAATTAGACGAAATAAATACACTAGATTTAAATACTGTTGAAATGGCAAACATTACTATGAACCAAGAAAATTTTAACGATAAAAGTTTTTTTAATTCTGAGCATAGCGCTCGATATATTGAACAATTGAAAAATGTCAACAAAATTGTCTTTGTCTCACCGATGACTAATTTCAATATTACAGCATTGGCCAAAAATTATTTAGACCATATTTTGGTAGCTGACAAAACTTTTTCATATAAATATGCCAAAGAAGGCGCTTCTATTGGATTGCTGCCACATTTAAAAGTACAAATATTAACAACACAAGGAGCGCCATTTGGATGGTACCAATGAGGAAATCATACTAAATATTTAGAAGGTACTTGAAATTTTGTTGGAGCAAGGATTGCCAAATCAATAAATATTTGTGGGACTAAATTACATGAAAATTCCAATTTAATGCCAGAACAATTGATTGATAAATATGATTTAGAAATTAAATTGGCAGCAGAAAAATTTTAAAATGAATAAAAAAGTAGATGATTAGTAATTTTGACCATCTACTTTTTTATTTTTCATAATTGCAACTCCATTAGATGTTCCTAACCTTGAAGCTCCTGCTTCAATCATATTTATGGCATCTTCATAGCTACGAACTCCCCCTGCAGCTTTTACTTTAGCGTTATCTCCAACAGTTTGTTTCATTAATTTAACATGTTCAATAGTTGCACCATGTTCTGAAAAACCTGTGGAAGTTTTGACAAAATCAATTTTAGCCTCTAATGCCAATTCACAAGCTTTTTTAATTTGTTCATTTGTTAATAAACAATTTTCTAGAATAATCTTAACCAAAACTTTATTATTGTTCGTTGTTTCTTTAACGCTTTTCATATCTTTTAAACATTCTGAATAATTTTCTCCTAATAATAAACCATTATTAATTACCATGTCTAGTTCATCTGCACCATCTTGGATTGCTTGGATTGCTTCTGCTTTTTTATTAATTGAAGAATTAGCCCCTAATGGAAAACCAATTACTGTACATACTTTTACATCAGAATCTTTTAATAATGTTTTAGCATACTTAATTCAATAAGGATTTATACATACTGAAAAAAAATTGTATTCTAACGCTTCTTCACAAAGCTTTTTGATATCAGCTTGGGTCGCTGTTGATTTTAATAATGTGTGATCAATGTATTTATTAATTTGCATATTTATAAACTCCCTTGATTAATCTAAACTATTTTGAATGATAATAAATATATCAAAAATTTTTTTGCTAGCTTCGGTCATTGTTTCACTAAATTTCAAGTGGTTATCAAAATCTGATATCACATCACTAATTACTCTAATACAATAAAAATTAATGCCAAAATTATTTGCAACATTTCATAAACTAGTTGTTTCCATATCTACAACATCTATTATATATGGAAAAGAATCATGAATAAATGATAATTTTTCTTTATTAATAAAAGAATTACTAGAAGCTACTGTTGCTAATTTAAAATCTAACTTTGTAGATAATTTATTTTCAATGTAGTTAACTTGTGTTTTTGTTAATGAATAATAAGGTTTTTCTTGTGGGATTTGACCAAATTCATAACCAAAACAAGTATTGTTTGCATCTAAATATGTAGCTTTAGTAATTAATACTGTGTTTAAAATTTTTAAATTATTATTAACTGCTGCTGTGGTTCCTAAATTTATAATTAATTCAATGTCATAATTATTAATAATTCAAGTTAAATTCATGGCACTATTTACCAAACCGATGCGAGTGATCGCCAATAAATAATCAGATGATAATTTATACAGTGTTAAAAAATTTTTTTTAACACTCAATGTTTGAGTTTTCTTGATTAATTGTTGTGCTTCTTCTAACGTAGGAATAACAATTAGTTTCATTTTTGTTCCTTTTTAACTCAGTGGTTATATGTGATAATTAATTGTTGACCAATGTTATTTAAACTGTGTTTAGTTAAAGCGACATTATATTGATTTTCCACACAAGCAATAAAGCATTCAACTAAATCTTTTTTAGCTAGTTCTCTTAAATCATCTACCATTGGATAGTCTCTTTCAACAGATATTTTATCAGCGATAAATACAATCATATCTAACGGTGTCATATCAACAGCACCTACCGTGTGTCGTCCAATTGCTTGAATGGCCTTTAAATCCTTTACATTCCACATATTTTGTAAAAATAAACTGCCAGAAAAACTATGTAAAACTGGCATTGGTTCAGATGCTAAACGCGGAGCATATTTTTTAATTAAATTAAGATGTTTATCATGACTTCAAAACTTAGTTATATCATGAAATAATCCTGCATATTCTGCTGAATGCACATCTACATTAAAATTTTTGGCTAATTCAACACATTTTTCAGCCACATTAAATGAATGACTAATTCTTTTTTGATCTAAACCTTGGTGTATCATTCGTTCTTGAACGTATAATAAATTTTCATTAATATATTTATTAATGACCGGCAATTGTAAATTTAAATCCTCCCCTTTTCTAACTTTGGTCGAAGATAAATTAACAGCTAGAAAGTTTTCACACTTTAATTTTAAATTGCCAATAATAGATTTAAATTTAGGGTTTAATGATTCACGAATAAACACAATAAAATTAACTCATTCCTTCATTTGTTCAAAACCTTTTCAAGACTCTAAAGTTTCTAGGTTGTCCGAACCAATAATGAAATCAAAATTATATTCAGGATATTTATTTATAAAATATTCAATAGTGTCAAAAGTATAATTAGGTTTTTGATCACTATTTATTTCTACTAAATCTATTTTGACATATTTTAAATCTTTAATTGCTAATTCAATCATTGCTAATCTATGTGCATTAGAACACATATTATCTGGTTTCAAAGGATTTTGATTAGTTGGTACAATCCACACTTCGTCATAACCCGATTGATTATGAGCGTGTTTAATTATATTTAAATGATCTGTGTGGAACGGATTAAAACTTCCACCAAATAATGCAATTTTCATAAAATTCCTAATTTAAAAATCTAATTTTGTTATAAATATTTCAATATCTTTTAATTGTTTATTGGCCATATTTTCTCTAGCGATTCTAATTTCTTCGCTTGATTTTAGAATACTATTAGCTGATTTTTTTATAATATCTTCATTTTTTGATAGACGGGTAAAGTTATCACTAAAGTTTTGTATTAATTTTGGTCACTGAGTATCAACTCATTCTTTGTATTTAACAAAACGATCAGAAGATTTATTATTGTTAAATTCTTTTTGACGTAGTAATTCTAAATCATATTCTTTCTTAATAATAATTTTAACTAATTGTGCTACAAAAATAAAACTATCAGGGTTTGCAAAATAAATATTATCATTGGAATCTGATTTTTTAAATGGTACTTCAGGATAACGTGTATTTAATGAAGTAGCAATTAAAATACCAAACTTAGCCTTTTTAGCGGCCATATCTGTTAATAATTTCGTCTCTCACTTATCTTTTCATTCGGCATTTTTAACTTCATAAACAATTTTTCCAATAACTTTCTTATTAACTCTAACCTCTTGTAAAAAATCTCCTTTTTGATTTTTATCAGTGATTTTTGAAATTACATCTTCAGTATCAAAACATTTAGTTAATTCACCATGAACTTCTTGTTCAAAATTTTCTCCTTTAGTTTTATTTTGAATAATTTTATTTTTTTCATTCAATAACTTTAAATTTTGAATTTCTTCTTTTAACTCAGAAATTTTGAAATCAAAATTCTTTTGTAATTCTAATTCTAATTTTGATTTTTCAGCATCTAAATTAGCTTTTTCTAATTTTAATTTATTATTTAAATCGACAATAGTTTGATCTCTTTGAGTAATGATCTGTTGATCTTTTTTTTCTTGTTCTGCACTAGCGAGTTTTTTTTCTTGTTCATTTTTTTCTTTAAAAGATTTGTTTGTGATTTCTAATTCAATTAATTGTTTATTCAATTCGGCTATTTTAGAATTAAATTTAGTATTTAATTCTAATGCTAATTTAGACTTAGTAGTTTCTAAATTTTTGTTTAATTCAGCAATAGTTTGATCTCTTTGAGTAATGATCTGTTGATCTTTTTTTTCTTGTTCTGCACTAGCGAGTTTTTTTTCTTGTTCAATTTTTTCTTTAAAAGATTTGTTTGTGATTTCTAATTCTGTTTTATCTTTTTCTAAACTTTTTATTTTATCAGCATATTGAGCATCTTTTTTATTTTCTAAAGTTGTTAATTCTAATTTTAATCGATTAGAAAATTTTTCTTCTTCTTCTTTTCTCAGTTTAATTAATAATTCTTGTTTAAATTTTTCTTTTTGTAACTCAAGTCTGTTTAAAATTTGATTATAAATTTTTCCATTTTCTTCAAAATCATTTTCAGTAACTTTATAATTACACTTAGGACAATTTCATGAATAATTAGACATTGGCAACCTCTTGACTGTTTAAATTGGTAATTAAATTCAACGTTCTGCAACAGAGTATTTATAACCTTCTGGAAGCATTAACTGAATTTTTAAATTAGAATTAGCCTGTACGCTTATTCAACCTAAACCAGATAATTCGATCATTACATTAGCACCAGAAATTAAATTAATATTATGTGATACAAATTTTTCATTGCTTTTTAAAGTTAAATTAGAATTATTTAAATAATTATCAATATTACGGATATTTGTACGGTGTAACTTAATATTACGGTTAACATAAAAAGTAAAATTATTGGTTTTTCCAGACAAAAATTTAAAAATTACTAATTTTTCATAAAATATTGCCTGATTAGAACTTAAAGAATAATTAATTGGTTTTAAATTTTTTTTAAATTCAAAGTATTTTAATAAATCAATTTGCTTTACGTTTTTAGCAAAATGAAAAATGTTATTTTCATTTATAATTCCAGGAGTATCGTAAATAATATTATTATTTAAATTAATTTTAATTAAATTTAATGTTGTACTTTCGTATGGACTAATTACTATCTCACTATCTGAATTATCATTTGAATAATGTTTAATTAATTTATTTAGTAATGTTGATTTACCAACATTACTTGAACCGATAAAATAAAAATTATTCAAACCTTTTTCGATTCAATTATAAACATAATCTAAACCATAATTTTTAGTTCCTGAAATAAACAAACAGTCTAATATTTTTAATTCTGAATTTTTAAAAATATTTTTAATGTGTTTGGACACTCTATTTAATGAAACGTTTTTATTGATAATGTCAAATTTGTTAATAACAATCACAAGATAGTAATCTTTAATTAATTTTTCAACATATTCATTACGAGTGCTGTTTATGTCATAAAAATCTAAAACATAAAAAATAATGTCTTCTTTTTGAAAATCAATGTTTCCAAGAATTTTAGCGAATTTTTTATTATCAATTTCATACGAAATAATGTTGTTATGATGTTTAATTTCATAACAACGCAAGCAGACTTCTTGTTCAAAATCTTTGATATAACCCAGTTCTGTAGGATTCTTATCTTGAACTTCTATTCCACAACCAGTACATTGTTTCGTTTGTTTTTTAGTTTTCATATTTGATGGACTCCCAGTTAACAATTTAAGTGATATTTTGTTTCCTGTCATTAAATCATTTCAATACCTTATTTCACTTTAACATAAATTATTCAAATAAAAAATAAAAAAGCAGTTTGGGTCGAACTGCTTTTTTCACTGAAGGTATCTGAAATGATGAGTAAAATTAAAAAAAGTATGGTCTTTTATTCTGATAGGTCTAAAAATTTATTTTTCTAATAATTATCATTAAAAATGTATCTCATCACCAGATACTAAGATAATACATCTTTTTTTAAAAAAATCAATAAAATAAACATTTTTTTCAACATTTTTAATCATTTTTCAACATTTTTAATCATTTTTCAAGATTTTTTATCAATTATTAGCTCGAATACTGTCAAAATTATTTTTGATGTAATTATATCATCCTGGATTAGGACCGTAATTATTATAAATCACACAATACTTATTAATGGCTTGTTCAAAATTATCTTCTAAAATGAATTTTGTTTTTAATAAATACATAAAAACTAATGAAGCACTTCTGTTAATGCCTCAAACACAATGCACATAAATTTTTTTATCAGCAATATTATTCTTAATTAAATTAAGTGCATGCTTAATCTGATTAGTGTCAATTTCATTATCTTGTGGATAATCTGGTCATCTATAAAAATAACGATTATCAATTTTAAAAATATCAGCATTTAATTGTTCTGCTATAGGATCATCTTGATATTGATCATAAATTTCAGCAGCACAACTTATTATTAAATCAGCATCTTTTGGTATATCTTTTCTAGAACCTAAAAATAAATTTTTGGTAATTTGTTTTGCTTGTCTTTCCAAAGTAATCTTCCCCTATTCTTCAACCAAACCATTGAAACAATCTTTAAATTCCTTTGCTTTAATCATTTCAATTTCTTCTTTATATGGAGCTTTATCATTCACATATGGTGTTTCTAAAATTTTTACAATATTATTTAATTGCGGATGATACACAATATTCAATAAAGTATCAAACCCAATCTTACCATAACCAATATTGGCGTGACGGTCACGGTGCGCATTAATATTATTTTTACTATCATTCAAATGAATACATAGTAATTTATCCAAACCAATTGATTGATCAAATTCTTGAATGATAATTTCTAAATTTTGACTTAAATCATAGCCGGCATCTCAAAGGTGGCAAGTATCTCAACACACTCCAACTTTATCTTTTAATCGAATTTGATCAATAATAATTTTTAATTGTTCAAATGAAGTTCCGATTTCCGTCCCTTTTCCAGACATGGTTTCTAGAGCAACTTTAACAGTTTGTTCTTCGGTTAAAATTTGGTTCAAACAATCAGCTACTTGGTTAAGTGATTGTTGTACATCACCACCAACACTACTTCCTGGATGTAATACAATAACACTAGCTTGCATTTGTTCTGCACGTTTAATTTCTTTTCTTAAAAAATCTATCCCGAATTCTTTGGTTGAAGTTTTAACTGTGTTAGCTAAATTAATAATATATGGAGCATGCACTACAACATCACAATGTTCAATGCCGTGTTCTGTTCTTTTTTGATGATATTCATCTAAAAAGAAATTGACCATATCAACTCTTCTCGCATTTTGAGGCGGTCCAGTAAAAACCATTAAAGCGTTGGCATTATTTGCTATAGTTTCTTCAACAGCTCCTAATAAGTAATTATTTATCTTATTGCACTTTACATGACTACCTAATCGTAAATTATATTTTTGCATCATTTCACCTCTTTTATATATAATATAAAAATATTTATAATAATGGAGATCTTTTTTTAAAAATGAAAAAATGAATTAATCACAAATATTTTTTTACAATTTTAATTAATATGTTTATGATAGAGTTTATATTAACTATATTATTTTTCATATTATGAAACAATGATAATTACAATTGGTCATTACCTTTGTTTATTATTTTTGCAATCGCCAATTTAACAACAATAATTATATATGGATACAATAAACATCGAGGCAAAAAAGCAAAACTTAATTCAGAAGAATTGAACAAACTAATAGAAAATATCAATAATAATGAATCGGCAAATTTTATAATTAATCAGATTAGTAATAATTTTGAAGAATACAAAATTTTTAATGGTAATAATAATGATAATTCATTAAAACAAACTGATTTAGTTTTAAAAGGTGAATATCAAAAACAGGAATTTGAAATTGGTACTTACATTAAAAGTTCCAAACAAAAAAATGAATTTGTTAAGAAAAATATTGGTATTTTAGAAAACAACAATAACTTATATCGATATTTAATCTTAAACTTTAAAATTAATAATAAAGCGACATTAACAATCACTAAAAAACCAAACGATTTGATCGATATTTATAAATCACTAAATCAATTTTATGAAGAAGAAATACCTTTAAACGATCATGATCAAAAATTATTGTACAAATATATTATTGAAAATAAAATTGTGCCATCATTTAAAATTAATAAACAAGATTGTGCTATTTTGTTAGATATTTATAATATTTATAGTTGAAATGATAATTCCGAAACAATCATTAATTTAAATGATGATGATAAAAAACTTGAAAATAATATTAAAAAAATTAATAACTATTTAAATATTTATGATGAGCTAATTAAAGAATTAGATTACTTATCATAAACCAAACCTTCACCATAAACTTTACGAACACTCAACGAGACAATACGTGCTACTGGGTCTAAAACATTTACAATACTTTTAATTTTACGAATTTCCATAACACTAGTTGTTATAACCAATTTATCCACTTGCACCATACGATTATTAATTTTTATTGATGTTTTGCTAATTTCAATTGCATGTTTAATGCCTTTAAAATCTAGTCCTTCAATTATTTTTTCTCCTTGAGTACTATATATAACTAAGGAATTATATTTAAAACGTGGGTATACAATATTTGAAATTAAAGTTTGAACTAAAACCATCGCTAACACACCAAACATTGTTGGACCGAAGAAATATTCAATACGCAATGTTGTAATTGAAGAGGGCGCCGCTGAAGCAGAGTAATTAAAATAAGATAGTAAATCAGAATCTGACATGATAATTGCATTAATCAAAATTATCAAAACAGCAATACTAGAATTTAAAAATTTATTAAATGAAGCAATTGATTTACGATATTTAAATTGAAAATAAGCCGCTATAAAGTCAGTTCCCGCCCCTGATGAACCAGCTTTGTATAATATTCCAGAACCAATGCCATACAAAGCACCAGCAATGAAAGAAAATACAAACAACCAAATTAAATATAAAGGACCATCACCATCTTGATTATTTTGGGTAAAAGTTTGAAAATCTACCAACATGATTAAATTTTCTGGATTTAATGCTGGTATTACTGAAAAAATAAAACTAAATACACTTTGAAAAATAACAGATATAATTGTTAAAATTGAAAATTTTTTGCCTACTTTAAAATATGAAAATAAAAACAAAGGTAAATTTAAAATAATTAAAAATATAAAATACCAGGTATAAGGTTGTATGTGTCCACCAAGTGGCATAAGATGCGAAATTAATGTCGCTATCGCCCCTACTCCTGAAGGGAAGATTCCATATTTTCCAGTTGGGAAAATAAAAAAATCATAAGCAATAGTCATAATAAGCGCACTGATTATGATTAAAAAAAGATCTCATCATAATTGTTTTTGCAAATAAGTTTTTAAGTCAGTTTCAAATTTATTAAAGTTTAATTTAACAGGTTTAATTTTGTGATGACTATCTGCGTCAAAATATTTTAAAACATTTTTCTTATTGGCAGAAATTTTTTTATGTAGTTTAGCTCTTGAAGCTTTTTTTTGTTCTTCTTTCTGTACAAATTCAATCGCTTGTTTTTGTTTATCTGTTAAAATATTAGAATCATATTTTAATTCTTCATCTTCAAATTCATGTCGATGATAAATAATAGTTTTATTGTCATCTCCATTATCTTTAATATTATTTTTTAACAATTTAGAGTTTAAGGCTTTTTGTTTTTTCGAAGATTTTTCTTCTTTTTTATCGTCAACTTCGATTTCTTCAGTGATTGATTTCATTAATATTGTTCCTTAATTGAATAATTTATTATAATATCTAAGTAATTTTAGCATTATAATAAATTAAATAATATAGTAAATTATTTAATTTATTTAAATATTTTGAGGTTATATGTACACTAGAGAGCAAACGAAAAAGATAATGATAAAAGATGTTCAAATTGGTGGGAATAATGATGTGGTAATTCAATCTATGACAACGACTAAAACTCACAATATCAAAGAAACTCTAAACCAAATTGATGCATTAAAAAAAGAAGGTTGCCAAATTGTTAGAGTGGCTGTACTTAGTCAAGAGGATGCTGATAGTTTGAAAGAATTAGTGAAATTATCTACTCTTCCAATTGTTGCTGATATTCATTTTAATTATAAATTTGCTTTGATAGCGGCAGATGCTGGTGTGGGTAAAATTAGAATCAACCCTGGAAACATTGGCGATAAAGAAAATACCAAAAAAGTTGTATTAAAATGCCAAGAGAAAAAAATACCAATTAGAATTGGTGTAAATAGTGGGTCATTACCGTATGACTTAGTTCAACAATATGGTTGAACTGCAAAATGCATGATTGAAAGTGCAAAAAGACACATTAAAATTTTAGAAAATTTAAATTTTTATAATATTATTCTTTCACTTAAAGCAACTGATCCTTTAATGGCGATCGAAGCATATGAACTTGCTGCTAAATTATGAGACTATCCGTTGCATCTTGGAATAACAGAATCAGGCAGTTATATTAATGGAGCGATTAAATCTGCAACAGGTTTAGGGATTTTACTGAATCAAAAAATAGGCAATACAATTCGCATTAGTTTATCAACTGATCCGGTGAAAGAAATTAAAACTGCTAAAAAAATCTTAAATTCATTAGGATTATATAAAAATATGGTTGATGTTATCGCTTGTCCAACATGTGGACGTTTAGAATATGAAATGAATTCAATTGTAGAAGAATTAGAAAAATACACAGAACAAATGCACTTTCCTTACAAAATTGCCATTTTAGGTTGTGCTGTCAATGGTCCTGGTGAAGCTAAGGAAGCAGATGTTGGAATTTCCGGTGGTAAAGAACGAGGCATTATTTTTAAAAAAGGTGAATTATATAAAATTTTACCGCAAGAAGAATTAGTTGATGCTTTAAAAAAAATCATTCAAAATGATTATAAACAATTTTTAAAAATACAAAATAAAAAACAACTAGAATAAAACTAGTTGTTTTCTTGAACAAAATTAAATGAATTATTAAGAATTAGGATTCTTTTTGTAGACCAATTTTTACTTTAAATGATCCCACTTTAATTGGGTTGTAATCATTTCTTGTGATATCAACAACTGTAAAATCTTTTTGGTATTTTTGGTTAACATTTCCGAATTTAACATTACGGTTTGTACCTTTACCTGTTGGTATAAAGATTGGTATTTTTTTATGATCTAAAGCTGGCACTGTTGTATAAACAACGATTTGTGAATATGGTGTTTCAACATCAGCTAAAGCTTCATTCAAGTATTTTGAAAATTCATTAGCTATTAATACTGAACCAAATTTTTCATCTTCAACAAATTCATGTGACATATTGTGAGTGATGTAAAATGCAATTTTAGCATCACAGTTCACTAATAAATATTTTTGTAAAACAGTTGCACCGTTATATGTATAAGATGATTTATCTTGACATTTTTCAGCAATTGACGCTGCAATTTCATTAGCAACAGTTTCAATTTTATAAACTTTATCTTGTTGAATGTCATACTTAGCAGATTTATTTCATAATAAATCTTCTTCATTAACACGCACTTGTTCTAAATAAATCAATTTACGTAATCATTTTTGAGAAGCATTTTTTCATTCATCTTCCCCTAAAATAACTTTAGATGGTCCTTCATCTTGAATTTTTTGTTTCATAACTTGAATCATATCTAAAGCTACAGGATTTTTTTCTTTACGATCAACTAACATTAATGATGGTCCATAACCAGTCAATACTTTATAAGTATTTGGTTTAAACAATTGAATTCATTTATCATGTTTAATTTCAAACAATTCATTAATGATTTCTAACTCATCAGCAGTTGATTGATTTAAATCTAAAATATATCTTGAACTTAATAAGTTAAATAATCTTCTTAATAAGAATTTTAATGTATTAACTGTTTCATACATTCTAAATTTATGTAATGGATCATTATCTCATGGAGATAATGCGTTGTTATAAATAACTTTTAAAGCTAAATAGTTAACACTTGATTTTTTAGCAACTTGAGCTAATGCTCCAGCTTCAGTATCAATTACGTCAATTGTATGACCATATTTATCAACCATTTCTTTAAATTGTTTTGAATTGTAGATCAACATATCAGCTGTCCCAGTAATTCCTTCAGATAATCCTAATTTAAAGTCTTTAATAACTTTTGAGAATTCTCCATCAAATTGGAATGATTCTGGTTCATTAACGATTTGACCATATTTAATATCTTTAAATACTGTTAAATCAGCATCTCTATAAATAAATTTTGTAGAGATTGTTGAATCTGCAGTATCATGTTTATCATTTGTTGATAAAGCAATATCAACGTTAATTAATGTTTTTAAACCACGGTATTTTTCTAATAAATAAGTTATTGCCATTGCAGCATTAGCTTTACCGTACCCTACAGTAGCGACAACAAAAGTTTTTCCATGGTATCTAATATGTTGAATAACACAGTTTTTTCATCAATATTTTTTAACTGTTTTTATTTCTGATCCACGATTTTTCATCGTAAAATATGCTGTTGAAATAACACCTATCATAAAAGCGACCCCTATTTCTTATTATTTAAATTATATTCAATATATAATCTTATACTAATTATATTAAATTTTGAAAAAATATGCAACTATTTTGACTATTTTTAACTAAGTTTGAATTCATCCAATCGGAGCTTTCTTAATTCGATTTAACCCTAATAATCACGCCATTCCAATAATGAACGCTACAATCGCAAATGTTATCAAAATTACTCCTCATGTAAACGGAGAAGGGATTATTATGGTGGATTTCGTGATTAATAAATTTTGTACAAAAATTCAAATCGGGATGTTGATAATTGCTGATAACGTAACGGCAATCGGGATAGAGAATCCGTAATTTCCAATTACAATAAAATTAATTTCTGGATTTTTATATCCTAAAGCTTTTAAAATTAAAATAAAACTAATAGATTCATCAATTAATCCAGTAATTACAACTGTTAGAATAACAAACAAAATCATCACCACTAAGGCAATATTAATTGAAAAAACTGTCAGTAATTGTTGATTTGCTACATCAAGTAAATCTTGTAAAATGTTTAACGGAAAAATATCAGAATAATTATTTGCAAAATAAGGTATATCTAAAAAATTATTAAGTGCATCTTGTGGAGAGATGTCTCCCAATGTGTAACTATTAGCATTTGCATCTGGGGCACTAAAATCATAATAATAATTATAAATGTTTTCATTATATCTGGGGTCCAAATTAGGGAAATCAGAATTTACAATGGCATCTATGTTAGCGTAAAGTGACGGAGAGGTTGAAACGATGGCATTGTAATAATAATTGTTATTTGAATTATAATTATTAACATTCGATTCTCAAAAGGCATTTTGACCCATATAAACAGTTGCAACGCTTAAATTTTCAGAAGCTACTCCCTGAACTTTTAAGGTCATTTCTTTTTTTAAATCATCTGAATGAAACGCATAATCAGGTACTGTAACATTAAATGTATCACCAGCATTTAAACCATCAATGACACTTACACTTTCACTAATAATGACAGGAACCACATCATCTGGACCTGTAGGTTGGAAATTAACTACAGTATTTAAATCATTCTGAGAAACCCCTTTCAAATTAAAATATTGTGCAAAATTTTCATCTGGCATTGTTTCTAAATATCAAAAAGGAGAATTATAACCTGTTCCAGGTAAAACATATAAATAATAATAAGCATAAGAATTTAAGGAGTTATACATAAAATTATTAAAGCTCACATAAGTGTTTTCACCCTTATAATTTTTAATCCCTTCCAACGTATTATTAAGTATGATTATTGATTCTAAAATTTTAGGATCCGGCAGTTGGAATGAACCTGTATAATAATAAGCATATTCTAAAAAATAATTTTGAAGATCATCGATAGACAAAATAAATGGATCACTAAATTTTGGGTCATCAGGATTAGTGTTATCAAAACTAAACAATTCCTGATTTTTTACTTTATTGAAATCAACATTATCGTTAGGAATATTGCTGTTATCTCATTTATCTAATTCTGTAAAAAAATCTTTATTCTTAGCGCGTTCTGTATTATACATCTGATCTAAGTCACTTGTATCATCATAGTCTTTAAAAGGTAGATATGGTTTGCTTATACCAGGCTTTTGTGGATCAGTAGAATTTACATAATTCATTTTATCAAATGTAATGGTGTTCCCACCAGAAAAAGCATAGCTAGATCAACCTGAATATGTCATATCATTAACTACATTTAAACTACTTAATTGAACCATCATTAGTAACGAGCAAATTGAAAACAATGAAAACACAATAACCACTTTGCCAAAAGATCGAAAGACATAAAATCCTTGCATTTTAAACAAAAATGGAAATTTACTAATTGAACGATTAATTTTTTTAACAAAAGTGTGAGATTTTTGTTTTTTAATATCATTATTCAATAAACTTAGGGTAGGTTTGAATAAAAATTTAATTGTCAATAAATATCCTAGAACTGTAAATAGTAATGGCACTAAAATTATAATAATTAATATAAATAATACTGAAGAGTAAATAGGTTCTATAACCATATTAATTCCATTGCTAAAAATAGACTGCATTTTTATTTGCATTGGAAAACTTAGTAACATTCCAACAACAGCACCAATGAAAATAGTAATGGCGGTTTTTAAAGCAAATATTCATGATAATTGACGTTTTTTATAACCAAAAGCTTTAAAAACACCCAATTGTGTAATAGTTTTATTCATTTCTTTTTTAATAACAAAATTAATAAAAACAACAGCTAAAAACAAAGCGATTATTCCCACTAATGCAAACAATATGATTTGTATTTCAATATTGAAAATATTTTTAGAAAAAGATAAATCATTAAAGGCGACATAGTTACTGCTGCCATTATCTGATATTGTTGTAATTTGATCTAAAATTTCATTTCACGTATTAACAGACATATTATCGCCATTTTCGATATAAGCTGAAATACTTCCAGAATATGTTTGATAATAATAATCAAAAGATTCTACTCCATTATTATCGAAATAATTATTTACTAAATCAACAAACTGGTCTTGTGAAATATAGAAAGAAGTATAATTATCAAAATTTTTAGTAAAAGAATTAAAAGAACTAACAGGATAAAAATCAGAAATTCTAGATCCAATTCCTGAAATTTCATATTCTTTAGTATAATTTGTAGATACTACATTTAATTTATCACCTATATCTTTATTATTGTAGTAACTATAACGTGAATTAATAACAACTTGATTATCATTTGGCGCATTTGAATCTTTATCTGACAAAACTACATTATCTATATCATCTGCATTAGAACTAAAGGGTTGAACAAAATAATAATTGCCATCATTTTCTAGATATAAACCAGGTGTATCATATGCTTTAAAATCTAGATTTAATTGAGTTTTTAACTGAGATAATAAAATTACAGATTCGTTAGGTACAACTAAATTTTTAACGTCCTCACTAGACTGTTTTAAAACATCGTATAAATTAGCGAAATCATGATTAACTGCATTATTTCAAACTGGTGGTGAAGTTAAAGTAGTGTTCATTCAAGTTTCAGAAGTGTCAGCTAAAATGAAATTAAAACGAGGTGTCAACATATCTGAACCTGACTTTATTTCTAAAGGAGAAGAATAATACTTTAAAAGCATCATAACATTTTCAATACAAGCATCTTTTATGGCTGATTGATTTTGAGGATCGTTGTCTGGGTCTGGTTTCGAATCGTCAAAACCAAAAAAATTTTCACAATATATTTTAAAATCAGGATTTGTTATATCAAATCAAGGACCTAAAATACTTTCTTGTTGACCTGTTATTTCATCTATATCTCAACCAATTATTTGCTGTTGATTATTCAATTCAATTGAAAAACCATCAGGATTACAATAATAATCATAAAGAAAATCGTCAGCTAATCTTCCTGAATTAATTTTTACAGCGGCATCATAATCATTATAATTACGATTAATTTTAGAATAAGACAAACTAAATTGAATTGGAGATGCCAACATTCCTATAACAAATAAAAAAATTACAATTACAAAAATTAATAAACCAATTGATTCTATTCAATTGGAAAAATATGTTCTTAAATAAGATTTACTGATATGCTTCAATGAAATAACCCTACTTTTTTAAAATATAACCTAATAATAATTATAACATTATTTTTATTTACTAGAAAAATTTTTTATTTTTTAAATAAAATAAATTTGTCCTGAATATCTATCGAATTTAACGGTTTACTTTCTAAAAAATCAATGCCTTTATATAAAACATTTTTTTTATATTTTTTATTAATCTGGTTTATTAATTGGTCCGTTTGAGAAATAATTTTATTTTTTTGATAATTATCAATTGTTAATTGTTCAAATGTATTATATTCATACTCTAAATGATAAAAACTTACTCCAAGAATTTGGATTGCTTTATCTCCTTCTCAATTTTTATTGAATAAATTAATTGCAAGTGCAAGCAACTCTTGATAGTTATTAGAGTAATTATCAAGAGTTGCTTGTCGTGTTATTTTTTTCTGTTCTGTTCGAAACATTATGGAAATACCTTTAGTTTTTAATCGTCGATTTTTCATTTTTAAATAAATGTCATTGGTTAAATGATGAATTACATTTATTAATTCATTAAATTCTAAAGGGTTTACGATGTCACTGGTTTCTTTGCTGATAGATTTTACAAAATTATTCGTATAAATTAATTGATCTCCACTCTTGCCTGTCAGTTTCAAAATTAAAGAATTAAAATTATTTTTGCCTAATGTTCTTATCAATAATTTCTGATTTTCAAAATTTAAAAAATCATCAACTGTATAAATATTTATTTGTTTTAATTTTTCTTGTGACACTTTACCAACAGAACAGATTTTCGCAATTGGTAAGGTGTTAATTGTTTTTGACAAATTTTGAGGAGTTATTATAGATATTCCCATTGGTTTTTTTAAATCTGTGGCAGTTTTAGCAAGAAATGGATTATAAGAAATACCGATAGAATTTGATATTTGAAATTTATTTCAAATATCTTGTTGAATTTTTTGAGCTAAATATTTAACACTTCTGTTTCTACCAATAATTGTTGTGACATCTAAAAAAAATTCATCAATACTGGCAATTACAATTTTTGAAGTATATTTCTGAGATAATAATTCAAAAATTTTAACAGAAAAATTTACATATAAACTATGAATCGCTGTTTCAACAATTAAATTCGGGCATAAATTTTTAGCATGGTAAAGCGACATTCCCACTTTAATTTTATACTTTCTAGCCTCGTAGCAGACTGCTGTAATAATCGCACTTGAAACATTCTTATGTACAACCACTACTGGTTTAGACCTAATTTGAGAATTAATAGCTTTATGACAAGTTGCAAAATAAGCATCCATGTCAATATGAAAAATCACTCTCATTATTTTGCAAATGGTCCTAGATATTTATTATTGAATAAAAACCCTACCCCTAAATGATATGTACATTTAATACTTCTAGAGAAATGGCGAGCATCAATAAAATCATTGTAAAGATCTAAATAATGTTCTTTAACATATTTTGGCATTTCTGTGTCGTAATCATTTTCTAACCCTTCTTTTACCTTAGGGTTTAATACTATTAAAATGATATAAACTCCATAAAATAATAAAGGAATTGTAGAATACAATTTAAAATTATAAATAGCACTTAAAAAAGACCCTTCTTGTTGTTGTGAACTAGCTTGATTATAGTAAGTTAAAAATATAACTCCCCCAATAAAACTAATAATATATGATCACAACAAAAAACCAGGCAGAATATAACCTACTCAAAAATAAACTCAGTAATTTTTTTCACTAGATATCCTTAAATTTGCCAAATAAGCTCGACCTAAAATAAAATCTAAATCCATTCCAGTTAATCTAATTCCATCGCTAACATCTGCTATACCAATTAAATTAATATAAAATACACTTTTTTTATAATTAATATGCCTTAGTGTAGAATATTGTTTAACACTGATTTCTACAATTAAAGAACTATTACCTTTATCTATAAAGTATTTTTGCGCCACATTTTGAAAAGGTATTTCAGAACTAATGGTTTTACGGACAAATGGTTTAGGGACTTTAATATTTTTAAAAATTATAAATCAATAAACTAAAACCAAGGCAATTAAAATAATACCTGCGCTCATCATAAAAATGGAAAGAGAATTTCATAAATTATCGCTTGTTGTTGAATAAACAATACTGTTCATAAACGCCCTCTTTACTTGTTAACAATTATTCTTATTAGAAATTTTTGAATTTTGTTCAATTAATTGTTTTTTTCTTTTATCAATTTCTTTTCTTAAATTAGGAAAAGTTCCTGCCAAAGATAATTTATGAGTCAATAATTTACGGTACAATGGATCTTCAGGATTTTTAATTGCCAAGTTTCGTAATTCAATACGTTGTTGAATTGTTAAATTTTCAATGTCAAAAAAGTTATGATTTTTAGTTTTAGCATTCAATTCTTTAGCTTTATTGATAATTGAAACTAAACTTTTAGGTGTTTCTTCAGTTTGATTTTTTGAATTATTTTGTTCAATATCGACATAATTACTCGCAATTTCCATCACTCGTTCTTGAACTTCATCTCTTTCTAATTTTTCTGAATAATTAAGATTACTTTTTTCTGTTATGCAATCATTCGATAACACTTCACTTAAATTATCATAAACAGCTTTTGAAATAACATTGTCATTAATTTCAGGATTAAAATCGAAATCACCATTATCTTTTAACTCATTATATTCTGTATCATTTTTTTCAACAGACAACATTTTTTCAATTTTTAATTTTTGAATGTTAGTTAGGGTTGAAATGTTTGTGTATTGACGTGTTTCATATTCAACATCATTTACCTTAAGGTTAATGATTTTATAATTTTTATTTAATTTTAATTGATTTTGAATTGTACTATTATTTTGAAAATTATATTTATTAAATTTATATCGAGTTTCTTCTTTTGAAACCCTGTTTTTTTGATTATCATCATTAGTGAAGATATTTATATCACTAGAATTATAATTTTTATTACTATTATAAATATGTTTTTCTGTTAAAAATGCTTTTACTTTATTTTGATTATTGTATGCCATATTTTTATAACTCCATCGGGGTCTTAAATCTGTATAATTATACATTTTTTTTACTTTTAGAACTATTTTTTCAATAACATTGATCAAGATTTTTCGATAACTTCATTAATTTGATTAATTGAAAATTGCTTAATTTGCTTAGTTTTACGAACTGCGCAAATAAATTCAATATTCTTTTTTTTATTACCTAACACAGGAGAATAAGTTAATTGTTCAACATTAAAATTATTATTATTAAAAAATTCAAACACACGATTTAAGGCTTTCAAATGTAATTCTTTAGAATTAATTTTTCCTTTACGAACATCTTCCTTATCGGACTCAAATTGTGGTTTTACTAAAAAGACAGCGCTCTGACCATCCTTTAAAAATAAATTAGCGTTAGGGATAATATGTTTCAAAGAAATAAAAGAAACATCACAACATATAAAATCAAATTGATGATTTAAATCTGTAAAAATTAAATTACGAAAATTAGTTTTTTCTTTAACAACAACTCTTTTATCTATTCTTAACTTGTAATCTAATTGATTAGTGCCTACATCTATAGCAACCACTTGTTTTGCACCATTTTGTAATAAACAATCCGTAAAACCACCAGTAGATGATCCAATATCCATGCAAATTTTATCTTTAACTTTTATCCCGAATTGTTTTAAGGCTTTATCTAATTTTAAACCTCCTCGAGAAATGAATTGTTGTGTATTATCTTTAATTCTGATCAAAGCATCTATGTCGACTAATTCAGATGCTTTTAAAATTGGGACTTCATTGACCAAAACTTTATTTTCCATTATTAAAGATTGAACTTTACTTCTTGATTCAACTAAACCCTTTTCGATGCACAACTTGTCGATTCTTGTTTTTTTCATTTTCATCATCTTTCTTTAAAAAATATAATGATTCTACATGATTTCTAAAATTATCAATTTGTTTTTCATGTTCATAATTTAACTTGTAGTTAGTTTGCAAATAATAATCACCATAATTTATAAAATCATCAACTATAACTTGAGAATCTTTAATTGTTCTTTGAATTTGATTAACTTTTAAATTATTACTAACGATTATTTTATTTGATTGAATTTTATCATTATCTTTTTTAGAAACAACCTGCGCATTATCAGCATCTATCCAGTTAGCAAAAATATCAGCATTTTTTTTCATTCAATACCTCATCTAATATTTAAAAAAGACCGTTTTATAGGTCTTTTTTAAATATTGAAAATTTATTATATTATTTCATATTGATTGTTGTACCATCATAATGTTTATCATTATTTTGTCCATGTACTTGTATTGTAAAATGCTTATCTCCATAAGCTCATTCTGCATCAGAGTGTATATATACATTTATTGTAAAATAATCATCATATTGATACAAATATTTTGCATAAAGGTCATCATTATTAAAATCATCAACATCAGAAATATTTGAATTTGAAAGTTCATGATTTACATATTCAACTACATTATTTAAAATTTCTTCTGTCCAATTATCAGTACTATAACCATTAGTATCTCTGCTAGGGTCACCTGAATATTCCTGAATTCATTCAGCATCAATTTGATTTAAGTCTACAGTTGAATCCAAAATATTGACTGTAAATGTTTGTTCACCCTTAAATGATGAAATATCTTTGCTTCCAATAGAAGAAGGTTTTACTGTAACTGGCACACTATATGTTCCTGGTTCTATTACAGGATTAGGTGAAGTTTGTGTATTATAAATACTAGATGTATCGATGCATATTTTATCCTTAGTTAGTTTGTTTAAAAAATTCAAAATTATATGGTCATCCATCCCATTAGGGGTTGATATTTTTTGAGCTACATCCAAAGTTGCTGAATTTAAAATAGATGATCAGATGTCTTCTTGAATTTGATCGATTAATTTTTTTTCAGAATCAAAATCACTTCTATCTGGTACAGCATAATTGATTGATGCAACATATGAAGTATCGCAAAGAGAAAGATCAAATTGAGGGTGAATATAAAATAATTGATAATCAGTAACATTTAAATCGTTGTAAAATAATGAAATGTCTGTTGGAACATATTCATTATCGCTTGAAACATGTTCACTATCGCTGTTATCAAATAATGATTTAGGATGTAAAGAAAAATTTAATATTCCATTATTGTAATAATTTGATGCATTTATATCATTTTGATTATCTGATGGTGTAAAAAGATTCCCATCTTTTGGTTTTTTAAAAATTAAATCTGATGTCGAAAAATTAAAAGAAGAGGATAAAGGTCCATAATTCATTGTTGCATCTATATCATCTGATAAATCATCCATAAACTGATTATTTAGACTTTCAACCATATCTTGAAAACCACTACGAGTTTGCTCTTTGTTCAAGTAAATTGTTTTAAAGAAAGAACTTTGATTATCTTGTAATGCACTTAAATCAACTTGAGGCGCAATTTCAATGTTAATATTTAAATCACCAACAAAATCACCGTCTCAACCATTAGAATTAATGTTAGCTTCAATATTTTGATAATATGGTGAATTTTCATTTTCATTATACACAAATGGATTATCATTGGCATTTGAACTACTTGGATCAAATTTGTTTCCATTTGAATCATAATAAGAAATGTCACTCATTATTTCATCAGTTAAAACACTATCGTCAACATTACCGCCATTTGAGTTGGCTTGAGTGGCATATAGTGAAACTTCTCCCTGTAAATAATCTCTAAATTCTTCTGTAAAACTTTTATATATATCACAAATGCCTCCATCTATATAATGATAAGCAAAGACTAAGGAATCCCTATCAGGTTCATAATTAACCATATTTGAAGCATCTTGATAATGCAAACTGTCTAAAACAAATTGAGGTGTAAGTGTAATCACGCAATCGTCAATTTCACCAATCACTTTTGAAGAGATACCTTCGATTCGAATTATATTATCACCATTTTTTAAATAAGTCATTGAATCATCAAATGAATCAGACAACGTATCATCTTGACTATTCAAACTTTGGATAACAGTTTCATTAATTTCAAAGTCATTAATAAATAATTTGTAATCAACAGTTTGTTTAATACTATTATCTTCAAATTCAGAACATAAACCACTATTTACAGAAGACTCAATCAACTCTAAATTATCTGCTTCACTATCCATTGCATTAAATGTTGACTGTGACATAGCTTTTTTAAAATCTGCTGAATTAATATTATTTAAATTATTTGTGTTCCTGAATAAATAAAAGCAACCTGATACAATTAAGGAACTGATAATTAAAACAATACAAAAAATAGAAAGAAAAAGTTTTTTATTAACTTTTGTTTTTATTTGATCTTGTTCATTGTTGTCATCGGTTTTAATTATTGTTGCTAATTTAGTTGTTTTATTAATTATTGCTTGTTCTGGAAGAACAACTATTGGATTGTTAATTTCTTTTACATTATTGCTACTCATACTAATGACCCTTTCATAAAATAAATACAAAAGAGGTCTAAAATAAAGACTATAAAATAAAAATATTTTCAATGTGTTTATAAGACCCGATTTGCTATTTTTATACCTATCAAAATAAATTATTACCGAAATGGACTAATTTACTTTCAAATTATACAATAAATAAAAAAAGAAATAAACAATTATTTATTTCTTTTTTAAAATTATTTAATTGATAAAATTTCAATTTTATAAGATGATTCAATTTCACCAACAATCACAACATCTCCAGTTTTATGGCCTAGCATTGCTTTAGCAACTGGTGACTCATTGGAAATTGAATTTTCAAATGTATCTGCTTCGATTGCTCCTAAGATTTTAAATGTATAAATATTATTATTCTTTAAATTTTTAAATTCCACCAAACTACCAAGTTTAACTTCATCTTTCTTAACTTTGGAATCTTTGATAACTTTTGCTTTTTTAAAGAAACTTTCAATTTCTTTAATTTTTCCTTCAACCTCTGCCTGACGGTTTCTAGCGGCATCATAATCAGCGTTTTCAGATAAATCACCTTGTGCGCGAGCTTCTTTTAACTCTTCGATAACTTTGGGTCTTTCAACTTGGATTAAGTGATTTAATTCTTTTTCTAATTTCTTTAAACCATCTTTCGATAGTAAAATTTCATCATTATTTTTCATGGTTGCTCCTTACATAAAAACATAAACTAATTGAATTATAACCTAAAAAGCAACTTTTATTTATTTTTTTGCTGTAAAAATGTTTCTAAAATTATTTGAGCAGCTAGTGCGTCTTTTGATTGTTTTCTCTTTTGTCGTGATAAATTAGCCTCTAACATAATGTTATTGGCCATCTTTGAAGTTAAACGTTCATCAATTTTATCTATATTAATTGTCATTTTGTTTTTTATTAATTCTACAAATTCATCAACCATTTGAGCACGGTAACCCACTGTTCCATCCATATTTATCGGATATCCTATTACCAAATAAGTTATGTTATCTTTCTTAATAACGTCTTCTAAAAATTTCAATGCCACAGAAAATTGATGTTCTGGGAAACGAATTGTAATATAAGCAGTGGAAATTATACCTTTTGATTTTGCTAACCCTATTGTTTTTGTACCTAAATCAATACCTAAATAATTTTTCATTAAATAACTTCTTTAAATTTATTTTCTAATATCATTAATAATTGTTTGTGATCTAAATTGGTAGTAATTACACCTTGGCCAAATTTATTATTACCGCCACCTTTAAAGGCAAAATCCTGATTTTTTATAAGTTGTGTTTTTATAAACTTCCCAATATTAGCGTTTGCCACATTAGAAGATAACAAACACTTAAATTCACCTGATAATGTCGGACTAATTAAACAAATATTGATTTTTGAATATTTGTTAATTAAATAATCTGAAATAACACTAAAAATTTTAGAGATATTTAGTCATTCTGGGTTAGGATTAATGATGTTTTGAAGCACCAATTTTTTATTTTTATTTAAATCAATCTCAATATTTTTTAATAAATTCTTGGCAATAACGTCGACAACTTGTTTTTGATAACTCACAAATTCTTCATTTAATTTTTTTAAATGCTCATCTACTTCTGTTAAATCTCTAAAGTTTTTTTCACTAGTTACGGCAAGCAATTTTTTCATATTAGAATTAACTAAGTATTGTTGATTAGCGTCATAAAAAGCCTGAATTTTTGGATAATATTTTTGAACACGATTTTTTATTTCTAATGCTAAATATTCTTGAATAGTTTCATTTGAAGTTAAAGCATAAATTCGATAACTACCACTACCCTTCGATTCATAATTGGTAATCATGAATTTTTCTATATTCTTTGTATTTTCACAATGAGTACCACCACATAGTTCACATGAAAAATCACCAAATTTTACAACTCTTACTTTTTCTAAATATTTTTCACCAAAAAAGGCAAGTGCATTATATTTATCAATTGCAGTTTTGTAATCAGTATAAAAGCATTCAGAAGAAATATTTTCTTGAATTTTTTGATTAACTAAATTTTCAATTTGAATAATCTGTTTTTCAGTTACAGCACCATTGTATGAAATATCCAATCTCAATTTTTTATAATCATTATAAGAACCGATTTGTTTTACATTATTTCCTAATATTACGCGAACAGCTGAATGTAATAAGTGAGTCCCTGAATGATTTCTCATAGATTGTTGCCTTTGTGCATAATTTATTTCAGCTTTAACACAATCTGACAATGAAATCTTACCTTCTACTCTAATTTGGTGAATATGCTCACCATTAGGTCCTTTAGTGACATTTAATATTTGAGCGACAAAATTTTTACCACTAATTGTACCATCATCATATCTTTGCCCTCCACTAGTGGCGTAAAAGGGTGTTTTATCCAATATTATAAATCCTTCTGCATTTTTAAGTTCTGATACTTTATTGTAATTTGAGTCTGCAATAAAGATGATCTTAGCTTTATCAACTATATTTATGTCATAACCAACAAAATCAGTAATTAAATTTAAATTTAAAAAAGTATCTTTTTGAATTTTTAATCCTTCAGTTTTTTTACGAGATTTACGAGCTAAATTTTTAGTATCTTCTAATAATTTTTCAAAACCTTTAATATCAACTTTTATTTTTTTAGAAGTAGCATATTCAACTATAAAATCAATCGGACAACCGTATGACTCAAACAATGTTAAAGCATTTTTTGCAGAAATTTTTTTATGTTTAATGATCATATCTTCCAACACAACCATAGCATCAGTTAGCATTTTCCAATAACTATTTTCTTCATTTTTAATAGTTTCAATTAATATCTTTTCTTCTTTTTTTAAATCAGGATAGTAATCAACCAATATTGTACAAATGGTTGGTACTAATTTAAATAATGTAGGTTCTGTAAAACCTAACTTGTTTGCGTAAAAAATAGCACGACGTATTAATTTTCTAATGACATAACCCTGATCTTTATTTCCAGGGAATACTCCGTCAGCAATAGCGAAACAAACAGCCCTAATGTGGTCGGCGATAACTTTTAAGGCGATATTATTTGGGTGTTCATTATTATCAAAATTGTATTGAACACTATTGGTTGACAACCTACAAACTTCATCGATAATAGGTAAAAATAAGTCAGTTTCAAAATTACTAAATGTATTTTGTACAATAGAAACTATTCGTTCTAATCCAGCTCCAGTATCAATGTTTTTTTGAGGCAATTTAGTGTAATTACCAAACCCATCATTATTAAATTCTGAAAATACAATATTTCAAATTTCAATATATCGATCATTTTCAATATCTTTTTTTAGTAATTCCAAACCTTGTTTTTTAGGATCAAATTTTACACCACGATCATAAAAAATTTCAGCATTAGGTCCACATGGGCCTTGGCCTATTTCTCAAAAATTTGTTTCTTTTCCACCATGAATAATATGGTCTTCAGAAATTTTTAACTGTTCTTTCAAAATTTGGTAAGTTTCTTTATCTTCTTTAAAAATTGTAAAATATAATTTTTCAATCGGTAATTCTAATCATTTTTTAGAAGTTAAGAATTCTCAAGCGTAAATTAACGCATCTTTTTTAAAATAATCACCAATAGAAAAATTACCCATCATTTCAAATAGAGTGTGATGGCGAGCTGTTTTTCCGACATTTTCGATATCATTTGTACGAAGTGCTTTTTGAACATTAACTAATTTTTTTGAGGGCGGCGTTACCACACCTTCAAAAAAAGGTTTTAAAGTCGCCACACCAGAATTAATTCACAATAATGAAGGATCGTTGACCGGAATTAGTGATGCTGAAGGTAATATAAAGTGTTCTTTTGATTTAAAAAAAGTTAATCACATATTTCTGATTTGATTAGAAGATAACTTTTTCATAAGACTCCTATATGTAAAAATACAATAGAAAAATTATAGCACAAAACCCATTAATTATCTTTTTCTAGAATAAACCAATCATGAAAATGAAATAATAGATGTTATAGAGAATAGCATTAACATAATTGAACCAAAAATCATCGGATAATTATTGATTATTCCACCATATAAAATTCATAATATAATTTGTCAAATAAAAGTTAATATAATCCAAGATAAAATTTGGATGAAAATAATTAAATTATATGCAAAAGATTTCATTTGTTTCAATTTAACAATCATATAAAAAATTGGTGTAAATGATAAAAAAAATAAAATAATAGAAAACGAAAATAAAATAATTTCGGTACGATTCATATCCGTATTTGGAACCAATGCTGGGAAAATCATTGCCACAGTAAATGATAAACCACTTATTCAAAATGCAGCATTACTAAATAAACGTTTACGCAATTCGCGAGAAGAGGCAATATCTGTAAATAATAACCAATTTTTTAACCTAGATCTTAATCCAGAATATCGACCATCATATCTTAAATTTAAATAAGAAACTAATTTAATCAAAGATGAAATTGCAAAAATGAAAAATAAAATTGGAGTTATGAAAATTAGTAGTACAGTACCTACTTTAAATAAGTTGGTGCATTCATCTGAGTTCAATAAACCATTGACCCCATCATTAAATAAAGTAGTTGTTAAAAAGTTCATAGAATTAGGCGCTACTTGTTGAGTTCCGAACAAATACTGGTCGAGTGCATTGTTGTAAACATAGACTTTATTTTTATAATCTAAAAATAAAGAACTTAAATCATTAGAATAAATAAAAATCAAACCTAAAAATAAGGACAATAATGCTAAAATCCCACCGATTAAACATAGAACAGTACTGAATTGATTTAATCTTTTGGTTTTTCATTCAGGCATTTTTTTAAAAAATAACTTAAAAGTATAATATGTTAAACAAAAAAACAATATTGTCCCTAAAATTGGAGAAATAAAATATAAACTAACGATAAAGAAATTTAATGAAACGTTACCTATCGTATTAAAAAATACGCCCACACCACAGGAAAGACCAAAAGTAACATTTAAAAATTGAAATAAATTGGTTGGGTGTATTTGAAATCCTGTTGTATAGATATTTGAAATATCAGATATTCAATTACTATTTTGAAAAGATTCGTTTAAACCCTTATATTGTGCCAAGGGGAAAATTAAAAAAAATAGAAAAATTACAAATAATCCAACTAAAAAACTTTTTTGTTTATTCATATAAAATTACACCGTTAATATTCTTAATCTTCTTGATAATATTTATTCATAAATACTCTAATATCTTCTGGAGAATAATTGGTTTTCTTCAAAGGAATATCATCTTTCATAATAGAACGCGGACGCTTCATCACTTTTTCTGGATAAACTTCTGGACCATCATCTTTTGGCAAAGAAGTAATTTCTTCATCATTAGCAAATAAAAATGGATTTATTTCTGGTTTTTTTGTACTTTTCAAAGAATTAATTTGCATTCTAACACGAGAAATATCCAATTTTCGATCTTTAAATTCTACATTTCATTGAATTGGTAAATCAGTAAATTTATCAGGTTTTCTTATAACCATTAACAATAAGTTAACAAACTGCTCGAACCCTTCAGCTTCTTTTCAATAATTAAAAATAGCGGTATTTTTAACAACACCTTTCTCAATACAAGTGTTAGAACTGTGTACTTCAACAATCTTATCGCTTCATTCATTTTCATGAATTAAGAAAAAATTAGTCTGCAAACTACAATTAAAAATATGCAAATCTTCTTTAGTGTTATACAGAGAGAAATTAAATTTATCAGTAATGATAGGGCTGATTGAAATTTCTATATCCGAAAGATCAGTTACTTTCCCCAATCATTTAAAAACACCTTGAATATATTTCCAAATAAATTTCATTTTTCCAGAAGTGAACAATAATGTTCTTCATGTTTCAAAATCAAAAATATACTCAGAATCTTCACGAGACTGTTTTAATATTTTATCTGGATTTAAAGAAACAAATTTTTCTACACCCAATTTATACAAATCCTTTTTCATTACTAACACCCTTCAGTTTGTTATAAATAACAAAATATACTTTATTTAATTATAACATATTTAACAAAATATTTTAAATCTACTGTATGCAGACTTAAAAACTAGGCATATTCCCGTTCTGCGCTAATAATATTTGACAAACTACGGAGTGATTTTAAAAGATGGTCTAGTTGTTGTTTATCATTTAATTGTGCCAACATCATGATTTTAACTCTGAATTCTTCGTTTACAACTGAAGCTTTCATTTTACGAATTTCTACATTTAAATTACTAAAGATTTTAGTAATTTCAGTTATTAATCCAGGTCGGTCTAAAGCATTAATGCCAATTAATGTTTCGTAACCAATTTTGCTACCTACATTTATATTTCAACTAACTTCAATTTTTCTTTCTTGCATCGAATCGTTGATTAAATTTTTACAATTAACTCGATGCACTTTGATCAATCCATATCTTGAGACATAACCTATTATCTGCTCATTTGGCACTGGTCGACAACAACTAGAAATTTTAGTCCGAATCCCATATTCATCCTGCACTAAAATTTTATTATCGCCCAAATTAACATTGATAGCCTCTTTGTTCAAGAAGTAATTAATTAATTTTGAATCATTTTGTGATTTATTAATGTATAACAGTTTAACCGCTTCACGTATTGAATATTTTCCGTTTTGTACATCTAATAAAAAAATATCTAAATTGTTATATCCCAAGCGATTTAAAATATTTTTTTGACGTTTTTCATCAATCATTTTATCAGGTAAATTATGCTCTGATATATATTTTGAAATCTGTTCTTTAACTAATTTGATATTTTTCAAATTATTTTTATCATCATTGATGACAATTAAATTTTGTTCTTTACGTAAATATTTTTTAATTTTATTTTTAGCACTAGAGGTTTTAGCGATTAGCATTCAAGAGTGATTAGGGTGTTGATGTGTTGCAGTTTTCACTTCTACAACATCACCTGATTTAACTACCGTCGATAATGAAGAAAAGGCACCATTTATTTTTGCACCAATTGTTTTTTCACCAATTTCAGAATGAATTTTATATGCAAAATCTAAAATTGTTGAACCCGAAGGTAGTGTCACAACTTTCCCTTCTGGTGTTAAAGCATAAACTAACGCACTAAATATATCGTTTTTAATGGCTGATTCTATTAATTCAGTCGGTTCTTTTTCATCTGCATAATATTCATTAGATGAAGTCTCTAATTCTTGAATCCCTTGGAAAATATTTAAACGTTCATCGATATCTTTTTGTTTTTTTGAAAGATCAAAAACTTCGCCTTCTTTGTATCTTCAATGTGAAGCGATTCCGTGCTCTGCAAAATCATCCATTTCTTTGGTACGAATTTGCATTTCAAAAATAATTCCAATTTCTGTAACTAATGTTGTGTGGATTGATTTATATAAATTATTTTTTGGTACTGCAATGTAATCTTTAAAACGTTTTTGCAATGGACTGAATAAAGAGTGCACAATACCTAATACCGCGTAACACTCATCTACATTATTAGTTATAATTCTGACTGCTAAAATATCATGAATATCTTCAAAGTTTTTGGCGTATTTAATAGTTTTTCTATAAATAGAGTAAATTGATTTAGTGCGTCCTAAAACTTTAAACTGCATATTTTTTTCCGATAAGGCAGTTTCAATTTTTTTAATAATACTATCTAAAACAAGATTAAATTGCTGATTTGACAATTCTAAAGAATGAATAATACGGTTGTATTCCTCTGGTTCTAAAATTTTAAAACATAAATCTTCTAATTCGTTCTTGATAGCTGTCATTCCTAAACGATGTGCGATTGCTGAATAGATTTCCAAACTTTCTTTTGCGATGATTCTTTGTTTTTCTATCGGCAAAGCTTGCAGTGTGTTAACATTGTGCAAACGATCTGCTAATTTAATAATAATTACTCTAATATCTTTAGATAATGACAGATATAATTTTCTTAAATATTGGGCTTTAATTTGAGTACGATTTTCTTTTGCAAAATACGAAACTTTAGTGACAGAATAAATCAAATTATAAACTTCTTCCCCAAATTTTTCCTTAATTTCTTTTTCTGTTGACGGTGTATCTTCTAATACATCGTGCAACATTCCGGCGATTAATGTGTTCTTACCCATGTTTCAGGATGCTAAACGATATGTTGTTCATAATGGGTGGATTATAAAGTCTTCACCAGATTTTCTCTTTTGACCTCGGTGTTGTTTTTCGGCATAAATATATGATTCTTCAATCAAATCTAATGTTGATTTATCACTAATATATTTTTTGATTTTATTAAAAACTTTTTCAAAATCCATTTATCTATTACCTATCCGATAGTTTAGTTCATTAATATTCAATTAATGTTTGAATATCATAATTTTTAATCAGCTCTTTACCTTTTAAAAATTTTAAATCAATTAAAAATGAAAAACCAACAATTTTAGAACCAGTTTTTTGAGCTAAATCAACAATCGCTTGCGCAGTACCACCGGTCGCCAAAACATCATCAACTACTAAAATTTTTGAATTTTTATCTAATGAATCTTTGTGAATCTCTAAAATAGTTTTGTTATATTCTAAATCAAATTTCACACTATATACTTCTCTTGGTAATTTATTAGGTTTACGACATGGTACAAAACCAATATTTGCCCCATAACTAACTGCTGTACCAAAAATAAAACCTCTAGCTTCTGGTGAAACAATTACATTGGCACCAACTTTTTTAGCAAAATCAATCATTTGTTCAACCACATTTTTAAATGCTGCGGCATCTTTTAATAAAGGTGTTATATCTTTAAATAAAATATCTTTTTTCGGAAAATCTTTTACATCAATAATATATTGTTTTAAATCCATTTTAATTATAACCTTCTAAGCACAATGACTTAATCATTGACTCCCTTAACTTCTTCTTCGTCAATTTTAGTTCTATTACGATCTAAATATTTATTTAATTTTACATTGTTTAAAGAACGAATTTTTTCTAACCTTACCCAGATCGGAATCCCTAAAATGAATGGTAATCAAATCGATAACAATAAACCGATCAATAAAGAGAAGAATAAAGAGAAGAAAAAGAATAATGCCATTCCGATAAATACAACTGTAAACAAAATAGAAATTCCGATATTAAATCACAATAAATTTCTAATTGTTAAATTAGCTGTTTTATACAATAAATTTTTATTTTGATCACGCACATAATATTCTTTTTTAATATTTTTAATTTTTTCTTTTTGACTTACAATAAATTCTGCCGTAATTCCTTCATTTCATTTTATTTTAATATCTTTTTTTAATTTTTTAAAATCTAACTTTGGTTTATTTTTCCATTCTGTTTTGATTTTTAATTTTAATTCTTTTCGAGACATTTCAAGAGCATACTGTTTTTTAATATTTTTAATAAATTCTTTCTTTGTTGGTTCATTATTTTTAACCATAAAATCTTTAATTCTAATTTTCAGTTCTTTTCGTTTGATTCTTTTAATAGAATTTTTTGCAGTCTTAATTTCTGTTTTATATTCATATGCATCTTTAAAAAAACTATTGTAATCTTCTTTATCAAAATTCTTTCTAAATTGATTTAACCTTGAAGAGACTAAAACAGAATAAGAAAATGAAAACAAAATCGAAGCCAAGAATGCAACAACCACACTAAATGTTATTGATAATTGTAATATCATTGATAATGAGATTGTTAAGAATAGAACAGAAATCGCTACAATAAAAATGGTGATAAAGTATGATCAATCCAATCTAAATAGAACATAAATAAAAATAATTGCCAAAGTAATTGCCAATGCAATTACAACATCAATCAAATAGTCTCATTCTAACTGCGGAGTGGTATGTAGCATGTCAACCGCATCACTCACTTGCACAACAGTGCCGACTAAAACATTTTCTTTAAAGTGCCTAGCCTCACGATTAGAACTAATATTTGTAACGATTTCATATGTATCCCCTACAGAATTACAACTAAAAATAACATGATCAAATTCATTATAATGATCCATTTGTTCTTGAATTATTTCTGGAAAATCATCAAAATCAACAGCAGGATTTGCAGTGTTTTGTGCGAAAACAAAATTAGTTCCCGGAAGTAATGAATCATCTATTTTAACAGCATTGCACGCAAACATGATACCTGCAATAGCTATTAAAAAAACAACGAGAATGGGAATTAAATTAGACATTTTGTATCAATTAAATCTAATTTTAGGTTGACCATTAGCTAATTTTTCTGTGTCATGTTCAATCATAAAATATGATTTAATTCTTAATTTTAAAGGTAATTTAGAGTTTTTTGATTTTTTGATTTTCTTTTTGGTTTCTTTTTTAGAGTTATTTTTTTGTTCATTCAATGATAATTTATGGTTTGATTCATTATCTGTTTTATTTTTTGAATCACCGTAATTCTTTTCATCTGTTTTAGTTAAAACATTTTTTTCTTCAGAATCTAAAACATCTTCATCATTGACAGGTTCAATAATTTCTAACTCTTCTTCATCTTCGATCAAACAATCTAAACTAATCTTTTTATTATCTTTGGATTTATTGCTTTTATTTTTTGGTTTTTTATTTTTTGTTTTAGAATTCTTTTTAATTTTATCTTGTTCTAAAGCTATATCCTTAGTTTCAATAATTTGTTCAATCGGAATTTGTTCTGTTTGATCTAAAGCTTTATCTAAAGAATAAATGTTTTCTGAATCCTTGGCAAAATTAAATTTCGGAATCTCTACATCATATGCTTTATTTTTGATAAATGTTTTTGAATTTCACACATCTAAAAATGAATAATTATTAAAAATATTCATTTTGTTAAATAAATAAATAAATAAAATTGTTAAGAATAAAACAAACAGAGCACCTAATAACGTTGATAATATTAAGTACACAGAAAAAATGTTGAAAATACCTTTAGAACATCAAAATAGAGCAAAACCAAATAAGGCCATAATTGCAACAGAGTCTAAAATAAAGGGTAAATTTTTCTTAACAGCGATTTTTAAAGAAATATTTGGCAACAGTGATTCGACATACCTCTCTCGTTTATATCGATTGAGTAAAAAGAGCATCCCTGTTTCAATAATGAAAAATGGAATAATGATGCTTATCAAAGAAACTAGTCCTAAAGATGAACCAATAATTGTAGCTATCAATAAAATAAATCCTAAATAAAAAAATGTTGACAAAGACAAAACTAATCCTTGTAAACGATAAAAAACAATTAAATAAATAAAATAAAACCCAAAAGCAATAATGGTAATAATTCCTAATGCTTTTGAAGTTGCTGAATTAATAACAGAAGGAACAATTTTAACTGAATCTATATTATAATTTAAATTAGCTATACCACCTAAGATCATAGAAGTTATTGATAGTGCTGTCGCCTGACTATCGACAGGAAATTGATATGCACTGTCCACATCAAAATCATCGGACATTACATCATCATAATTTAAATAGTAACTTTTAAAAAATTGAGTAGTTTCTTCATTACCGCCAAAATCATTGGTAATATCAAAAATATTTGTTAGTGGTTCAAAAAACGGTTGTAAATAGTCAGTTTCTTTATCTGGAATTAATCCATCAGTTGGATTCGCCTCTAAAATTAAATCATCAACATGATCTTCGGTATTATATTTAGCATGATTACCGGTTCATTCAAAACATTCAGGACCATATTCAAAAATTGTTTGCAGTTCACTAATAGTAAAAGTCCATAAATTACCGTTCCGAACTATAACATTTCCTTCTTTATCAGTGATGCTATATTTCAAAAATTGATTTTCTAATCAATTTTTTTGTGCAGTATTTGCCCGCGGTCAAACTGCACCATGAAAAAAATCATCAACTATTAATTCATATTCTTTATAGACATCACCAGAATAAGCATCATAACGTCAAAAATCACCACGTAACTCATTAATTAATTGACCTATGTTGGAAATAAAAAATAATTTAGTTGGTGATGAAGCTGATGAGTCATCGCCAATCACTGTATCATTCCATCCATCGCCCGGTTCTAAATAAACTGTAGGTCTTTGTTGATCATCGACAGTTGCATGCACACTTGAAAAAATACTGTTTAATCCTATTTTTGTAGTTGGTTGATCCCTTGGTATTGCACAATCATTACCATCTTGATCAAGAATTGTAACTGAACCTGAACCTGATACAGCATTTATTAAATTATGTAAATACTCATTACTTGAATAATCTACAGATAAATAAAATTCTTCAACATCATGATTTTGTCGTGTACCAGTTCTTTCTTGTATATAAATGTTCTGATTATTCAAAGGATCAATACGATTACGTAAAATATACATTTTATCATCTAGTGAAACTTCTTGTTCATCATCACTTAAATCTAATTGTGATACAGAAACCTGCATATTAATGTTAGAAGAAAATTCTTCTGTGAATTTAGTGTGTTTTATGTCGTAAGATGTTTCTAAAGAAATTCCGACCAGTAAACTACCAATTACCAAAAAAATTACCAATAATTGTAATCAAATTTTTTTCTTTTTATTTCCATAATTTTTGTCGTTTAATTTTAAATCAACTGAACCAGTAATTTTTTGTTTGGAATTATTAGATGGCTCTATATTAACTTTAAGTTTTTTTGTTTCATTATTTGTTAAATTTTTAGCCATAAATTTTCCTTTTAAGAATAACTTAAATAATTAAAAATATTTATATTCAATACATTAGATTATAGCAAAATTAAAAATAAAATATATTAATTATTATTAAAATAATTTAAAACATCTAAAGATTTAATGTTATGAATGTAGTATGCTGCTTCACTGGTATCATAAATGATTTTATCTTTTAAAACTACATTTAAAAGATATTCAGATAACTGATTGAGATTGATTTTAACATCCATCCTATATAAATTAATTAATTTTAATTCCAACATTTTGTTAATAAATAAAAATAATTCATCTTTAGTCAGCAAGCAATTATTAAAACTCATTTTTTACACCCATTGAAATTAATACTTATAAAAATATTTAACCATAAAAAATAAAAAATTAAATAAAATAATTGTTTTTTTTAAATATTTAAAATTAAATTGGATTTTTTAATAGTTTGATAGCTTTTGAAGTCAATTTACGACCCTTTGAAGTTTTTATTAAATAATTACTTCTCAACAAATAAGGTTCGATTATTTCTAAAATATTATTAACAGGCTCATTTAAATAATTAGTGATTGTGTTAAGTCCTAAAACATAATCTTTACTGTTTTGAAAAATATACTTTAAATACTGATATTCAACAACCATTAATCCGTCAGGAAAAATATTTAAAAATTTTAAGATTTGTTGAGCGCTATTAAGATTTAATTGTTTTAAATTATAAACCAAGCAATAATCTTCTAATTGTACAACCAAATTATTTGCAACTCTAGGATTGAATCTAGTATATGGCACCAAATATTTTAATGTTTCATTATCAATTGCAATATTTTTTAATTCAAATAATTGGGCAATAATTTTCAGCATGTCTTTAAATTCATAATCTTGAAAATGAAAAACACTAACAAATCTATTTAACAATGGTGTTGATAATTTATAAAGCAAGGTTGTTGCACCAATCAAAGTAAAACTTGGTAAATCAATAATAATATTTTTAGTATTATATTCTTTGCCAATAACCATGTTTAATTTATTTTCTGAGAGTACGGGATATAGAGTTTCTTCAACCTCTTTGCTTATAGCATGAATCTCATCTATAAAAAGAATAGACCTTAATTTTAATTTAGTTAATACTCCTATTATATCAGATGGTTTTTGGAGATTAGGACCGTGCAATATTTGATAATCACCTCCAATTGATTTAGCAACAAGTTCTGCAAATGTGGTTTTTCCAATTCCGCTACTCCCAGAAATTAATAAATGTGGTAACGCCTTATTTTTTAATTTTGCTGCTTCTATGGACAAAGAAACTCTTGACTTAAATAAATCCTGACCAATAAATTGCGAAAAATTATTTAACATTATTCTTTTATTCCTTGTATTACAGATTTTAAATATAAATTTAGATCGTTACTTTTTGGCAAACTGTTCATAGATTGATAAATATCTTTAGAATTAAAACCTAATTTTTTCAGACATTCTATAGTACTTTTTTGAACATTGTTATATTTAACTTTAAAATATAATTTATCTAATTTTTCAACAATCGCATGAATATCATTATTTCTTAAACCTTGGATATCTTCTAATTTATTTATTTGTTTATCACGAATAATATTCAATATTTCAAATGGTGTGTATTTATTTAAAATATTTATTGCTTTTTTTAAACCAATTCCTGGAATATCTAAAAAATGTGAAAACATCATTTTGGATTCCAAATTAAAAAAACCTAAAAATAAAAAAGAATTGTTATCTACAAAGACATTATAAATATATAAATTAACATCTTGCAAAATTGACAATTCTTGTTTAGAATCTACTACTTGAACTTCAAAACCAACATTATTAGTTCTAATAATAGCTGTTTTATTATTAATTTTTATTACTCTTCCCGATAAATAACTAATCACTTTTATCACCCCTTATAATTAATTTCAATTCAGGGTAAATAAATCCTTTTCTATAAATTTAGTCACGAATTTCTAACGATTCTCTTAAAGTTAAAATTTGATCTGTCTCTAGAGCGAAATCTGCAAGTGCTAAAGCGAAATTGAATGAAGACCCCACTGAAGCGCCCGTTACAATATGACCATCAGTTATTGCTGCTGAATTATGATCGATAGTGATTTTTTTGTCCAATTGTTCAACAACTGATGGATGTGCTACTATTTCACGTTCATCTAATATACCCATTTCTGATAATAATAATGGAGCTGCACAAATAGCGCCAATGATTTTTTGCTCTTGATTAGCGCGGGAAATTAATTCTCGAACCAACTTGTTTTTACTTAAATTTTTGACCCCATCAATTCCGCCAGGTAAAACAAAACCATCAAAATTTTCAAACTTTAAATCTGATAATTTCATAGTAGTTTTTATTTCTACTTGGTGTGCTGAAATTACTGTTGATTTATTTTCTATATTAACTAATTCAACTTCCTGATCACCGCGTTTTAAAATATCGTAAGTAATAATAGCTTCGCTTTCTTCAAATCCTGGTGCTAAAAATATTGCAAATTTCAAAATAATACTCCTTTTAAATATAAAATATTTGATATATTTTTTAATTTTCAAAATTAATATATTTGGTAACTTCTGCCTTCCTTAAGTCTAAAATTGAAAAAATTAAAGTTGCAAAAAAGATAAAACAGATAATTAAGAAGACCACAACTGGCAATCACCAACTGAAAAATAAAGGTAGAATGAAAGAACTCGATACAGCCAATTGGCCTACTACCAATTCAATTAAAAATCATGCAATAGGAAATCCAATTAAAAACATAATAATCATTATCGGCGGGTAGACGCCCATTAAAATGTCGGCAATTTCTCAATTTTTATAACCTAAAACTTTTAAAGAAATAATTTGTCGTTTATTTTCACTAATAATCAAATTGGTTGACAACATAATAATAACTACAGAAATAAATAAGGAGACTAACCCAAATACAAATAAAACAATATCAATTAATTGTGTAATTTGATTTAAAATCATTTTTTCACCATAAACCGGCATTAACGTTGTGTAACTGGACATACCATAACCAGCCTTATAAGTTAAATCTGCTTCATAATAACCATTTAAACCAGTGGCTGAATCATCTCCGAAAGGTGAGGTTGTAGATATTCCTTGTGTTATATCGACTAGTTCATCATTTTTGGACATCTTATAATTATATATCGGGAATTCTGAATGGAACATATCCAATGCTCTTACAGCCCCTGGGTCACCAGTACTTGCAGCATTAATTAAATCTGATAATTGATCATTTGTATTAATAGCGACCATCGCAGCATTATTATCTGAATCAAGATCTTTATCGGTTCAACTACTTACATCTCCGTTTAATAAACTATGACGAAAAATATCATATAAGGATTGTTGAGATTCTGAATTATCATATTTCAACAAATGATTGGCTACATCATCACTGATATATGCTGATGGTTCACCGTAAAAATCAGCAATTCCAACAACTTCAAATTGTTGTTTTTTATTTTGATTTTCTATTTTTCATGTTCCGTCAGAAAAATTATCATAAGCTTGGCTTGGATCGGCACCTGTTGTTCCAGCATTATAAATATAATTTCCATTATATTGATAATTATTTCAATCTTCAGACTGATTTAAATAATTTTCATTTACCTCAAAAGTAGGAGCGAAAGCAAAATCTGTAGGATCGATATCTTTGTCATTATCTACTGCATTTTCAACAGAATAACTTAAATCAATTTTTGAACCTTTGGTTAAACTAAATTTTTTAGCCAAAGATTGATTAATAATAATAGGATAAACATTTGCATTAGGATCTAAAGGATCTTCTAAATTTAAATTATTTTGAATGTCATTGCCCTGCTGATCTTTTAAAGTGATCATATCAAAATCAGAATCAATTCCATATGTTGAAAAATTAAAGTCTTGATATGATGTATTTAATTTTGTGCCCAAATAATCAGTATCTGGATTAAATGGATTAACTCCAAAAGAAATATTAAATTCTTTATTGTCATCATTAAAAGCAGATAAAATATTTTGTTGGACAAAATAAGGTGACCTTGAATATGTCCCCATCAATACCCCCACTCCTGCTCTAGAGTCAAAAGTATACATATATCATGCCATCATTTTAATTGATAATTCTTTTTTTTCAGATTCACTTAAATCATCAGCTGAACTAGTGATAACTTTTTGATCATCAGCGTCATCTAAGTGATGATCATCAATATCAAATTTATAATGGAACAAATCCGGATCTGAAATGCTACTTATTTTTCCTCATTTTAAATCACCACTTGAAATATCAGGATTTTTTGATTCATCAGTGTTTAAATCTGTAAATTTTTCATTAACAGACATATTTATTGTATTGCGATATTTAATGTAAAAATTACGGTATGTATCATACAAATTATTTAACTCATCACCAGATAAACCTTCAATTACAGAAACCCAGTCTTGTTTAGTATATGATCTGATCGATGGTGATGTTATGCCTTTAGTGGAACTGACATTAGTATTAAAATTTGCATAATCAGGTCAAGCCATTGATATTGTAATATAAGCAACCGCTGGTAATGTTGACATACCATCTAAACTAGATAAAAAGTCCTTTGATAAAATTTTTCACTGTAGATTTGAAATTGTACCTGGAAACAACGAATTAGCTAGAATCTTACTGTAATCAACATTTGCTGTAAAATATTGAGCAGATTGAGTTTGATCATATAAATCATTCAAAATCGATTCATTGGTCTGACGGTTTAAAATCGTATTCCAATTTGGATCTGGTTCTGGATCTGTGTTAGGATCATAAGGATGAACCACATTATCTGGATCATATGTTTTATAGTAAGTTGTTGGTATATTCCATACAGGGTCGGTGTATTCAGTTAAGGTTTTATAGTTAATTCCATCATATGATTTTGTTAAATTATCGGATAATATTTTTGGGAACACGACAGAAATTGACATCAATAACGTCCCTAATAACATAGTCACTGAAACTGCTGACATCTTACCAAGCGAACTCGAAAATACACTAACTTTAAAGCGAGTTTTGAATTTGGTCTTTACAAAAAGCCCTTTAATTTTTCTAGGAACACTACCGAAAGACACTATTTCGGCTGTTTTAATTAATTTAATTACATCTTTTTGTAAATATATGAAAACAACTAAGTTAACAAAAATATATAATAATAAAAATAATCCGAATATATCAACTAAGAAACTAATAAAATCAAAATAATAACTCCCGAAATCTAAATTAAAATAATTTGAAAAAGCATAAACTACTGGAACTTGTAAAATAGAACCAATAATATATCCAATCGTCCCAGATATTAAACTAATAATTAACGGGTACATCACAAAGGGAGCCATTAAACTTTTATTAGACACACCTAATGATTTCAAAACACCTAATTGTTTACTTTGTTTTTGAATTCGCTTTTTAATAACAATAACTAATGCAAAAATGGTAATGATTCCTAACGATAACATAAAGATCAATAATGACATAATAAAGGTGTTCATTGTTGACACAATAGTTGAAGTTCTAGAACTAAATCTATAACTAGAATCATTGACATCAAAAGCAATATCACTATTATGATTATTATTATTAGTAAAATGTTGTTTAATAGTGTTGTTTAAACCCGACAAGTCATTTGTGTAGTTAGAATCATGAAAATCAAGAGCATAACTAATTTCTTGGTTCGCTTGTGAACTGACAGTGAATATATCTTTCGCTATATCGTATTCTCAAATACCATTGCTTTGTTGTGATAACCCAAAATTTTCATATGGTGTGTATGCTACACAGTCATTTTTTTTATCCGGAATAACAGTAGTTTGATCAATTATAGGAGTAGACATATTAGCACTTACACCAAATCCACTCACCATAAAAACATTGTTTTCTTTATAATCAGATGTGTTTTTTCAATTTATAAAGTCATTGTAATTTTTAAAATTATTATCTACTGCTTTTAAATTTGAACCCTTATCATCTGGTATGATTCTGATAACATCGCCAATTTTAATATCATTATTTTTTGCAAATTCTTCATTTAAAACAATTTGATAAGTTTCTAAATTATTATTATCATCATAATATCATTGTCCTTTAGTCATTAACATTTTATCTATTTGTTGTGTCGGTGTATAAGAAAATATTTTTAATATTTTTTCATCATCACCCACAGTAAAAGTTCTTGATTCCAAACGATCAAAAGAATAATTATATGTATCTTCATATTTTAGCAAAAGCGCTTGTTCATTATCAGAATAATCTCAGTTTTCACCACTAGCATTAGCGTTATTTGAATCACTATAGACAAAATCAACTGGATTGTTTAGTGTTGTATCGTAATAGTCAACCATTACATCATGAAGATTAGAAGATTCATTTAGAGCTTTTAAAGAACCGTCAATCCTCACAGAAGTTGCTGAAAAAATAGAAAAAACAATTGTTAATAATAATGTTAATAATATTAGACCTGATAATTGAGCTTTTGAACCAGACATTGTTTTTAAATTATTTTTAGATAATAATTTAAAAAAATTACGATTGGCTTTTTGGCCTTTATTTTTAATATCACTATTATCAAATTCAGAAACTTTATTTTTATTATTCATACTTTAACACCCAATTAATATTAAACATACTAGTCTAATTATAACATATTCTAAAATTAATTTTCAGTTTTATTTTTTTCTAAAATATCTTCAATACGTTTTGCGGCATCAAAGCTTTCATCATATTTAAAAACTAAATCCGGGCATTTGCGAATTTGAATTTTACTTGCTAATTTTGCGCGAATTATTTTACGACATTTTTCTAATTCCTTTTTTATTACTTCCAAAGTATTAGAACCGTTAGTGGGCAAAAATGAAAAATAAATTTTGGCGATGCTATTGTCTCCAGATAATCTTACTTCATGCACTGTGAGCGCATTAACAATCTCATTTTTAATTTCACGTTGCATTATTAAAATAAGGTCTCTTGTTATTAATGATTGTAATCTATCATGTTTCACTGAATTATTCATATGCACACTCCTTTTTCTTTAATTATACCTAATATAAATTATTTTGAAAATTAATCACTTAGTAAAATGTTTTTTAATGACATATTATTTTGAAGCAATATAGTTTCAACATCACCGTGACAAATATGATTATTTTCAAAGGTATAAATTTCTATTTTGTGATTATGTGTTTTATTTTTTAAAAATTTAAGAAAATCGCTGCCTATTCCCACATTATTTAAAATAGGTTCATAAAAAATAACTTTTTTATAATGACTGTTAATAAGAAAATTAAATAATTTAATATTGTGATTACTAATGAACACAGCATTTATTAAATCGTATTTTAAATTATTACTTTCAATAATTTTTTTACCTTCAAGAACACTAGGACCGAAAGTAATCAAGACTTTTTTATTGGCGGTGTTCTTAATTAATAAGATAAAATCACCAATCGATTGAATCTGAGAAGTGCTGTTAAGAGGCAAATCTTCATTGTTATATCTAATTACAAAGGGATATTTTTTGTTATGCATTCCTAAAGTCATTAATTTTTTTAGTTCTAATTGAGTAGATGGTTGGCAAATGATAATTTGATTGCTAATTGATTTTAATAAGGCAACATCATAAATACCATGGTGACTCACTCCATCGTTAAAAGCTAAACCTGCTCGATCAATTAAAATTAATGGGTTTAATTGATTACGAACAATATCATGGACCAATTGGTCATAACATCTTTGCAAAAAAGTAGAATAAATTGCAATAACTACTTTTTGATTATTTAAAATTAATCCTGATGCAATTAAAAATAATCCCTCTTCATTCATTCCAGTATCGATCGCGTAATTAGGATATTTTTTATAAAAACTGGTCAAACACAACGGCGATGTCATTCCTGCATTTAAAACATAAAATTTTATGTTTTTAAAAATATCCAATAAATAACTGTTAACTAAAAAACATGGTTTTAATTCAAAGTTCTCATTTTTTAAACTCACTTTATGAAAATTAGTGGGCGACGCTTTTACATTTAAACCATTTCCTTTTATGGTTTTTAAATGAATTAATTTATTCGATACTTTCGGTAACATTCAAACTTTTTTTAAATCTAAAAAATTATGGCCGTCATAAGGACCAAAATAATTTAAATTAAAAGCTTGCGAAATTTTTTTTAAATTACCTTTTTTCTGTATAACGCTTTTAAATTGGTCTATTCCCATTTGGTTATCATTAACTACAATGGTTAAATTATTAATTGGGTTCATTGATAAATAATTCAGACTAGCTAAATTGATTGAGTTAAAAAAAGACATATCCCCTATTATCACAATTAAATTTTTAACTTGTGAATCAAAACTATAGCCAATTGCTGTGCTTAACGCTGTTCCTGAATGTCCTGCAGAAAAATAATCATATTTACTTTCATTAAACTCTGGAAAGCCGCTGATTCCATTTTGTTTCTTAATTAAATTAAACTTATCTTTTCTATCTGTTAGCATTTTATATATATATGACATATGACCGGTATCAAAAAATATTTTATTATTTTCATCTAAATCAAAGGTTTTTAATAAACTAATAGTTAACTCTAAAACACCTAAATTACTTCCAAGGTGTGCGTTATTTTCATAACAAATTTTTATTAGTTCCTTTTTAATATCTTCTGCTAACAATTTTAAATCCTGAGTTTTTAAATGAATTAAATCTTTTTGATTTTTATAATCCTTATAATTCATGGTTATCTTAATTTTTGTCTTCGATTCTTATTTAAGAAAAAATTGTTTTGGCAAACAAAGTAATTGAAATAAATATTTGTAATCTGAGAGATAGATTTTTCATAATAATCAAAAAAATTTAATTTTAATATGTACAATAATGGTTTATTATCCATATGTTTTTTATTCATTATTTTTAACAATCCGTCAATTGTTAACACAGCTGTTAAAAAATATGCATAATTATAATATTCAATTGCTTTTGGTTTGTTAAAAAAAGTATTGTAAAAAATATTGGCGATTTGCAAATATAATTCATGGTTAATAAAATTTAATTCATCCATTGGTAAATCAATCTTATTATTTTTCAATAATATTGATTCTCAATTATTTTTTTCTTTATGCTCGATTTTTTGTAAAAAATTTTTAATTTTTGTCAAAATTTCTTTTTCATCAATGATTTTATATTTTTGTTTTAAAACATTTCTATAAATAAAATCTGAATAAATTAATTTAATAAAAATAATAGATTCTCAATGATCTTTTACATTCATTTTATTTAAACGTAGTAAATAAATAAAATTATTTGATATGATGTCATATTTATCGGTTTTCTTAAATATTTTATCCATTTCAGAACTTAAATTCATTTCTGAAAGAACATCTTTTATTTTTAAAAATTTTTGTTTTTTTAAATGAGCATCTTCAAAAATTTGGTTTGAACTTGAATTCATTAACATTTACTTTCTATCTATTATTTTATCATTTGATGAATTAGTGCCTAAAATAATAAATAATAATTTTATTTTGAACATTATAACACTTCTATAATATAGATTGAATTAGAAATAATCTGCAAGATATTATTCTGTGGAAAAATCTTTCACTTTGTTTTCTTCAACTAATTTAATTACCCTACTTTTAATATCGTTGATAAAATTATCTGCTTGTTTTGTTTTTTGCATTCCTGCTTCAAATAGTTTTAAGGCTGATTCTAAAGGAATATTATCTTGTTCTAATTGTTGAATAATATCTTTAATTTCATCTACTAATGTTTGATATGAAAATTCATTAATTTCTTGTTTATTTATTGGCATTACATTACTCCTATTTTGTATTTTTAACTTCATTAATTGTAGCTATTGAATGGCCGTCGTACATCTCAATTTTTACTTTTTGATTTATGGTAACTTTTTTAATAGAATCGATTGGTTTATCATCAATATACATAATACTAAATCCGCGTTTTAGAACATTTTTATGATCTAACAATTTAAAACTATTATGTAAATTATTATTAATCTGTTGATAATATTTTAATAAATTATCCATTAACGTGCATAGTAATTTTTGTTGTTGTTTATTTGCTTTACTAATCTTTTCTAAATTTCCTTTGTAGTTATTTAAAAAATTAATTAAAAATTGTTGATACTGGCCTACCTGATTAAAGCGTTTTGACAGTTGATTTTGAATACAGGTTTTTATTGTTTTTTGATTTTGTTTATTTCAAGTTTGATCATTTTTTAGTTTAGTTTTAAAGCTGACCAATTGGTTATTTAAAAGATTTTTAAAATTACCCAATTCTTTTTCTTTTTCTTGGTAAATTCAGTCTAAATTTTTTAAATGATAATTTTCTTTAAAATTAATAATTTCATTTTTATTTTTATCAACTAAATTTTTAATTAAATTAATTATTTTTACCTGCGATTGTTTATTGGAGCGTCAGAGTTCTGATAAATCCGGAGTAATAATTTCAGCTGCTGCTGTTGGGGTGTGTGCAAAACTATCAGCAACTTCGTCAGACAATAAATGATCTATCTCATGCCCGACAGCAGAAACTACCGGGATACGTGATTCATGAATCGCCTCTAAAACAGGTAACTCATTAAATGCTCATAAATCCTCAATCGAACCTCCGCCTCGCCCAACAATTAAAACATCTAATTTTGTTTCTTTGAAATGATTTGCTATTTCAATTTGTTTAGCACAATCTTCACTCGCTCCAATGCCTTGCACTTTGCTAGGGAACAGATAAATATTTGCTAAGGGATATCTTTTTTTAGTCGTTTTTAAAATATCTTGAATAGCAGCGCCTGTCGGAGATGTTACTACACCAATATTTTTAGGAAATTTTGGTAATGGTTGTTTAAACTCTGGTTTAAACCAACCAGCTTTTTCTAGTTTAGCCTTTAACTTTTGTAATTCTAAGTATGCTTCACCTAAACCAGCTTGTTGAATTTCAATAATGCTTAAGTTATAAGTTCCTCTTTGGACATACAGATTAATTTTTCCTTTGGCAACAACTTTATCACCCACATTTGGTTTATAGTTTGAACTTTTATTATTAAATGAAAAAATAATTGCTTTAATTTCAGAAGTATTATCTTTTAATGTTAAATAGCAATGACCACTTTTATGTAATGTGAGATTACTAACTTCTCCTTGCACGGAAATATTAAGTAAATAGCTATCATTTTCTAAGTGGTTTTTAATATAAGAATTTAATTCTGTAACTGAAATGGTTGTTTGAACTGACATGCAACTTCTCGCTATTATATTTTATCTAGAACTGAATTGATATAATTATAATTATCATCTACATTGAATAATTTAATAACTTTCAAATATTCATTAATCACAATATTTTTAGTAATCTTTAAATAATTAATTTCATAACATCCTAAAATTAAAACTGACTTATCTAAATTATTCAATCGATCAAATGTTCAATTATCTCCCAATAGTTTACTTACTTTTTCTTCGTATTGTTCAATATTTTGAAATAATTCTTCATAATCACCAATTCTTTTTTCTGATAATTTAATTTGAAAATTATCTAATAATTCTTGATATGTAATTTTTCAATTATGATTTAGAACATAATGACGATACATCAAAAATGTTAAATATAAACGATTTCTCGTATTTAAAGGTAACTTTTTATAAAGAGTTTCTATATTTTCTCACAAATCTTCAATCATAACTCATCCTTCTTTTATAATTAAATACGGTGGTATAGTCCATACATTGCTAAATCTTTATCTGAATGTTTATTATACCCCGCGTGGGATGATAGAGCCTGATAAATATTTAAAATCGTTTCATCTAAAAAAATATCTTTACTTTGCGCATCTTCTTTTAACAAAGTATCAATAATCCCTTGCAAATTATTATCGTATTTTAAATCAAATAATTTAATATTTGAAGCATTTTTACGATCATATTTAACATCTAAATTTTTTGACTCACTCACTAACACCACATTTCAAGTGGCTGTCTTTAAAAATAAGCGCACGTTTAAAATATTAATTATCCTGTTAATCATAAACTGTTGTCTAACTATAGGGTTGGTAATGGTTTTGGGAGACCTAGTATTAACTTTGACATTTCAGTACTGATCGCTCAAATTCCCCTTTACCTGTGATTTTATTTGTTGATGTTTAATAAAAATTAATGATCGTCTCGTCAATAAAATTCGATCAAAAAAATATGCTAAATTATATTCCGGATCAAAAAACATAACATTTTTAAAATATCAATTATAACGAAAATCTCCAACGATATTATCAAAAATACGATCTACTTGCTTATAATCATTGGGATGACCTTCAATTTTTCAATATAACTTTGGCAAATTTAATTTTTTACGATCTTTAATAATATGGTTTTGTTGTTTATTTGAATACATAATAACCCATTAATATCTCTAAGGATTCATTTGTTTAATATCATCATCTTGTAACAGTTTGTTGCTTAACTTAAACATAATATTTGTTAATTGTTCAATCTCTTCTTGGTCTAACATCGAACTTAACAAACGTTGCAGATCACGGATAATAATTTTAATAACATGGTACAGTTTGAAACCTTTATCTGTTAATTGTAAAACTAAATTTTTATTATTAACCTTACTAATTGACTTAGTAATATATTTTTTTTCGATTAAATTATTGGCAACAACTGTTAAATTAGCTTTTGTATAGTGAAATTTACGTGCAATAGTTACCATATTTGATTCACGGTTATTTGCAATAATGCTAATTAATCAAAAATTAGCAGGTTTAAAATCATGGATATTTAAATCAAATAATCTTTTACGGATATAGTTTTCCATTAATTTACGGCATTCAAAAATAGTTTGAATTGATGAGCTTGATATAAGTGGCTTATTGTCTCGGTTCATATATTCTCCTATTCTATATCAGTAATAAACTGACTTTTTTTTGATTTTTATCAAACTTAGATTTAAATCTAATATTGCAAGAATCTAATAAAGCAACATAATTTGGATCTAAATATATTATATTTTCTGCTAAAAAACGTAATTCCCCACCATCTGCATTATCAATAGTCTTTTGAATATAGGCGCCAAAATTATCCTTTGAATAAATAGAAATAATGTTGGCTAAATATTCAATTTTATCTCTAGACATTTTTACCTTGTCATTTCTTAAACGTAATCACTCATAACGGATTAAATTAATCGCGTTATTGGAATAACAATTTAGTTCTTTTTCCAAAGAAATTGATTCTCAAATCCTTTGTTCAAAAGTTCTTTGACTTTTTTTGTTTATTTCTTCAAAAAATTCTAATTCTTTTTGGTCAACACATCACATCATATAAGAACGTGCCGTTTTAGAATTAAAAACAAATTCAAATTCTACCTCATCATCTTGGAAAAAAGATTTAGTTATTTTCACGATTTGATTTTTAATCGACTCTTTTCGATCAAAAATTTTTAAACAAACTGCTTCTGCAGATGTAAATGCAATTAATTCTTTAGTAGATGTTTTAGGTTCTAATAAAGTGAAGGAAAAAAAGTAAGGGTACGGGAATCCTCCATTATCTGCATTTTCTGAAACTAACTTTTCACGAAATAAAATGGTTACTAATAAAATGCGTTTACCTTCTAAATTAGAAAATAATTTTTTTTTGACATTATCATACAACATATTAATAACCCTCTAAAATAAAATGATATTATTTAGCCTTTTTCATTGAATTCATCACACGCTTAATGTCTGCCTCTGATGGTTTTCTTCCCATCTGGCGATACATTGCACGAATTTGGTTTTCATTAATTGGTGGATTATCACGTAATTGTTTTTTTACTATTTTCTTAGTAATAAAAAAACCTGCTATTCCGCCTAAAATTAAAGAACCGATTGCTATTAAAAGGGCTCCTCATCAAACTATTGTATCCATAGATTTTTCTCCTGGTGATATACTATTTAAAACACTTTGTCATTTTATAATTTTTTAATAATAATATCAATAATTGATTTTTTATTAAAATTGAAATGTTTCATCACATCTTTAAATGGAGCTGATTCACCAAAACTATCGATCCCAATGTTAACATCTCCATATTTTGATCAACCAAATGTTGAACCTAATTCAATAGTCACCTTTAATTTAGTTTTATTATATAAATCATTAATGTATTTTTCTTCTTGGCATTCAAACATTTCACGACAAGGCATAGAAATTACTTTGGTTGATATTTTCTTATTGTTTAACTCTTTTGCAACTTCAATCGCCAAAGACACTTCACTACCTGTAGCTGTTAAAATAACTTCAGCACTATCATCGCCATAAATTTTATAAGCACCTTTATTTACATTATCTATAGAAGAATTTTCCAATTGTTCTAAATCCTGTCTTGTTAAAATTATTGCTGAAGGTGTATGTTTTTTCTGTAAGGCACTCACATATGCACCTGCTGTTTCATTAAAATCGGCAGGACGGTAAACATTAAAATTAGGAATTGAACGCAACATTGATAATTGTTCAATGGGTTGGTGTGTTGGTCCATCTTCACCAACAGCCACAGAATCGTGGGTAAAAATATATAATGTAGGAATACGCATGATTGCACTTAAACGTAATGCAGGCTTTGAATAATCGGCAAACACTAAGAAACCAGATGCAAACGGCAATAATCCACGATGTTGATAAATGCCGTTATTAATTGCTGTCATCGCAAACTCTCTAACACCATATGCTAAGTTACGACCTGTTAAGGAATTATATTGAAAGTCGCCATCACCACCAATTGCTTTTGTGCTACCTGTTAAATCAGCACTTCCACCAATTAAATTAGGAAGTTCAATATTTAACTTTTGAATAATTTTTCCCGAAGAAACTCTAGTCGCCTCTGGTTTGTCAGGTTTTAAATCTTGTAAAATTTGGGGTTTTATTGCAAAATCACCTTGTAATGCTTTTTTAAGAATTTTTCCTTCTTCAGAATTTGTTGTTAAATATTTTGTATATTTTAAAAATCATTTTTCATATTCTTTTGTTCCACGAACTTTAACATTTAACTTAAAATCAGAATAAACTTCACTTGGTACATAAAACTCTGGTTCTTTTCAATTTAATGCTTTTCTTAAATTGACAATATCTTCTCCGATTGGTGCTCCATGTACAGCAGGAGTTCCAGCTTTAGTAGCTCCATAACCAATTTGTGTTTTAACTTCAATTAGCGATGGTTTGTTAGATGCTTTTGCTTTTTCAATTGCTTTGTTGATTTCATCAATGTCATTACCATCTTTTACTAAAATATGTTCTCAATTAGCAGCTTCGAAACGTTGTTTAATATTTTCTGATTGTGCTACGTTGACCATATTATCTAATTGAACATCATTTGAATCAAACAATACAATTAACTTATTTAACTTTCAATGTCCTGCCAATGAAAGTGATTCTTGCGTTACTCCCTCTTGTAAATCACCATCACCACACAATGCATAAGTATAATGATCAAACAAAGCAATATCTTTGGAATTGAATTGGTTGGCTAATTTAACTTCTGCTAATGCTTGACCAACGGCCATTGCAAAACCTTGACCTAATGGTCCGGTTGTGACATCTACACCAGGTGTTAAATGTGATTCTGGATGACCTGGTGTGATTGAACCTAATTGACGAAATTGTTGTAAATCATTAATACTTATTTCAAAACCAGATAAATGCAACATTGAATATAACAAAGCGCTCCCGTGACCTGCTGATAAAATAAAACGATCACGATTAATTCATTTATCAATCTTTGGATTAACTCTTAAATGCTTAGTAAATAAAGTGTACAACATTGGTGCTGCTCCCAAAACTATTCCAGGATGTCCAGAGTTAGCCTTATTTACCATTTCTGTTCCTAACATTCTAATTGTGTTAATTGATTTATTTGTTACTGATGCCATTATTTATTTTCTCCCTTTAAATAAAAAATTATTCTTTATTATCGTCAATTATTTCAATACTTTGTAATTGCGTTTCTAAATTTGTTTTTAAAAACTGTAAGAAGTTGCCCCTTAGTTGCGCTTGTTCTTTTTGTTCCTCTTTTGTTATTGTACCTTTTTTTGTTTTTTGTGCTAATTCATTAATTCGATTAATCATAAGTTCAAACTTTTCTGTCACTTTATCGACTCCTAACTATTTAAAATAAAAATCTAATGAATGATCATTAGAAAAAACAAAAATCTTTATAATTAATTTTAAATTTTTTGTTTAGTAGCAGAAACTAGTATTTCTTTAAGACTGACTTCTTGTGGTAATTCATATGTATACAACATTAAATTAGAAATATCACTTGATTTTAAACCTTTATTGATACTTTTTTTAATATTATTGTAAGAATCTAAAATATTTGCATCCTTAACTGATACTAATAAATTAGTATCAACAATTGCTGGTGCCATTATTGAGACACGGATGTTAAAATCTGCCAACTCTTTTCTTGATTGTTCACTAATAGCGTGAACTGCATATTTTGTGCCACAATAAACAGCATGATCTGAATAAGTATATCGTCCAGCACATGATGAAACATTTATTATTGTTCCGTGCTTATTTTTTTTCATCGAAGGGATTACAGCATGCATTCCATTCAATACTCCCTTAATATTAATATCTACCATCAAATGCTGGTCGCTCAACGGTTGGACATCAATGCTTTCTAAGGGCATTACACCTGCATTATTTATCAACAAATCAACTGGGCCAAACATCCCTTCTGCTTTTTCCACCGCTGTTTTAAATTTTTGTACATCTGTAACATCTACTTTAGCACAAATTGAATTAGGCAACTTCAATTCTTTCAACAAATCAATTCTTCTAGCTAATAATAATAGAGGGTACCCCGCTTTTGAAAAATCAATAGCCGCTTGTCTCCCAATTCCTGATGAGGCTCCTGTAATAACTACTAATGGTTTCATTTTAACTCCTGTATTTATTTAATGAATCTATGATAACATATTTAAAAATAAAATAAAAAAGACAAGATTTACAATTCTTGTCTTTTTTATTTTAAAAAACTAAATTACAAATTAATCATTTCAAAAGATTCAAGATAATGAACCTACTGCCATAAATATATATGGTGCTAATGATAATCATAAAGCTGGATTGGAATAATCTGGATTAGTATTTACAAAATACCCAATAAAGAATAGAACACATATTGTTGTAATAATTAATGCTCAAACAGTTGATCAAAAATCTGGTTTAACTGATAAAGGGATTAAAATAAAGGTAATTCCCATCATAATTAAAACACTTCTTGATAAATCTTTTGATCCGAAGATAGATGTATCTAGATCTCATATTCAAGAAGCTATTCCGACTCCAATAATTGCTATTGCTCCGATCATCATTAAAATTTTAGGCCATGACAATAAAGAATGTTTTTCTTCTTTTTGTCGACTTTTTTTATCACCCATTATAGTTAATTTCCTTTCAAGTTTATATTTTATTAACATATTATATATTAAAAAAACATAAATTTAAAATTTTAATTAGTATCTAATGGTAGATTATTTATTGGTGATTTTTTGATATATAGAAAACCAAAACATCCAACAGTAATTACTGATACTAAAATAAATAAACACGGAAATAATCAAATCATAGTGTTCGAAGGAATCGATAAATTCACTCCATAATCCAAATAAATTATATTGGAAAATAAACTAAATATTAGCAATGAGTTTAAAAAACCAAAAATAAATGCCAATATAATCGAGACAAAGTAAGAACCAATTATATAATTTACAACCGAAGAAATTTTATAGCCCAAAATTTTCATAGTGATAATGATATTTTTGTTTTCGTTTAAAACCTGACTAATAAAAATAATGACAATTCCCAGCATAATGAAAATGATGGCTAATAATAAAATTTGAGAAATGAAATATTCTGGAGCAAAAATATTTACAGTGTTATCAAAAATTGCGTTTTTATTTAAAATGTATCCCTGATCAACATTTGCAATATAATCAGCATTTTGAATTTTAGTTTTATCCGCACTAGCACCAGAGGGAACACCTGCTAATATTGAAATATTTTTAGAAAATATATAATCATCTGAATACGAATAAAACAAGTTATCTGTGCTAACATTTTTATTATCAGGATCATTGATTGGTAAGTTATACATTAAACTTTCTAATAAGGATTTATTTATTAAAATATCATTATTATGAAGATTGGTCAAATTATCTAAAATATAATAACCTTTTAAATCGAAATAATAAGTTTTCTTCTCCGAACTGGAAACATAGGAATTTTTAAATTGTAATTGATAATGATTGGTATTTTGTAAAAAGTCTAATTTTTCTTGATCAGTACCATTAATTGGTACATCTGTTTCTCCTTCTATTACCTGTTCTTTGATTTGATTATCCATAAAATTATCACTAAAATAAACTGGAATGTGAATGTTACCATGCTCATCTCGAATAACTTTATTTTGGTCTTCTAAAATATATTCATTAAAATTTGCTTCCTGAGTTGCCGGGATATCGATTCCGTTTATTACATTGTTATAAAATTTTTCGTCTATACCAGTTACAGCTGCTGTATAAGAACTATTAAAAAAGGGATTATTCTGTGTATCGCGCAATGATTCATCGATTCAAAATGATAAAGTAGATAAATTATTATCATAATCTTTATCATCCATAATAATTCGATTAACAAAAATATTTGGTGGGTGTTTTAAACCAAAAGCATTAGACCATTTATAAAAATCACATAAATTTGTCTCATATTTATTTGGATTTTTATTTTCTAAACAAATTTTATTATAGTTTTGATTATTATTATTGGTCATAAAATCAGTAATAGATGCACCTGAAATATAGAAATGGGATAATTGATCATAATAATTATTTTGTTGTAAATAATCTCTAACATCTGCATAATTTTGTAGATTAACTTCCATTACCCAATCTTGATCATTTGTAGAAGGTTTTTCATCCAAGGATGAAATTTTTAAATCATTAATTTGAGAATCAGAATATATTAATTGTTTATGACCTGGGACATGTTCTGGATCATGAGGATGACTGGGATCAGTATTTGAAATAAATAAATTATAAATTTTATTAGTTATTGAATCACCGCCATTATTTATGGGATGGTACTGTTTGGTCATCAATCCGGTTCTAATATCAGTTTGATATAAAGATGTTACATCGTTTACATAATTAAGTAAACTATATCGCATTTGTAAGGCGAAGATAAATATTGATGTGCCTAAACTAAAGATTAAAAAAATCACTAATGTTTTTTTAAAATTTTTCATAGCAAAGGCAGCTTTAATTCGTGATGGTGATGGTAAAAAAGAAATTGTGTTTTTAACAAAAGATGTAATTTTATAATTAATTGCATTAGAATGGTGTTTGTTAATTGTATAATGTCTTTTTAACATCAATAAAGAAGTTAAAATTCCAAAAATAACTATTAAAAAAAATAGAATTAAGGCAATTAAAAATTGAATTCAGGACAAACTATTTTTAGAAATAAATAATGATGTATCCATAAAAAGATAATCACTAGTAATATTGTTTATTCAAATAGAAATAAATAGACCTGTAAATACACCTGCGAAAATTAATAATACATTTTGTAAACTAGTTGAAAAAATAATTTTAAAATCACTAAATCCTAAAGATTTTAATTTAAAAAATAGATGTTTTTTCTTTGTTTGTACATCATAAAGAAAGAAAAAAGAAACTACTAAAAAAATAATTAAAATTAAGATGGCAATTAAATATATTATTTCAAATTTAGAGGCTGGATATTGATAAAAACCTGTGGTTTTAAATTGGTCATTTAATTGCCCTTTTTCATTTATAACGCTTCAAAAACTATTCTGACCTTCTGAATCATCGATTATGGGTGGCATGAATTTATTGATTGCAATTGCAAAGGCCTTGGTTTCATCCATATTTCAAAAATGATTAATGTATAAATAATTCGCAGCTATATCTACACTTTCATTTCTATCGTTAAATAAATTAAAAATTATATTAAAAAAATCATTTTTATTTACATTTAAAGTTAAATAATCATTTGCAAAAAAAGTTACACTATCTTTTTTTTCTAAATTATCATCTATAAAATTCCACCCATTAAAACCATAAGCAACAGATTCAAGTGAGGTATTGCCAATCATCAAATCATCGCCAATATTTATATTTTTATCTTGTGAAAAATTTTCTGAAAAAATTGCTTGTCCATCTTTCAATTCGCCTTCATATTCAATCATTTTATTTTTCTTTTTGACATAAAATGATTGATTAGATGAATCATCCAACACAAAAGAATATTCCTTACCAGTAACCAGTCCAGGATTGGAATTTCAATCAACTTGTTGATTGAAACCAGGTTGATTTATCATTGAAACAGAACCATAAAATTTCTGGAAATTATATTGAAATTCTATTGATTGGATTTGAGAAAACATTTGGAAATTATATATATTTTCATTATTGTCATAATTAGGATTGATTTTTTTAAGTTCTTCATAGCTTTTAGGTATTATTTCATTAAAAAAATAAAATTTACTAAAATTATAATCATATAAAGGTAAAACCAAGCGTAATAATGCAATATCATTCTTAATATCTTCTTGATTTAAATTAGGATGGGCGCCATCTGATAATCCTTTGTAAAAAACTTCATCAGTGATGTCTTGAGATAAATCCATTGTTCAAAATGAATACAAACCTGAATCTGTAGTTTGCCCAGCAGTAGTTTGACCAAAAAAAGCATCATAATTAATTTCTTTATCACTCCCTTTTCATTCGATTTTACCTGGTGTTGAAGGAGAAATGATATTGTTAGCTTCCAAAAAATCTATTTCTGTTTTAATTTGCGGGCTAATAATATTTACTATATCATTACCACTTGCATCTTGAATGTAATGAGAAACATTTTCATTAAAAAAATAATCAAAAGCTTCTTGAATATTAATAGGATCTAATGAACTTCAATCAGATGAATATCAAACATCACCGAACAAATCTGCTGGTTTAGAAATATCTTCTGTTTTTAATGATTTTTGCAAAGATAATCTCATTGGAAGTGATTCTGATATTTCCATAAAATTATGTCGCAAAAAATATGCACTATTCCCAAAAGAGATACATAACGAAGAACAAATAATACACATTAAAAAGAATGTGATGAAAATGGAGCTATTTTTCAAAAAACTCTTAAATTCATTTTTGAATATTAATTTCATATTGCACCTTCATGAATTTTATATGAATCTGATTGTTAAAATTAATCCTTATCAAAAGTTAAATTGTTAATTGGTGCTTTTTTAATATATATAAGACCAATCATAGTTACAATCGCTATAAATGAGAATATTGCAAGGCAAGGCAATAATCACGAACAAACATTGGTAGGCACTGATAACAATATATTAAAAGACCCATTCATTGCTTTGGAAAAAAAACTAAATATAAACAATGAATTTATATAACCAAAAATAAATGCCAATATAATCGAGACAAAGTAAGAACCAATTATATAATTTATAACAGAGCTAATGCTATAACCCAAAATCTTCATTGTAATAATGATATTTTTGTTTTCGCTTAAAACCTGACTAATAAAAACTATGACAATTGATAACATTATAAGAATAATAGAAACAAGTAAAACTTGGGAAATAATATATTCTGGACCAAAAATTTTTACAGTGTGTTCAAAAATAATTTGTTTATCTAATAAATAATTCTTCTGAACACCAATGGAAAAATCAGCATTTTGAATTTTGTCATCTGGTGGTGGTGAAGGTGACGTAGGTATTGTGGCGAATAATGGAAGATTTTTAGAAAATATATAATCTTTTGAATATGAATAAAATAAATTATCAGTGTCGATAATATCATTATCATCACTATCAATCGGTAAATTGTAAAACATTTTTTCTAATGATAATTTATTCATTAAAATATCGTTATCAGGAAAAGAATTTACTGTTGGGTTATAATAACCCTTTATTTCAAAAATATATGTTTTAGAATCTTGTTGATTATCATAATAAGGATTTTTAAATCGCAATTGATAATGATCGATATCTTGTAAATATTTTAACTTTTGTTGTTCAGTGCCATCAATCGGTACATCTGTTTCTCCTTGATTATCTTGATGTTTAATCTGATTGTTCATAAATCCAGTGCTAAAAAATACCGGGATGGTTGTTACAATCTCACCATTTTCATCCTTGGTATTTTTAATTTGGTTTTCACCATTAACAATATAACGCATAAAATCATCTTTTTGAGATTCAGAAACCCCTATATTATCAATAACTTTACTATAAAAATAATCATTTATCCCAAGAAAGCCAGCTTGTTCATAGTAGTTAGGCGGACTATTTTTTATATCTTGCATTTTTTGTTCTACAACATGAAATGATAAAGTAGACAAACTATCATTATAGTCTTTATCATCCATAATAATTCGATTAACAAAAATATTTGGTGGGTGCTTTAAATTTAATGAAGTTGATGTATCATAAAATTTACAGAAACTATTTGTGTAATCATCAGGATTAGGGTTATCAACACAAATACGATTATAATTTTGATTATTATTATTGGTCATAAAATCAGTAATAGATGCACCTGAAATATAGAAATGGGATAATTGATCATAATAATTATTTTGTTGTAAATAATCTCTAACATCAGCATAATTTTGTAGATTAACTTCCATTACCCAATCTTGATCATTTGTAGAAGGTTTTTCATCCAAGGATGATATTTTTAAATCATTAATTTGAGAGTCAGAATATATTAATTTTTCATGACCTGGAACATGTTCTGGATCATGAGAATGACCGGGATCAGTATTTGAAATAAATAAATTATAAATTCCATTCGAGATATCATTAGTTTTAGTTTCATATGCGGTTGATTTTAAACCAGTTTGAATTTTTGTATTAAATGTTGATGAAGATTGATTTGAAAAATTAATCAAACTATATCGAATTTGTAAAGCAAAGATAAAGATTGACGTTCCTAAAGTAAAGATGAAAAAAATTAATACTGTTTTTTTAAAATTTTTCATAGCAAAGGCAGCTTTAATTCGTGATGGTGATGGTAAAAAAGAAATTATCATTTTAAAATTAACCATAATTCTAAAGCCTCATCCTAAACTTGAACTTTTTATTTCAAATAATGATTTTTTAATCAATAAAAAAGATACGACTGATAAAAATATAAAAATTAATAAAAATAAGGAAATTCCAATCAAAACTTGTGTTCAACTAAAACTATTATCACTAATAAATAAACCAGTATTCATAAATAAATAATCATTAGTGATGTTTATTATTAACATAGAAAAAAATAAACTAATCAAAATCCCAATTGATAATAATATTAAAATAGGTAAACATGTCCCTATAATAATTTCTTTGTTATTAATACCTAAAGCTTTTAATTTAAAAAATAGCGTTTTTTTCTTTGTTTGTACTTCATAAATAAAAATAAAAGATACAACTAAAAATAAAATAAAAATCAAAATAACAATTATTGAAACTATATTAGTTTCCATCATTAAATCTTTATAATTAGAATTATTTTTTCAAGCATCCAAGATTTTTCCGTGTTCATCTGTATATGAATAAAAACAGGAAAAACTAGAAACGTTGGGAGCTGGTGTTCAATATGTGTTTAAGGCTTCTACAAATACTTGAGTTTGAATTGGTGTTCAATAGTGATTAATATATAAATTACAAGAATCACCCAGATTTAAATTCTGATCTTTATCGTTAAAAGCATTAATAATTATTTTTAAAAAATCAGCACGATTAACATTTAAACTTAAATAATCATCAGAATAATAACTATCCTGGTATGACGTTTGATGGTAATTGTGTATAATATCATTACCATTACTCCCGTAGACAAGAGGAGCTAATTCAACACCTTCAATCGAAAATTTAGAACCAATATCTATATTTTTATCCTGTGAAAAATTTTCCGAAAAAATGGCTTGTCCATCTTTCAAACTACTATCAAATAATAAATTTTTATTATTCTTTTTATAATAAATAGGTTTAGTTGTTGTGTCATCTAATGCAAAGGAATAATCTTTACCGATCACCACTCCATTATTACTTCCCCAATCAATTCCATTTGAAACATCAAAACCAGGTGTGCTTACAATCGATACTGCACTTACATATTTTTTAAAATTAAATTCAAAACTTAGATTTTTAAATGCAGAAAACATTTGAAAATCATAAACACTTTCATCTCCTGGGATATAAGAAGAATCTGTGATCGCCAAATTTTCATAAGCTTTTGGTATAATTTCATTAAAAAAATAAAATTTACTAAAATTATAATCATATAAAGGCAAAATTAAACGTAATAAACCTATATCATTTTTGATATATTCTTGATTTAAATTAGGATGGACATTATCCGCTAATGAATTATAAAGATCAGTGTTAGAAATATCCTGGCTTAAATCTGTGGTTCAAAAATTTTTTGAAATTGTAGAGGAATTGCCTATCATACAAATAGATTGATAATTAACATCCTGGTCGTTACCTATTCATTGAGGGACGTTGTTTTGAAAATTTTTATTTATGTAATCTATTTGTTTTGCTTCGTCAAGAATGGCTTCACTAATTCCGTTAACTACATCATTACCATTTTCATCTTTAAAGTAATGAGTTTTAGTTGTATCAAAAAAATAATTAACTGCATCATTGATGTATGTTGGCATTCCTTTGTTATCAACATATCAAGCGACTGGAACTCAAACATCTCCAAATAAATCTTCTTGCGATGTTATTGGTTCCTTATCGTCAAAAGTATTGCCTGGAGTATAGTGCATAGGTTCTTGTTTTACAACTTGACAATAATTTGACTTTAAATAATAAGCACTATAACCAAAAGAGATACAAATAGTAGAACTAACTATAGTCATAATTAAGAAGGCTAAAAAAATATGACTATTCTTAAAAAAATTTTTTAATTCATGTTTATTTATTAATTTCATGATTACCTTTTATTTTTTAAAGTTTTTAACTTATACAATTTTTGTAGTCAGTAATTCGGAAGGATTTTTTCTTAATTTAATATATGCCATTAAAAAAGCGAAACTATAGGCGACCAATATCAAGAATAATGTAATAAAAATATTATACCAGTCAAATCCGAATGGTAAAATAATTGCTGTTGTTGACAATAATAATGAGTTCATTAATCATAATGCTCCAATTGATAGCAGTGAAGAAATTAATCATGAAAGTAGTACAAATGGTGTGAAGTTATTCAACGTTAATGAAAGAATACTTTTTTTTGAATAACCTTCTGCTTTCATTTGATTCAAGAACATATAATACCTTGAAACAAATAAATTAGAAATTAATAAAATTAATAATGTTGAACATAAAACAATGAAAACAATGAAGAAAGATGTGAAACCGATAAAAATAGTTGAAATATTATTTACATAAGTTTCTTTTTGGGCCAGTAAATCCATACTAGAAATCGATGGAGAAAAAGTATTAATGCTGTGTGTTGCAATTGGGCTTGTAATTAAATTGCTACCCGAATTGACAATAGATACTATAGAACCTTGTGTGGTAAATCCCATAGGTTCTGTGACATTAGAAAAACATGAATTATATCACATATTTGATCCAGTAGAAATTTTAGAATAGTTAGTAGTAACCTCTTCTGCAAAATTATCTGAAACGTCTAAACTTAAAGAATCATCGTTAAATAAAGGAGTAGTTTGTGTAAATCCTGTAGGACTAAAGCCATAAATTAAATTTGATAATTTATTATCAATATAAAATACACTGCTTCCATAAGTGTTTGTTTGGTCTAAAATATTATATTTAATGACTACTGAGCTATTGTTAAAAATGCTAGAACTATAATTGTAGTCTAATTTTCAACCACTGTCATTTGTTGGCAATACTAATTCTTCAGTAACTGCAGTCAGTCAATTAGAAGGACCGTTGAAAAAAACACCAATCGCTGCATTAGGGTCATATACTTCACTAAAATTTAAATCATATGGTTTAACATCTACTCATTTTGAAGCGCTTGGATTAGTTTCTTTAACACAATCTGGGGGAGTTGCATTATCATCTACTACTTGACTATAATCTGTTTTTTCTGGATAAGTTGTAATATTCAATTGTCAAGCATCAGAACTAGCATCAGGGATGTATAAATGTAAATTATTAAATTCATAATATGGTCTTATGACAGTTTCATAACTTGCAGAATTATTAACTTTATAACTTTCTAATGTACCAAAAGAATTTTCGCTAATATTTTTACCATTATATTGATTTTTAAAACTAAAACTATTGTTACTTAATTCAAATGGATTTAAATAAGCTGATTGTCCATAATCAATATTTGTCGGGTTTTCGTCTTTTAAATTTATTGTTGATTTAAAATATGCTGATTTTTGTTCATCTGACAAGTCATTTTTAAAATATTCTGAGTGAAAGAAATCAGAGTCATCATAAACCCAATCAGATTTATTTAATGGTACAAAATTACCTGCTGCATCTTTATATTGTAATTCCTGACGACCAGAAATAGAAAAACTTTTATCTAGAACACCAGTAAAATCATCACTTTTACCTAAATTTAATAAGGCTTGAGGTGAAGCGAATGTCGGCAATAGTATTGTATTAGTTGTTTTATCATAAATTTTATAACCAGAACTTGTTGTAATATCACCACTTATAGAGTTACTATCTGCACTATTTAATAAAAGTTCAAGTTCGTTCATAGCATTATCGTCTACAAAAAATTCTTGTTTTTGTTTATCAGATAGGTTCAAAATACTTACATCTCGATCTAATCCATATGTTGAAACTGACTGTCCATCTGAAAAAGTATTTTCAAAATCAGTAACTAATGCCTCTTGTCCTTCTATTGAATTATAAAAATCTCAACCAAAAGTAAATTGATCTTCTCTGGATGGATCAGAATAAACATATTGTTGAATATAAGATGGATAATTACCTAAAATGATCTCTACAATTTGCTCTTGTCAAGACAAGTTGCTATCTGGTTTTACATTATTATTAAATATTTGTTGTAAAATTTGAACAATCCCAATACTCAAACTATCATTAATTGAGCTTGTTACGTTAATTGCTTTCTTCTGAGCTTCTTCTGGATTAGACTTTGCATTTAAGTAAGTATATTCATAAATCAATGACAGAATACCATCGATATCTCCGACAGAAAAACTACTGCCATTTCCTGCATAAAAATTATTACCAAAAAAATCGATTAAATTTGTATAAGTACGGCTTGGGTCATTAGCTCAACTAGATGCAGTTCATTCTGGTAAAAAAGAGTTTCCATCCGGTTGATCAAAGACAAAATATGGGATAGGTGTTGAATTACCTGAAGAATCAAATGAATAATTTAAATTATCATAACCTCCAGCAGTCTGAATCTGACCAGCATTATCGTAATATTTATAACCTTTATCAGAACTATAATCCTTTGATTTAACATTTTGTTCTGTAACTAAATTAGTTTGATACTTTGATAAAGGTGAATTATAAATGGGCGAAATAAGTGAATATTCATTTTTATAATTCATATCTTTAAAAAAGGAATCTGATAAATTAGTAAAAATTGAAGGTAACGATAAAACGATAGTCATAATAAAAGAAGCGATGAAAATTATTAAGGATAAAACTGCAACATTTTTGACAGAAGAACTTAAAACATTAACTCTAAAGTTACCATTAAATGATTTTTTAGGAACCATTTTTTTACCCCATCGAGAAATAGTTTGGTTATGTGTTCATGAGTCTTTTTTATTAATTATACTTATAACAGGTTTTTTTAAAATAAAGATAGCCGAAAAGTAAGAGGATAAAATGGAAACTAATCCTACAGCTGTTAAACATATAACAAACGATAAAAAGTTAAATGTAAATTCAGAATAATTTAAAGAGAAAAATTGATCAAAGAAACCACATAGGGGAAATTGAAATATAGTACCTAACAATCAACCTAAAGGCACTGCTACAACAGTGATAATAAATGCATATGATAAATAAGCAAAAGAAATAAAATTATTGGATGTTCCCATTGATTTTAATATGGCAATTTGTGATGAATTTTTTTCAATATTTTTTCTTATGGATACAAAAACCGATACTAAACATATTAATAAAATAACCACTGAAGAAATATAAACAATTATTTTAAAGAAACTTAAAACCTTTGGGAATATCGTTCAATTTTTAGAATATGGAGAATTAGCAAATGATGTTATATTTGAAACATACCCCAAATTGGAGATATCATTATTTTCAAACCCACTAGATGCAAATGGTATGATAAAACCATTATTTCCTAAAAAATTATTAAATAAATTGATATCTGAAACTTCACCATCTTGTTGCGTTAAAAAAACATGTGTTTCCTGAGAAGAATCGATAGATTCTTGATTGCCATTTCTAGAAAAATCTGCTGAATCTGCTTGTGGAGCAAAAATAACTCCTGAAGATGCAATATCAGGAATTAAATTGTCATTATCACTAGTTGGGATAAAAGAAAAAGGATCAGTTCCAATACCAGAAATTTGATAAGGTTTATTATTAATTGAAATTCAATCTCCTACATTTCAATGATTAGATTTTGCAAATTGCGGTGAAACGAGTAATTGACTAGGATTTTTAGGCATTACCCCTTTTATTAATGTGACATCAGGATTATTTACACCATAAATAGAATTAGCGTTATCGAAAAAAACAACTCTATAACTTAAATCATTAGAATCATCCTTTACATAACTTTCATTTCTAAAATCAACATCAAAATTACATATTTGAGCCGCCATTTTTGTATGAAAATACAAGTAGCTTTCATCGTCAATTTGCGAATCGTTAATTATTTGATCACCCTTATCAATCAATGGCAATGAAATTTTAGCATGTAAAGCAGAATCTACATAAGGAGCAAAAATATCCGAACCATCATAATTGATAGTTTGAGTTAAAGAGCCATGGAACCCTTTCTGATCAATACTATTCGCAATTTGATCAGGATCATCAACTTTTCAATTTTCCACATAAGAATTTAACGGATCACCCCCACCTGCGTCATCAGATGCCTCAGAATAAGTATATGGATGGTATGAATTGCTTTGTTTATCATATTTTAAATCACCAATTCAAGTATTTTCATTAGAAAAAACATCATTTTGAGTATTACCTAAAATATTTTGTTCTAAAAACTGAACGCGTGGAATTGTCTCTGTTGATTGTTTATAGATGCCATTAGCTCAATTATAAAATGTGCCAGCTTCATATTGTAAAAAATTATCTAGGAAAAAATAGTCAGTGATCGCTGTTTTGCTAGGATCATATATTTGTGAAAAATATTGATAAATTAAAGATTCAGAAGTCATCTGAGTTATATCATGATAATGATCTTGTCCTTGATATTCATATCCAACTTGTCCTGTAGAAACTGCAGAATACAAATTTGAAAATAAATCATTTTTTAGTTGATCTATAAAACTTGTGCTTTCCAAATTTGCATAATAGCTCAAATAATTATTATAATTACCACTAGTATTTTGAGGATCAAATATCCCATCAAATAAAGTACCTTGGCAATTATCACCGGCAAAATATAAATTATAGTTAGTATTGCTAATGTTATCATTTTTGTCAGTAGTGTATGAATAAGCATATTCTAAATCTAATAAAGGATAAATAACAGTAGGTGTTTCCATAGAACCTACTGGAGTTTCTACAGAATAATGAAAATCATAGTCAAACTGAGGGGTATTTTTAAAAATGTCTTGTTGGTTATTATCAACTCTGGAAAATGAAGTTATCCCCCCAGTTAATAACGAAATAGATAAAATTGATAAAGTAAAAATAACAATAAATTGAGTTTTAGAAGAAAAAACACCTCTTAGACCTTGTTTAAAAAGTAACCAATAATTTTTTGTATTCCCAGCATTACTATTTGTATTTTTTTTAGAATTAGACATTAATTAAAAGACCTCATTATATATAATTTTAAAAAATAATTTTATTTTTTAAAATTATATATAAAAATACAAGAAAAATAAAACATTATTAATAAATTTATTATATAATTTTAATAATTATTTTTCAGGAGCATTAAAATGAAAAAATTAGTTAGTTACTTAGGCTCAATATCAATAATAGGTAGTACACTTTGTGTTACAGCTTGTGATGTTGATAATGAGGCTTTTTTAGAATATATGTATGAAGATGTTGCAGTTATTTCTCAATTAGAATTACGACCTTACATTGCCAGTGATAACCAACAAGTAAATGGTCAAAATATTGATACAAATTATTTAGTAAATGAAATGTGAGGTTTAAGTGTCAACAATTATTTAGATGATGTTCCAAGTGATTCAACCTGAAATGTCGCTAGTTTTTCAACTATGTTTGCCAATGCTCCAATCAATGGTAGTGATATTGATATTTATAATGTTACAGATGGCACAACCCCAATTAGTGCTAGTTTTGAAAGTATTTATGAATATGTTCCAATGATTATAACGTTGTTATCTCAAGGTTTAGACTATGGTTTAGTCCAATCTTTAAAAGGTGTTATTAGTGGTTTATTGGGTTATGGTGATAATACTTCAACAGAAGAATCTGTTTACAATTTAGGTAATAGTCTGCAAAATACAGATTTTAATAGTATTTCTGCAATCTTCCAAATTAAGGATTATGACAATTATGAAGACGCTATAAAAGATGCTGGGGTATGGATCGGTTCTTACATTGACGGAACTGACAAAAATATTCAACACTTAATTCAAGGAATTATAATTATTATTGATTACATAAATGCTTTCGATTTTTCTCATAACCCTGAAAAACCGGACAATTTGTTCTCATCCACAGATGATAATAAAACATATATTAAAACTATTCTTTCTAGCAAACCGGAAAATGGTTGAAATGAATTAGATGTTACTAAATTAATTCAAAATATTCAATTTACATTATCAAATGAACCAGGAAGTTATGGTTTGAATAAATTAATATGAGTTCTTTGTGGTGAAACTGGTGGTGTTCCTAAAGGCGGGGGTACATACATATTAAAACCGATAATATTAGGATTACTAGGTATAAATATAAGTCCAATATTGGTAGAGATCGATGCAGTTCTTTCCCGATTACCAAGTCTTAATGATTTAATAGATATAAATAAATTAATTTATGACGAATCTATTAGTGAATTAATTAGTTCACTCCCTATAAATTTACCTTCATCACCCTTATTTTACTTTTTAAATCAAATGTCTGTTAATGATTTATTAAATCAAATTTACCAAAAATTAGATCCTGATAAATCTACAAGTACAGAAGATTACACATTAAACTTAAATGATCTTGCCGCTTTAATCGCTTCATTAGGAACTATTCCAAATGACAATAATTTATTATCACAAGATGATATTGATTGATTAACTGATGAATACGGTTCATTTGAACCTAAAAATGCAATTGATTTTACAAAAATGAATACTTTGACAGCTGCATTATTATTCATTGGAATTGGCAATGAAACAAATGGACCACAATCTGGTTTAGATAAGGCTTTTGATATTTTAGGCTGCGACTCATCATCATCAACTGCTGGATATCGAAAGGGTTCTACATTAGAAATTTTAAATAGTTTGTTGCAAACAAGCGAAAATTGTGCGCTTAACCAAATTATGCTTATTATAGGTGATTTAATTCAAGACATTCACAAAGGTGAAATTGCTAATGCCAATGAAAATTATCTACCTTACATTTTTGATGATAATTATTGAACATTAGCCAATCAACAAATTTACAGCACTGGTGATACAGAATTTATTGAATATGACTATGCATACAAAGATGATAATGGAACTACATATAATTATCATGTTAAACTAAACTGTGATCTTAATGATATTAACGCTAAATGAAATTGAGTTTCTGTTAAAAAAATCTAATAGACTAACTCTAAAATATAAAAAACCAGAATATTTATCTTCTGGTTTTTTATATTTTTAAAAATAGAATTATATAATTTTCACAGCAAGTGATTCTGCTGGGTTTTTACCTAATTTAATATAGGCCATCACAAATGAAAAAGAATATACAATAAATATTAAAATCAATGTTATAAAAATATTATACCAATCAAAACCAAACGGCACTACTAGACCGGCTGTGGATACTAAAATAATATTAACTACGTATAATGCTCCTACTGCTAACAACGAAGATAATGCTCAAGATATAAACACAAATGGTATGAAATTATGGAGGGTTAAAGACATTATATGTCGCTTTGAATAACCTTCAGTTTTCATCTGGTTAGAAAAAGTATAGTATTTCGAGATAAATAAGTTTGATATTAATAATACTAATAATGCCGAACATAAAACAATAAAAATTATAAAGAATGAAGTAAATGCTATAAAAACTCCAGAAATTTCATTAATGAAATTTTTCTTCTGGACTAATAAATCCATATTATTTATAGAAGCATTCATTCGGTTTAAAAATGTATTTTGACCATTAACCAAATTACAACCGATATTAATTGTAGGCGATAACTGACTCTGAGTGGTGAAACCGATTGGCTCAGCAATATTTGAAAAACTTGTGTTGTACCACATATTGGTTCCGATCAAAACTTGAGAATAAGAACTCGTGATATTATTTGCAAATGTGGCGTCATCAGAGATTGCGAGTGATTCATCATTTAAGACAGGTGTTGTTTGCACCATTTCTGATGAATCATAACCATAAATTAAATTAGATAAATTATTATCTAAGTATAATACACCAGAACCATATGTCTCTGATTGGTCAACAACATTATATTTTATATTCACTGAACTGTTATTAGCAATATTGGGATTAGAATTATATTCTAATTTCCACCCTGCATCAAGATCATTATTGACTAATTCATAAGTTAAGGCTACCAATCAATCAGAAGGTGAATTGAAGAAATTCCCGAGCGCACTGTCAGGGTCATATGCTTCACTAAAATTTAAATCATATGGTTTAACATCAACTCATTTTGAGGCATTTGGACTAGCATCTTTAACGCAATCTGGAGGAGTTGCGTTATCTTCTGTTACTTTGCTATAATCTGTTTTTTCCGTAGCTGAATTAACAAAATTTAATTTTCACACATCATCATTTGGATCAGGGATATATAAATGCATGTTTTTAAATTCATAATATGGTCTTAAGACCGTTTGGTAACTTACAGTTCCACTAGCATCGATATTACTGTATGTCATCAACTTACCATACGCATTTTCAGCAATTTTTTCAGTTTCCATACTATTATACTCATCTTTAAAACTAAAATCAGAGTTATTTAATTCAAATGGATTTAAATAAGCTGATTGTCCATAATCAGGATTTTCCTGGTCTTCGTCTTTTAAATTTATTGTTGAATTAAAATATGCTGATTTTTGTTCAACTGACAAGGTTTTAAAATATTCTGAATGAAAGAAATCAGTGTCATCGTAAATCCAATCAGATTTATTTAACGGTACAAAATTACCTGCTGCATCTTTATATTGTAATTCCTGACGACCAGAAATGTTATAATCATCGTCTAATACCCCATTATAATCTTTAGGTTTCCCTAAATCTATTAACGCTTGAGGTGAAGCGATTGTTGGAATTAAAATAGTATTGGTACTTTTATCATAAATTTTATAACCAGAATCAGTAAAAATATCTTGTGTAACATTGTCACTATTTGGACTATTCAATAACTCATTTAATTGATTAATTGTATTACTATCAACAAAACATTGGGATTTTTGTGCGCTAGTTAATTTTAAAATATTATTATTTTGATCTAATCCGTTTGTAGTAATTTTTGTATTGTTATCAAAAGTGTTGTTAAAATTGGTAACTAATGCGTCTTGTCCGTATACTGAATTATAAAAATTTCAACCAAAAACAAACTGGTCTTTTTTTGCATCCGAAGAATTAACAATATTTTTGACATAATCTGGATATTTACTTAATACTAACTGTACAATTTGGTCTTCTCAATTGTCTCCAGAAGGTAATTCTTTTATATCTAAAATTTGTTGTAATATTTGAACAATTCCGATACTCAAACTATCATTAACTTGGCTGGTTTTATTTATAGCGTATATTTTGGCATCTTCATTGGTTTTACCATCTTTTATTGCTTCATTGTAAGTATAATTATAAATTAAATTCAAAGTACCAATAATCATTCCTACAGAAAATCCATTTCCATTTCCTGAATAAAAATTATTTCCAAACATTTCAGTCAATAACGAATAAACTTGACTACTATCATGATATATAGTATCAACAGTTCATTTTGGATAATAACCAACAGCTGTATCTTTATTATTAAATAAGAAAAAAGGTATTGGTGAAGTATTAAGATCAGAATTAAAATAATTATTTAAACTATCATAACCGCCACTTTTAATAATATTTCCATTTTCATCATAATAATTATAACCTTTATTTGCAGAATAGTTATTTTCTATTACATTGGGATCTTGTATTAAATTAGTTTGAAGTTTAGTTAGTGGTGAATTATAAACAGAAGTATTAAATGCATATTCATTTTTATATTGCATATCATTAAAAAAAGAATCGGATAAATTTGTAAAAACTGACGGCAAAGATAAAACTAATGTCATTATAAATGATGATGTAAATATGACGATAGACAATATAGTGATATTTTTAACAGAAGAACTTACCACATTAACTCGAAAGTTTGCGGAAAATGATTTTTTATTAATCAATTTCTGACCTCAAAACTTAATTGTCTTATTTTGTTTTCATTCATCTTTTTGATTGATAACATCAATAACAGGTTTTCTTAAGACAAACATGGACATAAGAAATGATGTAATAAATGCAATTATCCCTACTATAGCAAAGGAAAACAACAAAGATAGTGGATTTAAAACAAAATTAGAATAATCTAAGGAAAAAAAATCATCAAAAAAACTACATAACTGTATTTGAAATATTGTACCTAATAGTCAACCTATCGGTATAGCGAAAAAAGTGATAACAAACGCATAGGACAAATACGAAAGTGAAATTAAATTATTTGAAACACCTAATGATTTTAATATTGCGATTTGTGATGAATTTTTTTCAATATTTTTTTTAATAGATATAAAAACAGAGATCAAACAAATTACTAAAATTATTGCTGAAGAAAAATATAAAATTCATTTAAATATAAATAATAATTTTGGGAATACTGTCCAATTACGAGAATAAGGTGAAGTATTAAAAGATGTTATAAACGAAGAAAGTGCTACAGAATCTTTTTGATTGTCTTCATTTTCATTATCGAACGGAATAATTGAACCACCATTTCCTAAAAAATTACTAAAATCCATTATATTAGAATTAAATCCACTTTTAGTCGTCAAAAAAATGTGTGTTTCTAGTGTTGAATCAATAGAATCAGTAGAATATTCAGGTATGAATTGTTTTTGCGCTGATTGTGAAATATAGATCACTCCTGAAGTTGAAGTGTCAGGAATGAATTGTTCATTATTGGCTGCTGGTATATAAGCGAATGGATCAGTTCCAATACCAGAAATTTGATAAGGTTTATTATTTATTGAAATTCAATCTCCTACATTTCAATGATTAGATTTTGCAAATTGTGGTGAAATAACTATTTGATTTGAATTTTTAGGCAACGCCCCTTTCATCAGTGTGACATCAGGATTATTAGTGTTATAAAGAGAATTTGGATTATCTAACAAAACTACTCTGTACTTAAAATTATTTGTTTGGTCAGAGACATATATTTCATTTCTAATATCAAAATCAAAATTACAAATTTGAGCAGCCATTTTTGTATGAAAATACATATAGTTTTCATCATTAATTTCTCAATTATTTATTTGTTGGTTTCCATCTTTCAAAGGTAAATAAAATGACATGTTACCATCATCAAATATTATTTTATCAGAAATATTAGTTCCAGTATTGAAAGCTGTAGTACTCACACACCCATGTAACCCATATTGATTGATAATTTTTCCTCGACTTAAATTATCATCAACATAAGAATTTATCGGATCACCCCCACCTGCGTCATCAGATGCCTCAGAATAAGTATATGGATGGTATGAATTAGTATTGTCATCATATTTTAAATCACCAATTCAAGTATTTTCATTAGAAAAAACAGTATTAGATTGATTATTACCTAAAATATTTTGTTCTAAAAAATTAGAACGATCAGTAGTGTTTGCATATTTTAAAAAATTATAATCAATTCAACTATAAAAAGTAGTAGATTCATATTGTAAAAAATTATCTAGAAAAAAGTAGTCAGTAATCGCTGTTTTGCTAGGATCATATATTTGTGAAAAATATTGATAAATTAAAGATTCAGAAGTCATCTGAGTTATATCATGATAATGATCTTGTCCTTGATATTTATATCCAACTTGTCCTGTAGAAACTGCAGAATACAAATTTGAAAATAAATCATTTTTTAGTTGTTCTATAAAACTTGTGCTATCCAAACTTGCATAATCGTTCAAATAATTATTATAATGACCACTAGTATTTTGAGGATCAAATATCCCATCAAATAAAGTACCTTGGCAATTATCACCGGCAAAATATAAATTATAGTTAGTTGAAATTAAATTATCGTTCAAAACGTCAGTATCATAACTATAAGCATATTCTAAATCTAATAATGGGTAGATAAGTTGTTGAACTGGAGCGACAGTATCACTTTGTCGATCATTATAATGAAAATCATAATCAAATTCTGGCGTATCATTAAAAACAACTTGTTCATTATCCATTAATCTTGAAAAAGAAGTGATTCCTGAAACCAATAGTGATACCGAAAGAATAGCTAACAACAGAATTACAATAAACTGTACTTTTGAAACTAAAACACCTTTAAAGCCTTGTTTGAAAAGAAGTCAATAATTTTTTCATTTCGGAGATTTATTAGACATAGTTTATTAAACCTTAACAGAATAAAATTTTTATATAATAAAACAATTTTATTATATACTATTTTCAAAAAAACATAAAAAAAACGAAGAATTAATTCTTCGTTTTACAAGACTGGCAACGTGCTACTTTCGCTTTTCAACTATCATCACCGCTGTAGTGCTTAACTTCTGTGTTCGGCATGGGAACAGGTGTAGCCACTACGCTATAATCACCAGACAATTTTTTTTGAGCAATCATTCGCTCAAAACTGAATATTAGACTTAATATCAAAAAGTTTTTTTGTTAATAAAATTAGAAGCTGTCGACCGATTAGTAATGGTTAGCTGAACATATCACTATGCTTACACACCCATCCTATCAACCTCATAGTATTTAAGGGGTCTTACTCCACAAGGGAGGGGAAATCTCATCTTGAAGTTTGTTTCTCGCTTAGATGCTTTCAGCGATTATCAATTCCGCACATAGCTACCCAGCTGTGCCACTGGCGTGACAACTGGAGCACCAGAGGTGCGTCCATCCCGGTCCTCTCGTACTAGGGATAGCTCTTCTCAAATTTCCTGCGCCCACAACAGATAGGGACCAAACTGTCTCACGACGTTCTGAACCCAGCTCGCGTACCGCTTTAATGGGCGAACAGCCCAACCCTTGGAACCAACTACAGCTCCAGGATGCGATGAGCCGACATCGAGGTGCCAAACCTCCCCGTCGATATGAACTCTTGGGGGAGATAAGCCTGTTATCCCCAGGGTAACTTTTATCCGTTGAGCGACGGCCCTTCCACACGGGACCGCCGGATCACTAAGCCCAGCTTTCGCTCCTGTTCGACTTGTAAGTCTCACAGTCAAGCACCCTTCTACCTTTGCGCTCTACATACGATTTCTAACCGTATTGAGGGTACCTTTGGGCGCCTCCGTTACTTTTTAGGAGGCGACCGCCCCAGTCAAACTACCCACCTGACACTGTCTCCGATCTGGCTAACAGATCAAGGTTAGATTTTCAATATAGCAAGGGTGGTATTCAAAGGACGACTCCCTTGTAACTAGCGTTACAAGATCATAGTCTCCCACCTATCCTATACATACTATATCGAAAATCAATATCAAGTTATAGTAAAGCTCCATGGGGTCTTTCCGTCTAGTTGCGGGTAACCTGCATCTTCACAGGTACTAAAATTTCACCGAGTCTATAGCCGAGACAGCGAAGGGATCATTACGCCTTTCGTGCGGGTCAGAACTTACCTGACAAGGAATTTCGCTACCTTAGGACCGTTATAGTTACGGCCGCCGTTCACCGGGGCTTCAATGCATTGCTTCGTCGAAACTAACAAATTCTCTTAACCTTCCGGCACTGGGCAGGCGTCACCCCCTATACGTCGTCTTACGACTTTGCAGAGAGCTGTGTTTTTGCTAAACAGTTGCCCCTTCCTCTTCACTGCGGCTCACTAAAAAGTGAGCATCCCTTATCGCTAACTTACGGGATGATTTTGCAGAGTTCCTTAGCTATAGTTATCTCGCTTGCCTTAGGATTCTCTCCTTGACCACGTGTGTTCGTTCTCGGTACAGGTATTATATAAATTAACGCTAGAAGCTTTTCTTGGAAGCATGGCTTCAGACACTACACTACTTACCAAAGTGTTCGTTCCCCATCACGTTTCAAGGTTAATACAACACGGATTTACCTATGTTGCCCTCTTTACGCTTGGCCTGGAATCCAATAACCAGGTTGTCTTAGCCTTCTCCGTCACTCCATCACTTTATATAATAGTACAGGAATATCAACCTGTTATCCATCGACTACGCTTTTCAGCCTCGCCTTAGGACCTGACTAACCCTGGGTGGACGAACCTTGCCCAGGAAACCTTAGTCAAACGGCATGAAGGATTCTCACCTTCAATCGTTACTTATGCCGGCATTCTCACTTCTAATAAGTCCAATAGTCCTCACGGTCTACCTTCATCCCTATTAGAACGCTCCCCTACCACCCTTTCGGATCCGTAGTTTCGGTAATATACTTTAGCCCCGTTACATTTTCGGCGCAGAATCACTTGACTAGTGAGCTGTTACGCACTCTTTAAATGATGGCTGCTTCTAAGCCAACATACTAGCTGTTTGTGCAATTCCACATCCTTACACACTTAGTATATATTTGGGGACCTTAACTGACGATCTGGGCTGTTACCCTCACGAGCATGGACCTTATCACCCATGTTCTGACTGCCAGACATGCAATAATGGCATTCGGAGTTTAATTGTAATCAGTACCGCTAGGTGCGGCCATCATACATTCAGTGCTCTACCTCCATTACGCTAATTCTGACGCTAGCCCTAAAGCTATATCGGGGAGAACCAGCTATCTCCAGGTTCGATTGGAATTTCACCCCTAGCCACAAGTCATCCGCGGTCTTTTCAACGAACGTCGGTTCGGTCCTCCATTAAGTGTTACCTTAACTTCAACCTGCTCATGGCTAGATCACCTGGTTTCGGGTCTATGACAACATACTGAACGCCCTATTAAGGCTCGCTTTCACTACGGCTCCGTATCTTCTACTTAACCTTGCATGTCATCATAACTCGCCGGCTCATTCTACAAAAGGCACGCTGTCACTCATTAACGAGCTCCAACTTCTTGTAAGTATATGGTTTCAGGAACTATTTCACTCCCCTCTCGGGGTTCTTTTCACCTTTCCCTCACGGTACTGGTTCACTATCGGTGAATAGGTAGTATTTAGCCTTACGCAGTGGTCTGCGTGGATTCCGACAAGATTTCTCGTGTCTCGCCGTACTCAGGGTACTACTTGGAGATTAAATTATTTCGTGTACAAGACTTTCACTTTCTATGGTGTTGCTTCCCAACAACTTCCACTATAATTTAACTTTGTAACTCCGTACAAGTAGCCCTACAACCCCGAATAAATTCGGTTTGGGCTGTTCCCGTTTCGCTCGCCGCTACTAAGGGAATCGCATTCGCTTTATTTTCCTCTAGGTACTAAGATGTTTCAATTCCCTAGGTATCACTTCACTACAGCTATGAATTCACTGTAGGATAATTAGCTTTAAAACTAATTGGGTTGCCCCATTCGGAAATCCCCGGATCAAAGCTTACTTCCAGCTCCCCGAGGCTTATCGCAGGTAATCGCGTCCTTCATCGTCTCCTATTCCCAAGGCATCCACCATACACTCTTATTAACTTCATAAGTTTATTATTTGTGATCAAAAATCCTTTTTGATTGAGATTTTCTATTTTGAAATTTCAGTTTACAATTTTGGAAAAATTGATAACAGAAATCATTCAAATTAATGAATTATTTGAGATGTCTAATATTCAGTTTTCAAAGAACAATTGTTGACAGAAAATGAACTCTGAAAACTAGATATAACTTTACCATATAAACAATTAAACCGAAATTTAATATAAATGTTTATACAATTATTCTCCATAGAAAGGAGGTGATCCATCCCCACGTTCCCGTAGGGATACCTTGTTACGACTTCACCCTAATTATCAATCCTGCCTTGGGCGGCTCCTTCCGAAGTTAGGATACCGACTTCTGGCATTATCAACTCTCATGGTGTGACGGGCGGTGTGTACAAGACCCGAGAACGTATTCACCGCGGCATTGCTGATCCGCGATTACTAGTGATTCCGGCTTCATGAAGTCGAGTTGCAGACTTCAATCCGAACTGAGACCGACTTTATCAGATTAGCTTCCCCCTCACGGGATTGCAACTGTTTGTATCGGCCATTGTAGCACGTGTGTAGCCCAGGACATAAGGGGCATGATGATTTGACGTCATCCCCACCTTCCTCTAGCTTACACTAGCAGTCTTGTTAGAGTATCTCAACTAAATGGAGTAACTAACAACAAGGGTTGCGCTCGTTACGGGACTTAACCCAACACCTCACGGCACGAGCTGACGACAACCATGCACCACCTGTCTCAATGTTAACCTCAGCTATATCTCTATAGCGTTGCACTGGATGTCAAGCCCTGGTAAGGTTCTTCGCGTTGCTTCGAATTAAACCACATGCTCCACCACTTGTGCGGGTCCCCGTCAATTCCTTTGAGTTTCACTCTTGCGAGCATACTACTCAGGCGGAGTACTTAATGCGTTAGCTGCGGTACCGACTTAAAAAAGCCGACACCTAGTACTCATCGTTTACGGCGTGGACTACTAGGGTATCTAATCCTATTTGCTCCCCACGCTTTCGTGCCTAAATGTCAGTAATAGGCCAGTTGACAGCCTTCGCCACTGGTGTTCCTCCGAATATCTACGCATTCCACCGCTACACTCGGAATTCCATCAACCTCTCCTACACTCTAGTGAGACAGTTTTCAAGGCGGACCAGAGTTAAGCTCTGGTTTTTAACCTCAAACTTGCCAAACCATCCGCGCACGCTTTACGCCCAATAAATCCGGATAACGCTCGCCACCTATGTATTACCGCGGCTGCTGGCACATAGTTAGCCGTGACTTTCTAATCAGATACCGTCAGAATAGCATCATTTCCTATGCTATCTATTCTTCTCTGATAACAGATCTTTACAACCCGAAGGCCTTCATCAATCACGCGGCATTGCTCCATCAGACTTTCGTCCATTGTGAAAAATTCCCTACTGCTGCCTCCCGTAGGAGTTCGGGCCGTGTCTCAGTCCCGATGTGGCCGGTCACCCTCTCAGGTCGGCTACGTATCATCGCCTTGGTGAGCCTTTACCTCACCAACAAGCTAATACGCCGCATCCTCATCTATTAGTGACGCAAACGCGTCTTTTAACTCTGATTGATGCCAATCTAAGTTTTATGCGGTATTATCAGTCATTTCTAACTGTTATCCCCCGCTAATAGGCAGATTAGATACGTGTTACTCACCCGTTCGCCACTGGAGTGCAAGCACTCCCGTTTGACTTGCATGTATTAGGCATGCCGCCAGCGTTCATCCTGAGCCAGGATCAAACTCTCATTTAAAATAAATTTAAAATTTATCTCCTGGCTTAATTGTTTATTGACAGTTATTAATCTACACTGATTAATAATGATGTCTAAAATGAATTTAATCATTTTATTTAAGTTATATCTAGTTTTCAAAGAACATTTTCATACTATGTATTTCAATTAAATTTTTAACTGAAAGTAGTACAACAATAAAAATATACATTAACTAATAATAAATACAACTAAAAAAACAAAAAAAATCATTTTTTTTTAATATTTTTTTAGTAAATTTTGAATTTGACAAATCAGTTCTTCTTTAATAACATCAAACTCCAATAACTTATATTCTACAGTTATTGTCGGGGTAATTTGGTAATTAAATCAGATCATTTGCTTACGTGCATAATGTCAGTTAGCTTTTATCATTTTCATTTTAGCTTGTTCTAAAGAGATGTTATTATCCAAAAATTCCTTAATTTCTTTGCATCCAATAGTTTTCATACTTTGTAATTCCATATTGTGATTTGTTAATTTTAAAACTTGTCTAATTTCATCGATCAAACCTTTTTTAATAAGATTATCTAACCTTATCTGAATTTTGTTATAAAGAGTGCTACGATCAGGTTTTAGATAAATGATAATTGCATTATAATTTAACTGCTTGCCATTATTTTCTTTTTTTAATTTAGTTTTATTGTTCACATCATAATATATTAAATGCGAAATCATTTGTTTACGATTATTAATATGAATCTGATCGGAAAAATTTTTATCAATATTTAACAATAAATCATACAATTCGGTGTTACTGTAATTTTGGTACTTATTTTCTAATTTTGCTTTTTTTAAATTGTCAATTGGTGAAAAATGATAATCATATATTACAGAATTAACATACAGACCAGAACCACCTACCAAGATCGGGATTTTATTTTTTTGAAACACTTCTTCAATTTTTTGCATTGCAATTGTTTGGTATTCTGCAACAGAAAAGGTTTCATCTAACTCTAAAAAAGAAAGTAGCAAATGTTGAATACCTTCTTTTTCTGATTCTGTAATTTTGTTAGTAGCCAAATCTAAATGTTTGTAAAATTGAGTAGCATCTGCATTAATACAAACACCATTCAATTTTTTAGCAACAGCGATTGATAAATCTGTTTTGCCACAAGCAGTTGGTCCTACAATGCAAATAAGTGGTTTATTGTTCTTCATTTTTTAATCGGGCAAATTTTTTATCAAATAAAAATTGATCTGGTTTGGATAAAGGATTACGTTTATGATTTGACTGTTTATGCAATGTTCTAATTTTTTTTGAAATTATTCTTCCTACTGGTTTTTTTTGTAAATAATTATCTAATTGGTCATAACTAAAACCTAATTCTGATTCATCAGTTTGACCCTTATATAAACCAGCAGTAGGCTGTCTTATTAAAATTGAATGTGGTACTTGTAAATGTCTCGCTAATAAAAAAACTTGATTCTTTAACAAATTCGCAATTGGGGCAATGTCTGAAGCGCCATCACCATGTTTGGTGAAATAACCAATGTACAATTCATCTAAATTATCAGTACCTAGTACTAAATATTTTTTGTCTTGCGCTAATGCATATAATGTTGTCATTCTTAAACGAGGTTTAATGTTTAACTGTGATAATTCTTCTGCAACTTTTTGAACCTTAATGTTTTTTAAAAAAGCACGATAAATCTTTGTTATATCAATTATTTGATAATTCATTTTAAAATGTTCTATTAATTCTAAGGCTAATTTTTTATCTTCTGCAACAGAATCACACGGCATTATCACGGTTAAATGATTTTCCGGGAATGCTAATTGACCTAATCTAGAAACTAATGCCGAATCTACACCACCTGAAACTCCAACAATAACCCCAACACAATTAGCTTCCTTAACCTTTTCTCTAATTCATTCAGTTAAATAATTAATATAATCTGTCATCAATTGATTTTTTTTATCTGTTATTTTTTGACTCATAATTTCACTGTAATTCCAATTCAAATATTTTTATTGTATCGCCTTCTTCTGCGCCTCTTTTGGTTAATTCTTCAAATAAACCAATTTTTTGTAATTTAGAATTAAACAATAATAAATTATCATGTGTAGCAATTGGATTCTTATGATAGATTTTGAAAATGTCTTCCCCTGAAACCTTTCAGGTTGTAGAATTAATTTTTTCAATTTTAAAATCAGGTTTATGATTTTCAAATTTAATATGTTTAAAATTACTATTTTCAGCGTTTGAAATAGCTGGTTCTAAATTATTATTTAATTCTCACAATGCTAATTTATCAGGAATATTTTTTAATTTATTCGCAATCAATTGTTTTAGGGCATCAATGTTTTGTTTTTTTAAACCAGAAGTTTCTAAAACAGTAATTTGAGAATTATTTAATTTATTTTTAAATTTTAACAAATTATCAGCACTATTTTCAATATCCATTTTATTAGCGACAATAATTTCTTCGCGTAAACCTAGTTTAGGATTATAGGCAATTAGCTCTTGTTTAATATTTAAATAATTTTGATAAACATCTTCTGTATTGTAATTACCTGACATATCTAAAACATGCACAATGATTCGACATCTTTCAATGTGACGCAAAAATTGCAACCCTAATCCTTTACCCTTACTAGCTTGTTCAATTAATCCTGGTAAATCAGCAACTACAAAACTATCATCATTAATTTTACAAACACCTAGTTGAGGATTAATTGTAGTGAAAGGATAATCAGCAATAGTTGGTCGTGAATTAGAGATTACAGACAGTAGAGTAGACTTACCAGCGTTAGGTTTACCAATAAACCCAACATCAGCAATTACTTTAAGTTCCAATCTAATTTTTAAACTTTCTCCAAGATCACCGCGTTCAAAAATAGTGGGCGCTTTATTTCGTGAATTTACAAAACGAGCATTCCCACGCCCGCCTTTTCCTCCGCGAGCAATTAAATATTTTTTATCTAATTCCTTCACGTCATGTAAAATTTTATTTGTATCTCCGTCATAAACAATAGTTCCTACTGGGACTTTTACAACTTTAATTTCTCCGTTTCGTCCATGACACTTTTTAGTTCCACCGTTTACACCAGCTTCCCCTATAATTTCTTTGGTAAAACGAAAGTCAACTAGTGTATTCATACCAGAATCTGCTACCAAAAAAACATCAGCGCCGTTTCCGCCGTCACCACCACTAGGTCCTCCTTTGGGTACATATAACTCACGATGAAAAGCGACAACACCGTCGCCACCATTTCCGCCTGTAATTTTTAAATTTACAACATCTACAAATTTCATTTCAAACCTTCTATAATAGGTTTGTTATACTCAATTTTTTATTTTATAAAGATAATATACAAAGATTATTTTGTTTCTGTATTTTCTGGGGTGATAACTTTATCTAATTCATACTTTACTATCAAATTATTATATTTGATTTTTTTGATTGTATTTATTACATAAAAAGTTATAAAACCACCTGCTAATAAAACAACACCAGTAATTGACATTATTAATTTAACATCATCGCTCAAGTAAAAACCAATTATCACTGTCAACAATCCTACTAGACTGACAATCCCACAAATTATAAAAATTATGAAATAAAATTTATTGAAAGATTTGGTATTTTCAATAAATTCTTCTTTAGTCATTTTTATTTTTGAAGAAATTTTGTTAGTTTCTTTTTGATTAACTAAAGTTGTGTTTTTAGAACCTGCATCTGTTGTGTTTGCAACATTATTTTTTGACATTGTTATCTCCTAAATATCTTTTTATTTTATTAAATTATATACTATATATTTTAAAATAAAAATTCAAGATATAGATATAATATGTTATTATTATATCTATAATAATATTAATAATAAATTATTTATTGAAGGAACTAAAATATGAACATTCCTATTTTCGAATTTATTTCAGAACAATTATATAATGATATTGTCGAATTAAACAAAAAATTTAAAGCTGTAGAACATTCATGAAACGTTGATGAGTTAATCGGGGAGCTAGATGTCAAACAACCCACTAATGATTCATTTAATAAAGTTTTAAAATTCTTTAAAAATAATGAAAAAATTGATCCTAAGGATCGTGTAAAGCTAAACACTGTTTTTCTATATACAAACAGTTATGTTTTTATAAATAATTCATTTGCAAAAGAAATTGAAAAAAGTCAAAAAACAAAAAAAGATATTGCGATTAACACTATTATTGTAGATATGTTTCACAATAAATACACTGAAATTAAAAAAGTGTTAGAAAAACCAGAATATAAAGATGCGTTTGCCCCTTTATTGCCAGATGTAAATAAAATTTTAAAATCAAATAATGGTCAAGAAATCGGCCAAACAGAAATTGGTATCATCAAAGAATTAATCCAAAAATCTAAAGATATGATTCAGGATAAAAAATTAACCCCTAAAGATGATGCGATAATAGCGAATTTTGTTATTGGTCAAAATATACTTTTACGTTATTTAAATAAATTGTTTGCATGATTAAAAGAACAAAAAAATAATGTGGCTGTAAAAGAAAACGATAAACGTGGTTTTTTGAATGGTTCTGCTGAAGATTACTACAAAAAAAACTAACAGCGTAAATTAAAAAACACTTCTTAATGGAGTGTTTTTTATTAGTTTTTATATCAGTTTATTCTTTTTAATTATTTTATATATATTTAATAAACTTAAAATTTTAGCTTCAAAATTTAAATTATTTAATGACTTAATTTGCACACTTTCACAAACAATCATCGATTTAGAATATTGTTTGGCCCTATTTGTACCGCCTAAATCCTTTAGTTCAAAATTATCATTAAAAACAATGTTATTTGAATTAATATATTTTAGAACATTTTGTCTATATGATTCAAAAGAGGTTTTTTTAACCTCTTTTGAATCATTTCCATGAATTATTGAAAACAATATTTTATTAGTTTTAAAACTAAAAAGAATTGCACAATAAAAACCTTTTGTTGGTGTGAATTTTATTTTTTTTCCATAATTATATATAAAAGTTAAATGATTAATTTCAGGAACATAACCACTACCTTTTGATCATTCACAATTTACATTATCAAAATGATTTGAAATAGCATTTTTCAATTTGAATAAACTTTTTTTAGCAATTAAATAATTATTATTTTTATTGTTCGTTCTAGTCAGTTGCTTATCTTGAGTCCTTTCTTTTTCCTTTAAATACAAGGCTCAATTTTTTCAGAAATTAAATAAAGCAAAATTAAATTCTTTATTAAATTCCTCTGAAGTCTTAATTGTTTTTCTAGGTTTAGGAGCGATTTCGATCTTTGAAATAACGTTAGCATGGTTCTCTAAGGCTCTTACAATAATTTTTTCAGCAACTTCGTCAAATTTAATATTACATCCTTCAGGTTCAATGAAGGATTCATTAATATCAACATTTTCAGTTATACTAAAATTAGTTTTAACACAAATATTATTAAAAATATTATTATAAAAATTTAAACTTTTAGAATCAACATAAGGAATAAAATCTAATACTCTTAAAACTTTATTGTCTACTGTTTTCCTAAACCCTCTTCCTAGTTGTTGAAGAAAAATTCTTACAGAATTTGTGGGTCTCAGTCTAATTATTAAATTAATTTCAGGAATATCTACTCCTTCATTTAGGATATCTACTACACACAAATAGTTTAAACTATTTGTGTTTCTAAATTGATTCAAAAGTCTTTCTCTTTCTGAATAACTTACTTCTGAATTCAAGATAGCAGAATTTAGATTTTGTTTATTGAGAAAATCATTTATTTTTGTGGCATGTTCAATGTTTATACAAAAAACTAATGCCTTAATGTTTGGACGATTATAGTCTGAAATATATTTTTTTAAATTATCTCAAATTAAATCATTTTTCTTTTTATCACTATTAATTTTTTTTCAAATTTCACTATTATTATTAAAATCTGCCTCAGTTAAATTTAAATTGGCATCGCCAATACAAAAGTATTGATAATTACATAACAACTTATATGTGATTGCATCAATAAGATTTAACTCATAAGTGTAATCATTATTTTCAAATCCAATCGGTTGGTTATCCATTCTTTTTGGAGTTGCTGTTAAGCCGATAATTTTACTTTTAAAACTTTTCAGCACTATTTTAAACTGTTTGGCAGCATAATGATGTGCTTCATCAAAAAAAGCAACATCAAAATGATGAGGATTTCAAATACTTTTATTGTTATCAATAAAATTTTTTAATTTAACAGTCGTTATAAAGAGTGAAGTGCCTGAAATGTATTCTTGTAAAATTTCATCATCAGTTGATGAAATTTTTTCATCAATTAATTTCATTTTATTTAAGCACTGAGCAGACGGTAAAACGCTGGCAAATGATTTATATGCCTGTTTTAATAATTCTACTTGATGAGCAACAAAAATAAATTTTTTATCACTTAAACTACTTTTAAAATTTTCTTTAATATAAAAAGCAGCCACCATTGTTTTACCTGTTCCAGTGGCCATAACAATTAAATGTTTGTTTAAATTGTTACTATTTTCAATATTAATATTATTTATCGCTTGTTCTTGATATCAATAAGGTTGCAATTTTTCTTTATGAAAACTATTTTCTGTCGATAAAACATTATAATTTAAATCATTTTCTGCAAAAGACTTTTCGATTATTTTAGACCATTTAAATTTTAAATCTTCATTCATTAAAATTATTTTTTCAATTATTGTTATGTTTTCATCATTGATTTCAATAGTGTTAGGTTCTGATCACAACTGACTAAAATATTTTGTAATTCTAAGAATTTCATGATTATGATCATGGGAATTTAACTTAATATTTATTTCATCATTATCCCTTAAACCGCCCATAGTTAAATTTGATGAACCTAAAATTACTGATTGGTGATATTTAAGTTCATTATTATACTTAACCATTCGATAAACTTTAGCGTGAATTTTTTTGCCATTTTTTATATTTGACATTTGAATTTTAATTTCTAAATTTAGATCACTTTTTTTATATTCATTATATAAATTTAATAACTCTTTCAAGTCTAGATAAATACCTTGGTTATCAAATAATGAAGTTAAAATTTTAACACGTTTTAAATTATGATTTTTATTAATAATTTCTTTTAATTTTTTAAGAAAATTACCCGATATAAATGGTGATATTAAATATGCTTCACTTGCCTCTAATAATTCTGATTCTAATTCATATAAAGAGTTACGTTCTTTTTTATCAATATTCAATAATACATTATTCAACATTTATATTTTCCTTCATTGTCCCAATGTGAAACGATTATAAACGAAGTGAAAATAAATAGCTAGTCAATGATTTTAAAGAAAAAAGACTTTATCAAATAAAGTCTTTTTTCTTTAAAATTAATTGTTCTCTTTTAAATTGGTAGTTTGGTATATTTCGTCAATGTTTAACATTTGTTTATGCTCTAGAATAAACTCTGCTACCTTTGAATTTTTTTTAAAAGATATATTTTTAACATTCTTATTCTTTTTATCTTTGTAGCATAGAAAATACTTTTTAGATAATGTATCAAATTTTAAATTAGTGATATTACTAATGCTTATTTTTTCACCTAATAAGTAAAAATTTTCTCCACTGATTCCAACAGCAATATACTGCACACCAACTAATATATATATCGTTAATGCAAATGGGAATAAAAAACCTATTATTGTCAAAACAATTAAAGTTGTTTCATATTTATAACTATCAGTAGAATTATATAAAATTCAACAAGTGGTAATAATGGCTATTATCGGTACTAATAAAAGTGAAATAAATAATACTGCCTTATTATCCATATGTTTTTTTATTAAAGTCTTATCTTTTATAAATTTAAAATAATACACAAAGAATATTAATTCTATAGTAAGTGCATAAATTGTCATAACAATTAAAGATATTAATTGAGCATTATCAGTAAAACCTGATCCAACACTTGATCATAATTGCATTATAATAACCTCTTTAAATTATACGTTTTTCATTTGCTGAGCAACTTCAGCCGCAAAATCTACTTCTTGTTTTTCAATACCTTGACCAACTTCAAATCTTGCCATCTTTAATAATTTTACTTTTTTACTATTTAAAAATTGTTCTACTGTTTGTGATTCATCTAATACAAATTTTTGACTTAATAAACATAAAGTCATAAACTGCTTATTCAAACGACCTTCAACCATACGTTCTAAAATGGCAGTTGGTTTTTTTGAGTTAACTGGGTCATTTTTAATTTCATTTAAAATGATTTCTTTTTCATTTTTCTTAAATTCATTATCAATATTATCTGTGCTAATAAACTTAGGGTCCATCGCTGTAACATGCATCGCCACATTTTTAACTGCAGTTTCATCAATTTTATTATCGAATAATAAAATTGATGCTGAACGATTATTAAAATGAGTGTAAGCACCGAATGTTTCATTCCCTGATTTAGTAAACATTTCAACTCTTCTTAGACTGATTTTTTCACCGATGGTTGCAGCAGCTTGAATTAAAGTGTCTTCCAAAGTATTTTCACCATCTTTTAATTTCAAAATAGCAGATACATCACATGTATCATTAGCAATAATTAATTTAGCAACTTTTTCTGTTAATTCAATAAATTGTTTATTTTGTGCCACAAAATCAGTTTCAGTGTTTAATTCAAATAAAGCAATTTTGTTTTTATTTTCAATTATTTTTACAATTCCTTCAGCTGCAATGCGCGCGCTTTTTTTAGCTGCCTTAGCGATCCCTTTTTCTCTTAATCATTTAAAGGCTTCATCTAAATTACCACCAGTTTCTTCTAACGCTTTTTTACAATCCATCATCCCTGAACCGGTAGTTTCTCTAAGTTGTTTTATTAATTCAATTTTAATTGCCATAATAATATCCTTTCTTATAAATAAATTGATTAGTTAAACATTTAATTTACTCAATTTATAAAAATTATTTTTCTTCAGCATTTTTAACTTCAGCAACTTTGGGTTTTGCTTCTGTTTTAGGTTTATCTTCGTCATTATTCAATTTAACAGTTTTATCAGCAGATTTTATTTTATTAAAATCATTAACATTTTCATTTGTGATAACACTAGATTTAGCTGCAGAGTAATTTGGTTGTTGTGAAATTACTGAATGACGCATATGATTAACTGGCCCTCTTCTGTCTTGTCAGTTGTTTGGACGGACAAATTCTTTTTTTGGAGGCATTGGTTTTGGTGGTTCAATTTTCATTCCCATCGCTTCAGCATAAAGATCGGCAATGTGTTGAGTGATAAAGTTAACTGAGCGGAAGTGATCATCATTCGCTGGAATTACATAGTCAATCAAATCCGGATCTACATTAGAATCACAAATTCCAATTACAGGAATATTTAATATGTGTGCTTCTTTAATAGCGATGATATCTGCTTCTACATCTGTTACAAAAAGTGCTTGAGGAATATCACGCATTTGTCTAATTCCACCCAAAAATTTTTCTAATTTATCATATTTTTTAGAAATTAATAACTGTTCTTTCTTTGTCAAGAGTGCAGTTTTACCTGATTTTTGATCTCTTTCAATTGACCATAATTTTTTAATTTGTTTATTAATAGTTTTTAGGTTGGTCAGGGTACCACCTAATCATCTTTCGTCAACATAAAAATTATCTGTTCTTTCAGCAGCTTCTCTAACTGCTTCTTTAGAAGCTTTTTTAGTTCCAACAAATAAAATTTTTCCTTTTTTAGGATTTAACGTTTTAAAAAATTCAAAAATTTCATCAAATTGTAAAATTGTTTTGTGTAAATCCATAATATGAACTTTATTTTTAACTCCATAAATATATGGTTTCATTTTTGGATTTCATCTTTTTGTTTGATGTCCGAATTGAGCACCAACTTCTCATAATTCTTCTCTAGTTAATTGTTTAGGCATATACATGTCCCTCTTTCTTTCGTTATCTTCTTCTATTAGCTTCCAACAATTACCACTTTCTACAAAGCACTCGACAATTGAATTCACCAATATGTTTTCAATAAATATGTTAAATCTTTAATAAATCAACATATGAATTATAACAATTAAATAAATTAATACAAATTAAAAAAAAGATTATCACTAATCTTTTTTTATTTTAGAATAAAGATCTATAAATTTTTTGCTGTCCTCAATTCTTACTTTAATAATTCGATAAATCATTTTCGCTTCTATAAATATCAAGTACAAAGAAACATCATGAATATTTGCCTTCGTACTTAATTCCTGAATTTTAATATCTAATTTTGCAATTTCACTTTCAAAATCTTCTAAATCTACTTTAGTGGATTTACCACCTAAAGCAATTCTTTCTTGCAATTCTGTAATATCAAAGTCTATATTATTTAATGAAGTTATTAAATTATTTAATTCATTTTCAATTACACTAAATGACATTGTTTCTAAATCATGGTTTTTATTGACAACTACATCTTTTTTCATAAATTACCGCCTACATCTTTTTTATATTATACTATAATATTTAAAAAAAATTAAGTTATTTCTCTATCGGTGATATCTCTGAAAAAATATTCTTTCTTCTTAATCCTAATAAATTTTTCTGACATCTTACGTTTTATTTGTTCTGATTCAGATTGAGAAATTTTATTAAACAAAATTTTATTATTATCATCAACGAGATGCTCAAACTTTAATTCTTTAATTACTTGAAGGGTTTTTTTATTTGAATATGTACTGAATAAACGAATTCGATGGTTTTTCCAAAAACCAAAATAACTAATACCAGCAAAGAATACTCAGAATATTGTTAAATATCCAAAGTTAATTAAAATTAAATTGGCGTACATTGATGATGATCCTAACACAGATATTCCGTATATAATGATGCTTTGACCATTTAAAGAAAATAAAAATGGTGAAAGGTAGCCAATAAAATTAAAAAAATTACTTTGTAAGACTGACGGGAAAATTCCGCCACAACTTGTAATAGAAATAACAATAATTACCATAATCGCTAGTTTGGAAAAGGTTTCATCACGTATTAAAAATCAAAAACCACAAATTAAGTTGATAAACACAAAATCAGAAAATAATGCCCAGAGATACAATAACAATAAATATGCTCCTAATTCATAAAAACCAACTGCAGTTATCCCTAAAAATAAAATAGTGACTTGTAAAAAACCAATAGTATTCATCAATACTATTTTTGCAAAATAATTTTTTCAAACACTTTTTTGATTATTGGCAAATTTTCTTGTGAATACTACCGTCATTATAAAGGCACCTACAAAAATACCGATGCAGATGAAGAATTTACCTAAACCAATACCATATTCATCGTGTTCCATTCCTTGAATATTAACGGCAATTAAATCACCTAAATCAAAAGAAGCATAGTTTAAAACTTCATCATTAAAATTTTGTTCAAAAATATTTACTTCAATACTATTTTGACCATCAAACAACGCATCAACAATCTCATCATTTTGTAAACAAGTTAACATAATTGATAAAGATGGAAAACTTAATTTAATATCAGTATTTTCTGAAATATCCTTAATTTTATTAGACTGAACCAATTGCATGTAATTGGACTTAACAATCAAATTAGAATCTTTATTATCTAATGACTGATCAATAAAGTAACTATTTAAGATTTTAGGAAAATATTGCTGTGATATCTGGTTGATCATTTCACAAAAAATATTAGTAAAATACATTGATAAAAAATTATTTTCTAATGATGCTTGAAAAACTATATTTTGATCTACATAATCACCATTCTGTGGGTTTTTAAAAATGTTTGGTTGTGGAGGTTGATTGTTCACCTTTTCTCCTGTTAAAACCTTCAAATTATCGACATAAGATCTGCGTCAGTCTTCATAAGTATGTCCAGGGGTTGCGTTAATTTCAGTAACAGATAAAATACAATTTAAAAAATTAATTATGTTGTCATTGAATTCTGGTGGTATCACTAGTTTGTCTCAATAATCATTATTATTTAATTCTGTTTTAGCCGATTCTCCTGATAAGTATTGAAAATTAGCAGATATTAAGGAAGAGCTTTCATCTTGAATTTTAATTATTCCATCGCTATCTATTAATGTTGATAGTTCGAGACTAGTCATTGTACCTCAGTAACCACCATTGCTTTCACAACTATTTTGGTCAATATCTTCTGAGTCAATGTACCCGTTTTTAACAGACAAACATGTTGGTTCTGATAGATCTAAAATAGCAGCAGGAATTTGATCAAAATTCTCTAAAGGGTTTCAAAAGGCACAAATTGTAATAAAACCATATAAAAAAGCGATAAACAATAGACCGACAACTTTAATCATTTGCTTTTTATTACGAAATACTTGCTCTTTAAATTCTTCATAAATAATATTAGAATTTTTTGTCATTTGTTTTCTCCTCTTTATCTTTCGATATTTTTTGTTGTATTAAATTTATTTGTTCATCATTCATATTTTTATAATCAATTTTACCAATAAATTTTTGTTTAATATTTAACTTGTCATCAATAATCAACTCTTCTAGGTTTTCATCTTTAATTGCTAAATAAATTTGTTGTTTTTTATAAGTTCCAAAATCCTTATAAAACATTCTTTTTTTAGAGGCAAAGACACTTATTGGCAATAACACAATTACAAATAATAACAAAATGCTTAATAAAGAAAATAAAAGTTGAGTTGCTATATTGGAGTGTCCAAAGTAAAAAACATCATACAAAATAGAGCCTTCTCCATGAATTATGTATTTAAATGGACAAATATAACTAATAAAATTAAAAAAACCACTTTGCATAAATGAAGGAAAAGTTCCTCAACCTGCACATAAATTAAAAATCATATAAATGACAGCAACAAATTTACCAATGTTTTCTTCACTAAATGTCATTCATAAACTAAAAACAATAGTACTAATTATAAATGTGGCAAACATCATTCATAAATAATATAGAAAAAAGGTGGTCCCTAGATAACTAAAACCAATACTTAAAACACCAATCATTAAAAAAGTGGTTTGTAAAAAAGACATACCTAAAAATAAGGAATATTTAGAAAAGAAACTAGCATAATAATTTAATTTATTTTTACTTAAATATTCTCGTTTAAAAATAAAAGTCTGAATTAGTGCCGAAACTCAAATTGCAATTAATAAAAAGAATTCCCCTAGACCAATACCGTAATTAGAATTTTCTACCCCTGTAATATCAACTGATATAAAACTACCTGGATTTGCCGGCAAAATGTTAATACTAATAAATTCACCCATATTCTGATTCATTTGCGCCTGAGAAATAATTTTTTCACCATTGTCTAAAATTAAAATTGGATTATTTCACAAATGAGAATCAATGCTTTTAAAATCACTAATTAAAGAATCAAAAAAATTATCTAATTCTGGATTATCTATAATGTTTTTTATACCCTCTAAAATTTGTTCTATAAGATCAATTTCAGAATCACTAGCATAATTATTATGTGGATCTAAATTATATTTTTGTATATCTTCACTCGTCAGTTTAATGCCTGAATCAAAAATAATACCAGTGACTAAATTTGGTATTAATTGAATGGCAAGTGCAGACTTTAAATTATCAAAGACAAGCATAAACTCACCATTGATAAAATTAGGTTCATAAGAAGATTGTAATGTGATCATGTGTTGTGAATAATCATAATTATCTTGCAACCCAAAATTATCTACCCCAGTTGGTAAAGTGCTTAAATTATTAAATGTTTTTCCTAATACGACTAGAATGGAATCTTTTAACACAATTTTGGTTTCTGGGACATTAGGATTAAGTAAAACTTGATCAAAAGCCTTAAAGATATTCCCTAAATCTGAAGAATATGTTTCTGGAATAATAATTTGATTCCAATAATTATCAATATCATCTTGTTGGTAATTAGTTATATATTTAGCTTTAACATCAATATCTGCATTTTTGATTTCAATAGTATTATCTATTGGATCAGTAATCAATAATTTCAATACATCGTCCACCATTTTTCCGCTATCGTTATTCACTATAGCAATTGGCAATTTATACGCATTACCAATCGGATCTCAATAAGCTAAAACACAAAAGAAACCATATAAAAAAGCAACAAGACTAATGCAGATTGCTTTTATTAATGTAAATGTTGATTTTGAAATTGTTTCAGAAAATTCTTCTTTTAAATTTTGAGAATAATTTTTCATAATTATTTAATTCTTTCGTAAATAAAATTAATAAGTAACAACTATACCCTTTGGTCTGGTTACAGATTTTAATGTATCAATAATACCTTGCACACCCTGACCAGAATCTTTAATACCTAAGAAAGGAAATAAATCTGGACCACGTTGGGTTTTTGAATTTATATGTACAGTACCGCAATCTAATTTATCGGCTAATGAAAATGCTTGATTTATATTTTCGGTAAATACAGATGCTTGTAGTGCATAAATTGAATCGTTGGCAATTTTAATCATTTCATCTGTAGTTTTTACTCTGATTATTGGTAGTATTGGAGCAAACGGCTCTATTCAAGCTAATTTAGATTTAATAGAAACCATATCAACTAAAATGGGGCTAATTAAATTTTTTGAAATATTTATGTTAGTTAATATTTTACCACCATGTTTTTTAACGTCTTCAATTAAATCTTTAACCAAATCAACAGTTGCCATATCTATCACCGGGGTGATGTCTTTATTTTCCAATGGAGAACCTACTGATAATTTTTTTACTTTTTCTAATAATTTAACAACTAGTTTATCGGCGATCGTGTCTTCTACTAAAACTCTTTTGATTGCTGTGCATCTCTGACCTGAATAACTAAAGGCCCCACCTACAATTTCATTTGCAGTTTTTTCTAAATCAGCATCAGCTAAAACAAGTGCGGGATCTTTACCACCTAATTCTAAAACTAACTCTTTTCCATTTGATAGTTTTTTTATTCTGTTACCAATAGTCGCTGAACCAGTAAAGGAAATTAAATCAATATTTTCATTAGTAACTAAAGAATCTCCAATATCTCTTCCTTTGCCAGTAATAACATTAATAACACCTTTTGGAAATTTGGCTTGATAGAATAAATCCGCTAAAAAAGTACCAGTTAAACTTCCTTGTGTAGCTGGTTTAAATACAACGGTATTACCTGTGACTAATGCTGGGGCAATTTTGCTGATAGACAAATTTACTGGATAATTAAACGGTGATATCGCCAAAATCACGCCTTTTGCCACTCTTTTAAATAAACCAAATTTATTTTCAATTGAATTATCTTTTAATGCTTTTAATTCCATTAATTTTATAGCCTGGATGGTTTCATCAATATATTGAATTGTTCTTTCGATTTCTTTCGCACTATCTTTCAATGATTTAGCTATTTCAAAAGACATCAATTCACTCAATTTCGAAGAATTTGCAATCAAAAGTATTTTAAAATTATTTAATAACTCAATTCTCTCATTCAATGAATATTTTTTTTCTCAATCTTTTTGAGCTTTCTGAGCACATTTAAAAACTTCAATAATATCCGAATCTTTCATCGCTGGAACACAACCGCATTTTTTATTATCTATAGGTGAAATAATTTCAATATTTTCTTTAGCAGTTTTTAATTCACCATTAATTAAACATTTACCTTCGTACATATTAGACCTCTATTTCTTTTTACTTATTTTTTATATCATCAATTATTTTAATTTTATTTTTAACAATTAGAATATGACCTTTTTTACCAAAATAAGGAATAACACAACTTGTATGTTTTACATAATTTTCATAATCTTTTGAACTACCATATTTTTTGTAAGTAGACTTCTCAAGTAAAGGTACACCTGATAAAAATATTAGTAGCATTTGAATATACAATGGTGATAAAAATAAAGATAATGTCCACAGTAAATCGTTTGTATTTGTTATAGACTGATTAGAAACATTTAGTAACATATTTAAAATAATCGCTGTACAAACACTATACCAAAAAATAATTTCACCAAAATAATTAGGATGGCGTGATTGTTTTCACAAACCTATATTAATAAAGTCTTTAGGATACTTATTTTTAAATTTATATTTTTGAATATCAGCAACAGTTTCGTAAATTAAACCTAGTAGCGCTATTGCTAAAGGTATCATTGAATAATAATTAAACTCATTAAAATAATCATTATTATAAGAAAAACAAAAAGCTGCTGGAATTATAATTAAAAACACCGAAGTTGCTTGAAGCAATCAAAATCCTAAAAATTTTCAAAAATGATCTCTCATATTATCAAAACGATGATCAACTTTAGTTTTCATAATTCTTATTAATAAATAACTACCTAACCTTATCGCTCACAGTGTGGTGATAATAAAAATGCTAATTTGAAATCATGAGTATGCCTGGTTTCAAATCATTAAAATTAAAGCAATTAAAATAAAAGACAATGAGTAAGTGATATCAGTAAATTTATCAGATTTAAATGTATAAGCGAAAATAAAAAATAATAAATTAATCCCTAAACTAATTAAAAATGTATAAAGAATAAACATAATAGAACCCTTCTAAATTTTATATTTAATAAAATGTTTTAAATCTGTCATAGACCTTTCGTAATATGCCTGATTTTTTTCCTGTTTACTTTTAAATTTTACCTTATTTGAAACATCAGGCAGTATGCCGAAATTAGCTTTCATTGGTTGAAAATTTTTAGCACTAGAATTAATAATATAATTCACCAAAGAACCCATGACAGATGTCTCAGGAATAAATAACATCTCTTTTTTTTCAATAAAATTAATACAATTTAAAGCACCAATTATTCCAGTGGCAGTCGACTCAACATACCCTTCAACGCCAGTGATTTGTCCAATAAAAAAAATATTTTTTTGTTTTTTTAATTGTAAATGTTTATTCAATAAAGTGGGTGAATTTATAAAATTATTTTTATGCATCACACCATATCTAACAAACTCAGCATTTTCTAAACCGGGTATCATTTTAAAAACACGGTCTTGCTCTGGTCATTTTAAATTAGTTTGGAAACCAACAATATTATAAAGTGAATTAATGGCATTATCTTGTCTTAGTTGAACTACTGCAAAATTTTTTGTTCCATTAGGTTTATCTAAACCTACCGGTTTCATGTTTCCGAAAAGTAAAGTTTTGAAATTTCTTTTAGCTGATTGTTCTACGGGCATACAACCTTCGAAAAAAATTTCTTTTTCAAATTCTTTGAGTTCAATTGTTTCAGCTGAAACTAAATTTTGGTAAAAGTTTTTAAACTGTTTTTTATCCATAGGACAATTAATATAATCATCACTATCTGATTCTTTACTATATCTAGACTTATAGTAAGCTTTTGAAAAATCGATACTTTCTTTTTTTACTATTGGAGCAACAGCGTCATAGAAATAAAAATAATCTTTTCCTAAAAAATCTTGAATATTTTTTTGTAATTTAGCAGTTGTTAGTGGACCTGTTGCGATTATTGTTGGTTCTGTTTTTAATATATTAACATCAATAAATTCTTGATTAATTAAATTAATATTACAGTGCCCTTCTATAATTTTTGTGATTTGTGCACTAAAATTTTCACGATCCACAGCTAACGAACCACCTGCCGGGACTGATGTTTGTAAGGCGACTTTAATTATTAAGGAATCAAATAATTGCATCTCTTTTTTTAATAAACCCACAGCATTTGTTATGTTGTTGCTACGTAAAGAATTTGAACAAACCAATTCAGCTAAATTATTAGTTTTCTGGACTTCATTTTTTTTAAGTCTTTTGACTTCGTATAAATTTACTTTATAACCTCGTTCGGCAAGTTGATAGGCAGCTTCACAACCACTTAAACCAGCCCCGATTACATTTACAGTTTTATTTCTTATCATTATTTAAAAGTTAAAGGTTTAATTAAAAACCTAAACCTCCTAAACCTCCCATCCCTGGAATATTCGGCATTCTACCTTGACGTAAATTTTTCACCATTAAATCTACTTGTTTTTTAGTTTTTTCAAACTGATTAATTAATTCATTATATTCCTTTAAAGTTCTGCCTGAACCTTTTATTATTCTTTCTTTTCTACTTAAATGTTTCAATAATCTAGGCTCACGACGTTCTCTCATCGTCATAGAGGTAATCAATATTTCTGCAATTCTTAATTTTTTTTCACCATCTACAATTTTGCTAGAATCTATTTTCGGTGCCCCGGGAATCATTTTTGCTATTCCACCTAGTTTCCCCATTTTTCCTATTTGACGCATTTGATTTAATAAATCTTGAAGATCAAATTGACCAGACATCATTCTTTGCATTGTGTCCTTGAATGTTCTCTCGTCTACATTTTCTTGAACTTTTTCAACCAAGGTTTTAACATCACCTAATCCCAGTAAACGGTCCGCCATTCTATCTGGGTAAAAAAATTCAATATCTTTTGTATTTTCACCAGTTCCGATAAATTTAATTGGTAATCCTGTTAAATGACGAATAGATAATACTACTCCTCCTCTTTCATCACCATCCAGTTTAGTAACCACAACACCAGATAATTTCAGCAAATCATTAAAACTTTTGGTTACATTTATAATATCTTGACCTGTCATTCCATCTACAACTAACAAAATTTCCTGAGGTTTTGTTTTAATTTGAATTTGTTTCAATTCATTCATTAATTTTTCATCAATATGTAAACGACCAGCAGTATCAAATAAAACTAAATCATGATTGTTTTTTTTAGCATATTCTACAGCTTCAACTGTTGTTTTAACTGGATCTTGAGTACCTTTTTCAAAAACCGGAATATTTAATTTATTACCTATAACTTTTAACTGTTCGATAGCAGCTGGACGATAAATGTCACACGCTACTAGCAATGGTTTTTTGCTATATTTTTTAGCAACTAAATTCGCTATTTTACCAGTAGTTGTTGTTTTACCAGAACCTTGCAGTCCTACCATCATAACTATAGAAGGATTACCGTGAAAATTAATATCAATTTTATTTTTTCCTAAAATATCAATTATTTCTTCATGAACAATTTTAATCAACATTTCAGAAGGTTTTAAGCCTTTTAAAATAAATTGGCCTTCTGCTTTTTTTCTAATATTTTTAATTAAATCTTTAACAACTTCATTATTAACGTCTGATTCTAATAAAACTAAACGAATTTCATCAATAGCTTTATCAATTGAATTATCGTTCAATGTTGATTTATTTAAATTTTTTGTAATTGATTTATTTAATCGTTTTGCTAAAAAATTACCAAACATATGTAAATATCCCTTTTATTTCATTAGTATAATTTTATAAAATTTTTCAAAAATTATTTTTAAATTATAAATTATAACAATTCAAAATATATTATACATCTTTATTATGTTTCTTGAAAAACAAAGGTTGATGTTTTCAATGAATATTTTTTTAAAAAATATTCATTGAAAATGAAAAAATATTCATGTTCTAATGTTTTTAAAAAGTTTAAAATTTTATTATATGTAAAAAATACAATAATTCCATTCGTAGTACCGTGAATGAAAATAGCAATTACATGCGTAGTTAAATAATAAACTGCGTAACTTTTACCGAATATAATTCATTTGCCAAGTGTCATTAATAAACTAAATGTATAACCCATAATTGATAAAACAAACATAAAAAAATACTTATTTTTTAATAACTGATTTTTTAAAAAATAACAAATTAGAAAATATAAATTAAAAATGAAAAAATAAATAATGCTTTCATCATTTCATCAAACAAGTAAATCTAAAAAACAATAGATGTTTATAAGAAGTAAGCTAAAACTTTTTTTAAAAACAATGGTCATTAACATCAGAATAAAAGTTGTTACTTCTAACCCAGGAATCGGTATTAATAAAAAATTAGTCAAAATTAATAATGATGATAATAATGTGGCAAATATTATTTGAAAAATTAATTCAAAATTTTTGCTTCTTGCCCCAACAAAATTACGCATAAATTTTTTAAACCTTCATTGTAAAATGCATTTTTATATCACTTTAGCTTTTACAATAGTTTCTCTTATGATCGTGATGTTAATATCACCTGGAATGTTTTTTGTTTTTTTAATTTCTTCTTCCAATTTACCAGACAGCAATAATAATTTGTTTTCGCTGACCATCTTAGGATCAACAATCACTTGAATTTGATGCCCTGACTTAAATACATAAGCTTTTTTTACACCAGAAAATTTTAAACAAGTATCTTCAAGTTCTTTCATTCTTGTGAAAAATTTTTCAATACTATTATTACGAGAACCCGGTTTAGACGCTGACAATGTATCTGCAATTACAACTAATCTAGAATAAACATTGTTCGGTTTAACTTCACCATGGTGTGAATGTATCGCGTTAATTATTATGTCACTTTCATTATTTCTCTTAGCAATTTCAATCCCTAAGGTAACATGTGAACCGATTTCTTCAGAATCAACTGCTTTACCGATATCGTGCAATAAACCAGCACGTTTCCCAATCTCAGAAGATAAACCCAATTCAGCAGCAATGGTTCCCGTTAATTTTGCAACTTCAACAGAATGCATCAAAACATTTTGACCAAAACTTGTACGGTATTTTAATTTACCTAAATTTTCAATTATTTCTATATTGAAATCAGTTATACCCAAACTATTTGCAATATCTTTACCAGTTTCCAAAATAACATTATCGATATCTTCTTGAATAACTTTTGCAGTTTCTTCGATGCTGATTGGTTGAATATTTCCATTTTCAATTAATTTCTCTAAAGTTAATTTGGCAATTTCTCTTCTGATAGGATTAAAACAAGAAATTTTCACCACTTCTTTATCTTCATCGACAATTAAGTCTACACCTGTAATTTTTTGAAATGATTTAATATTTCTACCTTCACGACCTATGATACGAGATTTTAAATCATCATTAGGCAATTTAATAATAGAAATTGTGTTTTCTAAAATGATTTCTGGAGTATATCTTTCCATAGATTGAACTAAAATATTTGTAGACATTTTTTTAGATTCAGATCGCAATTTAACTTCATACTCTTTTAAATATTTATTTAATTCTAATTGAGTTTTATTCTTAATTTCATTAATTAAAAAAGACTTAGCTTCTGCTTTGGAAAAAGTAGCAATTTTTTCTAAATGCATTATCACTTCATCTCTTTTTAAACTATATTTTTCAATTTCTTGTTTTAATTCGTTTTTTTTAAAAATTAATTCCTTGTCTTTATGATCCATGTCTTTTTCACGCTCATTAAGATTTTTTAATTTTGTTTCATAATATTTATCAGTTTTTTCTCATTCTAAATATTTTAAAGATAATTTAGTTTCAAAATCAGTCATTTCTTTTGAAGTAAACAATTTAGCATCTGCAATAGCTGTGTTAACAATTGCTTGTGCTTTTTGTTTTGATTCTTCAATTTTATTATTAAATTTATTTATTTGACTTTTTTTAAAATAAAAATAACTTAAAAAACCAATGGCAAAACTGACCATAATTGCTAATAATAATATTGTTATTCATATATAATTATTCATTCGGAACCTCTCTTTATTCTAAAAGAAAGGAATTAATTTTTTAATTAAAAAATACAATTTTAGTATACTTTTATTTAAATTTTATTCCAACAATTTATTACAGTTTCATTCAATATAAACAAATAAAAACCACTTTTAAAAAGTGGTTTTTATTTGTTTTATTAAAATTTACTTAATAATCTATAAATTTTTCTAACATTATCTTATGTTTTTTCATAGTAAAAATTTAATTATTAAAATATGCACTATGAAAAAGATTTTACAACTATTTACCATATAACGATTGAAACACAACAATAGCTATTTGTTTATTTATATTTTTTAACAGACAATATTCAGCAACAATTATTTTTTGTGTTTTTACTAATGTTTCATTTTTCATTATTAAATAATGCAATATATTAAATTCTTATTATGTCATTTAAATCTTTAAGCAGTTTGTTTAAAGATTTTAAACAAACTGCTTATTAAAAGTTTAATTTTACTTAAAATAAAACCTTAATTAAGACAATTTGTTTAGTATTATATAACATATTTTGGCTTATATTTTTTTGTAAAATTTTTATTAAAAATAAAAAAATACTCTTGTTCGATATTACTAAATAATTTTAATACTTTATCATACAATACAAAACTGATCAAAGAGTTAGCTGTTCCATGAATTAGATCAAAAATTAATCCATTAAATCAATAAGAAATAGCAAATGTTTTTCCATATAAACATCATTTTTCTAATGCAAACCATGAACCAAAAGAATAACCAAAAATAGCGACAATTAAAATAAAGTAAAATTTATTATTTATTAAAAAATTTTTTAATAAATACATAATAGCAGCATATAAATTGAAGACGACAAAATACATTAGGTTGTCATCATTAGTTCCGTAAAATATTAGATTTAATAAGCAATAAACATTAACGATTCCAAAAGAAACTCTTTTTTTAAACGAGATTGCACATATCATCATTAATGTAGTCCCTAATTCCACATTAGGAATTCATGCAATTGTAAAATTTAAGATAAATAATAATGCGGAAAACAGTGCAATAAAAGCAACTTCAAAAATATGTTTAAAACCCGAGGTTTTAACACCAACAAAATTTTTCATAAAAACACCAGTTAAGAAAAATCAAAAAAGAAATATAGTATGTTTCCTGACTTAGATTCTATTTACTCACTAACCTTCCCAAAAATAATTTCAGTGGTTTTTTAGCTTTCATCATCTTTACAGTTGCTGGAGCAGTTTAAGCTATTATCTTAATTCCATACCTATAAATTTTGAATTTAATTTATTTAATATAATAGTTGTATTATATTTTTTATTACAAAAAAAAGAAACCACTAATGAGAAAATTAATTTTTTTTATATAATTCTAAATTTATTTTGTCTTCTATTTTTTTAAATATAAGCGGATTTTCTTGTAAGAATATTTTAACTTTATCTTTACCCTGTCCTATTTGCTTTTCTTCATAAGAATATCATGGTCCTGACTTTTTAATTAAATCCATTTCTACTGCCAGTGATATTAATTCAGAAATTTTATCAATACCGATGTCATATTTAATTTCAATATTCACAACATTAAATGGAGGGGCGACTTTATTTTTAACAATCTTTACTTTTACTTTATTTGAAATCGCTTGCCCATTAGAAGAAATTGTTTCAATTCTTCTTAAGTCTAAACGAACCGATGAATAAAATCTAAGTGCTCTTCCTCCAGCTGTAGTTTCTGGACTACCGAACATAACTCCGATTTTTTCTCGAATTTGATTAATAAAAATAACCAGACAATGAGTTCTGCTAATTATCCCATTTAATTTTCTTAAAGCTTTTGACATTAACCTTGCTTGAGCGCCAATTGTCATATCTGACATTGCACCTTCTAATTCCACCTTTGGAACTAATGCTGCAACAGAATCAACAACTACAATATCTACAATTTTTGATGAAACAAGGTGTTCTAAAATATCAAGAGCTTGCTCTCCGGAATCAGGTTGCGAAATGATTAGATCATTTAAGTTTACCCCCAACTTTTTAGCATAAGTTGGGTCCAAAGCATGTTCAGCATCAATAAAGGCTGCAACTCCTTTTTTACCCTTCTGATTTTGAGCCTGTGCAATAGCGTGCAATGCTAGTGTTGTTTTACCTGAAGACTCTGGACCAAATATTTCTACAATTCTCCCTTTGGGATAACCCCCAATTCCAATTGCTTTATCAATTAAAAAACTGCCCGATGACAATGCCTCTACATTTAAAATAGAACTTTCACCAAGACACATAATTGAACCCTTGCCATATTCTTTTTCAATATCTTTTAAAATCATTTTTAAAATATCATCATTAATTTTAAATTGTTCATTTTCTGTTTTTGCTATCAACTTTGGCTTCGAAACAATTTTATCTACTGACATTTTTACCTCCTAAAAATTATAAATGTTTTACAAAAATATATTAAATTTTTTTATGCTATCCCCTTTAAAATAAAATAAATAAAAATTTTTATATTATTTATAAATATAATATAATTAATAATAATATTATTTGAGGTGAAAAATTGGGGTTACCTAACAAAATTAGTATTTTTAGATTGTTACTAGTACCGGCAATTTTTATATTAATTGTAATTTATCCTTTTGGCGGAATTTGCTCTTGAAACATAAATTTGCCTGCTATAACAATTAGCAATTATACTTTACCCATAACTTGGTTAATAGCAGGAATTTTGTTTATCATTGCAAGTTTAACTGATTTTTTAGATGGCTACATTGCTCGTAAGTATAACCAAGTAACTACTTCTGGAAAATTTTTAGACGCTATTGCAGATAAAGTTTTGACTAATTTAACATTATTTGCGTTTGTTTGCGAAGGGATTGTACCTTTCTGATTATTGGCAATTTTTATGATACGCGACCTAATTGTGGACGCTTTACGTCAAACGTTGGCTTCAAAAAATGTAATTTGACCTGCTCAACAATTAGGGAAATGAAAAACAGCTTGCATGATGGTAGGTACAACATTGTTGTTCTTTATTAGTAGCGCTCATCTGGGAGTAAATTTATATAATTGAGAAAGCCAATTAATATTGATCCCCTTATATATTTCAGGAATACTTTCTGTTGTTTCTGGGATGCAATATTTAATAAATAATTGAAATAAAGTTTTTAATGAAAAAGAGGAGAAAAAATAAATGAATAATGGTGATACCCGTGAAAAATGAGCGTTAGTTACTGGTGCTAGCAAAGGTTTGGGTTTTTGTTATGCACAACAATTATTAAATTTAAATTATAATATTATAACTGTAGCTCGTAGTAGTGGTTATGCTGCCAATTTTAAAGTGCCTGAAGGTTTAAAAACTATTACTTATAATATGGATTTAAGTGTTTATGAAAATAATATTAAATTGTTTGAAAGAATCAAAAATGTAGATATTAATGTTTTTGTAAATAATGCAGGATTTGGATTATATGGAAAATTTGTTGATATTGATTTGAACAAAGAAATTAATTTAATAGATTTAAATGTGAAAAGCGTTCATATTTTAACAAAATTAATGGTTCAAAAAATGTCTAAACAACCAAATCAATCAAATCGAATTATTAATTTAACTAGTGAAGCGGCACATAAACCTGGACCTTTGTTTGCAACTTATGCTGCTAGTAAAAGTTATGTTCTTTCTTTAAGTCAGGCTGCAAATTTTGAATTGAAGAAAAATAAAATTAAAACTAGAGTTATTTCTATTAGTCCAGGTCCTATCGCTACTTCTTTCAATAATAGAGCGAAAGGGATTACCGATGGTACTGTCGACGATCCTATCCCTTTGAGTACAATGAAGTTTGCTGAAAAATCTATTAAAAAAGCGATTAGAACTAAACATAAAGATGAAATTGTTTGTCGCACTAAAGATAAATGAATTATTCATAGTGAAAAAATCCGAACTCATAATCATGGTTTGAACAGAACTTATAAATTTATGGCAAAAACTTATCTAAAAGATTAATACAAATAAATGGTTTAATTAACAACTCTAAAAATTTTAAAAAGAGGAGAAAAAATAAATGAATAGTGGTGATACCCGTGAAAAATGAGCATTAGTTACTGGTGCGAGCAAAGGTTTGGGTTTTTGTTATGCACAACAATTATTAAATTTAAATTATAATATTATAACTGTAGCTCGTAGTAGTGGTTATGCTGCCAATTTTAAAGTGCCTGAAGGTTTAAAAACTATTACTTATAATATGGATTTAAGTGTTTATGAAAATAATATTAAATTGTTTGAAAGAATCAAAAATGTAGATATTAATGTTTTTGTAAATAATGCAGGATTTGGATTATATGGAAAATTTGTTGATATTGATTTGAACAAAGAAATTAATTTAATAGATTTAAATGTGAAAAGCGTTCATATTTTAACAAAATTAATGGTTCAAAAAATGTCTAAACAACCAAATCAATCAAATCGAATTATTAATTTAACTAGTGTAGTTGCCCATAGTCCAACTCCTTTGCTAGCAACTTATGCTGCTAGCAAAGGTTATGTTCTTTCTTTAAGTCAGGCTGTAAATTTTGAATTAAAGAAAAATAAAATTAAAACTAGAGTTATTTCTATTAGTCCAGGACCGCTCCAAACATCTTTCAATAATAGAGCAAAAGGAATTAGCGAAGGCACTATCGACGATCCTATCCCTTTGAGTACAATGAAGTTTGCTGAAAAATCTATTAAAAAAGCGATTAGAACTAAACATAAAGATGAAATTGTTTGTCGCACTAAAGATAAATGAATTATTCATATCGGGAAATTACAAACTAAAAAACAAGCTTTAAAAATAACTTATAAATTCATATTTAAAGCATATTCTAAAGATAACCAAAAAATAAAAAAGTCCAAATAATTGGACTTTTTTATTTCGGAAAGATATCATAACCCACATTCTGTTCTAATTAAATAATTAGCACTAATCATCTGTCTATAGATATAAATCTATCCAAGATTCACTTCAATTCGCTTATCTTAGTTCCCTTACCAAAATTTAGGTTTCTCACTTGCGGGGTTTAGCAACGTTCCACTTTGACTTTTTCAAATCAAACTCGTCTCTGTGCCACTTTTATAGACTATAACACCTTATTGAAACTTAGGTGATTCATCAGCCGTAACCAAATAGTTCCCAGAATTATTTTTTCTTCTGGCGCAAACATTACAATCGTCTCAGACTGTGTGAGCGTGGAGTTTCCTCTAATAAATTAAATTTATCAGCGATTAGTTCAATCATTTCCAATAACATTCTACCAGTAAATAACTAAAAATAAAAATAATTATCTTTCGTTCATTCCTTTTTCTAATTTATTTATTCTATCTAAAACATCAGCTTGACTAAAAGCTTTTTCTTCTAATGTAGATTTAGTTTCTTCTACAATTTCCAATTTAATTTTTAATTTATCTAAATTATCGTTTAATTTATCGTTTTCTTCTCTGAGTAACTTGTTTTTTTCTTCTAAACTTTTTATATTTTCATGAAAAAATTCATAATCAGCTGCTACAAAATCTAAAAAATAATCCACTTCTTTTGCATCGTAACCCTTATAAGAAACTTTAAATTCCTTATCAATTATATCTTTTGGTTTAAAACGAATCTTATTAACCATATTCCACCTATCTTCTACAAATTTCCAAATATAAAGGATTATAACAAAAAAAAATTAAATAACATATAGAGAGGTGAATAAAAATGGATTTAAAAAATAATAAAGGGATGTTTCTAGAAAGTTTATTAAATAGAACGGCAGAAATTTACAAAGATGAAAAAAGTTGTTTATTTTATAAACGTCATACGCCTGTAGTTACTAACAATAATAGTAAAAAGTTTAACTATATTTCTAAGTCTGAATGCGATTATTATGGAATCTATAAATCAATCTATTTTGAATTTGAAGCAAAAAGCACTGTTAAAGAAAAGTTCAATTTACAAAATTTAAAACCCCACCAAATAGAGCAATTAAATAATGTCTATGCACATGGTGGGATTAGTTTTATTATTGTTTATTTTGAAGCGCTCGATAAATATTTTATGATGCATATTAACTCAATTAATAATTGAATTTTGAATAACTCATCAAAACAAATGCCAGTACAGTATTTTTTAAAAAAAGGACAAGAAATAAAAATTTCTTATCCTTTAAAATTAGATTTTATTAATTATTTGATTTCAATCAATTAAATTTAGTATAACCCTTTGGTTTCATATTGATCCTCTTATTAATAACATCTAAAAGCTTTTCAAATGTAATTTTAGAAGGAATACTATTAACTAAAGTTATTAAACTATTATCTGAAATTTTATCCTTAATCAATTTATTTAAAATAATTTTTTGTTCATTATTTAAGGATGTCTCTAGTACAAAATTGACACTATCATAAACGACGTTATTCTCTATAGACAAAATTTGATTTGATAATTTAACAGAAATTATTTGAAAAATTGGTTCAATATCCAATTTAACTCTACCTTTTGGTGAAACTTTTATTTTAATTAATTCACGCTCATCTAATTCATCGATTGCCTGATCAATATAATCTTCATCAAAATTAGATAATTCAGATATAGATTTAGCTGATACAGAACTATTTTTAATTGCAGAAATGTGCATTATTAACAAAATTAAAATTAATTCATTCTCAGATAATCCTATTTCCTTGTAATAACTTAAAAGTAAATGTTCCTTATTTATTATACCTTTATCGATTAAATCATTTAACATAAAAAATTAAAATAAAATTACTTAGAATTAAGCGCTTCTTTTAATTGTTTAGCTGGTTTAAATTTAGCAACTTTAGAAGCTGCGATTTGGATTGTTTCTCCTGTGGCAGGATTTCTACCTTCTCTAGCAGCACGACTTGATGGTTGGAATTTACCAAATCCAGGAATTGAAACTTCTTTATCTTCTAATAATTCTTTTTGGATAGCATCAAAGATAAAATCAACTGTTTTATCTGCGTCATTTTTTGGTATTTCATATTTTTCCGCTAATCCTCTAGCTAATTCTTTTTTAGTCATTTTAAATCTCCTATTCAAATTTATTATATTCAGTAATAAATACCTTGTATAATGTTACCATTATTCAAAAAAAATAAAATAATAAACGCCATAATTTTATTATATTTAATATTTAATATTTTCAATTTAGTAAAATGTAATAATTTAATAGTTAAATATTAAATTATGCACTAAGATTTTAGCAAGATATTGTTTAATGCTAAACTAGGTTTTTCATTTTCATACAATATTTTATAAACAGCAGTAATTAAAGGCAGTTCCATTTTTAATTTTTGCATAATTTTATAAACTGTTTTCGATGTTGTTACCCCTTCGGTTGTTTTAGTGTACTTACTCATAACTTTTTCTGCATTATCACTTTTCCCAATTTTATAACCTAATGAAAAATTTCGTGATTTATTAGAGTTAGCGGTAAGTAGTAAATCAGCTAAAAAAGCATAATTAATGAAAGTTTCTTTTTTAGCTCCATATTTAAGGGCTAATTCTGCCATTTCATTTAAACCCATTGTAATAATACATGCGTGCGTATTATCAGCTTTGTTAATTGCTTCACTAATCCCAGAGGCTATTGCAATCACATTTTTTAATGCCGCCCCTAATTCACAACCTACTATGTCATCTGTTTCTCTTACAACAAAATAATCAGTATCAAAAAGATCTTTTACTTGTTTTGCAATCTTAATTTTCTTTGAAGCTGCCATTAAACAGGTTGGACTTTTTTCGATAACTTCAACAGCAATTGATGGTCCATAAATAGCAGAAATTCCTTTATTCAAACTAGGTTTTATTCATTTTTCTAACATTTTAGAAAATAATTCATCTGTTTCAGGGTCCAAACCTTTTGAAGAATTAACGAAAATGGCCGGTGTTTTTAAATGTTCATTTATTTGTTCGGCAATAGATTTAATGAACTGTGTTGGTACAGAAAAAATAATATATTCTGCATCCTCTAAAGTTGTCGCTATATCATTTGATGCAGATATCGTTGGGTTTAGTTTTAAATTCCCGAAGAAACTGCTGTTAATGTTTTTTTTGTTAATATCTTTTATTTGCAAATCGTCAATTCCATACATTTTTACAGTATGATTACTATCTGCGAAAACATTTGCCAACGCTGTACCAAACGCCCCTGTTCCCATAATTGCAATTATTGCCATATTATATTATTTCCTTTCTCTGAAAATTAATTTAATTGGAACGCCTTCAAAATCGAAAGTTCCACGAATTTGATTCAACAAAAACCTTTCATAAGAAAAGTGGACATACGCCGGTTTATTTACGAAAAGTATAAATGTAGGTGGTTTGGCTTCGATTTGTGTTGCATAATAAATTTTCAACCTACCCCCATTAAAATCTGGAGGTGGATTAATCAATTGTGACTTAGTTAAAATTTCATTTAAAACACTTGTTGAAATTCTTTTTTGTAATTTTTCATTTAATTCTGAAATTAAAATTAGTAATTTATTAACTCTAATTTTCTCTTTAGCAGAAATAAACATTACTTTTGCATACTTTAAATATTTAAAGTATGCCTTTATTTCTTTAGTTTTATTATTAACTATTTCTTCGCTTTTGTTTGTGACTAGATCTCATTTATTAGCCACTATAATTACTGGTTTATTTTCTTTGAAAGCTAAACCACCAATATTAGTATCTAGATCAGATATTTTTTCTGTCGCATCTAGCACAAGTAATATTATATCACTTTTAGAAATAGATATTAATGTTCTTAGAAAACTGTATTTTTCTATATTTTCATATATTCTACTTTTTTTTCTAATCCCTGCAGTGTCCACAATCGAATACATCACATTATTATTAGTAAAATATGTGTTAATCGCATCAGTTGTAGTTCCTGGAATTTCAGAAACAATCACTCTATTTTCATTTAAAATAGCATTAGTTAATGATGATTTACCGACATTAGGACGTCCGATAATAGAAAATTTAATACTTTCTTCATCTGTTTCTTTGTTAATTTTATCTACATAAACAATTATTTTGTCTAATAAATCACCGACTCCAACACTGTGTTCAGCAGAAATTAATAATGGAATTCCAAATCCATGTTCCATATAATTGTAAATATTTACAAATTCTTCTTTTTTATCATATTTATTCAATACAAATAAAACTGGTTTTTTAGTTTTTTGCAATTTTTTAATTATCACTAAATCGTCAGAATTCAAACCATCTTTATAAGAAGACAAAAAAATGATTAAATCTGCTTCTTCGATAGCTACTTGTGTTTGAATTTTAATTTCTTCAGAAAAATTATTTTTGTCTAAAGTGATACCACCAGTATCAATTAAATTAAACTTTCTGGTCAACCATTCTCCTTGAGCATAAATTCTATCGCGGGTTACACCTGGTGTATTTTCTACAATCGAAACTTTTTCTTTAATAATTCTATTAAATAAAGTGGATTTACCGACATTAGGACGTCCAACAATTGCAATTGTGGCTTTTATGCTCATATTTACCTCTTATTTTTTAGTTAAATTATTAACTTCTTTAATTATTATATCTACTACTTCATCTAAATTCTTATCACTATTATCAATAATTAAATTACAATTTCTATTAGTTAAACAACCATCTTTTCTAAGAGTGTCATCTTTATCACGATTATTAATTTCATCTAAAACATTTTGCAAATCATGGGATACATCTTTCTTTCCAATATTTTGCGCCAATCTTCTTTTAGCTCTAACTAAAGGATCACTTGTGGTGATAAAAACTTTTAATTCTGCAGCTGGCAAAACAACGCTCGTTATATCACGTCCAACCATAATAATTCCTTTTTTAGTGGCAACACTTTTTTGAATCTTCACCATATATTCGCGCACAAGAGAAATTTTTGCATATTTTGGTGTATTTTTAGTCACTTTTTCATTAGTTAAATCTTTAACTGGAATTTTATACTCCCCTGCTTGTATATATTCTCCATTGTTTAAAAAAGAAAAATCAGATAAATACTTTTTCATTTTTTCTGTATCTTTATTATCTACATTATTTTTTAGAAAAATTCAGGTTATTGCCCGATACATTAAACCTGTATCTACAAAAATATATCCCAATTTTTCAACCAGTTTTTCAGCAGTTGAACTTTTACCACTTCCTGATGTTCCATCAATTGCAATATTTATTTGTTTCATATTCAAACCTTTTTTTATTTATTCTTTTATAAAACTAAAGCCAATATTAAAGATAAAATAATAATTCCAAAAAGGATACATGACACAATTAATTGTGCTTTTCCAATTTTTTTAAAATTTTTCATATTATCAAGATGAGCTTTTCGTTTCATGAATAAATTTTTATCAACTTCATCTAACATATCATATAAGCCACGTTTATCATTATCACGTAATTTTTTTATAATTTTTAAATCAATCTCTGCGTTTTCAAGACGAACTTTTTTTAATTTTTCATCATTATTTTTAATTCTTGACAAATATAAAGATTTATTTAAATCAATTTCTTTCAAAGCGCTCCATAATTTATCGTTAGAATCTTTTTCATAAAAATCTTCTACAGAAAGAGTTTCGGCAATATATTGATTAGCAGTCTTATTTGGATCAATGGATTTATCTAAACAATCAATTTTATAATCATTAAAATCCATTTTGTTATTCATTTGTTCAATAGTTTTTTTTATATTAAATGTTAATTCTTCGTCATAAGGTGATTGGACTGGATTCCAATCCATTCTGACCTCGACATTATCAAATTGTTTTTTTAAAACAGCAATTTTGGGAGAAAAATAATCTTTATCTATTTGTTCTAAATTTTTCTCCAAATCAATAAGTTTAGAATTAAATTTTTTATGATTCGTTTCAATATTAATTTCACGTTCAATATTATTTCTTAAACTTTTATATTTTTCTAATCTTGTGTTAACCATTTTAAAAATCCCCAATGATAAATAATATATAAAATACATAAAAATTATATATTTATATTTACAAATATACAAATTTAAATATATAATAAAATTGTTAAAATATAGTTGGTGTTAAACATGATTAATAAAGATTGTGGCAACAAGAGAACATTTGTCAAACCAGATTTATGCATATCGTGTGGAAGTTGTGTAATTGTCGATGAGACTCACACTTTTTATATGGATGATGATGGTAAAGCGAACACAAAAGATAATGATGCTGAATTAATCATCCCCCAAGCGATTTGCCCGGTTAATGCTATATTTATAAAAACATTAAACGAATATAATAAGAAATAAATATAATCTATGGAGCATTATGAAACAAAATACAATTAATATGATCGTTGAAATACCAAAAGGTTCAAGTAATAAATATGAATATGACCAAGATACAAAGAAGATTTTTTTAGACCGTGTTTTATATGGCGCTAATTTTTATCCAGGTGAATATGGTTTTATTGAAAACACATTAGACTATGATTGCGATCCTTTGGATGTAATTTCTTTAATAACTTACCCTACTGTGCCGGGTTGCCAAATTAAAGTAAGAATACTAGGTACAATTAAAATGATCGATAATGGTGAACCTGATACTAAAATTTTTGGAGTTGTAGATTCTGATCCTAGATTTAATCACATTCAAACATTAGAAGATGTTCCGCAGCATTTAAGAGATGAAATTAAAAATTTCTTTTTACAATATAAAGCTCTTCAAAAAAAACCAGTAGAAATTAATGGTTGGGGAAATTTTGAAGATGCTATTAATGAAATTAATATGTGCAAAAAATTATTCCAGGACTATAACACTACCTTAAAAGAAAAAGGCAAAGATGAAGTAGTTAAAATGTGAAAACAAAAAAAGTTAATTAAATAATTAACTTTTTTTTGTTTTTAAATATATTTTTATTAATTTTAATTAAACGACACCATAATGTTCTGATAGCATCATCATCGGTTTTTCTAATGCAACAAAAATAGTTTCTTCTACAATATATTTAATAGAAAAAACAGCTGTAAAGAATAAAAATAAATAAAATACTTTTATCCCAAAAAAATCTTCAGGTGGTATATCATCCTCTTTTGGTTCAAATATTCCTGATACCAAAAATTCATACACTGCCACTTGAACAGCCGATTCTACTACTGAACATAAAACAGTTATTGTTATAAATGCTAATATTTTTTTAATTCAATTATTTTTTGAATATTTATGATGGTGATTTTCAAAATCTTTTTCATCAGGTCCTGGCGGACAAGTTGTTTTGATTTGTGCTGAAAAAACATGATAATAAAAAATTCAAAAAATTAAGATACATAAAATATCTGTTACAGAAAAACCGATCATCGATATCGGAGAATGTGCACCGTCTATCAACAAATGCAATCAAGGGATCACACATGCCGCAAAAATTGCATAAGCAACACCAGTAATTCTAATTGCTATAAATAAAAATAATGTATCTAAAATTCTGTAATCAAATTCTTCACCTCATGGTGTATAAATTCCATGAATTTCAATTAATGAAAAACCAACAGAACAAGCTATTATTATGGCTGTTAATGTTATTTTATAAGTTTCTGATTTTGGATTAAATTTTGATGTTCCAAAAAATTCTTTTTTAAATTTATATTTAAAAGATTGAGTATTTTCAATTACTTCTTTTTTCTTCTCGTCTATTATAATATCCTCCCTTATTTATAATAATTATAAATAAGGGAGGATATTAGTCAAGTGTTTTTTTGAAATTACTTAAAACTATTCACTTCTGAAATCGTTAATTCTCGATATTCACCGGTTTTTAATTTAGGATCTAATTTTAAATCACCTATTTCTATTCTTTTTAATTCCAAAATTCTTAACCCGACTGCCTTCATCATATTTTTTACTTGATGTGTTTTTCCCTCGTGAATAACTAAATGGATTAAAGATGTGTTTTCAATTCCATCAGTTTTAATTATCTGATATTTAGCAGGCGAAGTTATAAATTCTTTAATCTTAACACCTGAAAGCAAAGGTTTTAAAGTTGAATCTTTAACTAATCCTTTGATTAAAATTTCGTATTTCTTATTTATATTATGTTTTGGATGAATTATTTTATTTGTGAAATCTCCATCGTTAGTTATAAGCAATAAACCTGATACATCAAAATCTAGACGCCCGACTGGATACACTCTGATGTCTAAATTTTGTAAATAATCCATAATAGTTTTTCTTCCTAAAGGATCAATTAAAGTAGTGATACAATTTTTTGGTTTATTAAACATTAAATAAATGTATTCTTTTTTATCAACAATTAAATTATCATCAACATAAACAACATCTAAATCATTAACCTTAAAACCCATTTTAGTTATAGTTAAATCATTAACTTTAACCTTGCCTTCAGCAATTAGTTTCTCAGCTTTTCTTCTAGAGCAATAACCACTATTTGCTATAAACTTGTGCAATCTTATATCTAACGGAATAAATCTTCACCACTCATTATTTCATTAATATCTAATTTTGGTAAATCAGATATTTTTTTGATATTAAATACTTTTAAAAAGTTTTCTGTCACTTTAAAATTAATCGGTCTTCCTGGTTCATCCGATTTACCAGCTTCTTCAACTAAGTTTCTTGCCCTTAAATTATGTAATGCTCCATCGCTATTTACACCTCTTAACTCATCAATTTTAACACGTGAAATAGGTCCTTTATAAGCTATTATTGCTAAAACTTCCATAGAGGCTTGAGTTAAACGAGTTTCGGTTTTAATTTTTTGTAATTTTAAATAAAAAGGATAATATTCTTTTTTTGTTGTTAAACGATATTTATTAGCAAATGATTTTATTAATAATCCACGATGTTCTTCAGTGTAATTATCTTGTAATTTTTTTAAAAATAGTTCAAGTTTTTCTAGATCTATTTCTAAAACTTCCATCATTTTTTCTTTGGTAATACCTTCATCGCCAACAAAATAAAGTAATCCTTCTAAGGCCGCTCTTAATTCATTATCTGAAAACATATAAACTCCTATCTGTTAATTAATTTAGTACATTACTTTTTAAATAAATTTTTCCTAATTGTTGGTTTTGAGAAATCAACAATTTTTCATGTCTGCACAAATCTAGTATTCCAACGAAACTAGCGGCCAATACTTTGTGATTTAATTCAAAGGTACTTAAAATATCTTCTAACAGTCATAATTTATTTACGTCATTAGACAAAATATTAAATATCTTTTCACTCATTTGTTCTGCTGTAACATTTGGTCTAACAATGTTTGATTCTAATGGTTTTTGATAATTAGCACGTTCCATCATCCTCATAAACACCTTTGCCAGTTCATCAATATTATCCTTTTTAGATAAAGGTAATAAATTGTTATTGCTTTTAGGTGTTTTTAAGACTGACAAATCTTTAGATAAAAATGTTTTATTATCTTTGTAAATATCTTTAAATTTAATTGCGGCATCCTTAATTTTTTTATATTCTGACAATCTCAGAATTAAATCATTTTTTATTTCTTCTTCAGATTGAACCTCTATTTCATCTTGTGAAACCGGTAATAATAATTTAACTCGAATCTCTAAAAAGTAAACTGCTGTAGTTAAATATTCTGTCGCTAAATCAATATGTTTTTTTTTGAATTCTTTTATAAATTCTAAATACTGATTGGTCAAATCAATTAAATTGATTTCTGTAATATCCATTTCTTTGTTCTTGATCATTAACAATAACAAATCCAATGGACCTTCAAATTTTTCAGAAGAAAAAATATACCTATCGATTTTTAACCCATTTTCATTTATATTCATTTACTACAACTCCATTTTAGAAAATCAGAAATTAAAATAACACATTAATAATAAACAAAAATAGTAAATAATTCAATAATAATTATCGCAATTGATTTTATTAAAATTATAATTTAATAAAAATAAACATTAATTCTTTATAACTAAACTTTATTTAGTAAAAGTTAAAAAAAGTTTGATTTATTAAACTTTTAAAAATTAAAAAGAATCAAAAAAAGGTAGTAATTTTAGGAAATTTATTTTTATTTGACCCTCTGGACCAGTGACGACACAATTTGATTCTGCTGAATCTCTTACCATCCATCTAAAATCATCGGTTAATTTATTGTATATTCATCTATCCATAATCATCGGGATACCGGGTTCGTTTTCTACAAAATATGCTTTATGAGCAATTGAATTAGCTAGTCTTAATTCAATATCGCCTTTTTGTGCTTCTATTTTTTGGATCCCTTTATTTGCCACAGGCGCAGATTGCATCATAGACATTGCTATTGAGATGGTTGGGTAAAAATCAACATTGAATTCTTTTTTACTAATTTTACTAATCGCTTTAGCTATTTTATACACAGTATGTGCCATTTCGAATAAATAATCAGAATTAAAATTTTCTTTAAATAAAAAACCTAAAGAATTTTTATCACCACGTTCAACACGTATAAAATTAGGGTATTTAGATAAGGCCTTAATAATTCTTGAATAAATTTCTTCTTCAATGTATCTAATAGAATCAATCGGTAAAAAATTTTCCATTTCCTCTTTATCTTGCAAAAAAACACCAAAACAGGTGATAAATTTAGATAATCTACTTCCTTTATATTGCCCTATTATTTTATTGAACTGATTGAAATAAGGATTTTTTATTTCAAAATTATCAACATTATTCACTTGTTTTTTTAATTCTTCTCAATGTGATTCATTTATTTCTTTTTTAACTAAATTATTCGCCATTTTGATTTGTCCCGTATTGTCCTATTTCTATTTGGTATTCGAAAATTTCAGCTTCTGCTAAAATATCTGAATTAATTTGTTTTATATGTTTTTCATAAAAATCAATAATATCTTGATTGATAACTCTGTAAGAAAAATCCTCTTGGATATAATCTAAAATTTTAATTTGATCCGAAATAGTTTTAGAGTTGTATTGATTAGTTATAAAATATTTTAAAAATTTAGAAACCATTGGGCTCAAACGGTTGTAGAACCATGAATCGAACACTAAAATAGGTCCACTTTCAATCGGGCAAAATCTAGCATATTTCAAAGCTAGACTAGCACTGTTGGTTGGTGCTAATGGTAAATCTTGAGCTACTATTGTCGAATTAACAAATTTACTTTTAGCACTTGGATCATTCGAAACTCCAAATGTAATTATAGGAAAATCTTTATTATTAAATTCTTTAATAAATTCTTTTTGAATTTTAACTCTTAATTTTAAAATGTCTGTGATTTTGAAAAAAATATGATCGTTAAAATTTTTATTTTTAGGTTCATCCTTAAAAATAGCTGTGATTTCATTATTATCTGTTTTGACTTGAATTACATTTTCTCCATCATTCAAGATGTCTACAACATCATTGGTAAAACCTTTAACTAAGATTTCAATTAAATCTGCTGGAAAAATATTTTTCAATTCTGAAATAAAGAAAAATTTAATGGCTAAAGTTGTATGTGGACCATTAATTTTATTAAGAATTTTTTCATTTTTCTTACGGTCTAACATTGGTGGTGGTTTAATAAAATCTACTTCATTTTCATATTTAAAATTATTTGATAATTCTAAATCTAGTTCAACAAATTCTTTCCCTAAGATACTGTTAATTTTTAAAGAGCGCCCCATCTTTTTACCTTCAAATTAATATAATTATATTTTAAAAATTATCTTGCTAAGAAGATAATTTTTTTATTAAATAATCCATTAATTTCTTTTATTTCAGATGTCTGAATATTTTTATCAATAGATAACATAATAATATTATAACCTTTTATATGAGTTTTAGTAACTAATTTTAAATTTAAAGATTCAAAATCTTGCCTTATAGCACCAATAACATTATGAATTTGTCCGCTATCAATATTTTGTTGATGAATAAATATATTTAATTTCTTTTGAAATTTACTTGTATTAAATAAATTAAAATCTGAAATATCAAATTTTATATTTTTTAACATTTTATTTAATGGTACAGCAATGTCAATTATGATTGAACATTCTTCATAAACTAATTTATATTTTTTTGTAATTTCTTTTTTTAATAAAAATTTAATATTATAACAATATTTATTTTTAGCTATTATTTTAATTTTTTCAAAGTCATCTTTATTAACATCTGTTTCTAAAAATTTTTGAATTTCTAATAAAAACACTTTTTCAATTTGTTTTTCATTATTTGCAACATAATTTAATTTAGACTTTATTTTTCAATCTAAATCTCAATTTTGAATATTTTTCATATTATAATAATTTTTTTCATAAATAATACCTATTCTTCTAAAATGTGGAGCTCAAAACTGACAATAAACAGCTAGAGCAAAACCTCAAAAGATGATCGAACCTAAAACCGTAAAGTCTATTATTGCGTGATTTCGAATAAAGTAAATATCTGGTTCTCTTTGTGTCTCCAAAATAATACGCACTAAATTTCAAAAGGCAAAATAAAGTCCCGCTTCTACACCGCAACGCACAATTTTTTCATTATTCGGGTTATACATTTGGTTTATTTTGGTAGCATAATCTTTTCTAGAAAAATGATCATTTTCAATTTTTAATTGTTCTTTTAATTCTGGTTTATATTCAAAATAGGATTTATTCCAAACAGCTTTGTTAGTTATACCTTTAACTTGTTGTTTTTTGTTACCAAATAAATATTTCATATTACTTTTAAAACTATAATTATATTTTTTATAAGAATTACATTTTCTAAATTTAAACATATTGGGAACAAAAAAAGTTATAACAATTCAAGCCAAAGTATTACCCATGCTTTCATATAGGAAAATTGGTTGTCGGTATTGTATTTCTAAGTTGTGACTATTTGGAATTCATTCTGGGTGATTCCCTTGAAAGGTAAAACAATTATCTCTAATAAAATGTGGTAATCAAGAAAGTGATTCATATGTTGTCGGACTTCCCAATAATTCATGATTAAAAAAATTACCTCATCTTCCTATAATCTGACCCAATAAAATGTTGGGTAAAATAGCATCCATATAAACAAACAAGGAAATGTTGCGCCTTTTTCCCACAAAATAAAAATAAATTATTCCAGCAAAAGCACCAAATAAGACACCCCCGTGAATACTCATCCCACCATTTCAAAAATAAAATCATTCATACCATTTATCATTTGAATTTTCTACACCAAATTTACCAAAAAAACTAGCTCCTAATAATGAAAGCGGAATAATAAAAATAACACTTAAATAAAGTGAATCAAGGGGAACATTTTTTCTATTCAATTTAATTATTGATGCTAAAATGGCTATAATAACCCCAAAAGTCATAGTAAAAGCATACACATGAAAAAAACCATAATCTGATTTAATATTATAAGGTGTATTATCAGGAGTTATTGATGTGGGGTCTAGCCCCAACAAACTGCTTAAAATTAGTGACATTATTTTATTTCCTTATGTTAATAATAATTATTTATTATTCTTGTCTTTATCATTAGAATTTGGTTTTAAAAATGGTGCTAATCCATTATTTATTTTTGAATTAATCAATTCTTTACTTTCTTTGGAATTTGGATGTTCATTTAAAAATTTCACAATTTCCAACCTTTGTTGCACCGTTAAATTATTTACGTCATAATTTAAAACTGTTTCATCATTTTTTTTATACTTTACAGCATTTTTATTTATTTCTTTAGCATTTTCCTTGGCATTTTTTAAAATGCTAAAAATTGATTTTTCTTCTTTCATAATAACCCTTTATTTTTTTTTGAAATTTGATATTTTTTTTTGAAAAAATTGAAAAATAATTAAAGCGAAAAATGGAATTATTGATAATGAGAATAATGTAAACAACTCAAGAAAACTTTGCACTTCTGTAACACCAAAAATTGTTCCATTAACACCTGGTGTAAAAAATATAAATATATTTAAAACAAATGCTACTCCTGGGAATAGAAACAAAAATTTATTTTTCATAAAACTCTGACCATTATACACTTTTGGTTCAAATATTAAACTAGTGAAAATAGGGGCCATAATTAATGTAAAAAACATAAATGAACTAGCTAGTTGTTCATTTTGTTCAAAACAATAATTACCTATTAGATAAGAACCGATTGCCGTTATACCAGTGATAACTCCTAAAAAAATTATTGAAGATATAATCCCTTGAAAAATATTTTCATTTTTATCTCTAGGTTTATTACCCATTAGATGGGGATTGTTAGCAGACATCGCAATAGGTATTGTTAAAATAGATTCAATAATTAAATTAAATCATAGTATGTTTGCAGCACTCTCTGCAGAACGACCATAAATTAAAATTATGGCTAATAAAGAAATTAATTGTGCTAAATTAGAAGATAGCAAGAAGGCAATCGCCTTTTTAATCTTATAATAAACATTTCTACCTTCGTCAATTCCTGAAATAATCGTTTGAAAATCATCATCTACTAAAATGACATTAGCTGCTTCTTTAGAGACGTCTGTTCCCTGAATTCCCATTGCCACTCCTACATCGGCGGCTTTTAAACTTGGAGCATCATTTATTCCATCTCCATTCATGGCAACTGTATAATTTAACTGTTGCAAACATTTAACAATTTTGACTTTATGTTCAGGATTAACTCTAGAAAAAATACAAACTCCCGCCTTTAATTTTTCAATTAATTCATCATTTGTTAAACCATCTATTTCTAAACCGTTCAAAGTCTTGTTGTCATCTTGGGTAATTTCTAATTTTTTAGCAATAGCTGTTGCAGTCACTTTATGATCACCTGTTATCATAACTATTTTAATACCAGCAGCTTTCATTTTTTGAATAGCAATTTTTGCAGATTCCTTAATTGGATCTTCCATTCCAATTGCCCCTAAAAATATTAAATTATTTTCCAAATTTTTATCATCGCCATCATATTCTTTATAAGCAAAACCTAAAACCCTCAATGCTTGTTCTGATAATTTATCAGACAACTGTAAAATTTCATCTTTCATTTGCTTGGTTAAATTTATAACTTTGCCATTAACATAAATTTGTTTACAAATATTTAATAAATTATCAATCGCCCCTTTTGAATATACAAATTTATGCTCATCAACCAGATTTACAGTTGTCATTAATTTTCTTTCAGAATCAAAGGGTACTTCATTAATTCGAGTATATTGATCTCTCAATTTTAACTCATTGAATTTTTTATATTGTAAAAATTCAATTAAACCTAATTCTGTAGGATCACCAATTTTTTTGTCTAATTTAATTTGAGCATCATTACATAAAACTTTTGAATTTAAAAAATGATCAATTTTTTCTGAATTATAATTAAAATTTTCACGATCAATAATTTTATTATTAAAAATAACTTTATCAACCTGCATTTTATTTTGAGTTAAAGTACCTGTTTTATCAGAGCAAACTATATTAACACTTCCTAAAGATTCAATCACTTTCAAATCTTTTACAATAACGTTTTTCTTAGCCATTCTATTTGAAGAAATCGCTAAGGCGACAGACACCATAACTGGTAGGGATTCTGGCATAATGCTAATTGCTAGAGTAATTGAGATTAAAATCGTTTCTGATAATTCTGAACTAGTAGTAAATTCCATTAATATAAAAACACCTATACACAAAATAACGGCTATATAAGCAAGCATCTTAGAAAAGTGGTTAATTTTACGTTGTAGATTAGTTTTTAACTGTTTTTCATTTTGTATTTGAACAGCTATTTTTCCGATTTCAGTTTGTTTCCCTATTCTAGTGACCACAGCTGTTGCTTTACCAGCGACTATTAATGTTGATGAAAATAACATATTTTTTTGATCACCCAGCATTAATTTATCATTGTTAATTTTATTTTGATTTTTTTCAACAGGTAATGATTCTCCAGTTAAATTAGATTCATTAACCTTTAAACTATTAGCACTAATAATTCTTAAATCAGCAGGAACAATATTCCCAGCTTCCAAAATTACAATGTCTCCACAAACCAATTGATCGGCCGGAATTTTTTTAACCTTCCCTTCTCTTCGTACAATGCAAAATGGTGAAGATAATTTTTTTAAAGCCTTAACACTTTTTATTGTTTTTAATTCTTGAAATAAACTAATGAAAGCATTTAATATTACTGTACCAAAAATAAAAAAAGGATCGACTAGATCTGGATTATCTGATTCTAAAATTAAAGTTGTCAATAAAGCGACTATCGCTGACAGCATTAATATCATACACAATGGATCAGTGAAGGATTTTAAAAATAAAATTATTCAATGTCGTTCCTTTTTTAATGTAATTTTATTTAGACCATCTTCCTCTATTCTTTTTTTTACTTCTTGGTCATTCAAACCATCTGTTGAAGTTTGGAAATTGTCTAAAACATATTCTATTGATTTATTAAACATTTTAAATTAAAATCCTTCTTTTAAATATTATTTATATTATAATATAAATAATATTTAAAACTAAAAAGAAAGGACTTAAATATGAAAAAAGAAATAGTTAAAGATTTAAACAAATTTTTAGATGTTCATAGTGAATATTTATACAAAAGCTATGCATTGTCAATCCGTGCTCATGAGCTAGGTTTTAATGGTTTTTATAAATTTTTTCAAATTGAAGCAGCTGATGCAATAGTACACACAAGAAGAATTATGAATTATATGCAAACTAGCAATGTAAGTTATACATTGCAAAATGTTAAAATGAATTATAATTATGAAGCTAAAACAATCCAAGAATTGGTAGAGGCTTTAATTAAAATTAAAACTAATTTTTTAAATCTAACAAATATTTTGTCTTCAAATGCACATGCATTGCAAGACCATTTAACAGTACGATTTTACGAATGATTTTTGAAAGATTTTTACGAAGAAATTGATTATGAAAATGATATATTAGATTGAATAAAAATGTCAAACGGAAATTTATTTGGTGTTGATAAAAAAGTTGGTGAAGCTGCTGAGCCTAATACACCCGTAGTAATTGATCCATTTGGAGATAACTAAATATAATATAAAAAAATAACCATTAATGGTTATTTTTTTATATTATATTTAGTTAAACATTTCACTAACATAGTCCAAACATTCGTTTAACCCTGTTTTTTTTAAAGATGAAGTCATAATCATTGGATTTTTATTTGTTTCAATGTTTAGATGTTTTATTATCATATCTTTATTTTTTTTAATTTCATTTTTTTTTAATTTATCTACTTTTGTTAAAATGTAAATAACTGAAAAATGTTTTTGATCCAAAAATGTTTTCATTAACAAATCATCTTCGTTAGGGATTCTTCTAGAATCTAATAAAAAAAACACAATTTTTAAATTTTGACGCAAAGATAGATATTCATCCATTAATTTACCAAAATCTTTTTTTTGTTTTTCGCTTATTTTAGCATATCCATATCCTGGTGCATCAACAATACGAAATTGATTTCTATTAATACTAAAAAAATTTAGCATGCGTGTCTTACCCGGAAGTGAAGCTACACGAGCCAAATTTTTTCGATTAGTAAACATATTAATGAAACTAGATTTACCAACGTTGGAACGCCCTATAAAGCAAATTTCTGGAACATTGTCATTAATTCACCCTTTTTTGTCCACTGCGCTAGTTACATAATTAGATTCAAATATTTTAAGCATTATTACCAAATACCACTTTGTAAACTTCGTGATAATCAGATACTGGAACAATTTTTAATTTGCTTTTAACTTCTTTTGGAATATCATCTAAGTCTTTTGTATTCTTAGAAGGAATTAAAATTTGTGATAATCCAGAACGATTTGCTGAAATTGATTTTTCTCTTAAACCACCAATTGGCAATACATGACCATTCAAAGTGATTTCTCCTGTCATGCCTAAATCTTTTGATACAGGTTTGCCAGTTAAGGAACTAATGATTGCAGTAGTTAAAGTTATACCTGCTGATGGTCCATCTTTGGGCACAGCACCTTCAGGGACATGAATATGGATGTCTAAATTTTCAAAAATTTCTTCATCAATTTTAAATAATTTAGCATTTGATTTTACATAATCCAAGGCAATGGATGCTGATTCTTTCATTACATCGCCTAATTTACCAGTTAAAATTAAATTACCTTTTCCTTTGAAATGATTTACTTCAATAGGTAATATATCTCCACCAAATTGAGTGTAAGCCAATCCGGTAACAACACCTACATCAGCTTTTTTTTGTTTATCTGTATGTTCATAAACTCTTTTACCTAAGAATTTATGAACAATTTTTGTGTCTACTACTAAAGTTTCAATTTCTTTTTTTAATAGTTTAACTATAAACTTACGAGCAATTGAATTTAAACAACGTTCTAAATGACGAACTCCGGCTTCTCTCGTATAATGCTTAATTAATTCATCAATACTAGATTTATCAAATTTTAATTGACCGTCAGCCAATCCATTTTGCACTAATACTTTTGGTACTAAATATTTGTTAGCAATTTTATGTTTTTCCAATTCTGTGTATGAAGATAAATTGATTATTTCCATACGATCATATAAAGCCTCTGGAATGTTCTCATAATAATTTGCAGTAGCTAAAAACATTACTTGACTTAAATCATAATTTTCTTCAATATAATGATCTGAAAAGTCTTTATTTTGCTCTGGATCAAGTACTTCTAATAAAGCTGAAGCTGGATCACCGCGGTAATCTGATGACATCTTATCTATTTCGTCTAATAAAAATAACGGATTTTTAGATTTAGCTTTTTTCATCATCTGAATGATTCGTCCAGGCATTGCTCCAATGTAGGTTTTACGATGACCACGAATTTCTGATTCATCCTTAACTCCACCTAAAGAAACCTTTACAAAATTTCGACCTGTTGCTTCTGCGATTGATTTTGCAAGAGAAGTTTTTCCAACACCTGGTGGACCTAATAAACAAATTATTGAACCTTTTTGGGATTTAGTCATTGATTGTGCTGCCAAATATTCAATAATTCTTTCCTTAACTTTTGTTAAAGCTCAATGGTGTTTGTCCAAAGTTTTTTTAGCGAAAGCAAGATTATATTTAACCTCAGTTAATTCAAATCATGGCAATGCCATCATTCAATCTATATAAGTTCTAATGATGTTAGCTTCACTTGATGACTGTGGCAATTGTTCATATCTTTTTATTTCAGACAAAACACGTTCTTTTATGTATTTAGGATATGGATTTTTTTCTAACTTTGTTTTGTATTTTTTTAAATCATTATTTTCGTCAGAAATATCACTCAACTCATCTTTTATCGCTTTTAATTTTTCACGCAAATAAAATTCTTTTTGCTGGTCGTCCACGCGTTGTTGAATTTTTTTAGCAATACGATTGTCAATGTCTTGATTTTGTTGTGTTGCTAATAAATAATCAAATACTAAATCTAAACGTTTATCAACATTCAATTCTTCTAAAATTTTTTGTCTTTTATCAATTGATAAAAATGTTTGAAATTGAGCAATTGTATCTACAATGTTTGAACCATTAACAGAATCACCTATTTGATCTAATAATTCATCAGGTAAAGAAGTTTGTTTATCAGAAATATATTCTTTTAAATTTTTAGCAACCTTATCAGATATTACTTCATCGGATTTAACTTTTGACTCTAACACTTTAATATCAGAGTAATAATAATCTTCATCTTTTAAATCTAAAATTTTAACTCTTTCTAAAGCTTTAAAATTGACAGTAAAAGAACCATCTTCTCATTCTCTTCTAATTACAAATTGAACTAATACACCCACTTTAAAAATATCATTTAGTGATACATCATCATCTAATGGATTAATTTGACTAACCAACACCATTTTTGAATCAAATTTACTGCGAGCAGTTTTAATGGCATTAACAGATTTATCTCTACCAACTTCTAAAACTTGTTCAAAACCAGGATAGATAAAACTACCTCTTGTAACTAATATTGGAATATCTTTAGTTTTTATTTGATTATCATCACGACCCATATGTTTATTTTCTACTCCTTAAAAAATAATAATTTTAATAATAAAACCTAATATTATTATATCATTTTTACTAATTTAAAATATATAAATTATTTTTAAAATAAAATTATTTTTGGTTTGGTTGTTCTAAAGGTTTTGTTGGTTTAATTGCTTTTTCAATTTTTTCCTGAGCACCATTATTTTCATATAGAAATTCAAAAACTTTATCATTAGTTACTTGAGTTTTTATTTGTTCTTCAGAAACGATACCATTTTTTAAAGTTTTAACGTCAATATTGAATTGTTTGGCTAATTGATTAAATTGATCAGCAACTTCATTTTCTGACGCTTTGATTTGCTCTTTTTGCTTAATGAACTCAACAATTGAACCATTAGCAATTCGACTTCTAGCATCAATAATTAATTCATTTTTAATATCTTCATCAGTTAATCCAGATTGCTCTTTGTAAAATTTCTTGTCAATTTGTTTAGCTTTTAACTTTTGTTCAAATTCAACTTCTAACTTATTCGCTTCTTTATTAACAATTGAACTAGGGATTATAATATTTGAATCCTGAATAATTTTTTGAAACAACTCGCCTATAAAACGGTCTGTTTCAGATTTTTTCAATTGTGTGTGAATGGAATTTTTAATAAATTTTTTAAATTCTGAAATATTGTTAACATCTGGCAAGTTAACATCTTTAACTAATTCTTCATCAATTTTGGGTAAAGTTTTACTTTTAATTTCTTTAATATTTAAGTTAAATTCTGCAGGTTGTGACTTTAAGTTTTCTACATGATAATCATCTGGAAATTTAACTGCTATTTTAGATTCACCTATTTTTAATCCGATCATTTTGTCTTCAAATCCAGGGATAAATTTATTAGAACCAATTTCCAAAGTAAAATCTACAGCATTCCCGCCAGGAAATGGTTCTCCATTAACATAACCGATAAAATCAAATTTAACCAAATCACCTTTTGAAATGGCAGTTGTTTTATCTGCATAAATAGCAAATTTTTCACGATAACTATCAATTGATTGGTTAATTTGTTTTTCTGTTACATTTACAGGTTCTTTTTTAATGTCTTTAAAACCTGTGTATTTTTTGATATTAATTTCTGGTTTAATATCAAAATTAAAATTTAATATATATTCATTCATTGAAAGTTTTTCAATTTCTATTTCAGGAGTTGTATAAGGTTCGATTTGAGACTTTTGAGTTATTGCATAATCATATGCTTTTTTTAAAACAAAATTATGGGCTTCATTTAAAAGTTTTTCCTCAGTCAAATGTTTTTTAACTAAATTTTCTGGAACTTTGCCTTTTCTAAAACCTGGTATTGATAACTTACTTTTAAAACTATTTTTAGCTTTTTCAATAAATTCTTTTCACTCTGTTCCGGTGATTATTACTTTTCATTGTCCTTGTCCTGATTCAGGTATTTTTTTAGCTTTAAATTCCATTTATTATCTCCTTAAATATAATTTCATAATTAAAATTATAGCAAATATTTTATAATTTATAACATTAATTTTCTCTTCAGTATTTCATGTTTATTAATAAATTAATATGATATTTTAATTCTTCATTTTTTAAACAATGTAATTTTACAAAATCAGCTAATTTTAATTCATCACCATTTCAAATTTTAGTTAAATATATAACTATTAAGGCAATGTTCTTTTCTTCTTTTGATTTTTCTATAAATTGTTCCTCAAATATATTATTGAAAATATAATCCTTAAGAATTATTTCAGAATAAGGGATAAGACTTGGTTCATCAATTTCCAGAAAACCAGTTATAGCAGTATTGATTTGATCATATAATTGATTTCAATGTTTTCAATCAATTTCTACAGGGTTAATCTTTCTTTTTTTCTTGTATCAACTTATTTCAAAAGTTTCATCAATTTTTTGATCATTTAAAGCTTTTAAAAGTTCAATTTTATTAATTTCCGAATCTTCTAATAAAAAATATTTTTTGCATAATTCTAAATGTTTTCGAATATTACTTTCTACCAATTGATTGATGATCATTATTTCACTTTGTGGGTCATTTGAATTCAACAAAATATTCTCTCATTGCTCAGGGGCAATGATAATGTGCTCTGAAGCATATTTTTTACCCATACTAATTAAAATTTCTTTTTTTAAATTTACAAATTTTATCTCATAATCCTCAGGGATATACGGCATACTTAATTCTTCATCTAAAATTTTATTGGCTATTTCAATGTTTTGATCTTTTATTTGTTTTTTAATTTTTTCAAGAGTTTCTTCATAATGATTAATGTTACTCATAATTTTCTCACTTTTCTAATAATATAAAAACACCTTTTCTCTTTTAAAAATAAAGAAAAAAGGTGTTAAAAATTAAATGGCGCCCACGAAGGGATTCGAACCCCTGACAACACGCTTAGAAGGCGCGTGCTCTATCCTGCTGAGCTACGAGGGCATTTAAAAATATAATACCATATTTTTTTATTATTTAAATGTTTTTAAAAATTTTTGCAAATTATCTGTAGTTGATTTATTTTTCACAATAGCATTTAATGCTTCAAAATTGGCTTGTCTCATTTTTTCAATATCACCAAATTCTTTATACAAGGAGTTAGCTTTTTGTTGTGAAATACCTCTAATTGTTTCTAATGTTGTTTTTTGTACATCCTTATTTTTATTATTTCTATAATGTGTAATTACATATTGATGAACAGTTTCTTGAAATTTAGATAATAAATAAAACATTTTACTATTTTTGTTTAGTATTACTTCACTTTTATCGCTTAATACTAATAAATTAGTTTTGTGTCGTTCATCTTTAGCTAAACCAATGTAAGGTATTTTTAAACTTAATTTGTTTAATGTATTTCCTAAAGCAGTCACTTGCGGTTTTCCGCCATCAACAATTATTAAGTCTGGTAAGGGTTTATTTTCTTTCAACATCTTTGAATAATGACGTCTAGTTGTCTCCTCCATTCTACTGTAATCATTGGTAAAACTTTCATCTAGATTATATTTACGGAAATTATTACGATTAGCAACACCATTTTTAAAAACACAACAACCACCTGTAATATGCTCTTGATAAATGTTGGCGATATCAAAAATTTCAATTTGATAAGGAATTTCTGTCAATTGTAAAGTTTGTCTTAATTCTTCTAAACTCTCTAAAGGACTAATACTATTTTTCAGTTTTTGTTTAATTAGATAATTTTCAATTAATTCATCTAAATTTTTAGTAGCCATTTCCATAACGGCATACTCATTTTTAGTTTTTGGTTTATAGATGTTTTCAAAAAATAATTCTAATTTTTCTAAATCATGATTAACATTTAAAAATATTTTATCTGGTTTGATGTTTTTCGAATAAATTTCTTGTAAATAGATATTAATCAAATCTTCTTCTTTATCATTTAAATTAATTTTTAAATGATCACTATTTTTATTTATTAATTTGCCCTCTCTAAAAAATAAAATTACTACAAAGAAATAATTATCTAAAACTTGATAGCTAATAAAATCAGCATTAATATTTTTAGTTAATTCTGTCGTTTGTGCCTCTGTTGTTCATTCGATAACTTGAATTATTTTTTTAATTTTATTTGCTTCTTCAAATTGTAAATTATCTGCCAATTTTGACATTCGTGTTTTTAGTTTTTGTGCCACTTCTTTAGTATTACTTTTGAAAAAGCGATTAATTTTATAAATCATTTTATTATAATAATCTGTTTCTATTTTTTTAAAACAAGCTCCAGAACAAAGGTTGATATGAAAATAAAAACATGGTTCAGGTTGATTTATTTTTTGGCAACGATGCAAAGGATACAAGTATTCTAATATTTCTAATATTTGCTTTGCTTTGCTTCCGTCAGGAAATGGTCCGTAACTTTTTTTATATTTTAAATTTTTTAAAGTTCTTAAATATTTATATGTAGGATTCACTTCGTTAGTAATGGCTATATAAGGATACCTTTTGTCATCAGTTAATAAAATATTATATTTTGGCTTATTTTTCTTAATTAAATTATGTTCTAAAATCAAAGCTTCTTTTTCAGTTTTCGTAATTATAAATTCCAAGTGATCAATCTCTGATACTAATTTTGTAGTTTTAAAATCTTTAGGACCGCTAAAATAACTTAAAACTCTTTTCTTTAATGCTTTGGCTTTTCCAATATATATTAATTGATTTTTGGAATTAAAATATAAGTAACAACCTGGTTCATTAGTTAAATTTTTAACTTGTTCAATTAAATCATCATTTTTATTTATCATTTTAAATCTTTCATTTCAGTTTATTATCAATAAATAATACCATTTACCATAATTTCAATAAAATAAAATAAGAAAAACCAACAAAAAATTTTGTTGGTTTTTGTTCTAAAATAGATGGTAGCGATTATTAATTATATTGTTCATAATTCGAAATATATACTTCACGTGGTTTTGTGCCATTAGCTGGTCCAATCACTCCTGTATCTTCTAAATAATCTATAATTCGTGCAGCACGGTTGTATCCAATTTGAAATTTTCTTTGTATAAATGATGTTGATGCCTTTTGAGTTTCAATAACATAACATTTGATTCTTTCAAACATAGGATCATTAAATTCATCTGTTCCATATGAACCTCCGTTTTCTTCGGAAGGAAGGTCGTTTAAATCTAAAAATTCATCTCAGTAGTCTGTTTCTTGTTGATTTTTTGTATAATTTATTAACTCTTGAATTTCACGATCGTTAATGAATGCTCCTTGAGCACGAATGAAATTATTATCATCCGAAGGAGAATATAACATATCACCTTTACCTACCAATCGTTCTGCACCTGAAGCGTCCAGAATAGTTTTAGAGTCTACAAATGAAGCAACAGAAAATGAAATTCTTGAAGGGATATTAGTTTTAATAACTCCGGTCACCACATCAGTTGAAGGACGTTGTGTTGCAACAATCAAGTGGATCCCAGCAGCTCTCGCTAACTGTGTAATACGCCTAATAGAATCTTCTACTTCTTTTCCACTAGTCATCATTAAATCTGCTAATTCATCAATAATAATAACGATATATGGCATCGCCTCTGATTTTTTAACTTTGCTGTTATATGATTTAATATCTCTAGAATTCGATTTTTTTAATATGTTATAGCGTTCCTCCATTACTAATACCATTTTTTTTAATGCATTATTAGCATGATTAGTATCAGTTACTACTGGAGCTAATAAATGAGGGATTCCATCATAAGAACTTAATTCTACTTTTTTAGGATCTATCATCAAAATCTTCACTTCTGAAGGTTTTGAACCCATTAAAAGAGAAGCGATAATTGAATTAATACATACAGATTTTCCAGAACCAGTAGAACCTGCGATTAATAAATGGGGCATTGTTTTTAGATCTGCTAACAAAGGGGTTCCATCAACTTCTTTTCCAATTGCTAAGGATAATTTAGATTTACCTTTATCATTTATAATTTGTGAGAAAAACACTTTATCGGGAACGGCATTTGCTACCTCTACACCAATGGCAGATTTTCCAGGGATTGGCGCTTCGATACGAATAAATTTTGTTTTTAAAACTACTTTAATGTTTTCTTCGATACTTTTTATTTTTCTAACGTTTACACCTGGAGCTAAAACAATTTCAAATTTAGTAATTGAAGGTCCTATAACAATATTTTTAACTTTTATATTAATATTAAATTCAGAAAATAGTGTATTTAAATCTTCCCCTTTTTTTAAAGCTTCTTTTTTATTAATTTCAATGCTCTTTGTGTTTAATTTGGGTTCATCTAAAATCGTGATTGATGGTAAACGATAATTAATATTTTTATTATTGTTTGCAAATTGATTTTTAAAATCTGGATTTGAATTATTATTTGAACGATGCATTTCTTGGTGAATAAATACATTTGGAGCAGTTTTTTTAAAATTTTCATCAACTGAATTATGATATAAAACATCTTCTTCACTATAATCATCATCTAAATAATCAAAATTATTATTTGGTTGATACATTTCTTTTGGTGATTGATTTTGAATATTTTTGAAATTATCATCAGAATTAGTTGATTCTTTTTTAGAGTTTAAAGTTCATGGATCTGTTTTACCAGCAATACCGAATGGAGTAACTGAGCTTTGTTCATAAAAATGTTCACGTGCTTTTTCTAAAGTCACATTTTTCCCATAAGCATTTTTGTATACTGGCAATCCTTTTAGTCTTTCTTTGTAATCATCAGGCAAAATAATTTTATTTTCTTCTGGCATTTGACTTTTTCTATCTCATTTTTTTGTTGATCTAGAAGGTTTAATGAAAGGTGTTTTAGCTTTTTTAGGATTGAATTGTTTGCTCTTATTATATTGTTGAAATTCTGTAGTGTAACTATCATCAGAATTAAAATTAATTATCTGGGTTTTACCTAAATCTTGTTTAGGGTTATTCCCGACACCATGCAACACATTTTCTAAAGGACTCGCAATATTAGCAATATCAATACCTGAATATTGCAAAGTTATATCTCCTTGAGTTGTTTCATGTAAAACTTGATTAGAATTAAAATCATTCAAGTAGTTAATTTGTCTTTCTTTTGAAAAGTTAGAATAATTAAATAATCTAAATAATTTTAAAGATTTTTTTGAAGGTTCTTTTTCAGTAGAGTTTAAAAAGAAATTGATAAATATAATCAAACTAAACATTATCGAAACTAACGCCGAACCATATATAGTTAAATATGAAGTAATTGAAGAGATAATTGCTCCTATGAACCCTCCTCCTGAATATGGTTTCATCCATGAACCATTAAAACCTCATAAATTCAGTTGTTCATTAGTGCCAAAAATTGAATTATTTTTTCAATTTAAAAAATATGAATGGTTTATGGTTATAAAATTATCTATTGATCACGCAGGGATTTTTTTATTATTGACACTATCGGCGATAATACTGATTGAACTGGTAGTTCATAATAAAACAACTGCAAATATAAGTGAAAATCATATGAAACTTTTGTTCAATAATATTTTTCTACCAAAAATATAAAATGTTAGAAAAATAATTGCAATACTATAAAAAATATATTTAAACCAACCAAATAAAAAATCAAATAAAACATCATCAAAAAATTGACCAACAATAGTCAAACGTCCTATTGAAATAATTAGAAATAATGTAATTAAAAATGAATTTATTATTCAGCCAATACTATCTTTATATCTTATAATCTTTGTAATATGAAAAATTGACCCTGTTTTTTTTTCATTTCGACCCATCAGTATTTACCCATTTATGTACTATTCAATTTTATTATTATTTATAAATTCAGTGATTATTATTTTGTAAAATTTATTTTTTCTCTTTATGAACAATATGAGAATTGCATTTACTGCAATATTTTTTAACTTCTACTTTATTTGTATTTTGTTTTTTATTTCTTTTAGAGATATAATTTTCATTTTTACAATCTATACAACGTAAAATAATACCTTCGCGCATTTTTGGCTCCTATTTTAAAAAATAAAACAATATATATAATATAACATAAAATAATTAAATTTCTTTAATTATTGAAAGAATAATTGGATTTTTACCGATTTGTTTTTTAGAAAAATAAGACAATTTGTTTTGCATATCAAAACGAACATTTTTTAGATCAAATTCTTTTTCTTGTTCAAATTTAAAGCGATGCTCATCAATGACACTAGTAATGATTTGTTCAATTTTTTTAAAAATTTCTTTAGTTTCGCTGATAAACATAACACCACGCATTTGGATATCAATAGTTGAAATAATTTTTTTGGTTTTTATTCCGATCGCCACACCTACAATTAAAACCCCGTCGTTTGCCAATTGTTTTCTATCATTTAACACAATCGGACCAATGTCACCAATTCCAATTCCATCAACAAATGTGTCACCACATGGGATTTTTAAAATATTATTTTTCTTAAACTCTTTATCCTTAAAGTTAAATAATTGACCATTATCCGCAATCAAAACATTTTCTTTCGAAACACCTGCTTCAATTGCTGCATTTTTAGCCCCTATGAAATCTTTGTAAAGACCACGTACAGGAATAAAATACTTTGGTTTAATTAAACTAACCATTTGCTTGATGTCTTCATAACTTGCATTCATTGTTTTAACTTTTGAAGAACTCAGTGTCACTACTTTAGCATTAGTTCTTGTTAGTTCATCTAATACTTTAGCGTGACTTAATTCATTTCCTGAAACAGGTGGGGTTGCTAAAATAATTGTGTCATCTTCTCTAATTTTCATTAAATCATCAGAGTCTTGCGCGATACGAATTAAACGATTATAAAGTTTTTGACCTGTTCCTGTAACAATAATTGCATTACGTTCTTTATTTTTTAGATTCACAAGTAATTTTAACTTAATATTGCCTATTGAATATTCTTTACCATTCTTTAAACTTAAAGCCTCTATTAAATTTTGACCATACACTCCAATTTCATCAAAATCTGAATTTTCTAATAAATTAGCCAATTCATATATTTTATGAATATCCTGATCAAAACAAAAGAAAATCACTCTTCCTTTTGACTCTTTTATATATTTTGAAATATAATTTGTTATTTTGTGATCAGGTGCTGTAAAACCAGAATTTAAAGCAGATGATGATTCTGACAAAAGTAATAATACATTTTTGTCCATCCCTATTTTTGATAAATGTTGAATATCAGTAGCAAAAATTTCGTTATTTGAATTATCAAAAATATAATCACCAGTGTAAACTATTTTTCCATCTGCAGTATGGATTACAAAACCAAAAGAATTAGGAACTCCTGTAGTAGTAGAAAAAATCTCTATTTTTACTTTGTCAAAATTTATTATTTGATGATTTTTTATTAAAACAAAATTACTGAAACGATTAAATAATTTAAATTGAGTCAAATTAAATTTTAAAACCTTCGATAACATTTGACTACCGTAAACTGGAACATTGATTTCTTTTAATAAATAAGCTATTGCATTGCAATTTTCTGCGCTCACTTTTGAAACAAATACACCTTTAATGTTTTTTTTATTTTTTTTCAAATATTCAAAATTTGGGATGACAGTGTCAATCCCTAAAGTATCACGATCTGGATTTTTAACTCCTAAATCAAATAAAAAAATATCTCCGTCTACATTTATACCATAAAGATTTTTCCCTCTTTCGTCTAAACCACCAAGAGCAAAAAAGTTAATATTTGCCATTCAAAACCTCACAATTAAATATTTATATTTTATTTAAAATTATCTCTTACAACTTAAATACAGATATAATAAAAAAGTTAACAACATTTTAAACTAAATAATTAAGAATAGCAAAAAAATAGTTAAATAATGTTTATAGTTAAATATTTAATTATTTTTTTAAATTATGTGTCAGTGTTTTTTTTAAACGACAAGTAATTGTCATTCTATTGTCGGGATTAACTAACACCTTTAAATATTTTTCTGCTATTTTAATCTGTAGTTTATCAACTTCTAATTTATATTCAAAAGTATCTATAATAATACTTTTCCCTTTTAATTTTCCTTCAAGTGAAATAATCTGATTCTTATCCATTATTATTGGACTATTAATTGTGGAAAAAACAGCATTTGACAGAGGTGCTATTTCCGCTATTTCTCAAAGTTCTAATTCACTTAAAATTATTGAACCTTGAATACTTTTAATATAACCAGTTGAGCCGGTTTTGGTAGCCATCACTATTCCACTACCAGTAAAATTTTCTATCAATTCATCATTAACAAAAATTTTTGTAGATAAGGTTTTAACATGATCAATTACTTTAATTTCGTTAATGGCATATCTTGTTTTATCTGGTAATTCAACTTCCAATAAAGACAATTTATCAATAAATTCATTTTGAATGTTTTTTAATAAATTTAAAGATTCTAAAAAATTCGTCTCATTAAAAGTACTATAAAAATTTAAAGAACCCGCTTTAATGGGTACTAAATAAAAATCATCATTAAACAATAAATGCTGAAATTTATTAATAGTTTTTAAAAATGTTCCATCTCCACCGATGATAAAAACTACCTGAGGGTTGTCGTTTGATAATTCAAAAATCTTATTTTCATCTAATGCTTTTTGCAATTTGTTTTTTAATTCAGAAGATTCTTTGTAATCATTACTAACAATATTATATTTCATTATCAAAACACCTTTTAAATAAATAATTTTAAATTTACAAATATTTTAAATTATTATATGCTAATAAAGAAACATTATTCAAGGAATATAGATAAATGATTAAACATAAAACTATTGTATCAGGTATAACTTCTACTGGAGATATTACAATTGGTAATTATATTGGAGCAATTCGTCATTTTGTAGAGTTGCAAGATAAAAATAATTTATTTATTTTTGTAGCAAATCTTCATGGAATCACAAATCCTGCTGAATTAGAACGTGAAGAACTTAAAAATAATATAAAAAACATGTTTGCACTTTATTTTGCTTGTGGTTTGGATCCTGAAAAAATAACTTTGTTTGTGCAAAGTGATGTTTTGGAGCATGCGAATTTAGCGCATATACTTTTATGTCACTCTACAATTGGCGAGTTGCAAAGAATGACACAATTTAAGGATAAATCAAAAATTAAGGGTAAAAACGGAAGTGATTATATCCCTTCTGGACTTCTAACTTATCCCACTCTAATGGCTGCCGATATTTTACTTTATGACGGAGAATTAGTGCCTGTCGGCAAGGACCAGAAACAACATATTGAATTAACTAGAAATTTAGCAATCCGTTTAAACAACAAAACTAAAACTGATTTATTCACCATTCCGGAACCATACATCGCAACTACTGGAAGTAAAATTAAAGACTTGCAAAATCCTGATAAAAAAATGTCAAAATCGAGTGAAAATCCAAAAAGTTTTATTCGAATGCTAGATGAACCAGCGGTCGTTATTAAAAAAATAAATTCAGCAGTTACTGATTCCGAAAATAAAATTTATTATGATGAAGTTAAAAAACCTGGTGTTAGTAATTTATTAACAATCTATAGTTGTCTTCGAAAAATAACAATTGAAGAGGCTGTTGTTTTTTTTGAAGGGAAAAATTATGGTGAATTTAAACAAGAAATAAGTAAAGAAATTAACATCTTGCTTTCAGACATTCAAAAAAAATACAATAATTTAATTAATTCGAAAAAATTAGATGAATTAATTATTTATGGAGCAAATAAGGCTAGAAAGGTTGCGCATAAAAAAATTGAATTAGTTTTTGATAAACTTGGATTAAATTATAAATAATATTATTTTATTAAAGTTTTATCTTCATCAGGACCTAATAATTTTTCAATTTCAAAAATAATTTTTTGTTTATTTTTGTCATATTTTTTAATTGTAAATAAATAATTTTTATAAACTAATTCTGAATTATCATTAATTTCATTTTCATTAGTAATATGAATTTGATCGGCAAATCAACTATACAATGTTTTATTTTTAAATTCTTCAGGAACTTCTATTTTTAATTTTTCTGGAAAAATTTGAGATAATAATGAATTTCCTTCAGCATGAAAAGATTGATTACCGACATCTACAACTTGACCAATATGATCTTTTTCATCATAAACTTGCCCTACTATTTCCTCGATTAAATCTTCAAATGTGATAATCCCTAGAGCTTTATTGTTTTTTGATTTTTTAGTGATAACAGATGCAATGTGCACTCTTTCAGATTGCATAACTTTTAACACTTTATCTAAGCTATCGTTAAAATCAACATAAACACATTCACTCATAATTTTAGAAGGATCAAATTCATCATCACCGATAATTAAGTTTAAAATATTTTTAACATTTACAAAACCTACAATGTTTCCATTTGATGAATCGGAAACTGGGACTCTTGAAAAATGGCTTTTATTGTAAACTTTTTTAAAATCAGCGAATGTGGAGTTAATGTCAATCGTTGAAACTTTTTTGATTGGAATCATTATATCTCCAACTTTTTTATCATCAAATTTAATTGCAGATTCAATTAAATTTTTTTCTGCACTTTCAATTACACCTTCTGACTCAATGGTTTTCAATAACTCTAAAAGTTCTTTTTCTGTCGCGCTTGGATCCTTACGGGTAATTTTGATTAAAGTAATTAATCATGTAAATGGATATAAAAAATAAATGAAAAAAATAATTGGTCTAGATAAAAACATACAAATTTTTTCTGGATTAGATTTAGCAATGGTTTTTGGTAAAACCTCACCAATAATTAAAATGCATATACCTAACCCAAAAGTAGACACTAACATCGAAATTGTAGGTTCTTGTATAAAAAAACCTATGAAAACTGCACCAATAGTTGCCAAACCTGTATTGGCCATCGTATTACCCAATAAAATTGTCATTAGTGTTCGATTATAATCTTTTACAAAACGATAAACTCGTTTCGCTTGTTTAGTTTTTTTTACTGAATAATCATTATTACTATTTTTAGCAATACTTTTAATTCTTATTAAATTAATTGAAGTTAAAGCTGTTTCTGCAAAACTAAAAAACGAAGTTAAGCAAAGCAAAACGAACATTATTGACAATAAAATTATATACATCGAACTATCCGACATTTTAAGACCTTATATAACTTTCAAAAAGAACATATACTATAATTTTACCATATTTTAAGATAATTTTTAATCTTATTTTTATAATGAAATTAATGAAAAATCTTGTAAGTTTTTTAAAAATATATTATTATTTTTACATTATATTTACTTTGAGGTTATTATGAAAAAACTGGTAAGTTTTTTAGGTTCATTGTCAATTGCAGTGGTTCCGGCAGTTAGTGTTATTTCTTGTAGTGATGATAACTTTTATAATTCTACATTTCTTCCAGAATTAGATCAAAAACGCAATGCCGTTATTTATGTAGGGGCTGATGATTGTCCTTTTTGTGAAGACTTTTACTACAATATTTGGAAAGATCATTTTGACACTCCAGAATTAGCATCAGCAAGTTGAAGTGAAATTTATAATGACCCAAGTTCTCTGCACAGATGACCTGATTATGGTAAAGAAGATTTTAAAGAAATTGATTTTCTGCACTATCAAGTTGAATCTGAAGAAAGTGCTTATGAAGATGATTCTGTAAAATCGATGAGCGACTGAATTGTTAATTGATATAAAGATTTTAATTCTAATAATGATAATTATAAAAATCTTGAGTTATCTAGAGAAGATATTGGTTTAGATGGTTTACCTTTATTTATTTTTATTCATGATGGAGAATTTTCCGGTTTTCAAGTTGGTGCTCCTGACAAATATCAAGAATTTATTGGCGGAATATTTCATTATTTAATTTATGGTGATTTCACTACAGATCCAGTACCATCACCACCTGATCCTGATGCTGAATAAAATATGTTTAACGGTATTTTTTTAAATAATTATTTTAATAAAAAATTAGGTCCTTTTTGGACTTCTTTTTTTGCCAAATTTTCAAAATTTAATTGTCTTAAAATTTCATAAGAGATGATACTCACTGAATTAGATAAATTTAAGCTACGCACATTATCTTGCATGGGTATACGCATACAATTTTCTAAATGTTGTTTCAAAATTGGTATCGGAATGCCTGTTGATTCTTTGCCAAAAATTAAAAAAAATTCTTCTTTATTTTCTTGAAAATTAAAATCAGTATAAATTTTTTGGGCGTAACGTGTGCTGAAATAAAAATTTTTATTAGGATGTTTTTGTATAAAATCATTTCAATCATCATACAATGTATAATTAACATTTTTTACATTATTTGCACTTGATCTATTTAAAGATTTTTCAAATCTTTCATCAAAGAAGAAACCGAATGGCTCAATTAAATGTAATTTAGCATTTAAAGCTGAAGCAGTTCTCATAATAGCACCAACATTAGTGTGAATTTCTGGTTCAAATAGTACAATATTTAACTTTGAATATCCCATATTATAATTCAATCCCCTTTCTAGCAAATTGCTTATGTGTGTCAAAATAATGTTTTTCTTTTTTTACATAACTGACCAAATCAAAAGCATTAATAATCACAGGGTCTACTTGATGACCGGAAACTAAAAATTCTATATTGTCTTTTTTATCTTTTAATAATTTTAATAATTCTGTTTCTGTTATTTGTTTATTAACAATACAATCCAATAATTCGTCAGCTAAAATTAAATCATAATCAGAATTAGTTAAATCTTCGTAAAGTTTACTAAATCCATCTCTCATTTCTTGTTTAAATCTTCTTCTTTCATTTTCGTTCATTTCTCAAATAAATTTATTTCCAGATTGATAAATTTTAATAAACTCGATGCCTAATTGATCAAAAATATTATCTTCACTAGATACTACATTTTTTAAAAATCTATAATATTTAATTTTTTTACCAGCACCCAATGCCCTGATCGCTGAACCATTCAAAATAGATGTTTTACCTTTACCATCTCCATAATAAAGATGACTATAACTTTTTTTCATATAGTATACCTCTAATTATATATATACAGTATATAATAATAGTAATATTATTCAGGAGCAATATAAAGGTTAAATGAAATTTCAAATTAAAACCCAATTAAATTTAGGATTGAGCAACCAAACATTTATTGATATAAATGATATTTTTATTAGATATAGCAAATCCGAAACTAATGTATTTTTTAATCGTCAAAACGAAATTAATGTGATCAAAAATATTATTCCTTTTTTTACAGAAACAATCACAATCATTGATTATGGTTTCGATGATAATAACTTTTATGTAGCTTCGAAATTTGAAAAAAAATTTAAACATCTTAATGATGTTGAGATTGATGACAAATTAATAGAGCAAGTCATTATGATAATAAAAAAATTTCATCAAATTCCAATTAAAAATAAAGTGGAACTCTTCGATTATGAAAAATATATTTATTGATTTTATAATCGAACAAAAAACTGGATTGATCGTCCCTTAGAAATTACCGAAATAGATAAATGTTTAACTAAATTACGAAATAAGCCTATGGACATTGTGCTTTGTCACCAAGATTTGGTTCCTGGAAATATTTTAATTTTTGATAACAAAATTAAAATAATAGATTTTGAATTTAGTTATTTGAATGATAAATATTTCGATTACGCAAGTTTAATAAGCGAATCTTTTCAAAACGATCAAAAATATAAAAATATAATTTTTGAAAAAATGAAATTTGATACAAAAGAAATTGAACAAGTTGAATTATGAATTCAATATCAAAATTTTTTATGAGCATTATGAAGTAATTATTTATATCAAGAAACACATAAACCTATTTATAAAACAATATATTTTGAAAAAATAAAAAACATAAAATAATATTTTATGTTTTTTATTTTTCTAATTTTTCTTCAGAATTAATTGTGTTTTTTTCTTTATTATTATTTATAATTTTTTTTGATTTACGATATTCTATTTGATTTTTCAATACCAAGGATAATGGGACTGAGACGATTACTCCTAGGAATAAAAATCCTAATGTCATCAATAATCTGTAAAAAACATTATCTCATCCATCCCAAACATAACCGCTGACATACAAACCTAATAAAACAAAAGTTAAAGACAAGTTATAAATAATCTGGTCATGATTATGGAGACCAATTACGTATGTAAATATAGTTAAACTTAAAATTATAAAAAACAAAGCGAAACAATAACCTATCGCTGCACCAGCTTGAATATTTGGTCAAACTGCAAAAGATACATCTGGTGATGTCAATAATCAAAAAGTTAAGCATAATAAAAATGACTCTAAAAATAAAAAAATCAAACTTTTATAAAAGATTGTTTTTTCTTTGTGAAATTCTAACCTTTTATTAACTTTTTCACTAACGTCTATTCCTTGTTTAGCATTTCCGATAATTACCACCTACTTTTCGCAATTATAACCCTTATATAATAAATAAAAAAATCACTTTTTTCAAAGTGATTTAACTCTTTCATTGGAGCGGGTGAAGGGAATCGAACCCTCACAGTCAGCTTGGAAGGCTGAAGTTCTACCATTAAACTACACCCGCAATAATAACAAAACTGTACAGTTTTGTTTGATTACTTTTGGTACCCGAAGCCGGACTTGAACCGGCACAGTCGTGAGACCGACGGATTTTAAGTCCGTTGCGTCTACCTATTCCGCCACTCGGGCAAATGGTGCACCGTATAGGATTTGAACCTATGACCCACTGGTTAAAAGCCAGTTGCTCTACCTGCTGAGCTAACGGTGCATTGGCTGGGCTAGCTGGATTTGAACCAGCGCATGAGGGAGTCAAAGTCCCTTGCCTTACCGCTTGGCTATAGCCCAAAACTGGTGGAGGGAGAGGGATTCGAACCCCCGAACCCGAAGGAACTGATTTACAGTCAGCCGCGTTTAGCCTCTTCGCTACCCCTCCGATAATAAACCTTTTAAATAATATATTATTAAAATGAATTTTTCAATATATAAATTATTTAAATTAAAGATTTATTTAAATATACTATTTTTTTAAAATAAAAAGAACCTTTACGGTTCTTTTTATTTATAAATTAGCTATAAATTATTAATTTTCGTCTGTTTTTAACAATTCAGATCTAATTTTTTTGTAACTTAATTTAGCTTGTTTTTTGTCTTCATCAAATGAAAGTATTTCAACTTCAACTGAATCGCCAACTTCAACAAAATCGTTGATTGATTTTACAAAGAAATCTGAAAATTCACTAATGTGAATTAATCCTGTAGCATCACCAATTTTACAAAAAGCTCCGTAAGGTGCGATATTAGTGATTTCCGCAGTTACAATATCTCCTGGTTTTAACATCCCCTAAACCCTTTCTTATAATAATAAATTTATATAATATAATGACATAACAAAGTAATTATATTATTAATATAATTATACCATAAAATAAGGGTTTAAATGAAAAATGAACAATAAATCAAAGAAAATTTATAATATTATAACAAATTTAAGACCATATATTCAACAAGATGGAGGTGATATTGAATTTATTAAGTTAGAAGATGATATTGTTTATGTTCGACTATTAGGAGCTTGTGTAGGGTGTGGTTTGATTGATATGACCATAACTAACGGAGTAGAACAAATCATTAAACAAGATTTTCCTGAAATAAAAAAGGTTATTGTTAACATGTAAAACCAACTAATAAGTAATTGAAAAATGTGAAAATTTATCATTATAAACTGTTGATAACGAACGATAAGCTATCGGGGTAACCACTTGAATTATCGGGTAACTAAAAATAAATAGATGTAAAAAATTATATGTTAATGAATAATATATTGGAGAGTAACCTTGTCAAACATCATCAGGATATAATTGATTTCAGATTAGTACCCCTGATAAGGTTTGCCAAAACAAGATTATTAATAATACAAGAAAAGTGTGTAAGAAGTAATTAATATAAGTTTTAACGTCCCTATCTTTTGTGACATCAAACTTCATTAAGCCTACTATCGCTGGTGTGACCATTGGCAATAAATAATCAAGTAGAAAACTTCATCCAGATACAATACTAGAATTAACAAATAATATACCTATCAACGAACTTATTAGACCTGTAAAAAAACCAGCTAAAAAACTATGTAGAAAAGAAATTACCATTAAAGGTATGTATTTAAGTGCTATCCCTCCTCCATTTGGGAGGTTTGGGAGTATTCCATCAACATATGCTAAAATCACTGTTAGACTTACAAAAATACCAACTAATGCAATATCAAATGTTTTTCACTTTCTTCAACCTAAAAAATACAAAAATCGATTTTTTTTATATTTTTTAGTATATTCAAAATTTTCTAGATCTTTATTTTTAAAAGCAAGTCAAATGGTCATAATAATATTAAGTATATTAAAAGAAATAATATTTATAATTAAAAATTGCACCTTAAAATTTTTCAAATTTTTATCTTTATCAAAAAGAAAAAATAATAAGGATAACGTTGATAACAAAATAATTAAAAATAAATATACAATTGCGACCATTTTAATAGAAGAATAATTGTCGGCTGTAGTGTGAATATTTAAAAAAATAACAACTTGTTCAGAACTCAAAACAGAGAAAGTTATTAAAAATGATAATCCAGCTATAATTCATAAAATAGACGACAGTGCTCCTAAGATGCTAAATCATGGAACCCTTGGTTTTTTCGCAGATTTATAAAGAAATTTATTTTGAAAAAATAGTTTCATATTTAACTATTAACCTGCAATAATGTGATCTAATCTGATGTCATTCAATGAAGGGTATATACTTTCAACTTCTAAAATTTTAAAAGCAATACCTACTTTCATTCCATTGTACATATTTAAGGTTCTATCATAGCAACCTTGTCCAAAACCTAAACGATAATTATTGATGTCATATGCTACTGTGGGCACAAAGATAATATCTAAATTTTCTAGATTTAAAGGATTTTTATTTTCTATTTTTGGTTCATAAATATTTAAATTATTATTAAATTCAACATCTGTTAAATCATCAATTTTATAAAAACTTAATGATTTATCATTTTGAATTTTAGGCAAATAAACATTTTTAGAATTATTAATTAATTCCTTGATTATAGGGATGGTATTAATCTCTTCTTCTAATGAATAATAAATTGCAATATTTTTAAAATATTTCATAATAGAGTAATTTCGAATTTCTTTAAGAACAATCTCTGACGCAATCTTGCGCTGTTCTTTTGTCAACATTTTTCTTTTGTTAATCATTTCCATTCTTAAAGTTTCTTTTTTTTCTGATTCATCTATTTTCAAATTAACCTACCGAACCTTCCATATCCATTTTTATCAATTGGTTTAATTCTACAGCATATTCTAATGGTAATTCTTTTGTAAACGGTTCTAAAAAACCCATTACAATCATTTCAATTGCTTGTTCTTCAGATATCCCTCTGCTCATTAAATAAAATAATTGCTGTTGAGATATTTTAGAAACTGTTGCTTCATGCTCAATTTGAGATTCATTATTTAAAACAGTGTTTGTCGGAATGGTATCTGAATGCGATTGATTGTCCAATATTAGCGTATCACACTCTACTCTTGCTTTTGAATTTCGAGCATTTTTACCAATTTTAACAAGACCTCTATAATTTGCTTGTCCACCTTGTAATGTAATTGATTTAGCAATTATCTTAGAACTGGTATTTTTACCCAAGTGAATCATTTTTGCACCTGAATCTTGATAAACACCTTTACTGGCAACAGCAATCGCTGTACAAACAGCTTTTGAATTGTCACCCGCTAAAATTGCAGAAGGATACTTCATATTAATTTTTGAGCCAATATTGCCATCAATTCAGTCCATTTTACCATTTTTTTCTACATATGCTCTTTTAGTAACTAAATTTAAAACATTATCACTTCAATTTTGAATTGTTGTGTACCGAACTTTAGCATTTTTTTTAACATATATTTCCACAACTGCAGCATGCAAAGAATTTTTGCTGTATACAGGTGCTGTACAACCCTCTATGTAATGTAGTTCTGAACCCTCATCTGCAATTATTATAGTTCTTTCAAACTGACCCATATTAGTATAATTAATTCTGAAATAAGATTGTAAGGGTTTTTCTAATTTAACATTTTTGGGAACATAAATAAAAGACCCTCCCGACCACACAGCACTATTTAACGCAGCATATTTATTATCATCATTTTTAACTATTTGAGCAAAATATTCCTTAAATAATTCTGGATATTTTTTTAGTGCAGTATCACAATCCAAAAAAATAACTTTTTTTTCTTCAACTTCTTTTAGCATATTGCCATAAACTAATTCACTATCATATTGAGCTTTTACTCCTGCTAAAAATTTTTGTTCAGCATCGATTAAACCTAATCTGTCAAAAGCTTTTTTAATCTTTTCCGGGACTTCACTTCAAGTGTTTTCCTGTTGCTGTGATGATTGAACATAATAATTGAAATCATTGAAATCAATAAAATTTAAATCAGGTCCTCATTTAGGATTTTCTAACTCTAAAAATTTTTGATAAGCCTCTTGACGTTGGTCAAACATTCATCGAGGTTCTTTTTTGTGTACACTAATCTCTTTAACGACGTTTTGATTAAGACCTTTTCTAATTTTAAAAACAGGTTTTACATCATCATTAAAACCATATTTATACTTTGTGATTTTTTCAATTTCTTCAGTTTGCTTTAATTTTTTCATAAAACCTCTAAATAGTTAGATGTATAACTATTTATCTTCCTTATTGTTTTTACTTTTTATCAGCTTATGATAACCATCTATCCCGATCAAGGAACAACGGATGCGATTAGGCTGTTTATACACATTTGAAAAAACAATTAATTCTTCTAATACTTTTTCATCACAAATTTTATTACTAATCATATTATTATATTGATTAATTATTTCCTTGGCCTGGGTTATTGTTTTGCTTTTTAAAATTTTAGCCATAATATTGGTTGAAGAAATTGAAATTGCACATCCTTCACCTTCGAATCGAGCTTCTTCGATTAAATCATCTTTAAATAATAATTCCACAGTAATATTGTCAATGCATGATTCACTAGATTGATTAATATACACAGCATTTTTATCTAATAAAAATTTTTTATTTTCCGGATCACTATAGTTATCAATAATAATTTGTCTGGCATTTACTAAATCTTTAAAATTCATCTTATATTACAGTCTTCCTAAAAAAACATCTTCATTAATAATTGCCGCTATTAATTTATCAATATCATCTTTTGTGTTGTAAATAGCGACAGACAGTCTAATGATAGATTTTTGTTTTATAGTATCTAACAATAGTTTTGCGCAGTTATCACCACTTCGTAAAATAATATTATTGACAGAACCCATGTGTGTTACTACATCTTGAGAAAAAACGTTTTTAACATTGAAAATGCAAATATTACTATTTGCTGCATAGATTTCTATTTTTTTTGATAAATGATTTTTCTTTACTTGATCAACAAAATAATCGATCAGCATCCGCTCGTGTTGTCTTATCTTTTCTAGTGAAATTTTAGTTAGATATTTAACCGCCTCTGAAAAACCAAATATTCCAGCACCATTTATAGTTCCTCCCTCAAAACGATGTGGAATTTTCGACAAATCATAATTTAAATTTTGAGAATTAACTCTAGTTATCATAGAACCACCATATAATAAAGGTTCTATCTTTTTTAATTCTTCTATTTTTCCTCACATAAAACCTATACCCGTAGGACCATACATTTTATGTGCTGAACCTACAATAAAATCTGCACCTCATTTTTGGACATCTGTTTTTATATGCGCTAAACTTTGTGCTGCATCTATAATTATTTTAATATCAGGATTAATTTTTTTAATTGTTTTATTAATTTTTTCTATGTCTTGAAGCATAGCTGTGGTATTAGAAATCGAAGCATAGCTAATAATCTTAGTTTTAGAAGTTATAAGTTTCTTTAAAGATTCTATATCTACTTTAAAATTAGGTAAAAAATTAATGAATTTAATTTTTAAATTTTTAATTTTTGCAATTTTAATTCACGGTATTATATTTGAAGCATGTTCATACTTATTGATTATTATTTCATCACCAGACGTTAGTTCTGTCATTCCAAAACAAATTTGATTTAATCCAAAGGTTGCACCTGAATTAAAAATTATTTCATCCTTATTAGAACAATTAATAAAATCTGCAATTTGTTTACGAATATTCTCTATAGTCTGAAAAGTTTTATAACTTAAATCGCTATCTTGGTTATGACTATTTGTCGAAAAATTTAAATAAAAATCATTAATTTTATTAATTACAGAAATTGGTTTTAAAGTGGTTCCAGCATTATCTAAATAAATAACATCAGGATTATTTTCAAAAAATTGAAATTCTCTTTTATAGTCCATATTTTAACCTTTCATATTAATTCATAATAACATTAATTTTTTCAATCAATTCTTCTTTTAACTTTTCTACAGAAATATGGTTGATAACTTTTTTTAAATAACTCATGCATATTAGTTTCTTACTCGCATTTAAATCTAATCCTCTAGATTGTAAATAAAATATTTGCAAAGGATCTAACATTCCAATTGCATTCGCATGACTTGCGATAACATCGTTTTCATTAATAATCAAAACAGGATCGCTGCTTGCGATTACTTGTTTATCAAAAATAATTATCCTTAAATCTTGATGTGTTTCAGATCCTGCCGAACCTGCTTTGATATTAGAAATACATTTAATTTTATATTTTGATTTATCTTTACAAACTGAATAAGTTTGAATTTTAGAATAAGTTTTTTTGTCATTATGTAAGAAAGATAATTCTGTATTTTTTTCATCATTATTAAAACTTAGTGATGCTGAATTATAGTTAACTGTCGCTCATTCTTTTTTTAATTCAAAAATTTTTTTATAATTCAGATTATTATCATTTGAAATATCTAAATTATGATAATCTAAATTTGATTTATAATTTAATTCAATATTAATTTTAATATTGAAATTTTTATTTTTAAAATTATCAGTATATAAGTTTAAAATTTTTACATCACTGTAATCATTCAAAATGATAGATAAATCGTGATCTGATTTTAACTTTGGTTCATTAATAATTGTTAAACTTTTTTTATTACTAAAAATAATTTGGTCATATTCATAGAAATTCAAATTTTTAAAAAGGGTCGTATCATTAATGTTTAAGATTTTTTTCATTATATCTAATTATCCTTAATAACCTTTTTAATACCACAACCTAAAGCTGAAATTCTTTTATCATTCACTCGTTCTAATATTTTTTTCTTTTCTATTCATTCATAACCGTTTTCATTAATTTTATCTACTAATTCATAACCACCATTCATCACAACATAACCGTCTATTAATATGTGAACATGCGTGGGTTTTACCAAACTATAGAAGCGATCATAATGAGAAACAATTAATGTAGCCATATTATTTTTTTTAACTAATTTGTTAATCTCTTCAGCGATTATTTTTAAAGAGTCAACATCTAAACCAGAATCAATTTCATCTATTAAAGAGATTCTAGGTTGTATTAATTTCATTTGTAATATTTCATTACGTTTTTTTTCACCACCAGAAAAACCTGTATTTAAATATCTTTTTATCATATCTGGTGACATCTTTAATTCTTTTAAATAGCCATTTATTAAATTGTAAAATTCAACTAAATTAATTTTTTCTTCTCGATGATTATTTAAAGAAGTTTTTAAAAAATCTAAATTGACAAGACCATTAATTTCTACTGGATTTTGCAAGGCTAAAAATAATCCTTTTCGACTTCTTTGATCTACACTTAATTCTAAAATAGATTGGTTATCAATCAAAATATCACCCTTAATTATTTTATAATCAGGATGACCCATGACTGTCATTAATAATGTACTCTTGCCATTACCGTTAGGACCCATCAAGGAATGGATTTCTCCTTCTTTAATAATTAAATTGACACCCTTTAAAATTAATTGATCCTCAACTTCGACAAATAAATTCTTAATTTCTAATTTATTCATTAACATCTTTCCTTTAAAAATAAAATATTTAATTTATAATAACATTTAATAAACAAAAAAAATATTTTACTTTTTTTATTTAATTATTTTTAATTGACATTAAAAATAATTAAATTATTATATATTTATATGTTTTATTACTTTTGGAGGGTTAATGAAAAAATTAATTTCACTCTTGAGCACAATGACTTTAGCTGCTGCACCAGTAATTGGTGTTGTAGGTTGTTCAAGTGACGATAAATATGATGATCAAATTTGAGCTTGATTGCCAGGGTTAGATGATGGAGAAGATATAACAAGTGCTGATGTTTGAAGAAATGTCACTCCTTTCAGTGATGATAATTTAGATTTAACAGATCCTATGTCATGGAATGCAGATATTCGTGCTGTTTATTTACACCACATAATGTTGATTTTCAATGTTTCTCTTTTGGCTACTGCCAAGGATTATGATGATAATTCTGATGATGATAGTAATGCTTGAAATAAAATGTTCAAAGCAGCAGTACCAGGTAATAAAAATTATATTAATGTTATTTCAAGACTTCAAAAAGAGTTCTCAAAAGATTGAGATAAATTAATTGAAACAGTAGATCGTGAAGTTAATGATAAAAAAGAAGAATATAAATCTGATTATGGTAATAAATGAAACAAAGAGTGAGATAGCTTTTTAGAAGATTATGATGGATCAGAAGAAAATTATAAAGCTGATTTAATGCTTGAAGGGGACTCAATTAATGCTACAACTTTAGTGAATAATGAATTAAAAAAATATAGTGATGTTGGTTATGACATTCCTGTTCCGGTTGCAAATATTCAGAGTGGATATTTAGATGCAGTAACCGATGAAAATGGTGATATAGATAATAGTGAATTCACACGAGAATATAGTCCTGATGCAAAACCAGGAGATACAAAATACTGAAGTCCTGAAGAATTAGAATTATTAAGAGAAATTGTGTTATCTGCAACTCCATATGACCCATCAGATGATTCATCTGTTGAATATCAACTTTGGGAAAAAGATAGAAATGGTAAAGCTGAATGGAAAGATTATAGGGATGCTTTTAAAGCTTTAATTTCTGGGAATGATTATGATTTAAGCGGTGATATGATGTTTGATGTGCCACCAGCTAAATTAATCGGTTCGAATTATGTAAGAACAGATTTAGATAGTGATAAATCAGTTCCGACAGAAGGCGTTATTTCAACTGCCCAGGTTTTTGAATTAAATAAGTGGTATAATAATTTTCATCCTGTAGCTTATAGTTCAGCATCATTTCCTTTCAAAGATGGCGAAAGTATTTCAAATGGAATCAGTACATCTTCTTTTAGTCAAAGTGATCAAGATAATATTAAAAAAGTTTTAGATGGGAATGGAACAGAAAATTTCTTCGTAAAGAGTCCGGATTTTTTAACACTAAACAGTATTACTGATCCTGATCCTGATCCTGATGAATCAACTAATAATAACTTAGGCACTGGGACACCGGCTTCAATTGATATTGATGCATTGAATGCAGTTTATAATTTATTATGTGACACAAATAATGAAATTCCTACTGTATCAACATATTCAGATTTGATAACTCAAGTAAGTCGTAATGTCCAAAATGATGCTGATGCTAATGGTGTTGGTTATGATTATACAACACAACATATGTTTGCAAGATGTATACCTAGTTCTAATTCTCAAACTGTTGCTTATATTGATGAAAGTGGGCTTAATTTTATAACTGTAAAGGGAACGAACTATAATGGTTCAACATCTTGAACAACTCCGAATGATACATTTGATGAAAAAGTAGCTAATGATGATTTCATTCAAACAACAAGTAAAATACCGAACGGAGATGTTTGATCACAAAATGAAATCGATGATGTAGTTAATAATTGCAATCAAGGAATTGAAAATAATTATTTAAGATATTTATTTAATTATTCATACGCTAGAGATTATAGTTGTTTTAATTCACCTATTGATAGTGCTAATGACTATTCAAATTTTGATACATCAACAGATGTTAATGATAATAGCGAATGATGGATGTTTACTTATGATTACATTGGAGAATTAGAAAAAGCAACTACAGCGAATGCAAATTGATTTAGTGATTTTATAGAAATTAATGATACTGATGAAGTGAATAATCCAAATGAAACTGCCGTTATAAATTTAATTCAAAACGATTCTTATGATATGGATCAATATTATCTTCAACAATTTTATCAAAAGATAGCAACAGCTGATGATGACTTAAAAAATAAAGGTGATAGTTATCCTGTAGAACAATACAGAAGACCTGATTTTAGCAACTACATATTTAAAGGCTAGGAGAATAAAAATGACAAACAATATTAAAAAAAGTATTAAAATTTTTAATTCAAGTTTGATTGCAGTGTCTTCATGTCTATTAGTTGTAGCCTGTACTGATGCGGCTGATAAAAGATTTGATACAGCTGGATTACCAGATGAAATCAAAGATGACATTATGTTGAATATTCAATGTAATCAAGATATTTTTGGGGATGTAACTTTTGAAGATATTTTTAGTGACCAAGATATGAGTGATATCGCTGTTCAACTATTAGACCAATCTGTTTCCAAAGCATACTTTGAGCGAACACAAACTGATACATGATCTTATTATTTGCAAAAAGCGACTAATAGTGATTCTCCTATAATGTGAAATGACGATGAAACGATGGATAATATTTTTCAAAGTTGGGTTGAAAGCTTAGCTACAGACAAACTTTATTATGATTACTTAAATGGAGTTAATAATAATAATCGTTTGGAATGAAATATGTCTAATTATTTAGTAAGTGATAAAGCTATACCTAAATTAGGTTTACAAGGAAAATATTATGTACCTACTGATTCAAATAATTTACCTAATGGTGTAGGTCAAGTTAATACTAATAATGATGTTGATACTGATACTGTTAAAGAATGATTAACTGGTGGTGGTGGAGACACTATTCCTGAAGTTAAAATTTATTTGAAAAACTGATTTTATGACTATTACATTCACGAAGAAGTTCCAGATATCTTGGACTATATTTTAACTGCAATTTATATTGATAATTCATTGATAATGAATTATCAAATGGATAATGGTAACGAAGGAATTTCTATTCAAAAAAATGGTAATTTGTTATACAATATGCAATCTTGAGAAGATATTCAAAGCAGTAGTGGTTTACAATCAAACTTTAAAATGGTCTGACAGTTAGAGGTTGATCCTAATTATACTTTAGATCCTAATTCTACAACTGCAAAAATGAATGGGTATGATTGAGACCCTCAAGTCTTCGGGGGCGCATTAAATGCTATTGATTCTGATCCTTCGTCTTACGAACAAGACACAAGCGGAGGGGATCCTATTTGAGGTATTCCACATTTCCAAGGTTTTGCCGCAATCAATAGTGATGATAATACGGTTATAAACACTGAATATTACACTGACAATACTTATTATTCAACAGAAATGATCGATGCAAATAAAGCTGGTTGATTAGTTAATGACCCTGAAAATCTTAATGATCCTTATAGTTTTAGTAATGATGATAATACAAGTAAATATTACGCATTTGTCTTGCCTATATATGGAATTGATATTTTTAATAATTTAACTCTTGGTTATAAACAAGATGCTTCTGATCCTAACAGTCCTTCTTTAGTACAGGGCATAGACTTGAAACAAGTTAACAGTTCAAATGGTAAACCTACCGATACATTGGATTGAAACATGACAAATGGATATGACAAAAATGGATATGAAGTTAGATATTTGCATGATTTAAATAATAGTGATCAAGCTGGACTAGGCACTTTAACTAATGATGGTAATGAGATTTATAATGACAATGGTGATTTTAATTCTGGAGTTGAAACAACTAAATTACAATTAATAAGATGAGCTGAATTTTCATTTGCTCAAGATTCTTCAATTTCAGAGCATGCTAAAACTAACTTATACTCATGAGCATTTGATTATAATCCTGATAATATTTGATCACAAACATTATATGATGCAATTGGTTCTTATGTAGAATCAGATTATGAATAATTGTATATTTTGTAAAATAATAAATCGAGAAATACCGGCATATATCATTTATGAAGATGATGATGTACTAGCATTTTTAGATATTGAACCTATCAGTAAGGGCCACACTTTAATAATTCCTAAAAAACATTATCAAAATTTAACTGAAACATCAGATGAATTAATAATGAAAATGGGAGTGATTAATAAAAAAATCGCATTAAATATTTTAAATAAATTAAAACCACAAGGTTTAAATTATTTAATCAATCAAGAAGCGATAGCTGGTCAAGTAATTTTCCATTATCACCAGCATATCATTCCTAAATATGATGCTAAAAATGGTTTAACTATTAACCAAAATATAATTAATAATGATTCTTATAATTTAGAAACAATAAAAAAAGAGATTTGCATTAAGTAAATCTCTTTTTTTATTTCTTTTTCCGATCATCGTAGTGATTTAGAAATCATCTAGACTCTGCTGGGAATAATCTTGGTGTTTGTTCGTTTAAATCAGCTTTCTTAACTGCCTTATCAATAAAATTAATTCTAGCATCCAAATTATCTAAAAACGATAAAATTTCAGCTTCAAGAATCCTTGGCAATACTGGAGAACCAAATTCTAGTTTTCCATGAGATGATAAAATCATGTGCTGTAGCAATGCTATTTCTTTATTGTCTTTAATCTTCAATTGTTTAGCAATACACAAAACTTCTGCATTCATTATTGAAATATGTCCTAGTAATTTCCCTTCAACAGTGAACACACCATTGTAAGGATCTGAAATTTCAATAACTTTGCCCATATCATGTAAAATAATACCGGCATACAATAATTCTCAATTAATTTTTTTATCATGGTAAACCGGTTTTAACGCAATTGCAGATTTTAGCATTGTATAACTATGTCACATCAAACCACCAATAACATTATGATGGTTTTTAAGGGCTGCTGGTCAAATTTTAAAATTATTTTTATGATCACGCATTAAATTTAACAATATATTTTTATATGTTCCATTTTTAAAATTTGTTACTACACCTAAAATTTCGTCATAAACTAAATCTAAGTCAATTGGAGCAGAAGGGACTAATTCCTTAATATCATATTCAGTATCTGTTAACACAGAATAATTATTAACTCTTAATTGAATGTCATCACGATATTTTAAAATATTACCCCTCACCTTGTAAACTTTACCGATTAACAAAGAATTAATATCTTTATCAGAAGCATTTCAAATTCTAGCTAATAGCGTTCCAGTAGAGTCTTTAAAAGTAATATTAATATACTTTTGACCTGAATCTGTAGCTCCTGTTATGGCATTTTCGCACATCACAACCAAAGTAACATTATTATTGGGTTTTAATTCATTTATTTTTAACAAATTTTATTTCCTCGAACAAAACAATAAAATATTATTATGTTAATAATACAGGATTATTCAGCAAACTTCCAATATGTCTAACAAAATTTGTTGCATCATGTAAATCAATAATTGATGAATTATAAGAAAGGATTAACAATAAATTTGAACCTTTAATATTACTTGCGAATTGGTCATCTAAATTTTCATTAAATGAAATTGCCAACGAAGCTAAATTATGATCAAGTAGTGTAAAACTTAATGGTCTAACACCCATTCTACTGTAATCTGAAATTAAAAAAGAAATTATTTTATGATCTTCAACACACTTATCACTTTCTTTTAAAGAATTTACTTTTGTCACTAACTTACTATTAATTTCTGAAATTGAATTATTTTCCATGTTTTTAACAGATGGATATTTAGTGCCATTTTTTGTCAATACACTGACTGCTATATTTTTCCTGTTTTTGATTATAATTTGGTTATTTTTTAAATTATAATATGAATTAAAAATTGGATATTTATCTAAAGCACATTGTACAGCTTTCACAAAATAACTAGCTGTATAAAATTTTTCATTTTTATCTTCATATTTTTTTACTTGTTCTTTTAGAAGCGACAATAATTTATCGATGTTAACTTGATATTCAAAAACATTTTTAGGAACATTATTAGAATTTTTACTTAAAAAAGAAATTCTTTCTTTCATATCATTATGAATGTTAATAACAACATCTTTATTTTTTAAGTATTTTACTTTTTCTTTTTTATTTAAAGAAGCAGAATTAAACACATCTTTATTATTTTTTACATTATGATCTTTATTGTTGATTTTGTTAGATTTTGTAGTGATTGGTTTTTTCTTAGAGTTTTTATAGTTGTTTTTATTTTTTAAAGATTTTTCTACAACTGGTAAATTTTGATTTTCGTTAACGCTATTAGCTGAAATCACTTTTTCTTCACTGTTAGAAAGTTCATCAGATTCAATATTTTTAAATTGTTCTCTACGGCGAATATTATGATTTAATTTACGAGTAATATCACCTAAATCTATTGTGTGATTGATCTCTTCAGTATAAGATAAACCAGCATTATTCATGATTTCGCGAACATCAGATTCAATATTTTTAATTCTTACCAAAGCATCTTCTTCATCATTTTTTTCTAATTGTAAATCTTGTTTCTTATCAAGCATAACTTCCGTATCAGAAAGTTCCCTAACAAAAATACCACCTTTAATATTGGCGTTTTTGCCTTTTAATGATTTATTGAATGATTCCAATTCTTTAATAATAAGATTTTCTTCTGAAGATGGATTTTCAATTTTTTCAACTTGTAACTTTAAATCATCAACACCTTGTAAATTTTGAAGCGTAGTTGTTATGTCAGCGGGAGGTTCTACATTATTATCTATATTATTATTCACAGACATTTCTCTAGCTAATTTACTCATTTTACTTTCCTTATTTTTTTTCGATGGTTTAATTTTACGTTTACCATCAAGAATATCTGTTACATCATCTTCTTCAATAAAAAAAGTACTATCTGGGTATTCAATAGTTTTGTCAACAAAAGCATCTATATTTTGATCAGGAACATTTAATTGTTCTAACTCATCAACGAAATTATTTTTTTTACTTTTATCTTCTTGTTGGTCAAACAAGTTAGAAATTTTGTTTTTAAAATTATCATCTTGAAAAATATTTTCTGTTTTAAAAAAAGGATTTTGCTTACGATTATAACGCTGAATTGATTGATTATTTAATATATTATATTTTTCACGAACATCATTATTTTCTAATTCATCTAAACTTTCAATATGGTTATTTTCATTACCATTAATTGATTTGTTCAATTTATCCTCAGCATCTAGACTAACCAATAAATCATTAATACGATCAACATTAATTTTTTTTGAATCATTTTCTTCTGAATTATTCATAACATCTGAATCTAATAATTTTTGAATCATTTGTTCTCTTAAAATACTTGTTTTATTTACATCAATAGCACTTGATAAATTATTATCAACTTCATAATAATTGGTATCATTATAATTAATATTATTTTGTTGATTTATTGGTATAGTTTTTTTAATAGTTTCTTGAAAATCAAAAATTTTAGTACCACTAGTAATTACTTGGTTTTCAGAAATTAAAATATTTTCAATATAACCATTAGATGGTGCAACGATTTCATAATTCATTTTTTGAGTTAGAATTACTGCTAATAATTGACCCTTTTCAACTGCTTCTCCACCTTTAATATTAATATTATCAACTAAACCATTACGATTTTTTTCAGATTTATAAAATATATCGACCATATTATTTTAATACTCCCTACAGAAATAACTATTCTTATAATGTATAAATTTAACTTAAAAGTCAACACCCCAAAACTAATTTACAGATTATTTAAAAAATTATTTTTTAAATCGTTATGCATTTTTTCTTGTTTTTCTTGCGCCTTTAAAAGTGATTCTTTGCTAACTGCTACATAATAAAATTTAATTTTTGGTTCTGTACCACTGGCACGAACTGCAACTCATGTCCCATCTTCAAAGTAGAATTTTAATAAATCCTGAGCTGGCATATCATGTAAACCGTCTAAATAATCTTCTTTTTTAATACATTTTAAATTATTTAATGTTTTTATTTTTGCCGATCTCAGTACTTTTAGCATTTTATTTATTATCATTCTACCTTCAAGACCTTCATAAATTTCGTTAACTGTAAAACAGTAATAGTAACCAAACTCTTGATAAATATCTTCTAATATATCTGTCATAGTTTTATTTTTTGAAGCAAAATAATTACATGCTTCTGCTAATACAATACTAGATTGAATTCCATCTTTATCTCTTGTCGCAGGATTTAAAACATATCCATAAGCTTCTTCGAAACCAAAAATAAAACTTAAATTTCTTTGTTTTTCTAAAGGAATTCTTGAACCAATTCATTTAAAACCAGTTAAAGTTTTAACTATTTTCACCCCTCATTTTTCTGCAACTCGGTCTGATAAATCACCTGTTACAAAAGTATTGTACATTACTGCATTAGTCGGCAATTTATCGGCAGCTTTGTGTTGAGATAATCAATATTCTAATAAAATAGGTGCTGTTTCATTACCTGTTAATAACTGATATTTACCATCAGAAGTTTTTACTCCAATGCCAATACGATCGGCGTCTGGGTCATTTAAAATAATTAAATCAGCATCATTTTTTTTAGCGTAATCAATCGCTAAATCATAATTTGATAATATTTCTGGATTAGGTTTAGGAGCATTTGTAAATTCTTCATCATATTCATATTGTTCTGCTACAATGATTACTTCATAACCTAATTCTTTTAAAATCACAGGAGTTCAATCTCTACCTGTTCCATGTAAATTTGAAAAAACAATTTTAATTGTTTTTTTCATATCTGGGTGAAATTGCATTTTTTTAATCATAATTTCATATTTATTTCTAATACTATTATCCAAAACCGTAATTAAATCTTTTTTATCATTAGAAAAATTATTAAAAACTTCACTTTGAATAACATTATAATATTTAGAAATAGCATTTGTCTCATCTGGTAAATATTGACAACCGTTTTCATCATATATTTTATAACCATTATATATTTTTGGGTTATGACTAGCTGTTATTACTATTCCACCAACACAATCTGCTGTTTTTACAGAAAAAGAAATAATTGGAGTTGGAACGAATTGATCATTAGGGAATATTTTTGTTTTAATATTAAAACTGGCAAAAATTTGAGTAATATCTTTTTGAAACGCTAGACCTCATTTTCTATTATCACAACCAATTACAATACCTTTGGTTTTTAATTGGTATTCACTAAAACGACTTTTTAAAAATTTAATAAACGCCAAAGTAGCTCTTCTCACAGTAAAAATATTCATTCTTCCAGTACCAGCTCCAAGGATACCTCTTAAACCTGCTGTACCAAACTCTAATTCTGTTGCGAATGCCTCTTTTTTTTCAGTTTCAGTTAAATTATCAAACATCGATTGTAATTCTTTACCTAATTTACTATAATTTTTTTTTCACAAATCATAATTTTTTTCGTAATTCATAATATTTTCTCCTAACTATAAATAACTTTTATTTTATTTTATAACATTATTTATCTAAATTATTGATTTTATCTTGATTATTTATAATTTTTAATTTTTTATTCATCTTTACTTCTACATTATTATCCAAATTAGGTTTATAAAATTTAGTATTTATAATTTCTGGAGGCATACAACTTTGTTTCGAGTGATAATAATTGTCTTTAAATGGGTAATCATATGCACTAGTTCCGTTTAATTTTTCAGCACTGTTGTAACTATTGTCTTTTAAATAAATTGGCATGTTTTTTAAGCCATTACTTTTGATATGTTCTATTGCTCTATCTAGCGCCATATACGCGCTGTTAGATTTAGAAGTTTTGCACATTTGAATAATAATATTTGCTAAAATTATTCTCCCTTCCGGGAACCCTATTTTACGGAAAGAATCACATGCTATTATCACTCTTGAACAAAGTTCTGGATCAGACAATCCAATGTCTTCATGTGCCATAATTACCAATCTTCTTAAAAGTGCTTCATGATCACCACTTAACAACATTGCCGAAGCGTAATATATTGCAGCATCGCAGTCACTAGCACGGACAGATTTTTGTAGTGCAGATTTTAAATCGTGATGTTGGTCACCATAAGAAGCGTTTAAGATATCTATGTTAGGAATAATTTTATTTAAAATAGATTTTGTTATTAAAACATCAGGGTAAATATTTAAAATCAATTCAAAAGTATTAATAACAAACCTAATATCTCCATTAGATTTTTTTGCTATAAAATCAATGTTTGGTATAGTGATATTTATTTGATTGTTTAATTTAGGTAATATGATATTTTGAATGGCGTCAGACATTTCTTTAACAGTTGGTTTCTTTAACTGCAAAATATTACTTCTACTACGCAGAGCTGGGTTAATAACGAAATACGGATTTTCAGTTGTGCATAGGAAAAATGTAATTTTTTTTTGTTCTGTAAAGGATAGTAAAAAGTCTTGATTAGTTTTATTCATCCTATGAACTTCATCTACTATAATAATAATTTCTTCTTGCTCGGCATATTGAATAAATTTTGTTAACATTTCTTTTTTATCTTTTGAGGCATCAAATAGAAAAAATGTTTTTTTCAAATCATTAGCTAGTGATTTAGCAAGTGATGTTTTTCCGATACCAACTGGTCCATAAAAAATTAAAGAATTTACGTAATTAAATTCAACCATTTTTTTTAGAATTCCATTTTCATTTAATAAGTGCGATTGACCAATTATTTCCGATAATGTTTTGGGTCTTAAAATTTCTGCTAAATTTGTAATTGTCTTTACCACCTTATTTTCACAAAATAATTATTTTAAATTTGAAACATATTTTTTAATTGCTTCTACCATGTCTAAATTTTCTCAGGGGAGTTGCTGTTGTTTTTCATCTTTACCAAAATGGCCATAAACTGCAGTTTGTTTGAAAATAGGTTTTTTTAACCCCAATGTTTTAATGATTTGTTTAGGCGAAAAATCAAAAAATTTATTTATAATATCATAAATTTGATCCTTAGGTATTTTTTCTGTCCCTTTTGTATCAATATAAACTGAAATAGGTTTTTCCATCCCAATCGCATAAGAAACTTGAATTTCGCATTCATCTGCAACCACTCCTGAGGCTACTAAATTTTTCATTGCATAACGGCACATATAAGCTGCTGAACGGTCTGTTTTTGTGGCATCTTTTCCACTAAATGCTCCGCCCCCATGTCGAGCTGAACCACCATAAGTATCTACAATGATTTTTCTTCCAGTTAAACCTGTGTCTGCTTTTGGTCCGCCTATCGAAAACTTACCAGTTGGATTAATTAATATTTTAAAGTCAGTGTTCATATTATATTTTTTTGCAATAGGCATAATAATATTATTTTTAATAAAAGTAAAAAATTCATTTGCATCATAATTTTCAGAATGTTGAATTGACATCAATATTGTATCTATTCTTTGAAATTTAGGATCGGTAGTATCAAGAGTGACTTGCGATTTCATATCTGGTCTAGCATATAAAAAATGATTTTCTTTTCTTAATTTAGAGGCTAAACTAACTAAGTCATGTGCCATAACAATTGCATTTGGCATATATCTATCATTTTTATTTACAGCATAACCATAAACTATTCCTTGATCTCCAGCACCATTATGATCTACACCTAAAGCTATGTCAGGTGACTGATGATTGATTAAATTGATAATTTGACAATCGCGATAATCAATTCCTCATTCAGAGTTATCATAACCAATTTCTTTTAAAATATTTCTAACTATTTGAACATAATCTAATTTTGCTTTTGTGGTAATTTCACCACCTAAAACAACTGTTTGATTACAAATAAAAGTCTCGCAAGCGACACGAGACTTTGGATCTAATTTTAAACATTCATCTAAAATGGCGTCACTTATTTGGTCGCAAATTTTATCTGGATGACCTTCAGAAACCGATTCACTAGTAAATAATATTTTTGACATAATTAGATATAAACCTTCCTAAAATAAATAAATAGTTAATTAATATTAAAAATGTTTTTAGTAATAAAATGTTTATCTTCTGATAAGACTATTTCTTTTGCGTTTAGTTTAACTATTAACTTTTTATATTTCTTTTCAGAATAGAATGGATCATTTTTTGATTGATAAACTAACACTTTTTGATTTTTATTTTTTTGAAAATGTATTAGTTTTTTATTAATTTTTTTTATATGACTCAATTCTAAAATATTGCGATAAATTTTTTTGCTATTAAAATATTTTAATAAAATTTTATCATCTGTTAATTGACGATAATCAATTTGAATATTAATATTTTTTTTATAACCAATTACAAATCCGATAGTTTTCCTAAAGAATATATAAGTATGCAATGACATAATTTTAAAATTAGAAATTGGATTTAATAAATGATATTTACTTATTAAATTCTTATTTGCTTTATTGACATAATTAATCAAACCACATGAATAACCTTCTAATAAAAGTTCAATTTCTGTATTTTTATATTTTTTATTAACCGCACTAATGAATTCATTCAAATCTTGAATATAAACACTAAAATGTTTGTTAGGTTCTATTTTATCGTATCCTCTTTGATTATAGGCTAAAATTAAAAATTTTTTTTCATCATTTATAATAGGATTGAAATCTAAATTACAACCAAAAAAATCATGAACAGCAATAATTATTTTTTTTACTTTTTTTAATTCTGTTTTATTTGTTAATAACTTATGTTGATTACTTTTGCTATCAACGTAAACATCTGTTTTACGAATTTCTGGCATTTGAATAGGTAAGGATTTACCATTAATTTTAAAATACTTAAACATATTCAATAAAATAATGATAATTAAAACAAAACCTAATATAGAAGAAGTGATAATCCCTATTCAAGCTCATATACTGAAATCTAAATACATGAATTAATCCTTCAATAAAATTCTTTCAATACTTTGTGTTCTATTATTTTTATTATCAATAGTAATGACAATGGCACTAAAGATTGATGGTCCTATTGCAGGATTAAATTTTTGCAACAATCCAGTCTTTTGATTTTTAATGACTTCTTCTGGGTTGACACCGATTATAGAATTTATAGGTCCACACATCCCTATATCAGAAATAAATGCAGTTCCTTTTGGCAAGATCCTCTCATCTGCAGTTTGAACATGAGTATGTGTTCCTGCTAGAGCATTAATTTTCCCGTCAAAATTCCATGCAAAAGCAATTTTTTCAGCAGTAGCTTCCGCATGAAAATCTACAAGATGAATATCAGCATTACTTTCTTCTAAAATTTTTTCAAACATTGGGTATGGATTATCACAATTATCCATATAAACTCTACCCATAATGTTTGTAACTTGAATTTTTTTACCTTTTTTATTTAAAATAACAGTCCCATTGCCGGGTGTGTAGCTGTTAATATTAATAGGTTTCAACAATGTTTTTTCATTGTCAATATAATCTAACACTTCATATTTTTTGAAAATGTGATTACCAGAAGTTACAACATCAACATCTAAATTTTTTAAAAATTTAAAATGATTATAACTAATTGATTTTCCATGAGAAATATTTTCGCCATTAGCAATAATAAAATCAATTTTATATTTTTCTTTAATTTTAGGTAGCATTTTTTCAAAAATTGTTCTTCCATTTTTGGCAAAAATATCACCAACCATTAATACATTCATTTTAAATCCCCTTTAAATTTTATTCTTCATCATTATTAAACCCTTGTATTAATCCTTCTAAATATAAATCAATATCAAATTCTTGCAAGTCCTCTAATTTTTCCCCTAAACCTATAAATTTTATAGGGATATTTAATTTATGTTTAATAGCTAAAGCGATACCACCTCTGGCAGTACCATCCATTTTAGTTAAAATTACCCCTGTTACTTTGGTTGAATCTAAAAAATTATCTGCCTGCGAAATTCCGTTTTGACCAGTTATAGCATCTAAAACTAACAATGTTTCATGTGGTGCTTTTGGAATTGCGCGCTGAATAATTTTGTTAATTTTTTCCAACTCTTTCATTAGATTAATTTTATTTTGCAATCTGCCTGCAGTATCAATTATAACTAAATCATAATTATCTTGCTTAGCTTTTGCCAAACCATCAAAAACTACAGAAGCTGGGTCCTGATTAGGTTTTGATGGTTTTACAATGTCGACATTTAATTTTTTAGCTCAATTATCTAGTTGTTCGATCGCACCCGCTCTAAAAGTATCTGCTGCTACCAATAATACTTTCTTATTATCCTCTAAAACTAGATTCGCCAATTTAGCAATGGAAGTTGTTTTTCCAGAACCATTAACACCTACTACAAGAATGACATTGGTGCGTCCCTCTTTTACGTTTAAGGAATTTTTTTTATCATCATTTTTATAAATGTCTCGCATTATCTGAAATAAATAATCACGTAGTTTATCAAAATCTCATTCTTTAAATTCTTTATCACTAATTTTTTTAGTAATTGATAAAACTAAGTCCATGCTCAAGTCAGATGAAATCAAAACACTTTGCAAATCTTCTATATATTCACTATTGATACTTTGATATTTTTTATTTAATTTTTTTATTTCTTTAGCGAAAGTTAAACTAGATTTATTTAAACCTTTTTCATACTTATTCTTTTTGACAGAGATTTTTTCTTTTATTTTCTTAAAAAGTCCCATTTACATTTTCCAATCATTAAAATAATAATTATTTAGGTTTCATAGATTTTTCAAATTCAAAAATTTCATCACTATTTGTTGAAACTAAAATTTCTAAAATATTAATAACATTGTCGCCAGTACGTTCAATATATTTCAATTGACTCATAGTTTTAGTTCACATTTTAATTTCTTCTGTATCCTTAGAGATTTTTATTTTTTGAATAATTTCATTATTTAAATTATGAAATAGGTCGTCAATAACATCGTCATATTTAAATAAATTTTTAATTTTTTTAATGTCTTCAGATTCTAAAACTTCACGGCATTTACTTAGCATCACAATAACTTTTTCTACAATTACATTTAAAATTTCTAATGGTTCTTTATTTGGTTGTCATTGTAAAAAATAACGACAAATGTTTTTTGCAAAATCCGCAATACGTTCAATATCCTTAATAATTATAATACGATTAATTACTATTTTTAAATCTAATGCTTTTAATTGCTGCTTAATAATTTTTCAAGTACAGATTTCAATAAAATTTCTCTCCATTCTATTAATAAGTTTATCGTTATCAATTACTTTTTGCGCTACTTCTTTATCTTGGTTTTGTAATGATTTTTGCATATCTAAATATTGATCAATAGTTAAATCCATCATTTCAATTACCCGATTTTTAATTTGTTTTAAATCATTATCAATTTGACTATGTAAATTCATATTATATTCTCCTAAAAATTATTTTTTAATATCTGTCCACTAAATTTTACCAGTTATATATTCTAACGTTTTAATATGTTCTGGTCTAGAAAATAAAATTTTTGTCATATTATATTCTATCAATTCTCCATTCAGAAAAAAAGCAGTATAGTCTGAGATTCTTGCTGCTTGTTGCATGTGATGAGTAACAATAATAATTGTAAAATCTTTTTTTAATTCTGTAATCAATTGCTCAATTTTTCCGGTCGCTATTGGGTCTAATGCACTTGTAGGCTCGTCCATTAATAAAATTTTAGGTTTCATAGCTATAGTACGAGCTATACACAATCTTTGTTGTTGACCACCTGATAAACTAAGTGCACTACTTTTTAATTTGTCTTTTACTTCATCTCATAATGCTGCTTTTTTTAATGAATCCTCAACAATTTTATTTAAAATTTTTTTATCTTTTACTCCGTGATTTCGAGGTCCAAAAGCAACATTATCATATATTGACATCAAAAATGGTTGTGGTGTTTGAAACACCATTCCAACATTAGTTCTTAATTTCATAACATCAACATCTGATCCGTAAATATTTTTACCTTTGATTTTTATTTCTCCGTCTAATTTTGCTTTATGTTCAAAATCATTCATTCTGTTAAACAGTCTTAATAATGTTGATTTACCACAACCAGAAGGTCCGATAAATGCAGTTGTGGTTTTTTCTTTTATATTAAAAGAGATATTGTTCAATATTTTCTTCTCTTCTGAATAAGAAAAAGAAACATTTTTAATCTTAATTAAAGAATCTCTTTTCTCTGAATAGTCATAATTTAAATCACGATCTAAATATTTCAAACTTGATTTTTTATTTTTAGAAAATTCAAAATCATCTTTTAAATTTTCTACATTTTTTAATTCTCTTGTTTTTTCTTTTTTTTCTTTTTTCTCTTTTTTTTCTCTTGTTTTTTCTTTTAAATTTTCTACATTTTTTAATTCTCTTGTTTTTTCTTTTTTTTCTTTTTTTTCTTTTTTCTCTTTTTTTTCTTTTAAATTTTCTACATTTTTTAATTCTCTTGTTTTTTCTTTCAATATTTTCACCATATGATTAAACTATTTTTCATCCTTTCCAAAGAAAGCACCAATCATGGGTTTTCAATAATAATCTTTTCAATCTTTGATTCTTGTTCTTAAAGATATTTTTTTATAATCTGGCAAAATTCTTTTTTGTAAGTGAGCTGCAAATAAGTTAATCGATAAAATCATAAACATCATTACAAATCCTAATTCATACATCACTCTAACCGAATTGGCATCTGTGCCAGTTTTTCACAACATTAAAATTTGAGTAGTAATGCTCGCACCAGGAGATAAAAATCCTTCGACAGGCATTCTAACTGCAGTTCCTAAAGTTAAATAAACCGGCGCTGATTCACCCAATACTCGAGAGGTAGATAGTACTACACTAGTTAAAATTGCTCCTGAAGCATTTCTTAACACAACCTTACGAATAGTCTCTGCTTTACTTAATCCCAAAGCATAAGATGAGTTTCTAACGGACTGCGGGATAAAAGATAATCCGTCTTCAATATTTCTAATCATCATCGGTAGCACTACGATTGTTAAAGTTAATGATGCTGCAAAAATAGATAAAGGAATTTTACAAAAACCAATAAAGAAAGCTAAACCAAAAGTTCCGAATACAATTGATGGCGTAGAAGAAATAACATTAATTGAAAAACGTAAACCATTAGCAAATTTATTTTGTGAACTAGCATATTCATTTAAATAAATGGCAACTCCCAAAGCAATTGGGAAAGCAAAAAATAAAGAACAGATAACCAATAAAATTGAAACCGTAGTTGAAGCCAATATCCCTGCTCCACCATTAGCCGTTGATGTAGAAATCAAGTCTGCCCACTGCATCATAAACAACCCTTGTCACAATATCGATATCACAATTGTCATAGTGAAAGATACCACCAATACAGTAGACATTATCATCAAACTTAGCAAGAAGTAATCTATCCATTTTCTTCTTTTTGTGTACTTGTGTGAATAAATTTTATATTTTTTATTTATAGTGGTTGTGTTTTCGGAATTAATTTGAAAATTATTGTTCTTTTTTGAAGAATTTATTTTGCGAATATTCGCAGATTGAATTCCTAATACAATCAAATTAATTAAGGTAACTATAATAAATAAGATTAAACCGATCGCATACAATGCAGATTCATGCAATGGACCTGAATTTTCCAGCATTTCCAAACCGATCATTGATGCCAAGGATGAAACAGAAGAAAATAAGAAGTCAATAAAACCATTTGACATATCAGGACCATTTGGATTATTTCCACATATCATCATTACAGCAGTAGTTTCACCAATAATTCTTGCGATACCCATCATTATAGCAGTAATAATTTTTAATTTTGATTGTCGATAAACTATTTTAAAAGTAGTGAATGTTTTAGAAAAGCCTAGTGACATAGTTCCATATCTAGTTGTTCTGGGAACAGATTCAATAGCATGTACCGAAAGTGAAATCATAATTGGTAATGCCATAAAAGCTAAGGTTATACAAGTTACTATCAAATTACTTGTTGTAGGTGCGCCCATATCTTGGAATAAAACACCGATTGTTGATAAAGCGAATAACCCAAAAATAATAGATGGTATTCCTGCTAACAACTGAATAACACCAATAGTTATACGCTTAGTCTTTGGTTTCAGATATTCCACAATAAATAGTGAAGAATAAATAGCTATTGGTACAGCAATCAATAGACTAATTGCCAAAATAAAGAAGGTAGAAATAATAATTTTTCAAATACCAAATTCATCAGTACTAACATTCCAAGTAGAACCTGCAATAAAGTTTATAAAACCATACTCTGAGAAAAAATAAATAGACTTAAAAATTATAAAAGAAACAAGCGTTATTAAAATCGCTATAATCAAGAACGCAGAAAATTTGATCATACTATTCATAGCAAAATCTCTGCGACCTTTTTTTGTTACTAACTTACTTTTTATATCCATTATTTTAAAATTAATTTTATTACAAACTTTATTTCATGTATTTTTCATAGAAACCTTTTTAACTTTAAATTATTTCTCCTGGAATCTCATCTTTATATATCTGCATATAATCTCATATATTTTTATTACCTGCTCCATAATCGTAATCTAAATATTTTTTGAAATAATCATCACTTTGAGAAATTGGTTTTAAACCATTTTTTAAATATCAATAACTAGCTTCATCAACAGTAGGTTGCGTTGGTAAATTTTGTGAAAAGGCCGGAGCTAACATTCAAGTTATAAATTTCATAGCCTTATCAAAATCCTTAGAACTAGTATTTACAATCCCTGTAAAAGGTCTTGTTAAAGAATAATTATCATTAAATGGATTTTGCGGGTCTATGGCTTCACCTTTATCATCTATAGTTTTATAAGGAGATATAATAGCTGAAGGATTTTTATTAGGAAATCCTAAAAAGGCAATGTGGATATCATGGTTCCCATTTTGGTAATCATAAATTATTTTATTTAAATAAGAAAACGAAACATAACCCACAGATCCAGGTGTGCTTTCTACGCTATCTAACATAGCACCATTAGAAGCTACAACACTATTGTAATTATAACTATTTTCTTCAATTACTGAACTTTCAAAAAAACTTCTTGTACCACTCCCTGATTCACGAGTATAGGTAATAGGTGGTTTTGTTGTTGTTTCATTAGATACTAACTGATCACCAAAAACATTTTTTCAAGTGTAATCACCACTATATAATTCCTGGATATTTTTAGGTCCGTCCTCATTTGCATTAGTATCATCTCAAGAACCCACTATTAAATGATCTCCTAAAAAATCGCTCTGTTCTAATGAAGACTGATTAATAGAGTCTTCGGGTAAATTATAAATTATTAATAAATAATCAATTGCAAAAGCAAATCTTAAAACATTATAATCAGAAAATAATTCATCAGCCTCATCATCTTGTAATTCATCAGATAAAAAACCAAAAGAATAAGAATTATTTTTTACACCCACTAAAGCTGCAGAACTACCTAGTGAATTATATAAAATGTCATCGCCACCTTTTTCTTCATTTCGATATTGATTAGTTAAATCTTGCAAAACAATGTCAACAGACGTAGAGCCTCCAGCAATAATTGTAGAATGAGAGCTCGCAAATGTTCATACTGTTAAAGAAAATAATAATACAAAAAGAAAAAAAGAAGCTATGTATTTAATCTTCTTTTCTTTAAAATTTTCAATAAACAAAAGAAAAGATTTTTTAAAATTTTCTCAAAATTTACTAAAATCTTTCTTTTGTTCTTTTTTTCTTGACACAAAAAACTCCTTGATTTGAAAAAAAAATTAAGCAACTATGCTTTCAGCTTCTGTCATTTTAATACCAACAATTTTTGTAATACCTTTTTGTTGCATTGTTGCACCATATAATACATCACAATATTCCATAGATTCTAATCTATGAGTTACCATAAGAAATTGAGTCACTTTACTAAATTCTTTTATATAGCGTGCAAATCTTTCGACATTCGCTGGATCCAAGGGTGCTTCTGCTTCATCTAATATTGCCATAGGTAAAGGATTCACTTTTAATATAGCAAATAAAACAGATAAAGCAACTAGTGATTTTTCACCACCAGAAAGTAGAGTTAAGTTAGTTATTTTTTTACCAGGTGGAGAAACGTTTATTATTACACCGCTTTCTAAAACATTATTCTCATCTTCAAAGATTATTTTTGAAGAACCACCACCAAATAAAATTTTAAAGGTTTCTGGTAATACTTTGTTAACATTTTTTACTAAATCAAATAATTTATTTTTCATAATTAAATCAAGTTCATTTATAACTTGCAACAAATTAGATATTGATGTTTTTAGTTCTTGTATTTCAGATTCTATATATTCATGACGTTCTTTATCTTCTAAATATTCATCAATTACATATAGCGAAACATCCCCTATTTCAGAAAGGTCATTTCTTAAACTAAAAATTTCTTCACGAATTTTTTCTTCATTATCAAACTTTGATAATTGCAAACTTTTAGCATAATCAAAAGTCATTTTATATTCACTAGCTAATCTTGTCATCGAAAGATTTAATTTATTTTCTAAAATACCTAAATCAGTATTACTTTTTGCAATTTGGTTAATTGTAGAGTTTGATAATGAATTATTTTCTTTTATTTTATCCTCTAATTTTACAATTTTTTCCAACAAAGAATCTTTTTGACTACGATATTTTTCTAATTCAGACACTAAATCATCTTTTTCTGCATTCATATTTGCTAACTTTTCAACGATAGAACTAGGAGTTATATTGTTTATGTCCGATGACACTATTAATTCTTGACCGGAAAAAATTGTGTACTCGGTTTTAATTTTTTGAATATCAATTTTTAATTTTGAAATATTTTTTTCAGTTAAAAAGATTTTTGAATTAATCTCATTTTTTGAATTAAGAATTAAAGATTTTTTATAATCTAATTCATTAATTTCTAAATTGAATGATTCTAATTTATCATAAGCTAATTTCAAATCTTTCATAACTTTTTCTAAATCTTGGTCATAATTATTAATGGCAATTTTTTTATTTTGGCCACCTTGAATAGCACCGTGAACCTTGATTAAATCACCTTCTAAAGAGACAACATTATATCTTTGGTTTGTCACTTGACTAATTTTTAAACAAGAATCGTAGTCTTTACCAACCAAGATGCGACCTAATAAATACTCTTTTATCACTTTAAATTTATTGGGAACTTTAACTAAATCACTTGCCAAACCTAAAAAACCATCAATATTTTTTGCTAAAAATAAATCATTATCATTAATAATACTTGCTGTTAATTTATCAATAGGTAAAAAAGTCACTTGACCAGAGCGATTTTTTTTCAAAAATTCTAAACAAATTTTAACATTATCTGTATTATCGATAATAATATTTTGCTGTTGTGATTTGCTTAAAACTGTATTAATTGCAACACTGTAGTTATCTTCAAAAGATAAAATATCCTGAACTAATCCTTCTATTCCTTTAAACATTTTTTTATTTTGAATTATTGTTTTTACGCCTTGGAATAAATAAGTATTATTTTCAATCTTATTTTTCAAATCTTGTTGCATATATTCAAAACGAGAAATTAATTTGTCTATATTACTGATATTTTTTTTAGCTTCATTTTCCAAAAGATCGTGTTCATTAATTTTAGAATTTATTGTAGCTAAATCTTTTTTTAATTGTTCTAAACGGTTTTCGTGAAATGCTAATTCATAATTTGAATCTTCGAATTGTTTCTTAATATCTTCAATAGAAACCTTACTTGCTTGTTCACCAGAATTAACATTTCTTTTCATTTTTTGAATTTTTAAATCACTGATTAACTCTATTAATTGCTGATGTTTTATAGAAAGTTCAGAAATCTTTCTTTCAATATTTCTCTCTTTTTCTCTAAGATCTTTTAAATTTTTTTCGTCAAAATTAATGTTATTGTTTAAATCATTTTTTTGATTTTGTAATTTTTTAGATTCACTTTTAATTTCTTTTTCTTTTTTCATAAAGAAAATAATATCTTGAACTAAAATTGATAGTTCAATTTTTTTTAAACGTTCTTTTTTTTCTTTATAAACTACAGCCTTATCATATTGTTTTTTTAATTTTGGCAATCTTCTTTGGATTTCATTCGCAATATCTTCACAACGTTCAATATTCTCCTGAACTTTTTCTAGTTTACGCATTGCTTCTAATTTTCTTTTTTTACTTTTCCCAATTCCGGCAGCTTCTTCAAAGAAAATTCTTTTCTCTTCAGGTTTTGAGTCAGCAAAAGTAGAAATATGCCCTTGCGAAATAACTGATAATGATGATTTTGTTAATCCAGTATCAAGAGCAAATTCTTGAACATCTTTTAATCTCACTCTCTGTTTATTGATAAAATATTCATTTTCTTTTGTATTTCTATAAATTTTACGAGAAATTTCAATTTCATCAAATGGAGAATTAAAAAAACGTTTAGTGTTATCGAAAACTAATTTAACCTCTGCTATATTTAATGGTTTTTTTGTTTCTGAACCATTAAAAATTACATCTTCTGATTTGCTACCACGCAATGACTTAATTGATTGTTCGCCCAACGCCCAACTGATTGCATCATTAATATTTGATTTACCAGATCCATTAGGACCCACAATACCGACCATACTATGATCAAAATTTAAACTTAAAGGTTCAGCAAATGACTTAAACCCATGTGCTTCTAACCGTTTTAAAAAAATCATATATTCCCATACTTTCTTTAATAACTTCAGTTATATTATATATAAAATAATAACACATCATTAATTTTTATTATCTTTTTTAATTAATTTATCCAAAGAAACTTTAGCAGCATTCTGCTCTGCTATTTTTTTGGTCGGACCTTTTCCTTTTCCGTAAATAACATCTTCAATAACAACTTCTACACAGTATTCAGTATCGTTTTTATTTCTTTTGGAACTAACTAATCGATAACTAAATCTTTCCCCTCCACTTTGTAAATTTTCTTGTAACAATGTTTTGTAATCTTTTACTTTTTCAAGATAATTAGTTTCTTTTACAACTTTTAATAAAGTGTCAAAAATAAAGTTATTTACTATATTTGTTTTATTTTCATGAGCATCCAAGTAAATTGCTGCCAAAAGTGACTCATAAACATCTGCCATTATTTTATCTTTTTCTTGACCATTTGATTGTTTTTCACCAACTCCTAATAAAATAAATTTATTAAGTCCAATACTTTTAGAACAAAGCGCTAGTGCTTCTTCTCTCACTAATTTACTTCTCAAATTCGTAATTTTACCTTCTGACCAATCAGGATATTCTTTAAATAAATATAAAGAAATTTGACAGGCTAATATGGAATCACCTAAAAACTCTAAACGTTGATAATTATAAGATAAATTTTTTTCATTCATATAAGAATTATGTGTCAATGCTTCTAAAAATATTCCCGGATCATTAATAACTATATTATATTTTTGAATTCAAATTTTAAATTTTTCAAAAAATTTTACATTATCCATAATTTACAAACCTATGAAATATTCTCTTTTATTTTATCTATAACATTTTTATCTAGTACATTATATGTTAACTTTAATGTGGCCATAAAAGATTTTAAATCTGATGAACCATGTGTTTTAATGACTGGTTTTTTTGCGCCCATTAAAATAGCTGCTGCATTATTTTTGTAATCAAAAATTTCACCAAATGCTTTTAAATTATTTTTAATGGGCAAAACTTTTAATTTTGTAAAAAAAGATTTAGTTAATTCAGTTTTTAATCCCTTAATTAAATTATAAGCGATCCCTTCTAAAGATTTTAAAACCATATTACCAGTGTACCCGTCGCAAACAACAATATCGATAAAACCTGATGTAATATCTCTTGGTTCAATATTTCCATGAAAATTTATTTTTTCATTACTTTTTAACAATTTATATGTTTCTTTATGAAGTTCTAAACCTTTTGTTTCTTCTGTTCCAATGTTTAATAAACCAACCAATGGTTTTTCGTTATTTAAAATTTCTTGATGATAAACAGTTGCCATTAAAGCAAATTTTAATAAATCTTCTGGCTTGTTTTCTAGATTAGCGCCTACATCAATTAAATTCATAACTTTATTTTTAATTAAAGTTGGCAAAAATGGCATGAACCCTGGTCTTGTAACGCCTTCCAGTTCACCGATTAAAAAATGAGCACCACTTAAAAAAGCGGCAGTAGAACCTGCCGAAATTACAGCATCACCTTTTTCATCTTTTAGCATTTCTAATGCTCTTGTCATCGATGAATCCTTTTTTCTACGAAATGCAGTAATTCCCTCTGACATTTCAATTACTTCGGTTGTAGATATGATTTCGTAATTATTAAATTTATATTTTTTAAGATTTTTTATATGTTTTTTTATTTGTTCTTTATCGCCCACTAAAATAAAATGAACGTCATTATTATAGGAAGAAAATTTTGCACAAGATTCAATTGCTGGTTGCGGACCTAAATCAGAACCCATAACATCAATTATAATTTTTTTCATTCGATTTTTCCTTTCACGGGAAAATAAAAATACTCAGTTTTCTATTCAACGGCTAAAATTAAAGGATATAACTTATGTTTACCATCAATTATTTCGTATTCAACATCATAATTTTCATCAATTATTTTCAATAAAAAATCTAAATCTTTTTGTTTGCAGTCTGCACCTTTATAAATTGTAATAATCTCAGAATAACGATCTACATTTTTCTTTAAAATACTTTTTAATAATTGTTGCATATTTTTATTTACAAAGGAAATTTGCTTTCTAACTATACCAATATAATCATCGATTTCAACTTGCAATCCATTAATGTGAGTTTTCTTAACAGCTTTACTGATTAATAATGTTTTAACATTTCTAATACTATGTTTTGCTTCGGCAATATTTTTCTTAGGAGTATCAACGGTATTTATAGTCATCAACGAAGACACACCTTCTGGTATTGTTTTTGATGGTATAACATACACTGATGATTTTTTTTCTAATTTAACAGCTTGTTCACAAGCTAAAATAACATTGGAATTATTAGGTAAAATATATACATGTTTTGCATCAACCTCTTCGATTTTAGCAATAATATCATCAGTCGAAGGGTTCATACCAGGTGATATGATTACATCGTTACAATTTAGTTCATCTTTAAAATAAACTGCTAATTCTGGTGTCGGCAATACAGCAATAACTGCTAATTTATTTTTTAATTCACGTTTTGTATTAATATTAACAACATGTTTTTCTGCTTGTAACATCATATTATCAATTTTTAAAGTTTGAAATTCACCATATTGTTGCAACATAGTTAATATTAACCCTGGTGTTCTTGTGTGAACATGGGTTTTGATGATACCTTCATCTTTAACTGCAACAATTGATTTACAACCACGGTTTGCTAAATTATTTCTTAAAACATTAACATAAGCATTTTTTCGATTGTCACTTAATGTAATTATTGCTTCTGTGCAATAACCAAAAGGTTCTTCTTTTTGCAAATCAAAATTTACATTATTTCCAGTATTTTTTGTTTCAATATTTTTTTTAATTAAAACTTTATTATGAGTAAAAGTATATTCTAGAGCTTCAAAAATTTTAACCAAACCAAATCCACCTGAATCGACAACACCAACTTCTTTTAATACTGGTAATAATTCTGGTGTGTTTTCTAAAGAAACATTTGATTTTTCTACAATCAATTTAAATAAATCTTGAATTGACTTATCTTCTGAAAAATTAACGATTGCTTCATAAGTTTCACGAACAACAGTAATTATAGTACCTTCAACTGGTTCCATAATAGCATCATAAGAAACTTCTTTTGCTTTCTTCAGGGCTAAGATTCAAGCATTGATGCTCAAATCTTTCTTTTCAATAAATGCTAAACTAATACCTTTAAAAATTTGGCTTAAAATAACACCACTATTTCCACGCGCTCCCATAATTAATCCTTTAGAAAAGGCGGCCGATAATTTTCCGATGTCATCAAAATTTTCATTTTCAATATAACTAATACCATTTTTCATTGTTAAGAACATATTTGTCCCTGTATCTCCATCTGGCACAGGAAAAACATTCAATTTGTCAATTTCATGATAAAAATTATAAATGTTATGGTATGCACTAATAAATGCATTTTTTAATATTTTTACATCTTTATTCATAAACTCACTTACTTAAAATTAAATTATTAAATCAGTAACATAAACATTTATCTTAAAAGGTCTATCAATGATTTTATGTTTTTCAAATTCATAATAAATTCTTATTTGAATTTCTTGGACTAATTCTTTAATTATGCATCATTCAGATAAAGCGACACCAATCTTAAAAGATAGTTCTCATTCATTCTCTTCACAATTAATAGCACTAGAAACATCATTTTTTAATATTTTATATTCTTTAGTGTTTAAATCAGTTAACCCGGCCAATCCAGGAATTGTAGTAATTGAATTTTTTATAAGTTCATTTACTTTATCAAAATCTATTTTCAAAATTATAATCACCTATTCCAAATTAAAAACTTTTTAAATTATATATACATCTAAAAATATTTTCAAGTTTAAATATAATTAACTAAAATTTTAAAAGTTGCAATTATTATTAGTATTATATATTATATAACAGTATATATTTTAAAGGTGGAAAAAATGGCAAAGAAATATACCATTAAAAGTGACAAAAAACCGGCGCCTCTGAGTGGGAATAAGAGATCTCATGCTTTAAATCATTCAAGACGTAAATGAAATTTAAATTTAAAGAAGGAAACTTTATTAATTAACGGTAAAAAGCAAACTGTTTATATTTCAGTGCGTGATTTAAGAGCTCTTAAGCATCGTCAATTAAGAAACACATCACTTTCAACTAAAAAATAATTTCATATAAATTGTATCAAATTTTATTATGCCTGCGTGATGGAATGGTAGACATGGTAGACTCAAAATCTACTGAGTTTGTTCTCGTGTCGGTTCGAGTCCGACCGCAGGTACCATGAAAACAAAATAAAAAATCAGTAATTAATTACTGATTTTTTATTTTTTTCACTTGCTTATCTACTGAGTCTTGAAATAAAAAACTGCCTACCACTAAAATATCTGCACCTTTTTCCAAACAAATTTGGGCATTATCTTCTTTAATGCCTCCATCAACTTGAATTAAGTAAGAATAATTGTTATCTTTCCGCAACTTTGATAATTCCTGAATACTTTGCAATGCCGAATTATTAAATTTTTGTCCACCAAAGCCCGGTTCTACACCCATAACTAAAATTAAATCTATTTTTTCTAAGAGATGTTGTATATCAGATACTCTTGTATTTAATTTTATTGAAATTCCTTTTTGAATTTTGTTTTTATCACAAAAACTTAAAAATTCATCAAACTGGAAATCGTCCAGCGCCTCATAATGTAGCGTTATCGAATTAGCTCCAGCATCAACGAAAGGCTTTAAATATTCTGACAATGATTGTGTCGCTTGAATTTTCACCATCATGTGACAATCAATGAAATAATCAATTTGTTCTGTGATGTCACTTAAAATTTTTGAACCAAATGAAAGATTCGGGACAAAAAAACCATCCATTACATCAAAATGAATCCAATCTATATTAGATTTTTTTAAATCTAATATATTTTTTGATAAATTTCAAAAATTAGCATTCAAAATGCTGGCAGCTATTTTGAAATTTGTGCTCATATTAACCTCTATTTGTTTTAAGTATATCTATTAATTTTACATAATCGTTATAATAAAATCTTGGTATTTTATTGTTTTCAACGCTTCATTTAATAAAACATTTATTCTCGGTTAAATGAAGACAATTAGAAAATTTACAATTAAATTCAAAATTACTTTTTTTAAAAATAAATGATGAAATAGTTGTTAAATTTAAATCATTAAAATCAAAAGAAGAAAAACCAGGTGTATCTGCAATAATTCCATTATTTAACATATATAAATTAATTGCAGTTGTTGTGTTTTTTCCTCTTTTTGATTTTCTTGATATTTCTTTAGTTTTAATAATTTCGTCATTCAATAGATTATTAATTGTTGTTGATTTTCCGGCACCAGATTGACCTGTGAATACTGAAATTTTATTATTTAAATGACTTTGAAATTCTTCTCAAGAAGGAGAATCTTTTAGTTTGTTACTAATAACAGAAACTGTAAATCCTAAATCCTTATAATCTTGAATCACACTAATTAAATTATCTGCATCCTCAATTAAATCCCTCTTAGAAAAACAAATAAGTGGTTTAAAACTATTGAATTCTAAAGATCAAATAAATTTATTTAATAAAAAAGAATTAAAATCTGGTTCTTTAAAAGGGACAATAATAACAATTTGATCAATATTGGCAATTTTAGGATGTTTCAATTCATTTTTTCTTTTGTATATTTTAGAAATAACACCTGTTTTTTGTTCATAATCTATTTGAACATCAACAAAGTCACCGACTATTACTTTATTAGCATCATCTTTTTTTAATAATCCCTTTAGACGACATAAATATTTTACTTCATCAATAAGCACAAAAAAATAATCACCACTGAGAGATATTACAAATCCTTTTTTTATAATCATATTATAATTATGGCAACTACTAAAAATAATACAATCGCCAAAGATAAAAACGTAATTAATAAACTATTTTTTAAAAATTTTGGATTAAAAAGGTATTTATCAACCATTGGTTTTAAACTATATTTCTTTGTCTTTGAAGAATAAAGTAAAATTTGATTTTTAAGAGGCTTTTTTAATATAGGTTTTTTTTCTCAAACTTTCTCTAAATCTTTATTAAATTCTTGAACACTTAAATAACGTTCTTCAGGATTTTTAGAAATTGATTTCATGATTATATATTCTAAATCTTCTGACAATTCTGGTTTAATCCTTCTAGGTAAAACAGCTTTTTCTTTTACATGTTTTACGGCGACTAAAATAGGTTTTACATCAACAAAGGGTGGAACACCTGTTGCCAATTCATACAAAACAACACCCAAAGCATAAATATCAGATAAATTAGTTGCTGGATGTGATTGTACTAATTCTGGTGCCATATATTTAGAGGTTCCAATTATTTTTTTATCTTGCTTATCTCCACTACCGTGAACAGAAACTCCAAAGTCTGTAACCCTTACTTCACCACAATAAGAAATTAATATATTTTCAGGTTTAATATCACGATGAACAATATTTTCATTGTGAATAGCCATAACCGCTTTATTAATTTGAGAAAAATAAAATTTCAATTCCTTATTGGTACATGAACCAATTTTATAAATTCAGTCTTTCAATGTGTATCCTTGCATTAACTCCAAAACAATACATTGTCTTTTTTCATATTCAAATCTTGCAAACACTTTAACTACATTTTGAGAATTGGTTAAGTGGGCGATAGCTTCGTATTCTTTATACGCTTTTTCTTCAGCCTTTACATCCTTTGATAATGTCACAGTCATTATTTTTATAGCAACTTTTCTATTCAAATATTCATCAAAAGCTTCATAAACTTCAGCCATTCCACCTTCTGCAATTTTACGAATAATGCGATATCTTTTTTCTAATAACTCACCATTTTGAATTTCTTTTATTTTTTTATCGTTTGTAGTTTTATTTTGTTCTTCTTTATTCATTATTAAACCCTATTTAATATTAATAAATTATTTTATTTCAAATAATAACGCACTTAAATTATCTGTAGAAAAATTATCTAATGCTAATTGAATAATATCTTTTAATTTGTCATCAGCTTTTTTATTAGACTTCAAAATATTATACATTTCCGATGTATCTAAAAAATCATGAATACCATCGGTAGTTAAAATATATTGACCAGGAGTATCCTTTATAATATAAGTATCAATTTTCATTTTCTTAGTAGGCCCTAAAGCACTAGTCAAAATTTTTCAAAAAGTATCTTCATTATATTTATTTTTTAAATGCGGATTTTGTAATAACTTAGTTCTTTCATCTTGAGTAGTACTGTTATAAATATTTTGATCCTCAGTAATCTGATAAATTTTGTTATTATGCAATTTGTATAATCTTGAATCTCCTACATTAGCAACAAAAATTTTTGAATTAGACATAACAGCAGTAACTAGTGTTGTCCCCATATCTCCATATTCAGGATTTTTAATTGTAAATTTTAACATATAATCTTGAATAGAATAAATAGTATCGATCAATCAATCATTGATATCACTATCAGAAGATTTAGAAAAATCCTTTTCATTAAACATTTCTATTAATCTATTTACACATAATTCAGAAGCTTTATCACCATGTTTATGACCACCCATACCATCACAAACAATAGCAATATGTTGACCATAAGCATTGGAACTATGCCCTACATAATCTTGATTACTTGTTCTGTATTGACCTACATCAGTTTTAGAACAAAAAATTATTTTTTCATTTTTTTCCAATTTTATTCACTCCATTTTATACAAAAACAATTAATAATATTATAACATAATAAAATTTTATTAATTGTTAAATTATAGTCACAAATTCATTTTTAGAAATTCTATAACTTTTTCTAAAAGATTCAGCATCGTTTGAATCGAAATACCCTAATGCCATACAGATAGAAACTCTTTGTTTATTTGAATCAATAATTTTCATATCGTTCAAAACTGAATCAATATTAGATTTAAAACCACCTAAAAAGGAAGAACCTATCTTTTTATCAGCTGCAGCAAGCATCAAGAATGATGCACTTATATAAGTTTGAAAAAAACAAAAGTAATCACCTTCTGTGTTTTTGATTTGATCAACATATTTATTAAAAAAATTCATTCTTTTCTTAAATTTATCTTTATCAATGATTAATTTACTTCATCTTTCAATTAAATATTTTTCTTTTATAATTTCATTAATTTTTAAAGAGGTGAAAATCAAAAGAGAGTCAGCAGAATTGACTAAATTATAATTTGTTTCTGAAAAAACTTCTTTAGCTAAAACTTCTTTCAGTTCTTTATTTCTTATTACTATTAATCTAGTAGGTTCCAATCCCATACTACTGGGTGCGTGTCTTGCCACCTCTAATAATTCATTTAAATCTTTTTCAGATATTTTTTTATCAATATATCTTTTTATTGTTTTTCTAAATTCACTAGCTTCTATAACGCTCATTTTTTATCATTTTCCTCATTTTGCATATAAAGAAATAATCTGAAAAATAATCAAAACCAAAATATTGCTTTTGATATATTATCTCAATATCTTTATATTTATTTTTAAATTTTATTATTTGTTCTTCGTTTTCTATTTTATTAAATGTACATGTAGAATAGACTAACTCTCCACCTTCTTCTAATAAAATATATGCTTTTTCTAATAATTTTTCTTGTAATAAAATATTCTTTTTTAAATCAAAAGGTTTATAATTTATTTTAATTTCAGGTTTTCTTTTTGTTACACCTCAACCTGAGCAAGGTGCATCCAATAAAATTTTAGAAAATTTATTTTTTTCAGATATATTTAAAGCATCCATGTTTAATATAGCAGAATTTTGAACTCCTAATCTTTGAATATTTTCTTCTATTCTTTTAATTTTATTCTTTTTCAATTCGCAAGCAATTAAAACGCCCTTGTTCCTCATTAAAGCACTTATGTGTGTGGTTTTACCGCCTGGCGCAGCACACATATCTAAAACTTTATCATCACTATTTGGATTTAAAATTTCTACAACTTTTGAACTCATTGGATCTTGAGCAATAATTAAACCTTCCTTAAATAAATCGGTATTAATTAAAGGCTTTTCTGAAATAATAGAATTTTTTGAAAAATCATTTATTTGAAAATAATATTTCTTTTCAAAATCATTAACAAATTTTTTAAAAGAAATTTTTATTGTATTAATCCGATAATTCAATTTTGACTTATTTAATGAGTCTTTCAATATTTTATCTAATTGTTCAAAATCATATTGTTTTAAAAGTTTTTCTATAATTTTTTTATTTCATGAGTAATTATAATGCAAAAAAAGTAATTGATCTTCTTGAGTGATTAAAACTTTTTCTGACTTTATAAGTTTCCTTAAAACTGCATTACACAAATTGGCAAATTTTAAATTAATACTTTTTGCAATAAATACTGCATCATTCACAACTGCGTAATCGGGTATTTTTTCTAAAAAATATATTTGAGCCAAACTCATTAACAATAGAATTTTAATTTTTTTAGGAGTCTTTTTTATATCAATAAATTGATTTATATTTTTTTCTAAAAAAAAATGATTTTTTAAAGTTAATAAAACTATGTTTCGAATTAAATTTTTATCTCTTTGTTCAAAATCACTATAATTTAATTCATTTAATAAAGTATGACTAGGAACATTATTCATTAGGATATCAATCAAAATTTCATAAGCAACTGAACGAGGAGATATTATTTTCTTATTTCTTCTAAAATTATTTTCTTGCATTCGTTTATAGTTTCTTCTAAACCATTATTTTCAACACAATATTTATATTTATTTTTCAAGTTCAATTCCATTCTAGCCTTATCTAATCTTTTTTCGATTAATTCTTTTTTCTCTGTCCCTCTTTTAATAATACGTTTTTCTAATTCTTCCAAACTAGGTGGTGTTAAAAAAATTGATATAGCATTCGGTAGTTTATCTAAGACTATATTAGCTCCTTGAACTTCAATTTCTAATAAAACATTTTTACCCTCACCTATTTTTTTTTCACAATAATTTTTTGGAGTTCCATAATAATTACCTACAAATTCTGCGTATTCAATTAATTCATTATTTTCAATTGCCTTAGCAAATTTTTCGGGAGAAACAAAAAAATAATTTATACCATCAATTTCTTTTTCTCTTTTTTTTCTAGTAGTCATTGATATTGAATAAATTAAATTTAAAGATTCATCCTTCAATAGTTCTTGGCAAATAGTTCCCTTTCCTACTCCACTTGGACCTGAAATAATAAATAATTTACCTTTTTTATTTCTTTTCATGTTTCATCTCCTCAAATCTTAAAACATATAATCACTTACTTGGATACTTCTTAATTTTCAATTCAACTAAATTATATTTTTTGAAATCTAAAGGAAACTCAGATTCACAAGCAATTATACCAAAATTATTAATAATTTTATTTTGAAAAATATAATCTAAAATTTTATAATAATAATTAATTTCTTTAAATGGTGGGTCTAAAAATAAAATATCTATATTAATATGATTTATTTTTAGATAAACTAATGCATCATAATAATCTTTTTTTAATATACATGCATTATTTTCAGCTTTACAATTCGCTACATTAGTTATTAACATTTTATTAACTAAAGGGCTTTTATCATTCAAAAAGCACTTTTTCCCTCCACGAGAAAGAAACTCTAAACCTAATTGACCTGTACCAGCAAAAATATCTAAACCAATTTTATTTTCATAAATAAAATAATTATTTAAAATATTAAATAAATCTTCTTTCACTCTAGAAGTCATCGGTCTGGTGAAATTATTTTCTGGAGTTTGTAATTTATTTTTTTTAAATTTACCGCTAATTATTCTCATTTAAATATACCTAGATTAACAATAACATAAAAAAACATTTTTTCTATGTTATAATTAATCGTATTTAAAGAGGTGTTATATGCTCCAAAATAAAAAGCCTGGACCTGAATGATTGTTTTTTGATAATACAGAGGTTATTAGAAATTCAAGCGATGATGTAAATTTACCCATTGTTCCAAATGATGAAATTATCATGAAAAAATTAATTGATTTTGTAATCTTATCACAAGATGATGTTGAAAATGCTGATGAAAAAATTAGACCTGCAGTCGGTTTAGCAGCGCCTCAAATTGGTTATAATAAAAACATGTATTACATAAGATTTAAAGATCAAAAAAATAATATTGAAGAATATGCGATGATCAACCCAAAAATTACTGGTAAATCACAACAAAAAGCCTATATATTAAATGGTGAAGGTTGTTTAAGTGTTGCACAAGATTACGAAGGGATTGTGCCTCGTAGTTATAAAATTCAAGTTGAAGGTTATGATTATTTGAAAAAACAAAATTTATCATTAACATTAAGAGGCTACAAAGCTATTGTGTTCCAACACGAACAAGATCATTTAATTGGTAAATTATATTATGACTATATAAATAAAAAAGAACCGATGGAAATCGATTCTGATTGAATGCAAGTTTAATAACAATTAATTTTTATTTAAAATTACAGGAATAATTAATGGATTCCTTTTTTTTATCTTATATATAAATGGTTTTAAAGACTGTTTGATGCAATTTTTTAAAGAATTAAAAGTCACATGTTCTGAATTTAAATTTTCTGTTACAGCTTTTTTAACAAGTGAAATAGATTCTCCGATAATGCTTCCAGAACCTTTAACATAAAAACTTCCACGAGATAAGATTACTGGATCTGACAATAATTTATTTTCTTTAGAATCAATTAATATTAAAACAGTTATTAAACCATCTCTAGATAAAACTTCACGATCACGGACCACTGATGTTGTTTTTCCGGATAAATCTTTTCCATCTACATATATAGGTTCTGCATCAATAGATTTACCTAGAACTGCCTCCTCTTTGTAGATGTTTATCTGATTTCCGTTCGCACAAATAAAAACATTATCTTTTTCAACATTAACTTCTACTGCTGTTTCACCATGTTTCTTCAACATTCTATAATCACCATGCATAGGCATAAAATATTTTGGTTTTAATAAATTAAATAATAATTTTTGTTCTTCTTGAGAAGCGTGACCAGAAGTGTGGATTCTCTTGTTAGTATCATTTTCAAAAACATAAGCACCACTTCGAATTAATTTATTAACAATTATTTCGATCGGTAATTTATTACCAGGAATTGGTGATGAAGAAAAAATTACACTATCACCTTTTTTCACATTTAATACTTTGTGTTCTCCGCGAGCTATCCTAGACAATGCTGCCATAGGTTCACCTTGTGAACCGGTACAAATTATTAAAAGTTCATGATCTTTATTTTTAAATTTTGAAATATCAGATGTTTTAACAAAAGCATTATCTTTTATTTTTAAATGACCTATTTGACGAATAATTTTAATGATTCTTTCCAAACTTCTACCAAAAACTAAAATTTTTCTTTTGTGCTTATCTGCCATTTCAATTATTTTTTGAATTCTATGAACATTAGATGCAAAAGTTGAAATAAAAATCCTTCCTTTTGCTTTTAAGAAAATTTCATCAATATTTTTAATTATATTTGACTCAGTTTCAGTATAACCTTCTACTTCAGCATTAGTTGAATCTGCCATCAATAAAGTAACGCCTTCATTCCCTAAAGAAGTCATTCTTTCTATATCTGCTCTATGCCCTAAAGGAGTTCAATCAAATTTATAATCTCCTGTAGAAACTATCAAACCATTTTCGGTATGAACAGCGATTCCAAAAGCATCAGGAATACTGTGGTTAACTCTAAAAAAAGAAACTCTATTTTTTCCAATTAAATAATCTTTACCACTTGCAACCTCTACGACATTAGTTTCTTTAGTTAATTTAAATTCCTTCAAACGATCTTTTATCAATGAAGCTGCTAATGGCGGTGCGTAAATTACTGGAATTTTTACTTGTCTAAGTAGATAAGGTATTCCTCCGATGTGGTCTTCATGTCCATGAGTTATGCATAAAGCTTTAATTTTTTTAGAATTTTCAACTAAATGTTGATAATTCGGGATAATAGCATCTACACCTAACATATCTTTTGAAGGGAATTTGACTCCGGCATCTAAAATCAAAATATCATCTTTGTTTTCAATACAATAAGTATTTTTTCCAATTTCTTCTAAACCACCTAAAGCATAAACAGACATAGAATTTTCGTTAGGTTTAGTTAGTATTCCATCTACTATTTTTTTATTAATAGAAACATTATTATTCATAATTAAAAACCTCTAATAATCATATTAAATATTCAATTTTATTATTCTCAAAAAAAATATAAAAATAATATAAACATATATTTATTAATTATACATATTTATAAATAAAAATCTATATTTTAAAATGATAATAAATGTTTAAAATTTGATTTTAATGCAATAAAAAGAATATAATAAATATTATTAATTTTAAAAGGAGTAAAAAATGAATAATAACGGATTAAAAGGGGTGAAAATGATGGTTCGAATAGCTGCGGGATTTGGAATTATCATGATGTTATTTGTCCTGATATTCTACGTTAATTTGTTGACAGGCGGTTCATCTTGAACCAATGACGGTCTTCTACGTTTTGAAACAATGGATGACTTATTTAGTTATAGGTTAGCTATTATATTGCTATTGATTTGATCTACTGTTAATACATTGATATGTAATACTGCTGTAATTATGTACTCAATGAAAGATGATGCTACATTTATTGCAAATAAATGAACATTAGCTGTTTTGTCAATTTCTATTGGCGGTATGTTTACACCATTCATCTTAATAAAATTGCCTAATACACCGACTTCAGCAACAAAAAATGCACGTGGCACAATTGTTAAAGTTTTTGGTTTAAGTTGAGCTGTCTCTTCAATAATTTCAATCGCAACTATCGGCGGAATATATGGTTCATTAAGTGACCAAACATTCGTGGGGAATCAAATGAATATATTCATAACATTAATGACTGTATTTGGTGTTTTAGCATTAGTGAATGCACTATCTTCGTCACTGTTTTTTCTAGATTATGGAAATAAACAATTAGCAGCAGGAGAAAAAGGTAATGGATTTGTAAAAGCTATCGCAGTTGTTTATACATCTATTATAACTGTTAATTTAGCGTTACAGTTCTTATCTTCTCTATTCTCTATGTTTAGTGGATTTAATAGAGGTAATAATGCCTTTGCAAATTTCTTCAATGGAATGTTCCAATTGACAAGATCTTTATTTATGATGTTCTTAATTTTCCAAGTAATCAAAGGATTATGGGTAGACCGCGGTAATCAAATGAAATTTGATACTTACAGTAAATGAAATAATAATCAGCAAAAACCTAAACAGGTTAACGCTAATTATTAAGCAAATAAAATATTAAACAAATAAAAAGCTATGTTTGAAACATAGCTTTTTATTTGTTTAATATAACATAATTATTTATTTTGAATTGAATCAATTCCTGGCAAAATTTTACCTTCCATAAATTCTAAAGAGGCTCCACCACCTGTTGAAATATGAGTAAATTTATCTTCGAACCCTAATTGGATTGCTGCTGCTGCTGAATCTCCTCCACCAATAACGGTGAACGCTCCTGCTAACTCAGAAATTGACTTACAAACAGCTTTTGTTCCTGCGGCATAATTTGAAAATTCAAAAACTCCCATTGGTCCATTTCAAACAACCGTTTTTGCACCCTCGAGTTCCTTTTTGAATAATTCAATACTTTTTGGTCCAATGTCTAGACCCATTAAATTCACGTCAATGTTTTGATCAGCAGAAAAAATAGGTTTATCATTTGCAAAAGATGCGGATGCAGCAGAATCTATTGGTAGAATGATTTTGCCGTTTGAATTTTTTAACAATTCAGTAGCTATATCAATACGATCCTTTTCTACAAGAGAGTTACCTGTCTCAATTCCTTTAGCTTTAAAGAAAGTGTATGCCATACCTCCACCGATTAAAATTTTATCTGCTACTTTTAGTAAGTTTTGAATAACATTAATTTTGTCAGAAACTTTTGCCCCGCCAATAATAGCCACAAAAGGTGATTGTGGATTATTTATGCATTTCTCTAACATCGCCACTTCTTTTTCTACTAAAAAACCTAAACATGAATTTTTGATATAAGAAGCAATACCCACATTTGAAGCATGCTCTCTATGAGCAGTTCCAAAAGCGTCATTTACGAAAATGTCTCCCAAAGATGATCAATATTTACCTAATGTTGAATCATTTTTGCTTTCTCTTTTCGCTTCTAAATTAATAGTTCCGTCTGAATTTGTAATATCTGCAAATCGAGTATTTTCGAATAAAACTACTTCTGTAGGTTTCATTTTATTAATTTTTTCTTCTAATTCATGACCTTCGATTGAATTCACAAATTTAACAGGTTTTTTTAACTTTTTAGATAACAATTCTGCAACTGGCATTAAAGAATTCTTTTTTAAATCTTCTTCTTTCTTTATTTTTCCTAAATGAGAAAATAAAACTACCTTAGCGTCATTGTCCAGCAAATACTCAATTGTTGGTAATGCTGCATTAACACGATTGTCGTTTGTTACTTTACCATCTTTCATCGGCACATTGAAATCAACACGCACTAAAACTGTTTTATTTTTAAATTTATAATCTTTTAAAGTTTTCTTCATATAAATCTCCTTAAATGAATAACAATTAAATTTTACACTAATTTAAAAAATATATATTAATTAAAAAAGACTAATTTTAAAATTAGTCTTTTTGAACAACAAATTAGTTTTTATAAAATTTGATTATTATAAAGCTGCAAAGTATATTGTTGTACGAATCATTTGTGAAACATATGACATTTCATTATCATAGAATGAAAATACTTTAACCATTTGTTTACCATCTGTTTCGATAACTTTTGTAAGTGTTGCATCAAAAATTGAACCAAATGAAGAACCATAAACATCTGTTGAAACGATTGGTTGATCATTGTATTCCATAGTTTTTGACAAATAACCTTTTGCATATTTTTCCATAGCTTGGTTAATTTCTTCAGCAGTTACATTTTTTTCTAATTCACATGTTAAATCAACAATTGAACCTGTAACAGCTGGGATTCTTAATGAGTAACCATCTAATTTACCATTCATTTCAGGCATAACTTTACCTACGGCAATTGCTGCCCCAGTATCTGTTGGTATTATGTTATTGAAAACTGAACGTCCTCTTCTTAAATCTGAATGAGGTAAATCTAAAATTCTTTGGTCATTTGTTGCGGCATGAATAGTTGTCATTAACCCTCTTTTTAAACCAAACTCTTTATTTAAAACATAAACTAAAGGAACTAAACAGTTAGTTGTACATGATGCTCCCGAAATAATTGTATCTTCTTTTGTTAATTCTTTGTGATTTACACCAAATACTATTGTTGGCATCTCTCCACTTGCTGGTGCTGAAATAACTACTTTTTTAGCTCCAGCATCAATATGCAATTGAGCTTTTTCTTTAGTTCTGAAGAAACCTGTTGATTCAATAACGATATCCACACCTAATTGTTTTCAAGGTAAATTATTTGGTTCTCTTTCAGAGCAAACAATAATTTCTTTCCCGTCAACAATCAATTTTCCTTCTTTATAAGATATTTTCCCTTTTAAGAAAAGACCTTGTGCAGTATCATGTTCTAATAAATATGCTAAAGTTTTAGCATCTGTCAAATCATTTATAGCAACAACTTCAACAGATTTTTCTTTTCATAATTTACGAAAAGCTAGACGACCAATTCGTCCAAAACCATTAATGGCAATTTTTTTCATTAATTTATAACTCCTTTAAATATATATATTTAGATTATAATAACATTTTATTAAAAAACAAATAATAAATTATTAAATTTTTCTTCAAGAATCACCTTTAATGATAAAAGGGATAGCAAGACCTCTTATTCTGTCTACGATTCTCTCGGCATTAATTTGCCCTAAGATACCACCTTCTTTATTATATTTAGTTTTTAAAATTTCTATTGGATAGTTGGAACTAAAAAAAACTATTTTATTTTTATTAATTCTAGAATTCAAAATTGGAAAAATAATTGAATCTCTACTTCAAGTGCTAATTTGTTCACCACCAAAATCATCTAAAAATAAAACATCGCAATTTTTAATATTGTTAATTAACTTTGCATAACCAGAAGAAGGATCTTCAAATGATTCTTGCGCTTTATTTATTAATGAAGGAGTATCTATGAACACAATTGTTTTATTATTTTCAGAAATTCTGTTTGCAACTAATTTTAATAGATGCGTTTTGCCCACTCCACTAGAACCACAAAGGTATATTCCTTTGTTTGAATTATTTTTTATAATTTCAGACAAAGCTTTTGTGACATTTATTCTATAGATGTCACCCGAATTAACTTTTCAGTCAACAGAATTTCTAATATTAAGTTTTAAATCTTTTTTATCAAAATCAAAATAAAGATAATTTTTTTGTATTTTATAATCTTCTTCAACTTTTTTTTGATGAGCGCAAGATAAATAAAATCCTATTATTTTATTATTTTTATATTGTAAATTATAAATCAGGCCTTTTTTAGGTTGGAGACATTCATCAGTTATAGTATTATTCTTAACGCATATTTGATTCATTAAAAAAGTATCAATTTCTTTTCTACTAATTTCTAATTCAGAATCAGAAATTTTATATTCATTAATTAATTTATTAATAAAACTATTTTTTTTTATTTTATCAATTCATTCCACTTTTGCATCACTTATTTTTAAAACATATTTTCAAAATTGACAGATTCTGAAGAACTATTGTTAATAACATCATTGTTTGTTAAATTTTCTAAAGATTGTTCATCAAATTTAGAAATTTTAGGATATTTACTAATTTTATTTTTTATTGGAGATTTTTCATTTTGTAAATTTTTAGATTCTGATTTTTTTCAATTATTTTTATTTCGATTATTGTAAGCTTTTTTGCAATATAACATTGTTTCTTCTGCTGTTTGGATGTTCAATTGACTAATTGTATTTCCATATTTTAATAAAAAGTTAGAAACAAATTTACCATTATTATTTAAAGCGCAATAATCTATCAAACAATTTATAACACCATTTTTCAATCCAAAATCAATTTGTAGTTTAGAAATACAATCAATTTCAGCTTTAGAAATATTATTTTTATCAAAAACTAATTTAATGAATTCATGTGGTGTAAAAAATTCCATTTCATTTATTTTTGAATTTTCTGGAGATAAATTATCTATTGGAGATTCTAATAAACTATTTATTAATACAGAAGATATTTCGGAAACCTTAGGATCGTTTTTTAATAATTCTTTTTTAGTGAAATCATTCAATGCATTTTCTTTTAAAATTTCAAAATCTAATTTCCCTGTTTCGTCAATTGATTCTAAAATGAAACGAAAAACTTGTTTTTCAGTTAAATTATAATTTTGGAAAATATTATTAATTTCTATTTTATACTTTGTATAAATATCAGGGTTTATTTTTTTCTCAATCAATTGTTTATCAATGTTTTCAAAAGATAAATTATTTTTAGACATAATTTTAGAAAATTTAAAAACTTCCTTAAAATCTACAAGTAGTTCGATACTTTCAGCAGGTTTTAAAAAACTAATATATTTTTGTTTAATTATATTTAAATTATTTTCACCAATTTTAGATTCAAGCAAATCAGTTCAATTTTTATTTTTGAAAAATTGATCCGGATCTTTAGGATGGGATAAAACAAAATTATATTCATTTTTAGTTTTACGGAAATAAACACGCAATAATTTAATTCCATTTAAAACATTTATACTTTCAAAAAAATCTTTTTCTTTAATTGATAATTTTTTACAAATTTCATTAATAGAATGGGATATTTGCAATGAATTAGAATCAAAATTTAAAAAATATTGATATAGCATAAATGATTGTGAGCCAATAATCGGTTGATATACATCTAATAAAAAGTTTTGATTTTTTTGTGTTCACAAACTTCAATTTGATATTACAAAACTTGGATTACTATTAACTAATTCATTTTTACCCATTGATAGGACCACCTTTTTTAAATTTATATTTTATTTGATAATTATTAATTATATTAATTTAAAAAAATCTTATAAAAAGATTTTTTTAAAAAAAAATAATTTCTTTTTATTTTTCAACAATAAAATTTAAAAAAAATGTTTTAAATAAAGGGTAAAAACAAGTTTCAACATTTACAACATTAGATTATTTTTGACAATTCGGACAAAAATATGTGCCTCTACCATTTAATTGAATTTTATTTATAACTGAATTACAAACAAAACAATTTTGTTTGATACGACCATGTACTTTTAAATTATTTTTATATTCTCCTATTTGACCATCTCCTGAATGATAACTTTTTATTGTTGTCCCGCCTTTTTTAATGGCTTCTAAGAGGATAATTTTTGAATGTTCAATCAAATCCTCTATTTGCTTTAAAGTCACTTTTTTACTTGGTGTTTCTGGTCTTATCTTTGAAGCGAAAAGAATTTCATTTGCATAAATATTTCCAATACCCGAAATAATTTTTTGATCTAAAAGAGCGGTTTTTACTGATATACTTTTATTTTTTCAAGAATTTTGCAAAAATTCAGGAGTCAACTTAGAATTAAATGGTTCATAACCAATATTAAGATATGGTTTTAAATTTTTATATTCAGATATTTTTTGCAAATTTAAAGTACCAAATTTTCTAGTGTCATGATATCTTAATTCACTTCCATCATTAAAGACAAAAGAAAACATCACATGCTTTCACTCTATATCATTATCATCATCATTTTTAGCATAAAAATATTTGCCTTCCATTCTTAAATGACTTATTAAAACATAATCATCCAAAATAAAAAATAAATATTTAGCAAGTCTATCAATTTTTAAAATTTTTTTTCCTTTTAAAATATTTAAAAATTTTTCAACTTCAGGTTCTTTAACAATTTTGTTATTAAATAAGCGGACCTCTTTAATGGTTTGATTAACAACATTTTTTTCTAAATAACGTTTTACAGTTTCTACTTCTGGTAATTCTGGCATTTTACTTCCTCTATTTTAATTTAAATCAATTCTCTCCATAGCTAAAATTCACTTTTAGTGGTACTTTAAATTTAAAGACATTTTCCATTTCATTAGCTATTAATTTAGCCATCTTCTCAACATCTGTTTTAGATACCTCGAAAATCAACTCATCATGAATTTGGGCAACTAGTTTAGGTTGATTAGGCATGGTGTTCACTTTTTCATTAATTTTAATTATTGCTAACTTTAAAATATCTGCAGCAGTGCCTTGAATTGGCATATTTTGGGCCATTCTAGCACCTTTATTAAAAATTTGGGTATTAGAACTTTTAACTTCAGGAATATATTTTTTTCTTTTAAAAATCGTTTCTACATAACCTTTATTTTTAGCATTTTCTATTGAAGATGCTAAATAATTTTTAATGGTTGGTGATTTTAAAAAATAATTTTTTAATATTGAATCTGCCTCGCCAATAGATATATTTAATTCTTCCGACAAACCAAACGAAGACATTCCATATATAATTCCGAAATTAACAACTTTAGCCTTTCTTCTTTGTTCAAAAGTCACTTCTTCAACATTAATATCAAAAATTTTAGAAGCGACAATTGCATGAATGTCTTTATCATTGTTAAATGAATCTATCAAATCAAAATCATTTGAAAAATGTGCTAAGATTCTTAATTCAATTTGTGAATAATCTAAACTAACAAATATTTTTTCATCAGAAGAAGGTATTAGGAACAAACGCATTCTCTTTTGTAAATCATTTTTTATTGAGACAGTTTGAATATTTGGTTCTACCGAGGATAAACGTCCTGTGTTTGTTTTTGTTAATTTAAAAATGGAATGAATTTTACCATCATTTAAAATATATTTTTGAAATGACAATAAGTAAGAATTTAATAATTTATTTAATATTCTATTCTCTAAAATTAGTTCTACTATTTCATGTTGATTCTTAATTTTATTTAAGACATCTACAGAAGTTGATCCTTTTGATCAATCAGATAATTTTAATTTTTTAAATAAAAGATTTTGAACTTGTTTTGGAGATTGGATGTTAATTTCTTCACCAGCAATTTTATAAATTAATTTATTTAATTTTATTAATTTATTTTGCACATTTTGAATTTGTTCTTGTAAAATTATTTCATCAATTTTTATTCCGTTTATTTCCATTTGTGCAATATAAAAACATACAGGAAAATCTATTTCCTTATACAAACTATAAACATTTTCCTTTTGTAATTTTTTAATAACTTTAGGTATTAATTTATTTACTACTAAAGTTTTTTTTATAATATGTTCAACAATTATTTCTATAAATTTTTCAGGATAATCTTTTAATTGTTTTGTGTAAACTAATTTATCTTCTTGTAAATTAATATCAGTGCCATAATATACATTTAAATAATTTAAATTTAAATCAATATAGTGAGTTAAATCATAACTTGCCAATAATAAGTCATCAACAATATTATTGATTTTTAAATTTCAATTACTAAAAATAACAATTAATTTTTTTACATCATAAGAATTTTTTAAATATTTTCCTTCTAAAAATTCCCTAAAGATTAAATCTTCTTTTGCTATTTCAGGCTTGATAAAATAAGTACCTGTTGTATTAACTAAGCCTATGCCTAAAACCTTTGAAGTAAAGTAATTATCTTCTAAAGTTTCTACAAATAGAGTGTTTTCTTTTTTATCGTCAATAAATTCTAATGAAAATTTTTTTAATATTTTGAATTTAGAATTTTCTAATTTTGTTTTAGATACATTTTTTAAAAACGAATTCATTTCATATTTAATATAAAATTGTTTTTCAGATTCTAAATCTTTATTGATATTTCTAAATTTATAATCATAATTTATACAATCAGTTTGAATTGTTGCAATTTTTTTACATTTGATTGCTTCATCTTGATCGTTTTGTACTTTAATTTTAATACTTCCTTTTAATTTATCGATTGATGAAATAATATTTTCTAGTGTTTCAAATTCTGTTAATAATTTTACAGCACTTTTTTCACCAATTCCTTTAACACCTTTATAGTTGTCAGATGCATCGCCCATAAGCCCTTTTAAATCAGGGATTTGAATAGGTTTAATATTTCATTTTTCAAAAATATAATCTTCATCAATAATCTTAAATTCTCCATTACTGCCACTTATGGGAGAAACGATATTAATTAAAGGTGAAACAATTTGATACAAATCCTTATCACCGGTCAAAATGTCAACTTTATATTTTTTGCTTTCAGCTTGCTTCGCTAAGCACCCTATGAGATCATCAGCTTCAAAATCAGTCATTTCTAAATAATCCAAATTAATTGATTTTAAAAATTCTTTAGCTATTGGAAATTGTGTTCTTAATTCATCAGGAGTTTTATCTCTGTTGCCTTTGTATTCAGGCAAAATTTTGTGACGATAATTTTTTTTGGATTTATCAAAACATACAACATAACTATCATATGCATTTTCGTTTATAAATTTATTTATTGATTTAATAAATTTATAAACGGCATTAATAGGTTGATTATCACTCGTTCTTAGAATATTAGAATTATTATATGCAGTTGCAAAATAATATCTATAAAGACTATAATTTCCGTCAATTAATAATATTTTCACATAAACTCTTTCTATTATAAATATAACATTTTAAAACTTTTCAATTTCGCTTTTAAGTTACCATTATATTTTTCTATCACTGCTTTTACAATTATAAAATTGCCATCAGAAATTTTATCTTTTAATTTGACAAACTCATCGCTAAACACTGTTACACTAATTGTACCTGTGTCGTCTTCTAAATCAAAAAAACACATTTGATTATTGTTTTTATCTGTAAAAATTTTTACTTTACTAATTGTTCCTAAAATATTTTTTATTTCACCTTCAAATAAATTAATGATTTTTGAAACTTTTGTTCCAAAATTATATTTTATAATTAACTTTTTAATTTTGTTTTCTTGAAAATAAAATCCAAATATTTTTTTTTCATCACTTTGATATACATCAGATTTATTTGATAATAAAGGAACTTCTAATAAATGAGATGATTTAATTTTAGATAAAAAATTAGAAAATTTTAAAATTCTGTTTAAATTATTCAATAATTTATTTATTGAAATATTAAAATCTTGAAAAATATTAGCTTGAATTAATATTTTTAAATCATCTTTTTCAATATTAAATTTTATGAGCAATGCTATCGTTTCATAAATATTTAATTTATTCATCTTATAATCATCACTAAATTTTTTTCAATTAATTCTATTTTTAATTTTAATAGAAGTTATTGGAATAATTATTGTATTATGATTCAAAATTTTAAATTGAAGTGTTGGGTTATTAATGTTTGGAGATAAAAAGCTAACACCAAATTCTTTTGCTTCATTTATGATGTGTTGAATCTTAGAATCATCACCGACTGAATCATTTAAAAACTCATTGTAAAAACAAACGGGATAATTAACCTTTAAATAGGACAATTGATAAGAAATATATGCATAAGAAATGGCATGTGATTTATTAAAACCATAATCAGCAAATTTAGCAATTAAATTTCAAATTTTATCAACTATCTTTAAAGAATAATTTTTATTTAAAGAATTTTCTATGAATTTAGTTTTAATTTCATCCATTTCCTTTTCGCTTTTTTTACTAATGGCACGTCTTATGATGTCCGCTTCCCCTAACGAAAACCCAGCAATCTTTTGGACTATTTGAATAATTTGTTCCTGATAAATAATAATTCCATAAGTAGAAGATAAAATAGGTTCTAAATCTAAATGCTCATATTTTCATAATTCCTGTTTGTTTTTTCTTTTCGCATAAACAGAAATATTATCCATAGGACCTGGACGATAAAGAGCTGAAACAGCGGCAATATCATCAATTGAATTTGTTTTTATTTCTTGTAAAGCATTCTTCATTCCCGTTGATTCTAATTGAAATATTCCGATTGTTTTTTTATTATTTAAAATTTTAAAAACTTCTTGGTCATCCGTTCTTATAGTATCTAAATTTAATTTATGATCACATAATTCATAAATATTGTCTAAAATATTATGAATGATTTTCAAATTATGCAAAGCTAATAAATCAAATTTTATAAAACCTATATTCTCTAAAACTTGCATTTTATATTTAGTTTTTGGAAAATTACCATAATTGTCAACAGGAATAATTTTTGAAATATCTTTATTTGAAAGTACTATTCCTGCTGCATGTATACTAGTGTTCATGGGCAAACCGGTAATTATTTTTATTACGGATAAAAAATGATTAATATTAATTGGTAAAAAATTAATTTCTTCTTTTTGGATAAACAAATTTTCTAAATCATCAAAAGTTGAAATTTTATTAGCATTAATTATTTTTACTAACTTGTTATACAAAATTTCGTCTTTTACAATATGATCAAAATATAATTTGATAGATGATTTGATGCCAAAAGACTGAAAAGTTATGATCTGAGCAAAATGATCTTTACCATAATGTTTGTTTAAATATTCAAAAATTAAATCTCTTTTATCATCTTCGAAATCAATATCAATATCTGGCAATGTTATTCTTTCTGGATTTAAAAAACGTTCAAATAACAAATCATACTTAATGGGATCTATTTTAGTTATTCCCAATAAGTATGAAACTAAACTTCCTGCAGCAGAGCCTCTGCCGGGTCCGAATAATATATTATTTTTTTTTGCAAAATCAATATAATTTCAAATAACTAAAAAATAATTATTAAAGTTCATTTTGTTAATAACTGATAATTCATAGTCTAATCGTTCTTTATACTTATAATTATTTATATTTAAGTCGTTCAACGATTGATAGCATTTATCTTTTATATTTTTATGAGAATCTAGAAATTTCATTTCTAATTCTGTAAAATTAAATTTTTTAATAACTAAATTAATATTACTTATAAATTTAACAATATTTGTTTCATTAGTATCAAATTCTTCAAATGATACATTAAAATTATTATTTATATTTTGAGCTCTAAATAAATTTAATGCATCATTTTGATTCTTCTTTAAAATATTAATAGATTGAAAATCAATTTTTTTATTTATTTCGATTTCCTCTTCATTATCGTAGGAAAAAAATCAAATATCATCATTACGTATAAAGTTATTCTGTTTAATAATTTTAAAAATTTTGTATTCAATAACTAATAAACAATTTTTAACTTTTAAATTAATAATGTCACTTAAATTTTGAGATTCTTGAATTTTATCTATTTGAATTAGTTCTAAATATCCATCATAGTTTTTAGCAAAGAAATTCAAAACAATACTTTTGTTTTGAAATAGAACTGTTTTACTTAGTCCTATAATTGGTTTTATATTATTTTCAACACAAGAATTATAAAATTCATAAGAACCAAATAAATTATCATCATTAATCGCTAAAAAATTTAAATTATTTGATTTTGCATAATCAACATATTCATTAATTCTAATTGTAGAATTTAAAAATGAATAACAGGTTTTCACATTTAAAGGTAATTTCAATTTTTAAAATTCCTTTCAAAATTATTCAACTTCTAAAACTGTAACATGTTTTTCTATTATTTGTTTTAAAATCTGTTCTCATAATTCAATTGATTTTTCGTTTTCTTCAACTTTAAATAATTTTGGTTTTGTAACTGGTTTTTCAGGCACAAAAAGAGAACAACAATCTTCAAAAGGTTCTATCGATATATCATAAGTTTTTATTTTTTTCGCTAAATTAATAATCTCTAATTTATCCATAGCTATTAAAGGTCGGAAGGTGGGCATGTCCGTTAATTTATCTACAACACTTAGTGCTTCAATAGTTTGGGACGCCACTTGTCCTAAAGCTTCTCCGGTAATTAATGCAGATAAATTATTTTCTTTCGCCAAAATTTGAGCAATTCTATAAAACATTCTGCGCATAATAATAATTCTATAATCAGAATTCTTAATATGCATAATTTCATTTTGTAAAAAAGTAAAATTAACAATGTATAATTTCTGTTTTTTCTTATCACTAAAACGATTTAATGAAGATACTAAATTTTTAATTTTTTCAATAACCTTATCGTTTGTATGGGGTGGGGTCGCGAAGTGAACATAATCCAAGGACATACCTCGCTTCATCATTTGATAACTTGCAACAGGTGAATCTATACCACCTGATAACATAACCAAACCTCGTCCTGAGGAACCGCTTGGTAATCCTGCAGAAGTTAAAATTTTGTCTTTAAAAATATAAATATAATTTTGTCTAACCTCAATAAAAATTGTTAATTCAGGATTTATAACATCTACTTTAATATTCACATTATTTAAAATAAATGGAGCTACTGTTTGCTTGATTTCTGTTGAATTTAAATGAAAACTTTTAAAATTTCTTCTACACTCTAATTTAAATGTTTTTGCCTTAGAATCCTTTGTGATTTCTGTACAAATTTTATTCAAATCATCGATAGAATGATTTATTTTAAAAACATAAGAAAATGAAAAAATACCAAAAGTATTTTTTATTATCTCAATAATTTGCTTTTCAAATTTTAAATCGTTTATTTTTAAAAATAAACGATCATACTCTTTAGTTATTTCGTAACTATCTTTATATGGAAGTAATTTTGTTTTTAAATTATTTACTAATTGGTTAATAAAATTTATTTTATTTTTCTTCTTAGTAGATAATTCACCAAAGCGAATTAAAATTAATTCTGAGGTCATTAAATCTCGCTTTCAATATTTTCTTTTTCATACATTAGTTTAATAGATTGTTCCAAAGACTCCAAGGAATTGCCTTCACCAAAACTATTTTCAATCTCTTCAATTCTATCCTCTACAGTTCCAGAATTCAATAAGTACTTTCTTACATAAAGAATTGCTTCCTGAGCCAAACTAAAAATAATGAATTCATCAGAAATTTTATAATACAAAATAATAATACTGTTTTTTAATGAATACAATTTTTCTAAAATTTTCTTTTTATCTTTATCATTATTTTTGTCTAAATTTAATTTTTTAAAAACTTCAAGATCTTCTCTAGAACTTGCAATTTGTTTTGCATATTTTGCAACTGTTCCTTCATTTAAAATTTGACTTAGTCTAGATTCAATTTGAACTAAAACTAATTCAACTTTATGTGCACTTTCTTTAATAATATTTGATTTTTTACTTTGATTTTTTATTATCCCGTCAAGCGATTGAATTAAATACTGGGCTTTTAAACAAATCTGTAATAAACTATCCGTTTCTTGACTTATGCTTTTATAATTACCTTTTTTAATTTGATATTTGACATTTTTCATTAAAACACTTCATGTTTTGGTGATTTTTTGAAAAATTTGTTTTGAAAGTTGATATGTATCTAGTTCTTCCCTATTTAATTCTGAAATAGAAGATAAAGTATTTAATTCAAAATCTGCATATTTAAATTTTTCTACAATAGTTTCTACATAATTTTCAGTTACTAAAAAAAAGGCTTTAAATGATTGAACCATTTTCTTTTTATTGTTAATTGATTTATCAAAATTATCGATTGTAGATAATAAAACTCATGTATGTTTTAATGCTGTTTTATATTGGATATTCTCCATTTTTTCTTTAATTATTTCTTTTTCTTCTTCAACAAAATCTTCTAATTCTTTTAAATTTAATTTTAATGTTGGTTTATAATCTTTATCATCATTAAATAAAATGTACTTATTTTTTAAATTAGTCATTTTTTTTGGAACAACTTTTGAGATTACCATCATAATTTGTGGAAAAGCTTGTAATAATTCGGTATATATATTTAAAACATTAGTTATATTATTTGTTGTCTGAGACAATTTTTCAAATTTACATTCATTTAATTGTTCTTCAAAATCATTAAATAATTCTTTAATTTGACCGATGAATTTCTCCATATTTTGACGACCGGTTTCAAAATTTAATTGTAATTTTTTATAATCTTTATTTAATTCATGAAACAAAGATTTATGCATCAAAATGTATTCTCTTTGAATTTTTTCTTTACCTAATAAAATGTTAAGATTATTTTCAAATTCCTTGATTTCTTTGTAAATAATTTGCAATTGTTCTCTAATTAATTTTATTTTATATCTATTTTTACGATTTCATTTAATACCAATTTCAATAGATTCTTCTTTAAATAAAGAATTTAATGAGTCTAAAATATCAAATAATTTTTTTTCATAAAAAATTTCATACTGAGTTCTCAAAATTAATAAATCATTTTCTACTTCTTTGTGAACTCATGTGTTTTGTTCAATTCTTAATAATTTTTGTTTTAAAGGTAATTTATCTAAAATCTTAATTATTTCTAATGATTTTTGTAAATCAATGAATGCTGCCTTTCAAACTGAAATTTGAACATTAATGACGAAAAGGAATATTATTCCTAATCCAGCAATACCTAAAAAAATGTAACTAAATAAGTCACCACTTAAAATTAAACCCTTTGAAAATAAACAATTAATAAAGACCATTTTATACCTCTTATTCGGATTATAACATAACAAAATAATAAATGAATATTTTTTTATTGTTTGTATTTTTTGTTTTTATTTTGTATAATCAATTATGTTATATTGATTTAAACTATATTATTTTAAATATTTAGGAGGTAATAAGTGTCAAAATTTACAGGCAGTAAATATGCTAAATCTCGTCGATTCGGTTTTTCTATTTTAGAAACTGGAGTTGAGTTTTCAAAAGGTAAGAAGAGAACTTACGGTCCTGGGCAACATGGACTAAGAAGAAAAAAAATTTCAAACTACGGTTTACAGTTAACTGAGAAACAAAAAGTTAGATTTATGTATGGTCTAACTGAGAAACAATTTAGAAATACTTTTAAAAAATCTAAAAAATTAAAAGGTGTTGCTGGTTTATCTTTCTTAATTACATTAGAATCTCGCTTAGATAATATTGTTTATAGAATGGGATTAGCAAATACTAGATCAGGTGCTAGACAATTAGTAAACCACTCACACATACTAGTTAATAATAAAAAAATAAATATTCCTTCACACTCATTAAGTGTTGGAGATAAAATCACTTTACGTGAAAAATCTAAAAAAATGCCAAGTATTCAAGAATCTATAAAAAATGGTAGTGAATTACAGGGTTTTGTAAAATTTGATAAAAAAACTTTATCAGGTGAATATGTTCGTCATCCAGAACGTAAAGAATTAAATCAAGAAATTAATGAAGCTTTAATTGTAGAATGATACAATCGTTTAGTTTAATTTAATAATGTAAATAAAAAAACCTTGCTTTATTGCAAGGTTTTTTTATTTACACCAAAAGTACTACTTAATAATTAAGAAATGTTTTTTCTTTCCTTTTTTTAAGATTAAATAATGATTATGAAAAAAAGTTAATTTATTAATTGACATTTTTTCATCTGTTATAATTTTCGAATTAACTCTAATACTATTATTGTTAATAAACTCTCGTGCCTCACGTTTAGATTGAGCGATTTTAGAATTACATAATAAATCTAAAATATTTTGTTCATCACTTAATTGATATTTTTCAATACTTTGACCTAGCAATTTAAGTTCTTCTTCTGTCAATGAATCAAATTGATCTGTAAATAGTGCTTCTGTTATTTTTTTGACTTTTAATAACTCTTTTTCATCATAAACAAATAGCAAAACAGCTTCAGCTAATTTTAATTGAGCGTGTCTTGCTTTGACATTTTTATTATGTTCGCTTAAAATATCTTCTATTTCTTCTTCTGTGTAAAAAGTTAAAAATTTCAATAATTGTTCAACTTCTGAATCTTCCTGATTTAAAAAGAATTGATAAAATTCATAACTAGAAGTTAAGTTAGGATCTAGTCAAATAGTATTGGTTCCTGTTTTTCCAAATTTTAAACCATCTTTTTTTAATAATAACTGAATAGTGACACCTGAAGAAGTATTGTTTATACCTTCTTGTTTCTTTATCAGCTCCAAACCAGAAGTAATATTACCTCATTGATCGGAACCACCTATTTGAACATCACATTCATAATTTTTATATAAATGAAAAAAATCATAAGCTTGCAATAAATTATAAGAAAATTCTGTATAAGAAATTCCAGAATCTATTCTTTTAGAAATAATATCCTTAGATAATAAATACGCAATATTAAAAGATTTACCATAGTCTCTTAAAAAGTTTAAAAATTTAAAATTTGCATATCATTCTAAATTATTTAAAATAATTATATTTTTTAAAAATTTATTTAGTTGATTATTTATAGATGAAGTAAAATTCATAATACTTTTTTCATCCAATAAAATTCTTTCTTGATTTTTTCCACTAGGATCTCCAACCATACCCGTTGCACCACCTAATAATGCAATAGGTTTAAAACCGAAATCACTAAATCTTTTTAATAACATTATTTGAATTAAATGTCCTACATGAAGTGATTGGGCTGTAGGGTCAAAACCGCAATAAATAGCTTTTTTGTTTTTCTGTGATTCTAACAATTTTCCCTTATCCGATAATTGCTTGATCAAACCCCTTCATTCTAATTCATCAATTATTGTTTTCATTAATACACCTCACTATAAAATTACTTAATCTCTAATCTTTTTCAATCTTGTTTTTTTCTGCCAAATTTCGCATTAGGTTTACCATCGATTTCAACTAAGTCACCAGTAAAATTAATAAATATCTTATTCAATGCAGATCCTACTCCGTAAATATCGACTGGAGTATTTTCTGACTCAAAATATTTAATTTTTTCTATATCAAACCCTGACGAAACAATTATTTTAATATTTTTGAAATCATTTTTAATTAATTCTTGCTTTAAAGCTTTTATTAAAAAGGGATTTACTCCGCAGATGTTTTTGCCTGTAAATTCATCCTTTTTATCGTCAAAATATTTATCAATCAAATTAGAAGCAGTATCTACTCTTAAAGCGTCTATTTCTTTTACATTTTTTAAAAGATAGATTGCGTCATGAATAACATTATTATTATAATCGATTAAAGCAGTTATAGGTTTGTCTGGAAAATATTTAATATAAGCTTTCATCGCTGATACAATATCGCCTTCAAACTGTTGAATCAAAGCGTGTGGAACTGTACCTACAACTTCTGGGTTATTTATTTTGTATTTAACTTGAGAATCAGTTACAAATTTTGTAATCCCTCCCACTTGAGCAGCATAACCATCTTTTTCTTGATTATAAAAGTAATCGCTTCTGTCATTCATATATATAACTATTTTACCATTTGCATTTTCCAAAATATTTCGAGAATTAGTTGCGATGCTACTTTGTCGCGATAAAATTCCATCTATGATGCCTTCTAAGTCGCCAAAATCTACATAGCGTCCTTCAATGACTAAAACTGGCTCATTTTTGTTTATAATATCTCCGTCTTTTAAGGCATAAATTTTCAATTTATTGCCATTCTTTCTGTATTTTAAAATTTTTACAACTTCATCTATGCCACACAATATAACATTATCAAATCTTTGAAAAAATTGCATTGCCACAATTTGAGATTTTTTTTCATTTAAAATAATTTTTTTAGTTTTTTTGAAATATAGAGCAATATACTTATTATAATCCATAATACTTTCCTCAAAAACTATCATTTAATTTATAAATTTTGTTATCCAAAATTTTAATTCCTAAATATTTTTGTTCAATGCCTAATTCACCACCTGAACAAATCATGCCATTAGATTCAATGCCTAATAACTGAGATGGTTTAATTTGTAATTCTGTGTGCAACCATGAATTTATAGTTGCAACAACAACCAATTGTTTTTCTTTTACATTAGCAGCTCCACAAACAATATTATGTTTTTTATCATTAAATTCTACTTTACAAATTTTTAATTTTGAAGATTGTGGATGTGGTTTTGTGTTCTCGATGTAACCAACAACATATTGAAAATCTAAATTAAAATCACAATTAAAATTAATTTTTTCTCTAAGTAATGGTTTTAATTCATGAAATAAAATTGAATTATCGTTATTTATTCCCTCAAAAATTTTACATTTAATTTTTTTAGAAAAATTTAATATATTAATACCTATTAATAAATTATTTTTATTATAAATTAAAATATAATCTGAATCTTTTTGATCCGATGTAAATTCTATTGAATCAAAAGTTATCATTAAAACGTCATATTTTCTATTAAAAAACAAACCTGTTTGCATAAAATTTAAAACCTTGTTATCATTTCACTATATAATTTTAAGAATAAAAATTACTTTTATTAGTATAACAAATATTAAATTAATAAGTATTATTTTGGAAGGTTATATGAATAAAACAGCATTTCTAGTCGATAGTTCGGCTGGTATAAACGAAAAAGAAATAAAAAAATACAAGGATTCCTTTTTTATACCTATTAGCATCACTGATGAAAATGGGGAAGTATACAAAGATTCTATATATACTTTATCAAATGAAAAATTTGAAAATTTAATGAAAAATAATACCTTAAAGACATCAGCGATAAATGCTGGAGAAATAAAAGGGTTTGTTGATAAATTATTAGAAAATTATGACAGAGTAATTTTTTTAGGAATTGGTAAAAAATTATCAGGTCAACATTCTGTTATAAAACCATTAGAAAAAGATAAAGAATTAGAAAATAAATTTTTTGTTTTTGACACTGATGGTGTTAGTGGAATTCTTAGAAAAATGTTCATAAAAGTTCATAATCACATTAATCAAGGTGGTGCGATTGAAGAAGTTCAAGAAATTATTAATAAAGTTAAAACACAATATAAATGCTTAATTATTCCAAAGGATATTAATTATTTAAAAAGAGGCGGAAGAATGAATGCTGCTGCTGCTGCCATTGCGACCTTAATAAAAATTATTCCTATTTTAAGTTTTAACGGCGAAATTGATGCATCGTCTAAATGCAGAACATTAAAAAAAGCATTTAGAATTAGTTTAGAAGTGATGCAAAAAGAGCAAGAAAATCACGAAGTAGAAATTTACACTTCTATAGTTGATGAAGATTTATTGCAAGATTTAAAAGATATTATAAAAGAATTAAATATTAAAATTATAGGTGAATATCATTTAGCAAATGTTTTAAGCGTTCATACTGGACCCAATACATTTGGGATGATAATGTGGAAAAAGGAAGTATAAAATGAAAATTGGAATTTTAACCGACAGTTCATCAGGTCTTACACAAGAGAAAATTAAAAATACTGATATCTATACATTGCCATTACATATTATTACAGAAGATACAGATGAATTTTTAGATACCCCAGAAAATGCTGAAAAAAAGGATTTGATTCATTTAATTAAAACTCAAATTTTAAAAACTAGTCAAATTTCTCCAGGAGAAATGAAAATGAAATTGAATGAATTATTTACAAAATATGATCATATAATTTATTTTCCAGTTTCTGAAAAATTAAGTAATCAGTATAATACAGCTTGTATGATTGCTAATGAAACTGAATTTAAAAATAAATTTTTTGTTTTTAAAACAATAATAACTGGTTTTGCGATTGAAAAATTAGTTATTATTCTTAGTGAATACATAAAAAAAGGTAAAAATGTGAAAGAATTACTGCAGATTTCACAAGAATTTCAAGATAATGTACATACTTATTTAATTCCTGAAGATTTATCTAGGTTAAATAAAAGTGGTAGAGTCCCGAAGAGTGTAATTGCTTTGATAAATGTTTTAAAAGTAAAAATTATAATAGAGTGAAATAGCAATCCAAAAAGAATTGGTATTGGTAAAAATGTTCAGAAATTGGTCAGAAAAATAGTTTCTAATTTTGAGAGTTTAAATAATAAATATGATTTCTACTTATTGACAAATTTCGGTGCTTCTCAAAAAATTATAAATTCTACCGAAGAAACTTTGAAGGAAAATAAAATTAAATATGATTTAAAAGAATTACCGAATATTTTTGCTGTACACGCCGGATTAGATACTTTAGGGTTTATATTTATTCCTAAAAAATAGAATTTAATTAATTAAAAAAGGGTTTATAACCCTTTTTTAATTTTCATGAAAGATTTATAGGAGTCCGATGTTCTATCAACTGAACTATACCCCTATGAAATAAAATAACTCAACCATATAAGAAACAGTTGAGTTCAAAATATAATGGCAGGGGTAGCAGGACTCGAACCCACGACACTCGGATTTGGAGTCCGATGTTCTACCAACTGAACTATACCCCTATGAAATAAAATAACTCAACCATATAAGAAACAGTTGAGTTCAAAATATAATGGCAGGGGTAGCAGGACTCGAACCCACGACACTCGGATTTGAAGTCCGATGTTCTACCAACTGAACTATACCCCTATGAAACATATAGATTAATTATAAATAATAAACACTCTAATTACAAATTAATCTAAATCACTTTCGAAATGATTATGTTTATCATTTTTAGAAATAATACAATTCTGACAAATACCGTGACATTCAATTTTATAATGCACAGGCTTCCAAGCTACAGAATTTAATATTGGTGCTAAGTCGTTGTTTAATTTATTTTTATTAACTTTATTTTTATCTATATGTATTATGTTTTGACAACTATCGCAAATTAAATGAATAGATGGATTATCAACTAAATTATATCACAGTTGTTTTCCGTCGAATGAATTAGTAAATACTATATGTTCAGAAATTAATAAATCTAAAGTGTTATAAACCGACATAACGTTAATATCCGCACTATTATTTTCTTTCAAAATTCTAATAATATCATTAAAATTAATATGATTATGCTCAACAAAAATATCAATTATTAATTCTCTGATGTTAGTCAATCTATAATTTTTTTTTCTAAATAAATTTAAAATTTCTTCTTTTTTTTTATTCATTATTTCTGCAACTCTTTAATTTTTTTCATTAAATCATTTACATTTTTTAAATTCATTAAATCTTCATCTGGAATATTTATGTCAAATTTTTCTTCTAATAAAATAATTAAGTCCATTAAATCTAACGAGTCTAAACCGATATCCTTGAAGGTTGTATTTTCGTTAATTTCAATTTTAACATTTTTAGCTTTTAAAATTTTTTGTAATTCTTTTAGCATTTTATCTTCCATAAAAATATTTTATTTGTTAATTATATATCAAGAAATATTATAATGACAATAATATTTTTTTTATTATATTTTCTTCATTCCAAAAAATTATATTGCTTTCTTTGGTATATGTTGAATTTAATATTTCGGAAAAATAAAATTCACAACGAACATTTTCAATTGGTAATGGTACACTTGCTATTTCTTTTGCTATATCATATTTTAAAATATTAATATCAAAATAGTAATCATTCTGATAAAAAGAAATTGAATTACTTAAATCTTTTGGGTTAATTTGAAAATGATAATCTAAAATTTCTCCATTATTTTCTTCATAAATTTTTGGAGAAGGCGATAATATTTTGAAATAAATAAATAAGAAACCATAAGCAAACGATAATAATATTGAAAAAACAAGCAGACTAAATAAATATAATTTATGTATATTTAATTGAAATTTATTTGATTTATTCATTTTGCACATCCTCTAAAAAATTTTTATATTCTTTTAAATTAAACTCTATATTGAAATAATTAACTAATTGATAAATATTTAAATATCAAGTTTCATATAAATTTAATCAATTAGTTTTATTTTCATCGGAAATTAAAATATCAGAGATATGAAAATAATTATTATTATTTATTTTTACTGTATATTTAGTAAATAAAGGTTCTATATCAAAATTAAAAATATAAGAACTAAAATCTGTCGCAGGCATTTCAATCCCTTTTTCGTTACCACTAATCTCTAATTTATTATTAAGCTTATTATATTGAGTAGAAGTATCTATGACTATCGTTCCCATGTCTTTTTGATTGTCATATTCAATATGCGCTTCAATATTTTTAAAATCCATTGGATTTATTTCTGATTCTACTTGCACATTTGTTAATTGAAAATTAGATATTAATTCAACCATACTGGTTCTAATTTTGTCAAAATAATTTCAAAATGTTTCTACATCAGCAAAAGAACCCATACTATCGATCCAAACAAAAGAAACGCTAAAATCAGCTATACTCTTAATGTAATTATTATGAAAATTGCCATTTGGTAAAATATCAATCGTTGCATAATACTCTGAATTACATTGCTGATATAAGCTATTTATTTTTACTTCTGATTCATCATAATCTAAAGGATTATTGCTGTTAATATCATAAATATTAGTATATTTTTCAATTCCTATTATTTTATTTTCATTTAAATGATTATTATATATATCATTAATAATAATTTTCCCAGATGTTTTATCTAAAAATTTATCAGAATAATTAATTTGATACGTTAAAATATTTGGTTGATCTTTGTAAATGCACTTAGAATTTATTGTATGATATGTTCAATTCCCTGGATGAAAATAATTATTATATTTATTTTTTTGAAAAATAAAATTATTGTTAGTTAAAACTAAATTAGATTCCATGCATTCTTTTCTGTTATTTACATCTAAGGCTATGTTCACTATAGGAATTTGAATATCAATATCCTCTTCAACACCTGGAAATGCTCATTCAAAAACTGAGCTTTGTTGTTCTTTTATTCTAAAATAATTATTATTATAATTTTTATTTTTATCAAATCAATTTTTAGCATTTCCGAAACTTAATTTAAAATAAAAAACAAACGCAGTTTCGCCATCGCCTTGAATGATAGGATAAGGTGATAACATTACATCTAATGCTAAATTTTGAGTTTTGTCGTTAAGAAAATATCTGCTATTTTCTTCAATAATATAATTATCATTTAACAAAATTAAAAACCTCCTCACTATTATTTAAAATAGAATATAGGAGGTTCCTTTTAATTTTAATTAATAAGCTTTAGCAAAATAAACTAATAATTTTGTTTTTGTTTTGCAATTAAAACACGGGGTTAATCGATTATCATCTTTAATTATACACCTTGAATTAGTTTGTGTTTTTTTCTTGATATCTTCTTCGCAAGATTTTCTATTGCAAAAAGGAACTAAGGCTAAAACATTGTTTTTTTCCAATGCATTAATATATTGTTCTATATTTTCAAATTTTTGAATTCTATTATCAATATTTTTTTTGTTTTTTTCAAATAAATTATCATGATAATCTTTCTTTATTGTTTTTAATTTACTTCAAATATTTTCTAATTTAACTACTAATTTTTCACCAGTATCTCTTCTCGCTACTATAACTGAATTATTTTCTAAATCACGCGGACCTATTTCAATGCGGATTGGTGTTCCTTTTACTTCTGATTCAGCAATTTTAAAACCAAAAGATTTATTGCTATCATTAATTTTTATACGATATTCACTATGCCCTTCGCTCATGATTTTCTTAGCGTATTTTAATAAAACTTCTGTTTCTTTAACTAAGATAATCTCGATTTGAATTGGAGCTAAATTAAACGGTAAAATTAATCCATTATCATCACCATGTGTCATTATAATTGCCCCAATTAACCGTGTTGATGTGCCTCAAGAGGTTTGATAACAGTTTTCCAATTTTTGATCTTTATTTTCAAATGTAATTTTATATGGTTTTGAAAAATTTTGACCTAGATAGTGCGATGTAGCACATTGCAACGATTGACCATCATGCATTAATGTTTCTATAGTAAAAGTGTCTATTGCTCCGGCGAATTTTTCCTTTTCTGTTTTTTTACCGACAATTGGATAAATAGAAAGTATATTAATCATTAGATCATTATAAATGTTTAAAATGATTGAAGTAAATTTTTGAGCTTCAATTTTGTTTGTGTGAAGTGTATGACCTTCTTGCCATAAGAATTCACTAGTTCTCAAGAAAGGTCGAGTGTTTTTTTCTCAACGCATAACATTACTCCACTGGTTATATTTCATCGGTAAATCTCGATAAGATTTGATTTCATTAGCAAAAAAATTAGAAAACAGCGTTTCTGAAGTTGGACGTATACACAGGTCTTCTTCTAATTTTTTTTCTCCAATTTTAGTTACTGTTGCTAATTCTGGTGTAAATCCTTCAAAATGCTCTTTTTCAATGTTGATTAAAGATTTAGGAATTAATAATGGGAAATAAACTTCTTCTACTCCTAACTCAATAAATTTATCATTTAAATAATTTTGAATATTTTTTCATATTGCATAACCTAGCGGTTTAAAAATGATGGTCCCTTTAACAGGTCCATATGTAAACAATTCAGCTTGAAGACAAACATCTGTGTATCATTTAACAAAATTTTCGCTTCTAGGTGTTATAGAATTATTTTTTTTCATTTTTAAGCCTCTTTTCCATTAAGAATATTTTTGATTTTTCCTTGATTTCCTTTGTATATGTTTATTTTTAAATTATGTCTATTTACATATTTATTTATAGATTCTAAATCACTACTTTTTTGCACTAAAATAGAATCTATTGTTGATGGTTCGATGTTTTCAAAAATACGAACAATATTTTTTTCATTTATTTCCAATCAATCTTGCTTAGTTAACTCAAATAACTTATTAATGTTAATTACAAAAATAGCAATATCTTGAGTATTGATTTTATTTTCAATAACTCAATTTCAAAAAATAGCTCTAGATGAGTTTTCTAATTCACAATCAATATATTGTTTTTTTTTGCAAATGACCTCAAACAACATATTGTGTCCCTTTTGGCAAGTCAATGTTATTAATAGGTCTGATACCAAATTCTAAATTAATTAGAATATTTTTTACATCAGAATAAAATAATAAATAATTAATGTTTTTAGAGTATAGTTTTTCAATTAATAAACGAGTTTTTCTTCTTTTGGCAAAAAATCCTGTATAAACAGTTGGTTGTGAACTTGATTGTTTGTCTAATTTATTTTTTTTATTTTTCATTTAAATTTCCATAGTTTTTCAATTTATAAAATTGGTAGTAAAATTGAAAATAATTTTAAAAATATTTTTCTATAAAAAAATGATTTATATAATAAAATATCTTTTTTCCATTGTGTAGAAGAGTCGAAGTAATCTTCAAAAACATCAGAAAAATGTTGTGCAATGTTTGTTGATTGAATAAATGCTAAACTTTGTTCATCGGAAAAAAAAGAACGATAATCTAAATTAGTTGTACCTATTGTTACAACATCATCATAGATACCTAGTTTACTATGAATGAAGCAATTATTTAATTCGTAAATTTTAATTCCTTCAGCAAATAAATTTGAACAATCTGCTCTAGATAAATCAAGCATAGAAGATTTGTCATTTAGTCCTGGTATTATTATTCTAACATCTAACCCTGATTTTACAGCATTTATTAATGAAATTTTTAATTCTGCTGGTAACAATAAGTAAGGTGTAGTCAACCAAACTCTTTTTCTTGCAGAACTTATTAAAGATATCAACATATCAATATGTTTTGATTTTTTAGAACCTGTTGACGGTTGATCGTCAATCATAGTCATAATATCCTTATTTTTATTTTTATTTTCATAATTACTAAATAATCTTTTTTCTTTTTCAATTAAATCTAAATTACCATTTGATGCTTTGAAAATATCTTTTGCAAATGATACTTCCATATTTAAAACAGCCGGACCATATATTTTAATTGTGGCATCCTTATAGATTCCGATTTTAGTTGATTGGTCCGTGAATAAATCACCTATATTAACACCACCTAAAAAAGCAATCCTTCCATCGACTACAACATTTTTTCTGTGATTCCTAAAATTAGCTTTTTTGCTAAATCAAGGCATAAAAAAATAACCATACTTATAAACAACTGCACCATTTTTAATTATTTTTTTTAGTTTAGAATTATCAAAACGATGCAGACTGCCGACATAATCGTATAATAAGTAAACTCTTACCTTTCTTTTCAAAGCTTCTTCAAGAAGGATCATCAAATTATCAAACAATTCACCATTTTCTAAAATGTAGTAATCTAAATAAATTGTTTCCTTCGCTTCACGAATAGCATTTAAAATATTAACCATTGTTTCAGGGCCACTCGTCATAACAGAAATATCATTCCCTTTAGAAATTAAACGATTAAGATTATTAGCCTGACGAAACATATTATAACTAATATTATTATCCAATTCTTTAATTAAAGACTTTTGGTCAACACCATATTTTTCCAAAACCCTTTTTTGAATTTTAATTTCATAATCTTGAAATTTTTTATTATTCTTATATTTTCTGCCTCAGAAAAAATAAGAACTTGGGCCGATAATTGGAAAAAATATTAAAAATACAATCCATGAAAGTCTTACTTCATCTCTTCTGTCTGAATAAAAAACTCAAAGAGACATAATAAAAGAAACTAATTCAATAGCTAAAAATGTTCATAGCAAATTTAAGCCTAATAATCCCGCAGTTACTATAACTATTATTACTGCTACAGAATAAAGAATCCCTCAAGTAATAAACACTTTTAGTCATTTACGCATTTTAAATACCTTTTTTTAACTACATATTAAAAAATGTTATCTTATTATAGATAACATTTTTATTTAATTTTACTGGCGGAGCAAGAGAGATTCGAACTCTCGCGCCGATCGCTCGACCTAACACCTTAGCAGGGTGCCCTCTTCACCACTTGAGTATTGCTCCAAAATACTATTTAATATTATAATTATTAGAAATTGGTTGCAAGTGATTAATTACAAAAATATAGGTTCTAATTTACTAATATCTTCAACTTCTTGAAAAAAACTCCTTAAAGAGTAAAAATTTTTATAATAATCAACATTTTTATAATCAACAACAATTTTATAATTTGGAAAGTCTTTTTTTATATCTTCTAATTCATTATTAAAAATCAATTTTTCATAAATGGTATTGCAATTTTGGCCATAAACTCCACAATATCATTTATTTCCTCTAGCATTAATCAATGAAATACTGTTTTCTGTAAAAGTTTGAAACTTCATAGAATTCATAGTTAATATTACAATGTTGTTATTCAAAATTTTTAATGTTTTAGCAAATGTTAAACCAACTTTTGTTCCCATATAACTACCAGGACCGTTTAATAAATAACAATTATTAAAATCTGATAATTTTAATTTATGTTTTAATAATATTTTTTTTAAATTAGGTATAAATAACTCCGATTGATTTCTACAAGCATCTAATTGTAACATTTCTAACAATGAACCATTTTTTTCTATGACAAAAACAAGATCATCATTTGTAGTGTCCAAAAATAAATTAAGCATTATTTTTTATTATCCATAACGGCAAAATTTTTAATGGCAAATAAAACATAAAATTGATTAGATAAATACTTAAATTTTAGTTTTTTATCAATTAATTCGTCAATTGGTTCTCCTATGAATAAAACTTTGGGATCTTTTTTATTTACCAACTGATATTGACTAACAATTTCATTCAGCATAGATGCTTGGTTATGATAAATACCGATTGAAATAGCTTCATTCCTGTTCTTACCCACCAATGTTTCAGAATACTCTGTTTTATCGAAATAATCTATTCTAGAAATATTTTTCACTAAAGATTTAATTTGTAAATCTGCAGATAAAAAAACTGCACAACCTTGGATTTTATTTTTTGAAAATAAAAATACACGTACCAAATTATCTATAAATACAATAATTAAATCTTCATTTCTGGGAGCGGCCATTCAAAAAGAGAGCAGTACATCTGAATCTACTAAATCTAAATCTAAATTTGAATCTAATCCTATTTTTATATTGTCTTTTGAAATTCTTTTTGCTTTTAAACCTAATTCTTTTTCAGAAAAATCTATTAAATTTGAAAAAATTGAATCAATTACTAGAGCATAAATTTGTTCTATTTTATTTTTATTTTTCATTACAAAACTTTTAAATTCAGATTCTCTAACATTGTTTAATGGATGACTGTATTTTTCTACTAATTCACCATCTTTGCACAATCCAAATTGTATCGAATCAAAACCTAAATGTATTAATAAATACATATTTATAATCCTCTAAATTTCCGAAAACTCTATTATTCTATTATTTTCATTAATTATACTAAATTTTATATTAAAAATAATATTACTTTTATCTGTTATTAAATTAGCCAATATATTTTCTGGTCATTCTATAATGTTTATACTATTATAACATAGTTCTAAAAATGATTCTAACTCATCTTTTTGACATGAATCTTGTAATCTGTAAAAATCAAAATGATTAATTAAAATTCCATTAACTTTGTATTGATGGTGAATATTAAACGTTGGAGAACTAACATTTTTATCATAATTAAATTGTTTCAACAACATTTTAGTAAAAGTTGTTTTGCCTGAACCTATTGGTCCGTTTAATAAAATAAAATATTGTTTATATTTTATTTCAGAAACATTTAATTTATTGAATACAAATTCTGCTAAAATTTCAGTATCTTGCAGATTGTTGCTTTTTATTTTTTTATTCATTATTATCACCTTACAATTATTTTATATTATATTTGTGTAAATATTTTAGGAGTTTATCATGAAAAATATATTGATTATAGGAGCTGGGCCAGTTGGTTTATACGCTTGGAACGTTGCTGGATTAATGGGTTTAACGGGTTACATAATTGATAACAATTCTCAAACAGGTGGCCAACCTGCCACATTATATCCGAATAGCGTTTTATATGACATTCCTGGTGTTGAAAAAATTACAGCTTTAAAATTGGTTCAAACTCAAAAAAAACAAGCTTTGAATAATGGTAAAAATATTGAATTATTTTTAAATACTAGAATTGAATCAATTACTAAAATTAAAAATTATTTTAAAACTACTTTGAATAATGGCCAAATTTTAAATACTGAAACTATACTATTCACTACAGGTAATGGTTCATTTGAACCAAATCGACTAAATAAAGAATGGGATTTTAAAAATGTTTTTTATTCAGAAAAAGAAATTAATAAAAAACATAAAACCATTGCAGTATTAGGAGGTGGTGATAGTGCTATTAGTTCTTGTGTTAAATTTATAAAACAAAATAAAAAAATTTATTTAATTCACCATAGAAATAGTTATAGAGCGTTGAAAGAAAATATTTTAACTCAAATTAGGGATAATAAAAATTTTAAAGAATTAAATAATTATCAAATTAAAGATATTTATGAAACGGATTCAAAATTAAGTTTAGAAATATTTAATAATGGAAATAAAGATATAATTAATGTAGATAGTATCTTAGTTCATTACGGTTCTAAAATGAAAACCAGTGAGATTCATAACTTTGGTCTTAAATTCTACAAAGATGGAAAACTATTAGTTGACAATCAAATGCAAACAAATATTGAAGGTATTTTTGCTGCAGGGAATATTGCTTATAAAGAACATAAATATTTTAATATCATGAGTGGAATCGGAGAAACTGTGAATGCATTGTATAATATTTCAAAATATTTAAATGGTGAAAAATATTATCTTAGATTTTATAGTCAGAAGTAAAAATATTATTTTACTACAAAATTAACTAATTTATTTGGGACCACAATTTCCTTGATGATTGTTTTATTTTTTAAATTATTCTCAACAATTAAGTCTTTTTTAATTAATAATAGCATTTCTTCTTTTGAAATATTATTATTAATCTCTATAACAGTTTTTAATTTTCCATTGAACTGAACAATGATTTTTATTTTTTCTTCAATTAAAAATGATTGATCATATTTTGGTCAAACTTCATTAGTTAAATCATTGTGATTCCCCAGAAATTCTCACATTTCAGAACAAATATGTGGAGTAAACACAGACATTACAATAATAAAATTTTGAATGTAAGATGATGGGATTGAATCGTTTTTTTTATAACATTCATTAATAAAAACCATCATTGTTGAAACAGCTAAATTAAATTTTTGTTCATTTAGCTGTTTAGTAACATTCATCACAAAATAATTATATTCTTTTTTTAAATTATCTTCATCTTTAACAAATTTTGTATTTTTAATTAAACGATATACACGATCTATTCATTTACGCATAGCATCCAAACCAGAAGGTTTTCAAGGTAATGAAGATTCAATTGGACCTAAAAACATTTCATAAAGTCTTAAAGAGTCTGCGCCGTGCGAGTTTATAATATCATTTGGATTAATAACATTTCCTTTAGATTTAGACATTTTTACACCATCTGAACCTAAGATCATTCCTTGATTTATTAATTTTTGGAATGGTTCTTTTACAGGAACAACTCCTAAATCATATAAGAAAAGATGTCAAAAACGTGCATATAATAAATGCAATACTGCGTGTTCTTGACCGCCGATATATAAATCAACTGGCAACCATTTGTTTAATTTTTCTTTAGCTTCAGGTGAAGTTAACTCAATCAATTTATCTTGACCAGGAATTTTTAAAATGAATCCTAAATAATATCAGCAACTACCTGCTCATTGAGGCATTGTATTGGTTTCTCTTAAACCTTTTCTTCCATTTTTTTCAACATATAATCAATCTTCAAAATTAGATAATGGTGATTGTCCATTTTTAGATAATTGAATTTTATCAGTTTTCGGTAAAATAACTGGCAAGTTTTCTTCCAAACTAATTTTCCCATCTTCTCAATGAATGATCGGTATTGGTTCTCCTCAAAATCTTTGACGAGAAAATAATCAGTCTTTCAATTTATAACAAACTTTATTTTCACCTTTTTTAATTTTTTTTAATTCCGACAATATTTTTTTTGTAGCTTGCTCAATATTTAAACCATTTATTAGGGGGGAGTTGATATGTGGACCATCTAATATGTAATGCTTAGTTTCTTTTTTAGGATTAATCGCAAATTTATAATTTATCTTATATTTATTGGCAAACATATAGTCTAATTTATCATGAGCTGGGATTGCCATTTGAGCTGCCATATCAAAATCTAAAATATAATCCACTAATCAAACCGGTATTTTTTCTTTTGTTATAGGGTTTATAGCATAAATACCTATAAAAACGCCTTTTTTTGGTCTTGATTTATCTTTACGAATTAGATCGCTGTTTTTTTTAGTTTCTTGAATAAATTTTTGAACTTTATCAATATACAACTTATCAATAAGTTCGAACACTAATGGATGATCTGCGGATAAAACTAAATATGGAACAACATATATGCAATCAACTCTAGTTGTAAACACTTTAATTTTTTTATTAGAATCTTGAACATCAAAAATAACTTCAACACCTGATGTTTTCCCTATTCAATTTGTTTGTAAATCCTTAATAGATTGTGGTCAATCTAACTCTTTCAATCCTTCTAGTAATTTTTCAGCATATTTAGTAATTTTTAAAGTTCACTGTTTCATCGGTTTTTTTATAACCGGATAATTACCACGTTCAGAAACCATCATTCCGTCTATAACTAAAGTTTCTTCGTTAGATAAAACAGTTCCTAATTCTTCGCATCAATTAACATTTGTATCTTTTAATTCTGCTAACCCTTTTTTATATAATTCAGAAAAAATTCACTGAGTTGTTTTATAATAATAAGGTTGTGAAGTAATTATTTCTTTAGAATAATCAAAACTGAAACCTAATGATTTTAATTGCTTACGAAAATTATCGATATTTTTCAAAGTAAAAATTTCTGGATTATTACCAGTTTTAAGAGCATATTGCTCTGCTGGTAAGCCAAAAGAATCGAAGCCTATAGGATGAAAAACATCGAAGCCCTCTAATCTTTTCATTCTAGCAATAACATCTGTAGCTGTATAACCTTTAGGGTGTCCTACATGTAATCCAGAACCACTTGGATATGGAAACATATCCAAAATATACATTTTGTTTTTTTTGCTTTCATTTGTTTTAAAACTATTATTTTTTTCTCAATATTTTTGCCATTTTTTTTCAATAGCTTTATGTGAAAATTCCAATGTAATTTTTCCTTTAAAAAATAAAAACCTATATAAAATAAAAAATATATGTAAATACATATATTTTGAAATCAATGGTGGACTCGAACGGGATCGAACCGTCGACCCCCTGCGTGCAAGGCAGGTGCTCTCCCAGCTGAGCTACGAGCCCATAAATAAAAAATGGTCGGACTAAGTGGACTTGAACCACCGACCTCACCCTTATCAGGGGTGCGCTCTAACCAGCTGAGCTATAGTCCGTTAACACATTATTTTTATTATAACCATAAATTATAATAAATAAAAGTTATTTTTTATAATTATCTTTAAAAATGTGTGCTCCATCACCATTAATTAAAACATTTGAATCTTGAATATCTAAATCTATTTCAACTTCTATTTCATTAGCTTCAAAATATTCTGAATTCTTATATTTATCAGTTAAATAGAATACTCTTTGGTTGGTTGACCCAACTAATCTACGTTTTTTATCTAATTTATCTATCATAAAAGGTCCATCAACTAATACATCTAAATTTTTTATAACATTTGGATATTTACGTAATAAATCTTCATAATAAAAACCGCTAAAAGCAATCACAGTTAAATTATTTTTTTGACATAAATCAAATAATTCCTCCATTGCTCTTGGCTGGATAAATGGTTCGCCACCAAATACTGTGATTCCTTCAATTTTGAATTCATTTTTAGCTTCTAAAATTTTGGCAAATAATTCTTTCACTAAAACAATATTTTTATTTATCAAAGGGATCATAGATTGATTGCAACACCCTTTGCAATTTATAACACAACCCTGAGTTCATAAAACAAAACGAGTACCTGGACCTTCAATTTCGCTGTGTGATAAAGTTCTACTAAAGTTAATTTTATTTGATTCCATATTGTGTCCTTATATCTAAGATAAATTATTTAATTTGATAAACCATTCTTGAATTTTTATAAGAACAAATAATTCTTTGCTCCGGTTGAAATATCTCTTGATTTAAAAATATAAATTCACTTAAACTGTCAATTAAAACTGTTTCAATATTATTAAGTAAATCTCTACCGCCTTTTTTAACGTCAGATGCCTTTATTACAATTTCTGAAAATTTATTTAAATCTTCCATTTCTAAATGTACCTTAAATTTTTCATAAACACTATCATTAATAGGTTTTAATTTCATTTTTACTAAGTCTTTTTTAAAGTTATTATCCTTAATAAAATTAAATGGAACAATATTATTTCCAATTCTTCCTAGAAGTTCTGGTCTTTTTAGTTCAACCCTAAAATGATTAGACACTTTATTAATAAATTCTTGGTGAATTTGTTCTTCGGTTGCAGAATCATCAACTTCTGCAGCACCTATGTTTGATGTAAAAATTATAAATGAATCTGAAAACCGCACAGTTTGCCCTTTATTGTCAGTCAATCGTCCATCCTCTAAAATTTGTAAAAATTTATCCAAAATTCTTGGATGGGCTTTTTCAATTTCATCAAATAATAATACACAAAAGGGTTTTTCCTTGATTGCATTTGTAAGTTGTCCACCTTCTTCAAAACCAACATATCCAGGGGGAGCTCCTATTAGCTTTTGGTCACTTGCTTCTTGGTTATATTCAGACATATCAAAACGAATACAATTTTTTTCATCACCAAACATAAACTTTGCTAAAGCTTTTGCCAATTCAGTTTTACCAACACCAGTAGGTCCTACAAAAAATAAAGTTCCTTTTGGTTTTGTTTTTCTAGAATTATACTGAACACCACTCAATCCTGTATAAGCTTTATAAATAATTTTTTTTACACGATCTATTGCATGATCTTGACCGACTACTCTTTTTCTTAATTCTTGGTCTATTGTTTTTAATTTTTCATGCCCTAATTCTTCTCAGGGCGATACTTGATCGCTATATTGATAAGAATGTAATAATTTATCAAATGTTAATTCTTCACCTATGTTATTAGAATACTTAATAAATTGATAAACTTCTTTTAAAGTTCACCCCTCCATAACATCAAACACTTCCTCTAATTTAGATTTATCAGTGTTTAATTTTTCTTTAATTTTAAAATATAAGACATTAGAATTGATAAACTCACTTCTTTCGACTCTGTTAGGTTTTGGTAAAGTAATTGTTGTTACATCAGGATTATTTAAATAAAAAGAAGAAGGTATTTTACCAACATTATTAGTAATTAAAATCAAAGATGAATCATAAGATGTAATTTCTGATTCATCTAATTCTTTATCTTTAAAAACTTTTGATAAAGAAATTAAATCAATTCGCTCATCAGGTGACAACGTCTGTTCATTACCGAAAAGATAATCTGAAAAATCTGCGATAAAAACTTTTTTTTCTGTATCTTCACTATTTAATAAATTTTTACGTAAAATACCAAAAAATTCTTTCGGATCTTGAGCTTTAATTTTGCCATTCGAACAATCTTTTTCATTACTATTTAGCAATTCTTTTGTGAATCCTTCATCATAAAGTTCACCCTCTTGTTTTTTGCCTTCAGTTAATTTTAATTTATTAACTTCACCTTTTAAGCCATCAATTCTATCTCAAAAAAAAGTTTGATTAAAACCTTTTTCTTTTAAAATTGTTTTTAATTTATCTTTTAAAATGACATAATGACCATTATTCTCATAATAATCGTTAACATTCCCTTCAATAATAATGCACCTTTTAATGCCAATTTGATTTTTTAATTTTTTTAAATTTGCTTTAACACTCATTTTTACTAACCTTTTAATCTAAATACTTAACATTATGATAAACTGATTGAACATCTTCGTCATTTTCTAAATCAGATAAAAATTTTTTAAAAGCTTCCAAAATTTCTTCATTTTGAATTTCAAGATAATCGTTTGGAATTACGGTTGTTTCACTTTCAATAAAATTAGTTATACCTTCTGATTGTAAAAACTTTTGAATATTGTTAAATTGTTCAAATTTTCCTATTAAAGTGATTATACCTTCTTCATGACTTTTCAAATCATTAAATTCAACATTACAATTAATTAATTTTTCCCATAATTCATTATAATTATGATATTTAAATCTAAATAAAGATATATTAGAAAAAAAATGAGAGACTGAACCCGGGATACCGATTTTAGCATCATTTTTTTTGAACACCATTTTCACATTAGCAGCAGCTCTATTTACATTATTTGTTAAAGTGTCGACAATAATCATAATCCCAGAAGAAAAGAAACCTTCAAATTTTCCAGGTAAATAGTTTTCTTCTGATCCACCTTCAGCTTTTTTTATTGCTCTAGCGATTGTTTCGGAACTCACCTTTTTAGCCTTAGCTTTATCAATCATCGATCTTAATGCTAAATTAGCATTAGGGTCAGTACCGCCTTGTTTGGCAGCCATATATATTTCTTTAGAAGCTCTGGCATTTAAAATTGACTTTTCTAATGATGTTTTTGCCATTGATTGTTTTCTAACTTCGTGCGCTCTTCCCATAATTAACCTCTATTAATTTATTTTTTAATCACATTTTGATTTTGATATTTCTTAGATTGTCCCATTTCACGATCGGGATTATCATATTTTTTCTTTACTTCTGTAGATAAAGATATATCATACATCGATAAATCATTTATGAATGCATCGTTATCTTTATCGTGTGTATGACCTTCATAACCACCGAATTCATATTTAAATCTTCCGTCAATATAAACATTAAACTGTGCTATTTCTCCAGAAGATTTTTCGGCATAAATTCGGACAATTTTTTCATTATTTTGTTCTATCATTCGAATGTTATCAGGAGGTACGATGAAACCTCTTTTTTGAATGTTTTCAACTATCACTTTTATAGATTCTTTTCTGATTGATTCATCGAGTTGTTTATTTAAAATTTTTAATTGCAGATCATTTGTTTCTATTTCTAATTGATCTTTACTTGTGAAATCTTTATTTTTAAAAATTTCTATTTCTTCTTTCAATTCTTTTTTAATAAATTTATCATCAACAATCTGTTTATTAAAATTATCTATCATATTATTTTTTATTATATTTACATTAATAAAATGATCATTAAGTAATTTCGTTAATTCTTCTTTTAAATTTTTTTCTTTTATTTTTTGTAATTCATTAGAATTATTATTGAAAAAAATATTAATTTTAGTTTTATCTGAATTATTTTCAAATTTAGATAAAATTTCTTTTTTAATTTTATCTAAATCATTATTTTTAATTTCTTTTAATGCCGTAAAACGCGCTACAGCTTCTTCTTTAATTACTTCATCTTCTAAAAATAAAGCTTTTTGTTTTACACTAGAAATATCTCTCATTTGTTTTTGTAAAAAATTGTTAACTCTTTTAGCGCTTTCTAAATCAACATGTTTCATTTCTAAAACTTTATTTATTAAATCATTATCAACGATATCTTTTTCAATTTTTTCAAGTGTTGTTTCTAAAATTTTTAATTCATTTTCTTTAACACCAGAAACATCCGTGCTTTTAATTCTGTCCATTAATTCTTTAATAATTTTTTTTACTAAATCAATATTTTTATTAAAAAATTCAATTTTCTTTTTATAATTATACATTACTGTTTCAGCAGATAAACTCATTATGTCAAAACCCTTTCTAAGGAATTATAAATTTTTAATATTAGCTCTAGTTCATTTTCGGAATTAATATTATTCCCATTATTTTCATAATTAATTTTTTTATCAATTTCCATTTTAATGTTTTTTAATTGAGAAAAAATAGATTGGATTTTTTTATTGGAATGATGTTCTAAAATATATAATTGTGCATAAAAATTATCATTATTTATCTGTAATTTTTCAACAAAATAATTATTTAATTTTATTTCTAAACTATCATACAATAAGTTTCAAGCTTTGCCAAAAGCAAATTGCCTAATCAAAACTGGAAATTCAATTTCTGGATTTACTTGTGAATTAATTCCAAATTTTTTATTTCTAAATTCTTTTTCTAAAATTGATTTTATATTTAAAATTTGAATAATTAATATTTCTTTTTTCGAAATTTTTAATTTATTAATTTTCTTTACACAATCATCAATGCTTTTGTAAAAATCTAAAATATAATCTTCTATTACATCCGCTCTTTTATTTATTCAAATTTTTTTAATTTGAATAAATTTTTTGTAAGTATTTATTAATAAATTTGTTAAAAAACCTGTTTTTTCAAAACAATTTAATTGTTCCTCTGAAATAAAATTACTATTACTAAAATTATCAAATCACAATTGAATTGAATTAAATCTATTTTCAATAAATATATTTTCAATAAATTTTACATCATTAGAATAAGTTATAATAAATTTTATAAAATCCAAGGAGTTAATTTTTTGATTTTTAAATTGATTAAAAATAATTTCATTTTTTTCGTCATCATTTAAAAATTTAATTTCTTGCAAAATTTTATAACTTTTTAACAATTCATTATTTTTATTCAATTCACTTTTCAATATTTTTTTTAATTCAGTTTCTAATATATTTTGATATTTTTTATTTTTATCCAAAAAATAAATTTGATTAATAGCATTATTGATTATTGAAAAAGTCTTAACATCATTTTTGTTATTTGCTATTTCTTTTAAATTGTCTAACAATATTAAAATATTTTTATTATTACCATGAATTGCATCTTTTAAAAAACTTAATTTTATTAAAGAATTAATTTTATTTTCTTCATTAATGAATGATTTTAAAGTTGATAGCTTATCTTCGATTTTTTTTAAAAGAATTGCATCTAATTCTAAAGCTATATTTTTTGTATATTTTTCTTCCAATTGATGAGCCAATATTAATTTATCATTATAATTTAAAAGATTAATTAAATTAAAATAATAAGATTCTCAATGTTTTTTTTCAATATACGCTACAAAAAACATATTTTCTGAAACAACTTCATAATTAGCTAATTCTATGACGGGGATATCATAAAATTTATTTAATTCTAAATTGCTATTTAATATAACTATAGTTGTTATTGATTTTATATTCTTGTATGCTTCTAAATTTTCTTTAATGTTTTTAGAGTATCGAGCATTAATAATCAGAATTTCTGGATTATTAAAACTAGACTCAACAAATAAAGGGTCTTGTCTTAATTTTGTAAAGGCAAGAGGTGAAATATTATTAATTTTGCTTACATCAATTAAACCATTAAAATATTTTTTTAAAATTTGCAAATAATTAAAAATGAATTGCTCTTGATATTTTTTATTTTTTTCAAAATATATTTTTAAATTATTATTATCATTTAAAACATTCAATCTAATTTCATTAGTGTCAGACAAATCAATTTCAACTTCGGCAGGTAAATATAAATTAAAATTTTTATTTAATAATTCAAAATTCTTGTCTTTATTATCTCAATTCAATTTTTCATTGCTAATTTGGAAATACTCAATAGATGTTTTATCGTCCATAAATTTTCGCATTCTGACATCATTATTTAAAATAGTGACCAATAATTCAAAATTATAAACATTTATTTTTGGATATTCCAAAATAATATTATCCTTATCGAAAAAAATATTTTTTTTAAATTTATTAATTTCTTCTTCTGAAACATAATCATCTAGTGCATTATCAACGTTATCATATGCTTTAATTTCGGAATTCCAATCATCAAATACAAAAGTTATATCCTTCACTTTAGTATTACGAGAATTTAATAAATATCCTTCATTGAATGAATTAATTGCTGCTTCAGAAAATTTAAAATTGTTAATTTTATAATAAATCATTTCAGATTCCACAAAATTATCATTACTATCTAAATTTACACTTATCATATTATAATCTTCTATCAAATTATTTAGGATATCATAAAAAATATTTACATCTGATAATTGTAAAAATTCTTTTAAAACTTCATAAATAGTTTTGGTTTTATCAGGAAAATTTAAAATTGTATTTAAAATTAAAAATTGAAAAAAATCTATTTTTTCAGATATCTGATACCCTAAAATAGAATCTATTTTTTGAATTTTTAAATAAACTTTAATTTTTTTTAAATGCATTTGAAATACCTTGCTTAAATTATTAATTTATTTTATATCTTTTCAGTTTAATTTTTTTCCATATTCCTCAATTAAATCTAAAATTTTTCGATAAATTTTCTCTTTTTTTATTTTAAAAGGGTTTTCAAAATCTGGGATCATCATTTCTCGATTAGCTAAAAAACCGACTGCACCAACGATTATCAACATTTTTCGCGCCCTTGAAAATGCCACATTCATTCTTTCAAAATTTTGTATAAATTCAGCATTAAAATTATTAGCATTTTTTGGATTCCTGATAATATTAACAATTACAATGTCAGCTTCCTTGCCTTGAAAATCGTCAACAGTTGATACATTTAAATTGAAATATTTAAAATTTTGTTTTTTAATATCTTTTTTTAATTTTTGAACATGTAGAGCATAGAAACTAATTACAGCTACTGAAGGTTTTTTAAAAGAATCAGAATTTTCAGATGAAAGCTTACAACTTTTGTTGATTAATTCTAATGCCCTGATTGTTTGCTTTATTTCATTACTATTAAACAAACTAGTGCTTCATTTTTCAGATTCTTCATAATGAACTTTGGATGTTTCGTCATAGAATGAATCAATTCAATAAATAGAATTGTACTCTGAAAATACAGTTTGTCCTTTTGAGTTGCTAATTTGAATTTGGTGTCTTTTTAAATTATCTTGATTGATGTCACCTATCTCTAAAGTGCCATCATAAAATAAATTCACAATTTTCATTATGGAAGAAGAAAACCTGTATTGTTTTTTTAAACTCTCTTTTATTGAATTATTAGAATTATGAACCAAAGTTTTAAAAATTGATTCTGTAATTAATTTTTTAAATTTTAAAAAATTAAAATCTCTATCAAATTCTTTATTTATTTTTTCTATTTCCTCTTTGTAATAATTAAAAATAGGAGGTAATTGACGATAATCACCTAGTAGAATTACTGATTTACCATAAATTAAAGGCATCATTATTTCCATTAATGTTAATTTACTAGACTCATCAATTATTACAACATCAAAGTTGAATTTCTTAATGTCTATTTCTCCGATTAGCAATTCTTTTGCCATATTATTTGGAGAAAAAATATTATTGGCAGTAGCAGTCATCGCAATTAAATTAACATATTTATCTAATAATTTTTGACTATATTTCTTTGTGGTTTTAATTAGATCATTATTAAAATTTTTATAATATTTATTATTTTCAATAATATTTTTTAAGTCAAAATTTTTATTCAAAAAAGATAATATACCTTTTACATAAGGTTCATATTTTTTTAATTCTTCAATTATTTTTTTATTTGAAATTTCTTTGTCAATATTTTCTTTTAATATTTTAATCGAATTTTCACTAACCTCAACCGGAATAGAAATTTTTAAATTTTTATTAAATTTTAAAATCAATGATTTTAACTTGTCGTCTAAATCTCTGATTTTCGCTTTATCAATATTCAATTCTTCTTTTAAATGTAAAATTTTCGCTATTTTAACTTTTAAATTATTTTCATGAGATAAATCTTTTAAAGATTTTTCCAAATTAGATTTTAAAGAATTCAAATCTTTTAAAAAATTTATAAATAAATTATTAAATCCATCTTTTGATTTTAATTCTTTTATGTTTTTTAAAATCTCTATTTCTTTTTCAAACACTTTTATTTCATTATTAATTTTTTCTTGCAAAATTTTTACATTGTTTTGAGCCAATATTGTTTTATTGTCAAATATTCTTTTTTCTAAAAAATTAATTGTTTCATTTAATTCGTCATTACTTGTATTTAGTTTTTCAAAAATTTTTTTATATAAACCAGAAGCAGATTCTTCTGTATCTAATAACTCTGCATCAAATAAAGTTTTATAAATATTAGAAAAATTTTTGATAAATAAAATTTTTAATTTATCAAATAAAGGTATAACAAAGTTTAAATCAACCTTATTTTTAATAGCATTTTGAAATGTTTCTAAAAAATAAATTTGTTTTTCAAGATTTATTTTTGTTTTTTTTGTAGAATGCTCATTTAATATTTCAACTTCAGAATTTAATTTATTATAATCTTTTCTTTTGATTTCTAAGTCTTTTAAAACCTCTGCATGCTTTTTGAATAAACCGTGAATCTTTTTGAATTCATTTTGATATTGTTGTAAATCATAACTATAAAAATCTATTTTTTTTATATATTTATTCAATAAAAATAAATATATAAATCTTAAATGATTATAAGTTATTCTTTCCGGATTAAAATCTGTAACTACATTTTTTCTTTTAACATTATTGTTGGTTAATCTTAATGGTAATATTTTGGGATCAGAATTGATTCTTTCCAAAACATTATCAATGGCAACATGATTTTGTGAAGACAATAAAATTTTTTTTCCACGTTCAACAAATTGATGAATTAATTCTGTTATTAATTGAGTTTTACCAGTTCCTGGGGGGCCTTGTACAATAAATAAGTCTTTTGATTTTAAAGCTTTTTTTATTGCTATTTTTTGCTCTGAATTTAAATTTTCTGTTTTTCAATCAATATTATCATTTTTAATATCTTCATTTTTAATGCTGTTTTTTAGATTTTGGATATCAAATAAATAACTTGTCAGATAAGGGTTAGTCACTTTATTTTCGCTAACTGCTTTTAAAGTTTTTTGGATTCTTTTGATCAAAACCCTACTTCCTTTATTATATGAAACCAAATAGCCTTCATTAAAATTTAATACATTTGTATCTTCTGATTCTAAATAAACATGTGAAATTTTCAAATTATTTTCTCTTAAATAATTCAAAGAAATTTTTTTATTTTTATCAAAATTATATTCATTTAAATAATGATCATTTAAAATATTGTTTTTATTTATTTGAATAATACCAAAAAGAGAATGAATTTCTTCGTTGTTAATCTTGTCAGCATCTAAATCAAAATTAAAAAAATCTAATTTTTCATCATTATTCAATTTTTTATTTAAAGATAAGGGACCTAATACAAGGTGTGGCAATTTCCTAATAACCTCTAAATCTTTTAAATCTTTATATATAAAATCACAACGAATAATTTTAATTTCATCTACTGAATTAAAAAGTTGTATATGTTCATTCGTCGGATTGTTTATATATATATCTTGTCCTTGAGAAATATTTTCCACGTATTTAATTTTATTAGCATGAATTAATTTTTCATTGTGATCATTTTTTTTAATTTTCAAAACATCAAACATTATTGGATTTTGAAATAATTGAATTTGTTTACTCTTATAGTTATTGTCTAAAATTTGGAATTCCAAAAATTCATCTCAATTTTTCTTTATATCTGAAAAAAAATCAGGAATGGGAGAAATTAATTTTAAATTTTGAGAATTAAAAACAGAGTAACTAACTGCTTCATTAAAAGAAAAACCTTTATTATCACATTTAATTCCAAAACCTTTAAAATATGTTTCATAATATTCTGGTTCTTTAGTTTTTGAAGAAATAAAAAAATCAGAAACACGAAAAATTCCTGATTCAATTTCTAAATCTCCAGTTGCAGACAAATAATTATTTTTTGGCAACAATTCATTAAATTCAGGTAAATCAACAAAACGAATTAACATTTTTTGAGTTTTAATTTCTTTTTTACCTTTTAAAAAAACCTTGTTATTAATTAAAGTTACAAAAAAATCAGAAACTATTCCCTGATTTAATTTTTCTACAAGATGTTGTTTTGTATTTATATCTTCCATGCCTAATGAATAAACATCATCATCTGTAATTTTTTCACTATTTATAAAACTGTAAGCATTTATGAAAAGAAATTGATTATCATTTTTGTTTTGAATTATATTTTTATTGTCAACTAACCCATTTTTAAATGACATTTCTATACCTCGTAAACACAGTTTTAAAATAAATAAATTACAAAAATTATCTTTTTGAAAATTGAGGTGATTTTCTAGCACCTTTAAGACCGTATTTTTTACGTTCTTTTGATCTTGAATCACGTGTTAATAAACCAACTGCTTTTAGTTGTGGACGATGGTCTTTTGAGACATTCAATAAAGCTCTTGCTATACCTAATCTAGTCGCTCCTGATTGACCTGAATATCCACCACCAGAAACTTTTACTTTTATATCGAAATCTGATTTAGTTCCTGTTATTGTTAATGGCTGTTCTAAATCTTGCACCAATGTTGCATAAGGAAAAAAATCCAATGCTTTTTTATTATTAATTAAAATTTCGCCTTTACCTGGTTTAAGCACTACTTGAGCAACAGATGATTTTCTTCTACCTGTACCTCTATAAATGACTTCAGAACTATTACTCATTAGTTATCTCCTTTTTGTGCTTCAGTTATAATAATTTTTTTAGGTTGTTGTGCTTCATGAGGGTGTTTATCATCTGAATAAACAAATAAATTTTTAAAAATTTTACGACCTAGAATCCCTTTTGGCAACATTAGTCTAACTGCTCTTTCAACTGGATAAATAGGTTTTTTTCTAAGCATATCCTTGGCTTTAGTTATTTTTAAACCACCTGGATATTGGGAGTGACTATAATATTTTTTATCATTATATTTATTACCTGACAAATTGATTTTATCTGCATTTATTATAATTACATTATCTCCACAATCTAAATGCGGTGTATAGTTTGCTTTATTTTTTCCTTTTAAAATTAAAGCAACTTTAGAAGCCATACGCCCTAATGTAAGATCTGTAGCATCAATTAAAAATCATTCTTTTTTAATTTCTTCATTTTTTAAAATTGTTGTTTGACGCATTTATTTCTCCAAATACATAATCATTATAATACATTATAAGTAATTATATTCTATATAAAATAAAATGATTTTTCAAATTTATTTTATATATTAACAATATTTAATTAGTAATAAGTATTAATGTATTTCAAAACTGGATAGCAACTTAAGTACATAAATCCATTTAGTCCAAAACTTATTAAATTAAAAGGTAAAAAAATAGGAATTACTAAGATTTTAAAACTACTAAAATCTACATTAAAATATCAAGAATATCAATCTAACAAAAAATAATAATTAGATAAACACATTATAAACGAAGATAAAATACCTGATACAATTGTGGCCAATACTGCAGCCAAAATTTTACTTTTTTTAATTTTTATTTTTAATATTATTTTTTCGGAAATAATATAAATAGATAAAAAAGATAAACCTGCTAATAATAAACTAAATATTGAAATAATATCATCATAAGTATATATAATTCTCAAAAAACAATTTAACACAATAATAAAATAAGTTCATAATCCAACTATTTTATATGATATTAAATATAAAAATGATACAAACTCTAATTTTAGAAAGCTGACTGATGGAAAAATAACTAATTGTAATTCTTTACTTAAAAAACTAAACAAGAGAAAAAGAGAGAAAAGCATTGCAACATATAATAATTTTTTTGTTGTAATTATAGGCTTATTATTAATATTCATTTTATTTAAATTCCTTAAAATTAATTAAATTAAAATCATATTTTCATTAAACATAATCCGTTCGGATCGGCACAATAATTAGCTTTTTTATTGCCGACATTCTTTTTGATTAGATTATAAGAAATGTCTTCTAAACTCATTTTACCTTCATAAACTTTTAAAGCGATTGCAATCATTATTCTTATTTGGTGTCTGATAAAAGATTTCCCAAAAATATCAATAAATATCTTATTTTTATTTTTTGATATTTTTATTTTATTAATTTTTCTTACAAGATTTATATTTTCTTTTAAAGATACATTAGAAAAAAATAAAAAATAATGTTCTCCTACAAATGTTTTCATAATTTTTGATATTTTTTTACAATTTATTTTTTTTCCATAGTTCATTTCAAAAAGATTAGTAAACGGATTTTTGTTTTCATAACAATTAATTGTATAACGATATCATTTTTGCGAAGTTTTTCTAATATTAAAATCATCTTCAATAGGTTTTATTGACGAAATGAAAATATCTTTAGGAAGAATACTATTGATTCCTTGCAAAAAAGTTTTTAAATGTGGTGAGTAATTTAATTTTAACAATACTTTTTGATCTTTCGCATGAACACCGGCGTCTGTTTTTGAAGCACCCATAGTTCAACATTGTGTTTTCGAAATTTTTTCAATCGCTTTTTCTAAACATCCTTGAACTGTTTTTTGATTATTTTGTTTTATCCACCCTTTGTAATTAAATCCATTGTATTGAAGTGTTAATAAAAAATTATTAATTGGTTCTTTCATATTAAATTTGTAAAAATTTATCTAAATATTCAATTGAAAAAGGTAAAAAATCATTGAAAGATGAAGCGATAACAGTTGAAGCGATACCTATAAAAAATAAGAATATCCCTATATCTAATATTTTAATTTTATACTGACGACTTCTAGTTCTCTTGGCTTTTGGATTATAACCTCTGGAATCCATTGCATAAGCCAAATCTTCTGCTTTACTAAATGCAGAAACTAATAACGGTATAATTAAAGAAACACTAGCTTTTATCTTTTCTTTAAATTTACCATTTTTAAAATCAATTCCCCTTGAAGATTGTGCTTTCATAATAATAGAAGCCTCCTCGATTAATGTAGGTATCATTCTTAAGGCGATAGATACAATTACAGAAAAAATATAAACAGGTATTCTAAAAATTTTTAACGGACTTAATAAATCTTCTAAAGCTAAAGTTAAATCTAATGGTTGGGTTGTTGCGGTAAGAATTGTTGTGATTGTAATCATACACAATATTCTTAGTGTTATGTATAATGCTAAATAAATTGATTGTTCTGATACTATAAATCAACTAACTCCACCATGATCTTCGCCACCACCTCAATATCATTGGTCTGTTATTGTAGGTGATACTAAAAAGAAATTAATTAAGCATAACGATATAAAAATAAATAAAATAAATTTTCAAATTCTTAATAGCATTGAAATTCTTAATTTAGACAATAAAAATAAAAATAAAACTGTTGCCAAAATAATTGCAAAACCAGTAAATCCGATTCTAAAAAAAACTGTTGCAATTAAAGTTATTAACATAAACAATTTCAATCTAGGGTCCATTCTATGGATAATTGAATCTTTTGGAATGTATCTTCCGAATGATAATCTCATACTAATTGTCCTTACTTAATTAATTGATTAATAGCTTTTGATAATTCTGGAATTGTCCTAATATTTTTATTAGTTAAATCAAGTCCCTTATTTTTCAATAAATGAATAAAATTATATATTTTTGGTAACTCAATATTTAATTTTTCTAATAATTCCTTATTGGAAAATAATTCGTCAGGATTTGTTTTTGTTATTAGTTGTCCTTTATCTAAAACAATAACTTCATCTGCTAATTCTAATACATGATCCATATTATGTGTTACCAAAACAATTGTACGTTTTTCTTTTTCATTGATTTCTTTAAATAATTTTAAAAAAGCCTTTTCTCCTTCTGGGTCTAAGCCAGCAGTTGGCTCATCTAAAATTAAAGTATTGCCTTCCATTGCCAATATACCAGCAATTGCCACTCTTCTTTTTTGACCACCAGATAAATTAAATGGCGATCTCATCAAATAGTTTCTAGATAAACCGACAATATCAATATACTTTTTAGCAATTTCTTTTGCATTATTTTTTGAAATACCTAGATTTACTGGTCCAAATATAATATCTTTTTCAATCGTTTCTTCAAATAATTGATATTCTGGAAATTGAAAAACTAAACCTATTGTCTTTCTTAAAACTTTAATATTTTTCAATTTTCTTTTTTTAGCAGAGATAACGTAATCACTAAATCAAACTTCACCACTTGTTGGGATAATTAATCCATTTATTGTTTGAATTAAAGTAGATTTTCCAGAACCAGTAGATCCAATTATTGCTGTAATTTTTTGTTTTTCAATCAAAAGATTTATATCTTTTAAAGCTTGAAATTCATATGGTGTTTTTTTGGCATATATAAAGGAAACTTCTTTAAATTTAATATCTGATTGCTCAAGGTTTTCCACTATTTTTTTATTTTTTGACATATTTGCTCCAATAAATTATTTTCACTAAGCGTAAAATTAAAATTACTTTTTTCTAAATTTAATTGACTTATTAAATTATGAATAAAAGGAATATCTAAGTGGATTGATTTTAAAAATTCTTGATCAGATAAAATGATAGTCGGTTTACCTATTTTAACCAATTTACCTTTGTTTAAAACTATAATTTTATCTGCTTGTAATAATTCATCCATATCATGAGTTATAGAAATTATAGTTTTATTTTTTTTCTTTAATTCCAACATTTTTTGTTTAATATCATTTTTACCTTTTGGATCAAGCATACTTGTTGATTCATCAAAAATCATAATGTCTGGATTTAAGGCTAAAGTACTTGCGATTGCCACTCTTTGTTTTTGACCACCAGATAACATCATAGGTTCATGGTCTAATAAATTTTCAACTCCCGCCTCTTTAGCAGCATTAGAAATTATTTCTGGCATATCCTCACTTTTTATCATCCGATTTTCTAAACCAAAAGCTATATCATCTCTTACTGTTGAACCAATAAATTGATTATCAGGATTTTGAAAAATTATGCCTAAAAAATAACGTGAAGCATAAATGTTTTTTTCATTAACTTCATTTCCATACATTAAAATTCTACCAGATTGAGGTCTCAAAACACCAACCATTATTTTTGAAATGGTTGACTTACCAGAACCGTTATGGCCAATAATACATGTATATTCACCATTTTTAATTTCAAAGGAAACTTTATCAACAGCATTTGGAGAATCTTCACGATATGTAAATTCTACATCCTCAAATTTAACAGCTATATCATTTAATTTAGGCAGAGTATTCACATTACTATCATCGATAGTTTTTTTCTTATTTTTACGCATAATTACTCCAATTTATAAAAATTATAAATAAACTTATTTCATTATACATCTTTTTTTTGATTATACAGAAAAAGTGAGTTAAAAAGTAAATTCAATAATTGACATTTCAGCATTATCGCCAAGACGGTCATAAGATTTAATAATTCTAGTATATCCGCCTTGTCTATCTTTAAATTTTACAGCAATGTCTGTAAACAATTTTTGTAAAACTGTTTGCTCCTCATTAACATTAATATTTCTTAAAAAGGCAGCAGCCTGGCGGCGAGCGTGTAGGTCTCCTCTTTTTGCCAAAGTAACTAATTTTTCTACATGAATTCTTAATTCCTTTGCTCGTTTAGAAGTTATTTCTAATCTTTCGTGGACAATTAATTCACTCGCCAGATTACGAATTAAACTTTGTCTTCAAGAAGTATTTTTACCACGTTTTTGAATATATGACATTTTCTAACCTTTCTATTCTATTTAGAATTATTCAGACTTAAAAGATAATTTGAATTGAATTAATTTATCTTGAATTTCTTGGAATGATTTTTTACCTAAATTTTTAATATTTTGAACTTCATCTTCTGTTTTTGAAGTTAAATCAGTTAATGTATGAATTTTAGCTTTTCTTAAACAATTTAAACTTCTTTGTGTGAAATCAAAATCAGTAATCAATCTATTTAATTGTTTATCTTCTTTTTTAATTTCTTCAGAAATCATTTCTTCTTTAGAGATTATTTCATTTAATCCAAAAAATAAACTTAAATGATCTGTTAAAACTTTTGCAGCTGACGCTAAAGCGTCTGCAGCTGAAATTGAACCATTTGTTTCGATTTCTAATTCTAATTTTTCTAAATCAGCGCTATTACCAACTTTTGTTAATTCAGAGTTATAAGAAATTTGTTTAACAGGTGAATAATTTGAATCAATCACAATCATATCTGCTGTTGTTTTTTCTTTTTTGTTATCTTCAAAAGAAGAATAACCTCTTGAATTTCTAGCAAATAATTCCATATTTATTTTTCCACCTTTTGAAATAGTCAAGATGTGTAGTTCTTTGGAAAGTATTTCTACTCCTGCAGGACAAATAATATCTTTTGCCAAAATTTCACCCTCTTTATCAGAAGATATTTTTAGAGTTACAGATTCACCATCTGGAATAATAGAATTATCAATTTTTAAAACTAATTCTTTAATATTTAAAACAATTTTAGCAACATGCTCATTAATCCCTTTAATAGCAGTAAATTCATGAAAAACTTTGTCAATTCTAATAGCAAAAACGGCGGCACCCATTGATGAAGATAATATGGTTCTTCTTAATGCATTACCTAATGTATGACCAAAACCTCTTTCAAGTGGTTCTAAGACAAATCGACCTTTAGTTTCATTGACTGATTTTACTGAAAATTTAATTTCCGGCTTTAAAAATTTTTTCATATATTAAATTACCCCCTTGGTTTTTTTGGTGGTCTTGCACCATTATGTGGTATTGGTGTTACATCTTTAATTGATGTTATTTCCAATCCTGCGGCTTGTAAACTTCTTACAGCGGCATCTCTACCTGGACCTGGACCTTTTACTTCAACTCTAACTTGAGTCACACCATGGTCTACAGAATTTTTTCCAACAGCATCTGATACTAATTGTGCTGCATAAGGTGTTGATTTTTTACTTCCTTTAAAACCTAATGAACCCGCAGAAGCTCAGGAAATTACATTGCCTGCTTCATCACTAATAGTTACAATAGTATTATTAAAAGTTGAATGAATATGTGCTACACCTTTAGGAATATTTTTTTTAATTTTTTTCTTTTTATTTTGTTTACTTGGTGGCATATTTAATTCCTTTCGTTAATTATTTTTTCTTATTAGCTACAGTTTTTTTAACACCTTTTCTGGTTCTCGCATTTTGCTTAGATGATTGACCACGAACTGGTAAACTCTTGCGATGTCTAATTCCGCGATAACTACCAATTTCCATCAATCTTTTGATGTTCATGGCTGTTTCTCTTCTCAAGTCACCTTCAACTTTTAATTTACTAATTTCACTTCTTATTCTTGTTAATTGCTCTTCATCTAAATCCTTAACCTTTAAATTTACATCAATTTTAGAATTAACTAAAATTTTTTCCGATTGAGAATTCCCAATACCATAAATATAAGTTAGTGCAATTACAACTCTTTTATTATTAGGTATATCTACACCTGAAATACGCGCCATTCATTCCTCCTGAATTTAAAATTATTAGCCTTGTCTTTGTTTATGTTTTGGTTGTTTACAAATAACCATAACTCTTTTTTTTCTAGTAATAATTTGACATTTTTCACAGATTTTTTTTACAGATGATCTAACTTTCATTTAAAAATCTCCTTGGTTTATAGAATTACATAAATTATTTATGTCTAAAAATAATACGCCCACGTTCTAAATCATAAGGTGAAATTTCAACAGTAACTTTGTCACCTGGTAAAATGCGAATGTAATTCATACGGATTTTACCAGAAACGTGAGCGGTAATTAATGCTTCATTTTCTAATTTCACTTTAAATATTGTATTTGGTAACACTTCTATTACTTTGCCTTGAACTTCAAGAATGTCTGTTTTTGCCATTAGTCACCTTTTACTTTGTTAATATTTCAAAACCATTTTTAGTTATTAAAATGGTTTTTTCAAAATGCGCTGTGCCTAATTTATTATTAGACATTACAGTTCAACCGTCATTTAAAACAATTGTTTTATCGGTCCCAATTTGAACCATAGGTTCGATACAAATAACCATATTTTCTTTTAACTTGAAACCTGTATCTTTTTTACCAACATTAGGGATAATAGGGTCTTCGTGCATATTTTGACCGATTCCGTGACCTGCATATGATGTGGGTAATTTAAATCCTTTTGATTCAACAAACGTTTGAATAACACTACCTATTGTACCAATTCTAACGCCAGGTTTCAAAATTTTAATCGCTTTTTCTAAAGATTCTTCAGTAGTTTCGACTAATTCTTTGTGAATTGGTTCTTTATAACTGCCCACAACTTTTGTGAAAGCTGCATCGGCGTGATATCCTTCAAAAATACAACCAGCATCAACTGATACCAAATCACCTTCTTTGAAAGCTATTGAGTTCGGTATCCCATGAATTAAATTTTCATTAACAGAAACACATATTGTGGAAGGGAATCCATAATAACCTTTGAAATTAGAACTGCAATTGTTTTCAGATATTATTTTTTCACAGATTTTATCTAAATTTTCACCTGTCATACCAACTTTTATATTATCCTTTAATGTATTTAAAATTTCTGATAAAACTTTTCCAGCTTTTCGCATTTTATCAATTTCTGAATCGTTCTTAATCGTTATCATTTTTGATGCCTTTAAATGTTTTTAACATTTGTTGAATTGATGTTGTAGAATCTATTTCAAATAACTTATTTTGTTTTTTATAGAAATCGATCAATGGTTTTGTTTTTGCTTTATATTCAGACAATCTAATTTGAATTTTTTCAGGATCATCATCACTACGTCTAATTAATTTATTTTGACAAATATCACATATTCCTAAATTTTTAGGAGGTAATAATTTAGAATTATAAATAGCATTACAATTAGGACAAAGCAATCTTAAACTAATTCTTTCAATTATGATTTCTTCTGAAACTTTTAATAATATAACAGCATTAATTTTTTGTTTTTTAAGTGTTAATAATTCATCCAATTTATAAGCTTGTTCTAGTGTCCTAGGAAATCCATCTCAAATAACGCCATTTTTAAAAGTTTTTAATCGTTCTTCAACCATCTGAATCATTAAATTATCAGATAACAGTTCGCCAGATTCTAAAACTTTATTTAATTTAATTGATAAAGGTGTTTCCTTCTTAATATAAGAACGGATTAAATCACCTGTTGATAAATGATTAAATTTAAAATGTTCAACTATTTCCTTTGATAAAGTTCCTTTACCACTACCTGGTGGCCCTAATAATATAACATTATAATTATTTTCCATTTAAAATCTTCTTTCTAATAATTATCAAATATGTGACATTTCTTTATTTTTAGTTTTTGAATTTGAAACAATTTGTTTTCTTTTGTTAATGAAGGAATGTTGAACTAAACGACCTTGAATTTGTCTCACTGTTTGAAGCGCTACAGACACCATAATAATTAAACCTGTTCCACCAATTGCTAAAGCACTTGGTAAATTTGTTAATTTGGCAATAACATAAGGTAAAATTGCTATACTTGTTAAGAATAAAGAACCTATAATACTTAATCTAAAGACTGTTGATTTTAAATATTTTTCTGTTTCTTTTCCTGGTTTAACCCCCGGTATAAATGTTCCTGACTTTTGGAAATTATCAGAGATTTTTTCAGGATTAATTTGAATTTGTGAATATAAGAAAGTAAATAAAATTGTTAATAATCCATAAACACCTATACCTCACCAGGTTGAAAATGATAAAAAGGTGTTGCAGAAGGTTACAAAACCATTATCAGGATTTGTAGTTTGAATAATTTGAGCAATTGTTACAGGTGCAGATATTAATGCTGAAGCAAAAATAACAGGAATTACACCGGCGCAGTTAATTCGTAGTGGGAGATAAGGTTTATTTTTATTATAAGAATTTGAAGCTGTTAAACTGCTCCCTGTTTGTTGAATTGGGATTTTACGTTCTGATTCATTTAAAATTACAACAAACAAAATGACCAGGACAAACATTACCATATAAACAAAAAATTTTAAAAAACCATCAAAAATTACATTTGGTTGTTCTGTTGGTGAAACTCAGAAATTAAATGTTGTAACAATGCTGTAAGGTAGTTTAGCTACAATACCACCAAAAATAATTAACGAAACACCGTTCCCTAAACCTTTAATTGATAATTGATCTGCCAATCATAACATAAACATTGTTCCCGCTAATAAAATACATGGAACTAAAATATAGTAAAAAATAGGTGGCCCTGCTCCATAATCGGCACTTGTTCATTTTGGTGTTATTGCACCATTTTGAGCAACAGTAAAAATAGTGGCAACACCTTGCGCTAAAGCAAAAGGTATTGTTAAAATTTTAGTAACATTATCTAATTTTTTACGACCTTTATCGCCAGATTTTGCTCATCTTGACATAACAGGAATTACATCTGTTGACAATAGTTGAACTATAATTGATGCTGTAATATATGGTGAAACTCCTAGGGCAAGAATTGAAAATTTACCTAGGGTTCCTCCACCAAGCATAGAAATCAAAGCAAAAAACTGATTTTCTGAAGATAAATCATTTAAATCAGTATTTACTATAATTCCGGGAACTGTCAAATAACTTCCTAAACGAATTATAAATAAAATAAATAATGTAAAAGCAACTCTTTTAATTAAATCTTTATTTTTAACAAAAAAATTATCTTCAAATTCTAAATTAGTATTTTTTTTATTTTTCAACTTTTTCATTTATTACCACAATAGTACCACCAGCTTTTTTGATTTTTTCTGCTGCTGAACCTGATATTTTATTGACTTTTAAATTAATTTTTTTTGTAATATTACCATTTCCTAAAATTTTAATTAAATTTTTCTTAGAACTGATGATTTTTTTATCAATCAAAGTTTCATGATTTATTTCAGAAATACCCATTTTTTCAATTTGATCTAAGTTTAAAATTGTATATTTTTTGGTATTAATATTAGTAAAACCAAATTTAGGAATACGTCTATAAATTGGAGTTTGTCCACCTTCAAAACCAGGTCTTGTCCCACCACCTGAACGTGCTTTTTGACCTTTTTGACCTCGTCCAGAAGTTTTACCAGTACCAGAAGAAGAACCTCGTCCTAATCTTTTTTTATTATGTCTTGATCCTTCAGTCGATTTTAGATTATGTAATTCCATTGAACTATCCCTCTCTTTGACTATTTATCAGTTTCTACAGTTGTTATATTTTCTTTGATAATTGGCATTTTAATTTCTTCATTTGATCTTAATTTAGAAACTTCATTGAACGTTCTTAAACTTGATAATCCATTAATTGTCGCTCTAATCATATTAATAGGGTTTGTTGAACCCAACGACTTTGTATAAACATCAGAAACTCCAGATAATTCCAACACTACACGCGCAGGTCCTCCAGCAATAACTCCTGTACCTTTTTTTGCCGGTTTTATTAAAACTTTACCAGCACCAAATTTTCCTATAACTTCATGAGGAATTGTTGTTCCTGTCATAGGAACTTTTATTAAAACCTTTTTAGCATCTTTAATAGCTTTTTTAATAGCATCAGGTACTTCTCTTGCTTTTCCTGTACCAAAGCCAATCTTACCTTTTTTATCACCAATAACTACAACAGCTGCAAAACGGAAGTTTCTACCACCTTTTGTAACCTTTGTAACTCTTCTGATAGCAACAACTTTTTCTTCAAATATTTTATTTTCTTTTTCAAAAGATTTTCTTTTATTAAAAGAATTTCCGCCTTTAAAATCTGATTTTCTTTTTTGAGGTGGTTTAGAAGTATTGTTTTGAACTTGTTTTCTTGGTGGTGTTGGTTTTAAATCTTTTTTTTCTATTATTTCTGGAGTATTGTTTTTTTTGATCTCGCTCACAATTAATTTCCTTTCAATATTATTCATTATAAAATAAAGTAAGATTATAGCAAATTTATTTCACTATTCTAGAATTTTATTCCTGCTTCTCTTAAAGTTTCAGCAAATAACTTAACTTTACCATGGTAAATATATCCATTTCTATCAAAAACAATTGTTTTAATTTTTTTTGCAGAAATTTTTTGAATCATGTCATCAGCTACTTTTTTTGCAGCATCCATATTATTTGCATTTTTTAAGTTTAATGATAATGATGACGACGAAACCAATGTATCACCTTTTTCATCATTTATTAACTGTGCATAAAAGTATGAATTTGACTTAAACACACACATTCTAGGAATTGAACTTGTTCCTGATATTTTACTTCTGACTCTAAAATGTCTTTTTTGTCTTTGAGTTTTTCTTGAATTAACCATAGCTTAATCTCCTAGTCTATTTACCAGCAGCTTTCCCTTCTTTTCTAATAATAATTTCATCTGAATATCTAATACCTTTACCTTTGTAAGGTTCTGGTTTTTTATAAGATCTTATTTTTGCAGCGACTTCACCAACTAATTGTTTATTGATTCCTGCAATTAAAATTTTTGTCGGCGATGGCACCGTTAAATTAATTCCTTCTGGTACTTCATAAACAACCGGGTGTGAAAAACCAAGAGCTAAATTTAATTTATTTCCTTGTAAATTACATTTATAACCAACTCCTTGAATTAACAATTCTTTTGAGAACCCTTTTGTTAATCCTTCAAACATACCATTGATCAAAGAGTTTATTGTACCATGAAGTTGTTTTGTGTGTTTAATTTCGTTAATTCTTAAAGTTTTCAATTCTTTTTCTTTAATTTCAACTTTAATAACACGTGGAATTTTTAATTTTAATTCCCCTTTAGCACTTTTAGCATAAAAGAAAGAATCTTCTCTTAAGTTAGCTTCAATACCTTCGGGTATTTTTAATATTCTATTTCCAATACGAGACATTGATTTTCCTTTTCCTTTTAAAATTGATTGTTATCAAATATATGCTACAACTTCTCCACCTAAATTTTTTCGGCGGGCTAATTCATCGGTCATAATTCCGTGTGATGTAGATATTATAGCAACACCTAAACCGTTTAAAACTTTCGGAATTTCTTTTGATTTAGTATAAACCTTTAAACCTGGTTTAGAAATTCTTTTTAAACCTGTGATGGCTCTAGTTTTTCCTTTATACTTTAAATCTAATACCAATTCTGATTTCACATCTTTATTAACTTTGAAATCATTAATATAACCTTCTTTTTTTAGAATTTCAGCAATACAAATTTTAACCTTACTAGAAGGGATAACTACACTTTTGTGAAATCTTTGATTTGCATTTCTGATTCTTGTTAACATATCTGCTACTACGTCAGTTGTCATTCAATTATACCCTACTTTCTTTAATTATCATGAAGCTTTTTTAACCCCAGGTATTTCACCTTTGTATGCTAATTCTCTAAAACATAATCTGCATAAATTAAATTTTCTAATAACAGAATGAGGTCTTCCGCACTTTCCACATCTTGTGTAATTTCTAGCTTTAAATTTCGTGTAATTGCTTTGTTTAATTTTTAGTGATTTTTTTGCCATTAATTAGTTCCCCCTTTTTCGAAAGGTATCCCTATCTTTGTCAGTAAAAATAGCGCTTCTTTTTTATCAGTTGTTGTTGTTACGATAGTTATATCAAATCCTCTAATTTTTTTGATTTTATCGTAATCAATTTCAGGGAAAATAATTTGTTCTTTGATCCCTAATGAATAATTACCTTGAGAATCAATACTTTTTTTAGATAAACCTCTAAAATCTCTAACCCTAGGTAAAGCTACGTTTATTAATTTATCTAGAAAATCATACATCTTTTTGTTTCTCAAAGTAACTTTTAAACCTATTGGCATTCCTTCTCTTAATTTAAAAGTAGCGATAGATTTTTTAGCCTTTGTAACTAAGGGTTTTTGACCAGTTATTAATGCAAGTTCTTCAGAAACATTTTCAATTGCCTTAGAATCATTTATTGCATCGTTAACTCCTGCATTTATAACCACTTTTGAAATTTTTGGAACTTGCATTATTGATTTATGTGAAAATTCTTTAAAAATTTCTTGTTTGATTTTTGAGTTATATAGTTTTTCAATATTCTCAGTCATACAAACTCCTTCTATCCTATATTATGATTAGAATTACGAGCAATTCTAATTTTTTTTCCATCTTTAAATTTATATGAAATTTTTGTAGTTGTTTTTTTATTTTTTGGATCAATTAATGCGATTTTAGAAACATTTATTTTTTTAGGGATTTCTTTTATCCCGCCTTCTTGATCTGTTTGTGAAGCTTTAACATGTTTAAAATTATTAATCCCTTCAATAGTTACACAATTATCTTTATGCAATATCTTAGTTATTGGACCTTCTTTAAATTTTATCGAATCAGAACCAGAAATAATTCTTACGTTATCACCCTTTTTGAATTTAATTTTCATAAGTTCCTCCTATAACACTTCAGAAGCTAGTGAAGCGATTTTGTTAAAACCTTTTTCTTTAATTTCTCTAGCTATAGGTCCGAATATACGTGTACCTCTTGGTGTTTTATCATCTTTGATTATAACAGCGGCATTTTCTGAAAATTTGATATGTGTACCATCTTTTCTAGAAATTCCTTTTTTAGTACGGACTATAACCGCTTTTACAACTTGACCTTTTTTTACATTCCCTGATGGAATTGCTTTTTTTACAGTACAAACGATAATATCTCCAATATTTGTAAATTTTCTAAAAGAACCACCTAAATTTTTTATAACTAAAACTTCTTTAGCTCCAGAATTATCGGCCACTTTTAACCTTGACTCTTGTTGTATCATTTAAACGCCTTCTTCCTAACTAACTGCTTTTTCTAAAATGTTTACTAATCTAAAATGTTTCTTTTTTGACATAGGTCTTGTTTCCATTATCTGAACTTTATCACCTAATTTAGCAATGTTTTGTTCATCGTGCGCTAAATATTTTTTGGAATATTTAACTCTCTTTCTATATAATGGATGATTTTTATAGGTTTCAACTAATACATTTATTGTTTTTGCAGATGTAGCAGAAATCACAACACCTACTAATTCTTTACGATTATTTCTTTCCATCTTTCTTACCTTTTTTCTCATCTTTAATTGGTTTCGTTACAGCTTGTTTTAATTCCTGTTCAATTCTATTTCTGTTTTCTTTTCAATTTGAACCATAAGTGTATTCTTTTGCATTCGTTGGTTTTTTCTTCATACCTAAATCAACTTTTTGAACAATGTGTTTCTCCTGGTTTGAACCTTTTTTATGTTGCTGTATGTAATCAGAAATATCTTTTTTTTGTTTAGAAGTTAAATTTTCAATTTTTGCTTTTGCACTTGTTATAGAGTTAACTGTAACAGTATCTTTTTGTATCGAAATAGGTTTTTTAGCTGCTTGTTTTTTAGCTGCTTGTAATTTTTCTTTTTCTAAAATTAATTTTTTCAATTTATCATTTGTTTTAATTTTAGCAGCAACTTGTGATTTTGTTATAACAGGTTTTGCTGTCACTGGTGTTTTTATTTCAGTAACAACAGGTTTTTTAACAACAGGTTTTGCTGTCACTGGTGTTTTTGTTTCAGTAACAACAGGTTTTTTAACAACAGGTTTTGCTGTCACTGGTGTTTTTGTTTCAGTAACAACAGGTTTTTTAACAACAGGTTTTGCTGTCACTGGTGTTTTTGTTTCAGTAACAACAGGTTTTGCTGTCACTGGTGTTTTTGTTTCAGTAACAACAGGTTTTTTAACAACAGGTTTTGCTGTCACTGGTGTTTTTGTTTCAGTAACAACAGGTTTTTTAACAACAGGTTTTGCTGTCACTGGTGTTTTTGTTTCAGTAACAACAGGTTTTGCTGTCACTGGTGTTTTTGTTTCAGTATCAACTATTAATTTATTTTTATCATCTAAATCTGCAGATCAAGGACTTTCAAAATTTGATTTTGGCAATTGTGAATTTTGATCATATTTTGCCATTTCATCTTCTAATTTTTCTTTTCTCTTTTTAACAAATTGTTTTGACTCTGCTTCAATTTTTTTCAGAGTTTTTTGCATATCTACATTAATTGTCGAATGAATAACTTCGCCTTTATTTTTTCGTTCTGAAAGAACTGTTAAAACACGAGCGATATCTTTCTTAATTTGCGGAATACGTTTTGGGTTTTCCAAATTTCCAACAGATGATTGAAATCTTAAAGCAAATAATTCTGCACGAAATTGTTCTTCAAGAATTCTTAAATCCTTTGTTGTTTTTTCTAACAATTGTTTTGCTTCCATTAATTTTGCCCTTTCTCCACAACTTTACATTTTATAGGCATTTTATGCATTGCTAATCTTAAAGCTTCATGAGCTACTTCCTTAGAAACTCCATCAATTTCAAACAAAATAGTTCCGTTTTTTACAACTGCTACTCATTCTTCAGGATTACCTTTACCAGAACCCATTCTAACTTCCAAAGGTTTTTTAGTTATTGCCATATGCGGGAAAATTCTAATTCAAACTTTACCTCATCTTTTCATATATCTGGTCATAGCGACACGAGCAGCCTCTATTTGTCTTGCAGTAATTCACGCACCTTCTTTAGCTTGCAAACCATATTGTCCAAAGGCGATTGTACTGTTCCCTTTCGCTTTTCCTTCATATTTAACTCTGTGAGGACGACGATATTTAGTTTTTTTTGGAGATAGCATTTTTATCATCCTTTCAAGTTTTAGAATTTAACTTATATTCATTATTTAAAATTTCGCCTTTACAGATTCACACTTTAACACCTATTTGGCCATATGTTGTTAAAGCTTCTGCAAGGGCATAATCAATGTCACTTCTTAAGGTAGCCAATGGTACACTTCCTTCAAGATAACCTTCTGTTCTCGCCATTTCAACTCCACCTAATCTTCCAGAAACAGAAGTTTTAATCCCTTTTGCTCCAGCTTTCAAAGCTTTTCTGATGGCTAGTTTTTGAACTGTTCTAAATGATGCACGATTTACTATTTGTTCAGCGATTGTATTTGCAACTAATTGAGCATCTAAGTCAGGAATTTTAATTTCAACAACATTAATTTTCACATTTAAATTTTTGTTTTTAACAGTTTTTTGAACAAGGGTAATTAATTGTTTAATATTTTTACCTTCTTGTCCCAAAACCATTCCTGGTCTAGCAGTGTGAATATAAAGAATTATTTCTTTTTTATTTCTTTCTATTTTAATTTTAGATACACCAGATTTTTGAAGTTCTTTTAACAAAACTTTTCGAATGATAATATCTTGATGCAATCATTTTACATAAACATCTTTTTCTGCATATCATTCTGAATATCAAGGTTTATTAATTCCAATTCTTAAACCAATTGGACTAACTTTTTGCCCCATTATTTTTTGCTTCCTTTATTTATTTTTTCTCTTGTATCGCTTACTTTAATTGTTACATTACTTGTTCTTTTTAAAATTTGATAAGATCTTCCGTGCGCTCTTGGTCTAAATCTTTTTAAAGTTGGTCCTTCATTTACAAAAATTTCTTTAATGAATAATTTTTCTGTATCTAAACCATTATTGTTAACAGCATTAGCGATTGAAGAATTTAGTAATTTTTTAATTGGTAATGCCGATCTTTTGTTTGTGTTTTCTAATATTTTTAATGCTTCACCAACATTTTGGTTTCTGACTGTATCTACAACTAATCTGACTTTTCGTGGTGATATTCTAATCATTTTTAAATGAGCTTGTGCATCCATTTCGAACCTCCTATCTTAATTATTTCTTTTTCTTCTTATCATCGCCATGACCAGAAAATTTTCTGGTTGGAGAAAATTCACCTAGTTTATGACCGACCATATCTTCTGAAACAAAAACTGGAATATGTTCTTTCCCATTATGAACACCAAAAGTATGTCCAATAAATTCTGGAAATATTGTTGATCTTCTTGATCAAGTTTTTATAATTGTTTTTTTCTTGTCTTTATTTAATGCCTCTACTTTTTTTAATAAATGGCCATCAACAAAAGGTCCTTTTTTTAACGAACGTGACATCGATTAATCTCCTTGTTTCAAATTATTATTTTGATCTTCTGATAATTAATTTTGAAGAATGTTTTTTCTTATTTCTTGTTTTTACACCCATAGCTTTTTTACCTCAAGGTGTCATTGGGGAACTACGACCTATTGGGGCTTTACCTTCACCACCACCGTGTGGGTGATCGATCGGGTTCATTACAGAACCTCTAACAGTTGGTCTTATCCCTTTTCAACGATTTCTACCAGCTTTACCTCAGTTTACTAAGGCATAATCTTCGTTGCTGACAACACCAATAGTTGCTCTACATTTAATTAAAATTTTTCTAACTTCACCTGAACCTAAACGGATTGTTGCATATTTTCCGTTTTCATCCTTGGCAATTAATTGAGCAGATGTTCCAGCACTTCTAGCAATTTTACCACCAGCACCAGGATTCATTTCAATATTATGGATAGTTGTTCCTTCTGGAATTGATTCCAATGGCATTGAGTTACCAACTTTAATATCAACTTTTTGACCACTCATAATTTTCATACCTGGTTCTAAACCTTTAGGGTTTAGAATGTATGATTTTTGACCATCTGCATAGTTTATTAAAGAAATAAAAGCATTACGATTTGGATCATATTCGATAGATGCTACAGTTCCAATGATGTCATCTTTTATTCTTTTAAAATCAATTTTTCTATAAAGAGTCTTATGACCTCCGCCTTTATGACGGGTAGTTATAACACCTCGATTATTTCTACCAGCATGTTTATTTAAATTTTCCAACAATGATTTTTCTGGTTTAACTTTAGTTAAAACTGAATAATCTAATGTCGTCATGTTTCGACGACCATTTGTTGTTGGATTGTATTTTTTTATCGGCATGTTTATCTCCTTTTAATAAATTAATTATCTTCATTAAATAAATCTAATTTTTCACCTGGTTTTAATTTGATTAAAGCTTTTTTAACAGCGGAAGTTTTACCTTCGTATTTTCCCATTCTTTTAGATTTTGCACTATAATTTTGAATATTAATTTTCGCTACTTTCACCTCAAATATTTTTTCAAAAGCTTCTTTAATTTGAGTTTTATGAGCTCTTTTGTCTACTTCAAAAGTGTAAACTCCATCAGAAATACCGCGGTATGATTTTTCAGTAAGAATTGGTTTTTTTAAAACATTAGTTATATGCATTATGAAAGTGCCTCCTCTATAGCTTTAACTGCAGAAAGTGTTATTAAAATATTTTGTGCATTTAGTAAATCAAATGGATTAATGTTATTTGACTGTAAAGTACTCACTTTTTGAATGTTATTGATAGATTTTTCTAAATTATTATTTTTTAGTTCAGTAACAACTAAAATTTTATTATCAACCTTTAAATTTGCAAATACATTTACAATTTCTTTTGTTGATGGTTTTTCTAAATTAAAATCTTCAATTATTTTAATTGTTTGTTTTTCATTTTTATAAGAAAGAACAGAACGCAATGCTAAATTACGAATTTTTTTATTAACATGTTTTTTGTAATTGGTTTCAGTATTTGGTCCGAATACAACTCCTCCGCCTTTTCATTGAGGAGACCTAATTGAACCTTGTCTTGCACGACCAGTTCCTTTTTGTTTCCAAGGTTTACGACCACCACCAGAAACTTCTGATCTATTCTTAACTTTATGTGTACCTTGTCTAGAATTAGCACGCTGTGTAATAATTGCATCAAAAATAGCTTGTTGATGTGGTTTGATACCTCATATCGATTCTTTTAAATCAATATCTTTTATTTTTTTTCCTTTAATATCCAAAACTTCAATTTTCATTTTTTTGCCTACTTTCTAATTTGATGCGTTTTGTTCTGCATTTTCCGAAGGTGATTCAACAGTTACTTTAGAAAAATTTAAAATTTTCTTAGGAATTGGATTTTTAGTTTTTTTAACAGCATTTTTAATTTCGATCAATTGTTTTTTAGGACCAGGGACAGCACCTTTTATGATAAGAATATTATTTTTAATATCAACATGAACAACTTCTAAATTTTGAATTGTTTTTCTCACATTCCCCATATGACCGGGCATCAATTTAGATTTCATAATTCTGTTTGGAGCAATAGGCCCCATTGAACCTACACCTCTATGATAACCAGAACCATGTGCCATTGGTCCTCTTGAATAATTATGTCTTTTAATAGAACCAGCGAAACCTTTACCTTTTGAAATAGCTGCTGCATCTATAAAATCACCAGCTTCAAAAATACTTACATCAACTTTCGCACCAAGTTCATATCCTGTCATATTTTTAAATTCTTTCATGAACCTTTTAGATGTTGTTTTTGATTTTTTGAATTGTCCTGCATCTGGTTTATTAACTAATTCTTTTCTTTTTTCCTCAAAACCTAATTTTAAAGCGTTATAACCATCTTTTTCTTTATTTTTAACTTGAACAACAATATTTGGTGTTGCTTCAATAAAAGTTACAGGTATTAAAATACCTTCTTCAGTAAATAACTGGGACATACCAATTTTTCTACCTAATATTCCTTTCATATTTTCCTCCTAAAATAAATTTAATAATTATAATTTTATCTCTACATCAACACCACTTGGTAATTGAACTCTTGTTAAACTATCCACAGTTTTAGCAGAAGGGTTTAAGATTTCTAATAGTCTTTTATGAGTTCTAATCTCAAATTGTTCTCTTGAGTCTTTATATTTATGAGTAGCTCTTAATATAGTAAAAATTTCTTTATTTGTTGGTAAAGGAATTGGTCCTCTTATTTTCGCACCTGTCGCTTGAACAGTTTCAATTATTTTTAATACTGATTTATCAATAATTTTATGATCATAACCTTTTAGTTTTATTTTTATTTTCTTAGGGTTCGTAACCTGTGCCATGCTAATTCCTTTCGTATAAAAGTTCTATTTTTATTAACAACTTTTACCAGTGTATCAATAAAAATGGTAAATACTTGTAGAGTATACAACATTTTTATTACATAATCAATAATAAAAATAATAAAATAAAAAAACGATTTTAAATCGTTTTTTTTTAAAAATTAATATTCGTAATTTTTGACATCCTCAGCTTGTTTCAATAATTTTTCAGGTGATTCAAGACCTGTTCCTGCCGGGATTAACCTTCCTAGGATAGTGTTTTCTTTAAGACCAACCAAATTATCTTCTTTACCTTTGATAATAGCTTTCACCAAAACTCTTGTTGTATCTTGGAATGATGCAGCTGATAAGAATGATTCAGATTCCAATGGAGCTTTTTTAATACCAAAAATTGTTCTTTTAACAAGAGGTGGTTTTTTGAAGTTCATAATGGCTTCTTTTGTGATTTCTTTATATTGTTTAATAGAAATAACTTCACCACATAATAAATTAGTTCCACCAGCATCAACAATTTTAACTTTTTTCAACATTTGACGGATTATAATTTCAATATATTTATCTGAAATTCCAATACCTTGTAAACGATAAACTGTTTGAACTTCTTTTAAAATATAATTTTGAACTTCTTCAACATTAGCTACTTCTAATAACTCTTTAATATCAATTGACCCATCAGTTAATCTTTGTCCTGGAACAACAGTATCACCTTTTTTTACAATTACTGGAGCGTTAAATTGAGTTTTATATTTTCTTTCATCATGAGGTGATTTAACATAAATTGTGTAAAATCCATTCTCTTCTTTTATCTTCTCTATTTTACCATTAATTTCAGAAATAATTGCTACCAATCCTTTGGGTGTTGTAACATCTAATAATTCCTTAATTCTTGGAAGACCTTGTGTAATATCTACACCACCTGCTACACCACCGGTATGGAATGTACGCATTGTCAATTGAGTACCTGGTTCACCAATAGATTGTGCTGCGATAATCCCTACAGCTTCACCTATTTTTACCAATTCACTTGTTGCTAAATCTTTTCCGTAACAATGTTGACACACACCACGATTTGATTCACAAGTTAAAACTGTTCTAATAACAATTTTATCAATTTTATTATCTATAATTTCTTGAGCTAATTCATCATTGATTAAAGTTTCAGCAGGAACTACTTTATTTTTTAATTTAATATCATAAAGATTAAAACGCCCTTTAATACGATCGAATAATGGAACGATGATATTTTTATGCTCATCATCAACAATATCAGATACTACAAATCCTTTTTTAGAATTACATTTTTTTTCAGTAACAATAACGTCTTGAGAAACGTCAACCAATCTTCTTGTTAAATATCCTGAATCTGCAGTTTTTAACGCAACATCAGCCATACCTTTACGGGCACCATGGGTTGAATTAAAAAATTCTGATACTGTTAGTCCTTCACGGAAAGAAGATTTAATTGGCAATTCAATTGTTTCTCCTTTAGGGTTGTTCATCAACCCTCTCATACCAACCAGTTGTGTAAAGTTAGAAATATTACCACGAGCCCCTGAATCTGCCATCATAAATATTGGATTTTTTGGATCCAGTTTCATATTGACTTCAATTTGTTCAGAAACCTTATTTTTAACTTCATTCCAAACCTTACATACCGCTTGTTTCTTTTCCTCACGAGTTTGAAAACCTAGTTCATAAAAACGATGAATTTGTTTAATTTTTTTATCAGCTTCTTCAAATAATATTTTTTTCTCTGTAAAAGGTCTAACATCTCCTGCTGAAATTGTAACACCTGATAATCCTGAAAATTTAAATCCTAAATTTTTCATGTTATCAAGCATTTCAGCTGTTTTATCAGAACGATACATTTTAAAATATTTATCAATAATGTTAGACAAAGTTTTCTTTTTAAATGGTTGATTTAAACTTCACTTATTATTGATATATTGATTTATATCATCACCAAAATTAATCATATTTTTTGAAGATAATTCATATAAGTTTTCAATTGAAGGTTCATTTAAATAAGGGAACGTTTCATTAAAAATGCCATTAAAAATAAGTTTACCTACAGTTGTTACTAAAATTTTATTTTGTTCTTCTTCTTTAAAAGTTTTATTTTTTAAAGAATAAACCGGTACACCTATTAATGCATTTAATGAAATTTTTTGTGTTTCGTAAGCTAAAATAGCTTCATTGGCATCTTTAAATAAATGGCCTTGACCGTTTAAATTTTTTTCTTCTTGAGTTAAGTAGTAATTACCCAACACTAAATCTTGTCCAGGAGTTACAATAGGTAATCCATCTTTTGGACCTAAAATTGAACGACTACCTAACATCAACAATCTTGCTTCAGCCACAGCTTCAGGAGAAATTGGTAAGTGCACGGCCATTTGGTCACCATCGAAGTCCGCATTAAACGCTGTAGTTACAAGCGGATGTAAATGAATGGCCTTTCCTTTAACCAAAACAGGTTCAAATGCTTGAATACCTAATCTATGTAGTGTCGGAGCACGATTCAATAATACTGGTCTTGTTTTAATCACTTGTTCTAGTGCGTCTCAGATTGGTTCTTCTTTATTTTCAATCATTATTTCAGCAACTTTAATATTAGCCGCTAATTCATTTTTAACTAAATGTTGAATAATAAAGGGTTTAAATAAAACCACAGCCATATCTCTTGGTAAACCACATTGGTACATTTTTAAATGTGGACCAATAACAATAACACTTCTACCTGAATAATCAACACGTTTACCAAGTAAATTTTGACGGAAACGTCCTTGTTTTCCTTTTAAAATACTTGTTAATGATTTTAAAGCTCTTTTATCTTTACCGGTAACTGGTCTTGGCTTTCTTTCATTATCAATTAATGCATCTACCGATTCTTGTAACATACGTTTTTCATTGTTAACAATTACACTAGGCGCACCCATTTCTTTAATTTTTTTAAGTCTTTTGTTTCTAATTATAATACGACGATATAAATCATTAATTTCACTTGAAGTAAAACGCCCACCATCTAACTGAATTATCGGTCTAATATCGGGTGGTATAACAGGAATATTTTTTAAAATCATTCATTCAGGTTTAGCGCTAGAATTATGGAAGGCGACAAGAGTTTCTAACCTTTTAATTGACTTAGCATAATCAGTTCCTACTTTTTTGCTAACTAATGTTTCTTGAATTTTGTTAATTTCCTTTTTAAAATCTAAATTCTTCAATAAAATTTCAATAGCTGCAGCACCTATACCAAATTCTGCGCCAGTGTATTTTTTGATTAAATCTGCACATTCATCCATAGAAAATGGTAGAGAAGTATCCATTAATTCATCGATCATTTCTGTGGCTCTTTGATGTGCGAAAGTATCTTCTTTTAAATCTTTTAAAATAGATTTTAAAATTTTAATTAATTTTATTCTAGTAGCCTGTGAGGTTTTAGCATTTCCTAAATCTAAAACCATAGCCTCTTTTAATCCTATGGCATGCCCAGGGTTTAAAACAACATATGAAACAAAATAAATAACTTCATCCAATTCCTTAGCCTTCATATTTAAAACTAAAGCAATTTTTGATGGCGATGCTTTAAACATTCAAATATGAGCGACTGGTTCATTTAAAGCGATATAACCCATTCTTTGACGTCGAACAATTGCTTCTGTAATTTCAACACCACATTTTTCACAAATTTTACCTTTATTGATTACTTTTTTATAACGACCACAAGAACATTCATAGTTTTTAGTGGGTCCAAAAATTCTTTCATCAAATAAACCATTTTTTTCTGGTTTTAGAGTTTTATAATTAATTGTCTCAGGTTCTGTAACTTCTTTATATTTACCAGCACACCAAGAAATAATCTCATCAGGACTAGCAAAGTTAATTTTAATTTTACTGTTGTTAGTTTTACTTTTATTTTCCATATTGTGCCGTCCTTTTATTTGTCATTGCTAGCAAAACCAAGTTCTGCAGCTCATTCGTCTAATTCTTTATTTGTTATTAAACTATTGTCTTTTTTATTATTTTTTTCTTCTAATTCAGGTTCGAATTCTTCTTCAAAGTCATTGTAATTATTATCAAATTTTTGCACATTACCTTTTTCATCAAACATTTGCATACTGAAACCTAAACCATTAATTTCTTTAATTAAAACATTGAATGATTCTGGAGTTGATGGTTCTGGTATTTTCATATTTTTTACAATAGAGCGATAAGTATTTTTACGACCTTTTATATCATCAGATTTAATTGTAAGCATTTCACGCAATGTATACGCAGCGCCATGTGCCTCTAATGCTCAAACTTCCATTTCACCAAATCTTTGACCACCATTTTGAGCTTTACCACCTAATGGTTGTTGAGTAATTAATGAATATGGTCCAACATTTCTAGCATGTAGCTTATCATCGACCATATGAGACAATTTCAACATATACATAACACCAACAGCTATTGGGTTATGAAATTCTTCACCAGTTTGACCGTCAATTAAAATTTGTTTTCCAAAATTGTCTAATTTTGCTTTTTCCATAATTTCAATTAATTCTTCATTATTCATACCGTCAAAAACTGGTGTTGCAACTTTTAAATTTAATGTTTTAGCAGCCATCCCTAAATGTAATTCAAGAATTTGACCAATGTTCATCCTACTTGGTACACCCAAAGGATTAAGCATAACATCAATAGGAGTACCATCTTTTGTGAAGGGCATATCTTCAACTGGTAAAACAATTGAAATAACACCTTTATTCCCATGGCGTCCAGCGATCTTATCACCTTGTTTAATTTTACGTTTTTGAACAATGTAAACTTTTATTATTTCTTTAACATCTTTTGGCAAATCATAGTTTTCAGAACTGAAACGTTTAACAGCTTGGACAGTCCCTTTAATACCATTTGGAACAATTAATGAATTATCTTTTACGTTTTGGAATTTTTCACCAAAAATTGCATGTAACAATTTATCTTCAGGTGATTGTTGAGATTGACCTTTTGGTGTTACTTTACCTACAAGAATGTCACCAGGTTGGACTTCAGTACCCACCATTACCAATCCGTCTTCATCTAAAAACTTACGAGAATTATCAGAAACATTCGGAATTTCTCTAGTTATTTCTTCAGAACCTTGTTTAGTTTTCACACATTGAATTGAAAATTCTTCAATATGAATAGATGTAAATATGTCATCAGAAACTAATCGTTCAGAAATAATGATAGCATCTTCATAGTTGTAGCCATTTCATGTCGTAAATGCGACAAGTAAATTTTGGCCTAAAGCTAACTCCCCATTTTCCATACTTGGTCCATCAGCTAAAATTTGACCTTTTGTTACTTTTTGACCTTTTTTCACAAGAACAGTATGTGTTAAAGAAGTACCTTGATTCGATCTAACAAAATTATCTAATCTGTATTCATGTAATTTATTACTTGAGTCTTTAATAATGATTTTCTTAGCATCAACATAATCAATAACACCAGAAACTTTTGCAATGGCCGCTAAACCTGAATCACGAGCAGCAATATGTTCAATTCCAGTTCCAACATAAGGTGCTTGTGGTTTTAATAGCGGAACAGCTTGACGTTGCATGTTAGCTCCCATCAAAGCACGGTTGGCATCATCATTTTCTAAAAATGGTATACAACTTGTGGCAACTGAAACGATTTGTTTCGGAGATACATCAACGTAATCAACCTCTGAACTTGGCACTAAAACGTTCTCACCTTGAAAACGAGCAATAACATCTTTATCTATTATTTTATTTTTATCATCTAATTGAATATTAGCTTGTGCAACGACAAATTTTTGCTCATCATTAGCTGTTAAATATTCAGATTCATTTAAAATTATCCCTTTTTCTACTTTTCTATAAGGTGTTTCAATAAAACCAAAGGGATTAACTTTTGCATAAGTTGATAAATTATTGATTAAACCAATGTTTGGTCCCTCAGGAGTTTCAATAGGACAAATTCTCCCGTAATGTGAATAATGGACGTCTCGAACTTCTAATCCAGCACGATCTCTAGATAAACCACCAGGTCCTAAAGCAGTAAGTCTTCTTTTATTTGTAAGTTCTGATAATGGGTTTGTTTGATCCATAAATTGTGACAATTGAGATAAATTAAAAAATTCACCAATTACAGCAGTCAAGGGCTTATTATTAAAAATGTTTGAGGGCTTAATTTTGAACATGTTAATTGTAGACATTTTCTCTTTAGCATTTTTTTCAATACGTAGCAATCCAATGCGGAATTGATTTTGTAGTAATTCACCAACTGTTCTTACACGTCTATTACCTAAATGATCAATATCATCAACTTGTCCCAAACCTTCTGTTAAATTTAGTAAATAAGAAAAAACAGCAATGATATCTGGCACTGTAATGTGTTCTTCATTAGAATTAGGGTCTATCCCCACTAAAACCATCGTTTCTTTTCTTTGCTCATTATCTTTATAGACTTTAATTCTTTGAATTTTTTTTGAACCCGGAATTAAACTATTAAAAGAAACTTCTTCTAAAGATGCTCCATTTTTGAAATGTTCTTTTAATTTTTTAATATCTTCTCTTTTAATTAAAGTTTCTTTTTTGAATAAAACTTTACCTTCAGCATCTTTTAGGTCCTCAGCTAAAACTTTATCAACTAGTCTATTTTCTAATAATAATTTTTGTAATAATTTAAAACGACCAGCTTTAGTTAAATCATATTTTCTTTTATCAAATAAAATATTATATAAATATCTTTTTGAACCTTCAGGTGTTGAAACTTCTCCTAACCTGATTTTTTTATAAATGTCTTGCGCCGCATTATCTTGGTCTTTTTCATCTATATCTAGTAAACTATCTAATTCATAAGTGTTTAATAAGGCTTTATGATTATCAAAAATTTCTAAAAGATTATTTTTAGAAATACCCAATGCTAACATCAAAGTTGTAACAGAAACTTTTCTTGATTTATCAATTTTAACGTGAAAAATATTTTGTGATTCATTAGAATTTATTTTTTTAGCGCTTTTTAAAATATCACTTTCAAATTCTAATCAAGTCCCTCTTGACGGAATTAAATCTGTTTTATAAATACTTGCCCCATTTTTTGGATTAAATTCAATTTTGTAATAAGCACCTGGAGATCTAACTAATTGAGAAACAACAATTTTTTCAGAACCATTAATAATAAAAGTACCTTTATCGGTCATTCAAGGTAATTCACCAAAAAACACAACACCAGAACGATTTATATTAAATGAAACATATAAACCAATTTTATCTCTATCTGTAATTTCAGCCTCAATAGTTAAAGTTTCATCCCCTATAACTTTAACATCAAAAAAGAAAGTGTCTCCGACTGTTTTTTTTAATTCAAATTTAAAATCTGCTTCAGCCTTAGCTTTGATCCATTTTTTTATTAGATATAATTCTGAAACTTTTTTTTCAGATTCAAAAGGAATTAAATTATTATCAGAAAAATAAGTTAATGATAATTCTGCGTTTATAGTTTTTTCATAAGTTTTTGATTCTTCACGAGACTCAAATTTATCTTTTTTAAAATCATTAATTCATCATTTATCTAAAGAAAGTGTTACGTTTCCTTCTTGTCCAAGAATAGGAAAAATTTCATTTAATACCTCATTAATACCCTCTTTTATTAACCAATCAAACTTTTCCGTTTGAATTTCGATTAAATTAGGTAAATCTAAATCACCTGAAACCTTCGTATAATCTAATCTTTTTGAATAATTTCCAAATAATTTAGTTTTGACTTCCATGTATAACAAATCCTCCGACATTTTTAAACTCAGTATTAAATATATATATATAAAAATATAAAGTCAATAAAACATTATACTAAAAAGTGTAATGTTTTATTGATAATATTAAAATTAATTGCTAATATGTTTTTTACATAAATAAACTTTTTTGCTTTCGATATTTGTAATAAACAATTGTTTTTTAATTTTTTTAAATAATAAAGCTGCGGCAGAATATACATGTTTACTTCTGTCAAATTCACTAACACATTTATAACATTTTGGATCGAAATCAATGAGTAAAATAAGCAACCTCCTTTATTATCAACTAAAGATATATAATAAAGTTTTTGCTAAAAAGAAAAATATAACTATATAATAAGACATTTTAAATTAAAATGCAACTAAAATTGTAAATTTTTACTATATCTTGGGTAGGGAATTACATCCTTAATGTTGTTTGTATTTGTAACAAACATTATCAATCTTTCAAAACCTAATCCAAAACCTGATGACATATAATAACCATTTTTTCTTAAATTTAAATATCACTCTAATTCTTTTGTAGAAATTTTCAATTCCTTACATCTATTAAAAATTTTATCAAAATCATCTTCTCTTTGACTTCCACCTATTAATTCCCCGATTCCGGGAACCAGCAAATCAAATGCGCTAACCGTTTGGTTATCATCATTTTGTTTCATATAAAATGATTTAATTTTCTTTGGAAAATCAATCACAAAAACAGGTTTTTTAAATATTTCCTCTGTTAAGAACTTCTCATGTTCAGATTGTAAATCTATTCCAAATTCAAAATTACTAAATTCAAAATTTGCACCTTTTTTATGAGCATTTTTTAATTCTTCAAGTGCTGATTTGTATGTTATAACTTTAAATTTTTCTGAAACTATTTTTTTTAACTTATTTAACAAACCTTGGTTTTTATTGTCTAAATATTCTAATTCAAAAACATTGTTTTTCAATAAATAATTTATAACATATTTTAAAAATTCTTCTGACATAATTAAAATGTCTTTAATATCAAAAAAAGATATTTCAGGTTCTACCATTCAAAATTCAGCCATATGTTTTGTTGTATTTGAATTTTCAGCACGAAATGTAGGGCCAAATGTATAAACCTTATTTAAAGTTTGGGCAAAAGGTTCTGCATGTAGTTGACCTGAAACAGTTAGAGTTGCTTTAGAATCAAAGAAATCTGTTGTTAAATTACCTTTTGAATCTTCAGTATTTACAAAAAAAGTTTCACCAGCACCCTCGGCATCGTTTTGAGTTATGATGGGTGTGTTTAAATATAAATAATTATTTTCATTAAAATATTTATGTATTGCAAAAGCTGAAGCTGAACGAATTCTAAAAATTGCGTTCATTATTTTAGTTTCAGATCTTATATGAGCATTTTTTCTTAAAAATTCCATTGTTTGGTCTTTTTTTTGTAGTGGTGAGTCACTTAAGCATTCTTTCAAAATTTCTATTGTTTCTGCTTCTATTTCAAAAGGTTGCGGTTTTTCTGGTGTCATTTTTATTTTTCCAATAATTTTAACAACACTATTTTTTTTCAAATTTTTTACTTCATCTAAATTATGTATTTTTTCAACTTTTAAAACAACTTGACAATCCAAAAAAATCGAACCATCATTTACTATTAAAAAAACAATTTTTTTATTACCTCTGTTAAGTTTTATAAAACTTTTAAATTCAACAATTTCATTATCTTTCATTTTTTTTGTAAAAAAATCTTTTAATTGCATATTAAATATCTTTCCATATTAATTAACATTATTAATAAAATAAATACATGTATAAAAACATGTATTTATTTTATTAATTTTCAAATTTTATTTTTATACCCGGACCCATTGTTGTAGATAATGAAACATTTTTAATGTACACACCTTTTGCTGCGGCCGGTTTAGCTTTTTTGATAATATTGAATATAGCATTGTAATTTTCTTTTAACAATTTTTGATCAAAAGAAACTTTACCAAGTATTGTATGTACATTACCTTGTTTATCTGTTTTATATTCAACTTTACCTTTTTTTATTTCATTAATCGCTTTTTCAACATCAACTGTTACAGTTCCTGTTTTTGGATTTGGCATCAATTTTTTCGGACCTAAAATTATACCAATTTTACCTAAATCACCCATTATGTCTGGTGTCGCAACTATAATGTCAAAATCAAATCAGTTTTCTTTTTTAATTTTTTCAATTAAATCTGTTGAACCTACAAAATCTGCTCCTGCTTCTCTTGCTTCTTTTTCTTTAGTTTTTGTTAAAACTAAAATTTTTCTAGTTTTACCTGTCCCTGCTGGTAAAACTATCGCTCCCCTAATTTGTTGGTCTGCATGACGAGTATCAACATTTAAATTAAATGCAATTTCTACTGTCGAATCAAATTTAGTTACTGCTGTTTTTTTTATTAAGTCAATTGCTTCATCTAATGGGTATAATTTTTTTGTATCGATTAAATTTATTAATTCTTTACGTTTTTTAGTTAATTTTTTCATTATTTAATAATCCCCTTTTTAGGGTCAAAACCATCGATTGTAATTCCCATATTTTTTGCAGTTCCTGCAATTATTTTCATAGCAGCATCAACATCATGTGCACTTAAATCTGGTAATTTATATTCAGCAATTTTTTTCAAATCATCAATTGAAATATTAGCTACTTTATTTATTTTTGAATTAGCTGAGCCCTTTTCAATGTTCGCCGCTCTTTTTAACATTATTGCAGCAGGTGTTGTTTTTAAAACGAAGTCACATGATTTATCTTCATATGCTGTTATAACAACTGGGACTATATCGCCTTTTCTGTCTTTTGTTTGATCATTAAATTTAATACAAAATTGAGGCATATTAATACCTAATGATGCCAATTCAGGACCCGGTTTAGCAGTTCCTGCAAGGAATTCTAGTTTTGCTATTCTAGTTATTTTTTTAGCCACGAGTTTTCTCCTTTGCTCGCTGTGGTCCAAACGATTGTTAATCTACCACATTTAAACATTAAATAATACTTATAAAATAATAACAATTAATATTTTATTTTTCAAACAAAATATTAATTTCACTTAAATGTTTTTAAAGTTAAACTGATAAATAATGAAAAGTAAGCAAACCCTGCTACTACCGGGATTCATGTGCTATCATCAGGGAATTCACTATTAAATCCACCATTCCAAGCGTAATAAGAAAGTGCCTCAGGATATTTAAATGGCATTGTATAACTTATGTATTTTAATCCATCATTACTATCTAACAAAACAGAAGGAATCATAATCCCTGATAAAAAAGCACCAACAAAAAAGAATAACATAACAACACCTTGTGTATTTGTTTGACCTCTTGTGATTCCCACACAGAATAAAGCAATAGCATTAGAGATTAAAATTAATTGTATAACTGCTAAAAATAAATAACCTCAATTTAAATTAGAATACATTGAAATTTCGCTGCTGTCAGCAATTAGTACAAAAATAGTCATCCATAATAACATTCAAAAAAAGGAAAGAATAGAAATTAAGAAGAAATAAGAAATAAAAATATAGAAAAAGGTAGATTTACCTATCGGCATCACATCAATTCTTTTTAATAAAATTGAATTTTTCCAATCACTTAAAACTAAGGAAAAAGACATCAAACCTGTTGTTATTGGTCCTAATAAGAGATAACCTGGAACGATTTCTTCAGCAGGTCTGTCTAATGCTAATTTAAAAACAAAGAAAAAAACACTGGAAAGTATTAGAGGCTGGAAAAAACCAAAGAAAATATATTTAAAAGATGACAAATAACTTTTGATTATTAATTTAATTAGATTTTTTGTAGTATTCAATTTTAATTCTTTATCTTGCCTTGTTAAAATTTTTTTCATTTTGATTCACCTATCTTTTTACTGATGTTAATTTAAAAGTAAATTTATTAATTACATTAAATATAATTATCCATAAAAAAGCTATTACAGGAGCAATTCAATTTTGACTAAATTCAGTAAAACTGTTATCTAAATTAAAAGTTCCTGTTCAAGCATATTGATTGACAAAAACACCATATTTAGTAGGTAGAATATAAGAAATATATCTTAAAGCATCGACTTTATCTAATAAACTAGCTGGGAACAGTATTCCAGAAAATAAAATACATGGAAAATATATCGCCATTCCTATCCCTTGCGCAGAACCTTCACTTTGGGCAACCCCACCTATAAAAACTCCGATCGAAATTGATAAGAAAGAAACTTCTAAACAAGCCAATAAGAATCAACCGAAATTAAAACTAGAAGAAAAGGTCTCCATACCTGATGCGGCATCATAAATCACACCTACTATCATCAATCAAACAATACCCATAAATGAAATTAATGTGTAAAACAAAATTAAAGAAAAAAGAAATTCTGTTTTACTTATAGGAGTTGCATCAATTCTTTTTAAAAAAACCGAACTTTTCCATTCTGTTATTGTATTTCCTAAAGACATTATTCCCAAAGTGACCGGAGGTAACATTATAATTATTCATAAATATGAAGTATCAATTAAATTTATAAGTGAAATTATTATAAATAAAAATGTAGGGAAAATAAAACCGAAAAATAAAGCTTGAAAAGATTTAATAAAATTAGACCAAAAAATAGGAAAAAAAGAAAAAATATTATGTAATTTTTTTTTAAAAAGAATTTGGTCAGGTTGAGTTTTTTTTCTTGTTCTAAACATTTTAAACAACATTTCCTTCTAATTCTTTTGCAAAAAATTTATCTAACATATTTCTAACACTTTTATATTTAGAAATTACATCTTTAGTTTTTATATCTATAAAAATTTTTCCTTCGTCAATTATTAAAATTCTATCAACTAATTTTTCAATTTCTTCTGGACCATGTGAAACTAACAATAAAGTATGTTTCCCGTCACATATTTCTTTTTTTATGTAATTTAGTATTTTATATTGAAGTTGAATATCTAAACCAGTAGTTACTTCATCTAATAAAATTAAATTAGGATTATGTACAACTGCTAATAAAGCATTAAAACGTTGCTTTTGACCACCAGATATTTTCGCTAAAGGTCTTTTTATGAAATCTTTTAATTCAAAAACCTCTTCTAATTTTTCAATTCTTTCATCACTGACATTATAAATACCTTGGAAAAATTTTAAAATATCTTTAGGTGTCACACCTGCAGGCCAAACACCTTCTTGAAATTGAACCCCTATATTTTCTTTTACTCCACCTTTATCAAAAAAATATTCAACAGAACCACTAGTAGCTTTTTTAGTTTTGCAAATAATTTCAATTAAAGTTGTTTTACCAGCACCATTAGCACCTAGTATTGCCACTGTCTCATTTTTGTAAATATTAAGATTAATTTTTTTTAATATCTGTGTTTTTCCGTATGATTTTTCTAAATTTTTAATCTTTATTAAAATATTTTCCATTTTATATCCCTCAACTTAGTGTTAATTGTCTTTTTTGCAGTCAGAATATTGTATATGTGTCGGTGTTAATCTACCAAACAATTCAATATTAACAATAGCTTGACCTTTCATGTCATCTTTTGCAACAACTTTACCTTCTTGATCACTAAAAGGGCCAGATTTAATAGTCACGAAATCACCAATTTCAAAATTTGCCTTATGTAAAACACGATCTTTTTTAGATAATTCTTTAATTTCAACATTATCTGATTTTCTTAACATTTTTTTAACTTCTGCTTCTGTTAATGGAAAAGATTTAGTACCTTTTCCAGAAGAACCTATAAACCCTGTCACACTCGTTGTATTTCTAACTATAAATCAAGCTTCATCATCCATGATCATATTAATGAAAATATAACCAGGATAAAGATTTTTATTAATTATTTTTTTAGTTTTTTCAGATCTTACTTTTTCTTTAATAACTCTAATATCAAAAATCAAATGAGATTTATTTGATTTTTTAATTATTTCTTCAAGGTCAGATTTTACATTGTCTTCACGCCCTGAATGGCAACTAACTACATATCATTTTCCTTTAAATTTTTCATCAGGACTTAGTTTATTATCAGAAATAAATTCTTCATCCAAATTTTCTTTTTTCAATTCCATAAATCTCTCCAAATATAAATATACTAATTTATAATTTTTGAAATACCTAATAAATACGTAAATAATGCATCAATTATAACATAAAAAATAATAAAAAATAATATAAATGCCATTACAATTAAAAATTTCCTTGCTAAAGAACCTTTCCCAGCTCATCTAATTCTTTTAATTTCATTTATGAATTTAGTTGGAAATTCTCTTATTGCTAATTTGTAATTTTTTTTCTCTTTTGAATTTTTTTGGATTTTTTTTTCTTTTTTTCTTTTTTCTTTTAATTCACGTGTTTTTTGTTTTTCGGCAGTATCTTCTTTAAAACCTGCTTTAATAATTTTTTGTTGTTTTTTGTTGTTTGTTTGATTTTTTTCTTTTAAATTTAAATTTTCGGATTGAATTAAATCGTCATTATCCTTTGTTATTTTTAAATTATTTATGCTTTTTGATTCTTCTTGTTTTTCAATTTTTTTATCATTAGTAATTTTTGAATTGTCTGAAACTTTATTTAAATCCTTATTATCTTTTTTCAATTTGTAATTACCTTGATTCCTTATGCAATTTATGAGCATTACAATTTTTACAAAATTTGTTTAAATTTAAACGGTCAATGTTTTTTGTTTTATTCTTAAAGGTTTTATAATTTCTCTGCAAACAATCTTCACAAATTAAAATGATTTTTTCTCTCAAAATTAAACCTCTAGTTTAAAAATAATTAATTAATATTATAACTAATGAATGTTTAATTTTCAACAATCACGTAGTTTATTTATGGCCCTTTGAAGACAATTATCAATTTGTTTGTAACTTAAATTTGTAATTTCTTCAATTTCTTTATATTTATAACCTAACATTTTGTAACCAAAAATTTCTTTTTCCATATTTGATAATATATGTAAATTTTTTTTAATAAAATTTTTCTTATGATTATTTTGTGGATCAATAATATAATTAAAATTTTTGTCAGAAACATCAAAGAAAGAATTATCTAAACTAGATGCAAAATTTAAAATTTGATGCTTTTTGGATATAAATTTTTTAATATAATTGTGTACATCTCATGTACATCTTTGAAATAAATAATTTGCAAAAGTTTTAAGATATTCTTCTTTAAAATTTGATAGACATTTACTAAAAGTTACATATTGGATAACATCTAAGTCACTAGACTCCAAGGGGACAAAATTATATTTTCCAAAAACATGTAGTGATATTGATTTTAATCTTTCTTTATACTTTACAAATAAATGTTGTTTTATTCAATCGTATTTTTCTAATTGGTATAAATAAATTAATTCATTTTCATTAAAACCCATAATAATAAAATCCTTCTATCATTTTTGAGAATTTCGAATTTGATATAAAATAATCCCGGTAGAAACAGATACATTTAATGAATCGATTTTTCCAAAAGTTTTTATTTTAATATTTTCATCCGAGTTCTTTCTTATATTACTGCTAACACCTTTTCCTTCATTGCCAAAAACAACAGCTGTTGGTGTGTCAAATTTTATTTGATTTATATCTTTTGAATCATTATCTAAAAATGTGCTATAAACTCAAAAATTATTTTCTTTTAATTTTTTTATTGCATTAGTGAGGTTGTTAACAACTGAATAATTAACATAAAAAAATGCACCTGCAGAAGATTTGATTACTGTTGGAGTGATTCCAACTTGTCTTCTTTCTAACATTATAATTCCATCTACTCCAAATTGATGCGCAGTTCTAAAAATAGAACCTAAGTTTTGCGGGTCTTGAATTTGATCTAAAATAATAAATAAAGCATTTTCTTTATCACGGTTTTTCTGCAGCAATTCTTCAAAATCGACAATTGTGTTATTTTTGACTTTAATAACTATCCCTTGATGCTTATCATTAGAAACTAAGTTATATAATTCTTTTTTAGAAACTTTTTGAACATCAATTTCGGAAGACTGAATTTTATTTAGTAAATTTTGATTTTGGAATTTAATATCTAAATAACATTTTTCAATTATAGCTTTGTTTATATTTAATAATTCTGTACATGGATTTATTCCATATACCCAAAAACTTTTTATCATTATATCAATCTCCCTTAAAATAAAAATGTAAAATATGCATATTTTTTAAATTATATTTTTAAGTTTTAATTGTTCTCTTAATAAATCAGATTGTTGATAATTTTTATTTTTTTTGCATTTCTCATACTCTAAAATTAATTCTTCATCAGCAAGAGAATAAACGGTGTACTTAAAATTAAATCCTAACAATTTCTGATTTATTATTTGAAATTGTTCCAATAATTCATAAGACAAACTAGAATCAGAAAGGCTTTTATTAATTTCTTTAATTATTTCTTGCAGAACTGTTAAACAGTTAGGTAAATTTAAATTATTTTCTAAATTTTTTAAAACATCATTTAAATAACTATATTTTTTTTTGCTATTAGTTATTTTATTGGTTATTTTATAGTAAGAAATTTTGTTATAAATATTTTGAATTTTTTGAACTTCTGCTGCAGACTGTTCAATTAATAATGTTGTCAAATCAATTGGACTTGTATGATTCATTTTGTAAAAAATTATTTTTAATGTATTGCTGTCATATTTTTCAATAAAATCCCTTATCAAAATTGTATTGTTTAATGACTTAGACATTTTGTGCTCACCAAAATTTAAATGACCATTGTGGATCCAAAATTTAGATAATTCACAATTTTCAACTGCTAAATATTGAATTCTTTCATTTTCATGATGAGGAAATTTTAAATCAATTCCTCCAAAATGAAAATCTACTTTTTCTTTTTGAAAAAATAAATAATTAAGAGTTGCACACTCTGTATGCCAACCAGGTCTGCCTTCGGACCAAGGCGCTTTAAAATTTATTCCTTTATCTGTTTTTTTTCATAAGGCAAAATCTAATGGATTATTTTTGTTATCATTTTCAGACAATCTTTTATTCGGAATCAGATCTTCAATTTTTTTATTAGCTAAAATTCCATATTGTTTTTTAGATTTATAGATATCAAAAAAAACGTCACCATTTTTCACATAACCTTTATCATTTTCTAAAATTTTACTTATAAATTTTATTTGTTCATCTATAAAATCACTAATTTTCAAAAAAGAATTTGGTTCTGATAAATTTAAAGATTTAAAATCTTCCAAAAAATTTATAGTATATTTTTCCGAAATTTTTTTTTCTGTATTTTTTTCCGAAATTGCTTTATCAATGATTTTATCGTCTATGTCAGTGATATTAATTATATATTTAATGTTTTTATTTTTAAATTTTAAATATTTAATTAATACATCTGCGGTTATAAACGGACGCATATTTCCAATGTGTAAAAAATCATAAACAGTAGGGCCACAAACATAAAAATTATAAGTTTCTTTTTTATCTATTATTTCAATTTTATTTGTTAAAGAATTATATATTTTCATTATTTAGATTCTCCTAAATAAAATCATTATAAAGGAATAACATTTTTTTTATCAACTAATGGGAAAATTGTTTTGTAAGTTATAAACAATACGGCAGTATTAAATAAAATTTTTAAAGGCGCTTCTAACATTCTAGCCAGTAAAGTCAATTTATAACCATCAGAATCTTGAGAACCTGAATTTAATGCTGTTAAAAATGCTAAATCACCTCACGAAGAAATAAACGCTGTTATTCAGAATTCACTAACGCAAGCAAATGCTGCTATAGGGAATAATCCTATCAATTTACTTTTTTTATTCTTAGAACTATGTTCCATAAAAGCAGCAAGAGACATGAAAAGAATTGACAAACCAAAACTAATAGCAAAAAAAGAAGTAAACAATATTGTCGGGAAATCAATTCCAAAAAGTGTTGAATTATTATTATAAATTAAAACACATGCAAGGATTGCTGTTAACATCATAACAACATTAACAAAAAAATAAAAAATCCATTTTTGTTTACCAACAGCATTATTAAAAGCAGAAAACAATCCTGCTAAAAAACCATATGAAATAATAACAATTAAATAAGAAATATGAATAAAAGAGGGTATAAATAAAATTGTTAACATTTCTGTTATCAAACCTGATAAAGCACCAACTATGGGTCCGAATAAATAACCAGTTATTTTAACCATAACACCTTCAAAAGCTATCCTTACTGGCGGAAATACTGTTATTGGTAAAATTATAGAAATTATAACAGTGAACGTTACTGAAGTTGCTGACAATAAAGCTATATAAGTAATGTTTTTCGTACTTAACCTTATACCTCTATAACTATTAGGATAAAACTTATAAACAATACCACTATAAATAGAATAGCAAATTAACATACCGATCATTAAAAATGATGAAAAATAAGCTAAATCAATAGAAAGAAATTTATCTGAAATATTAGAAATGGAAAATAAATCTATAAACATTATTACATATTCCTTTCGAATTAAAAAACTCAAACTATTTCTTTTATATTAATTATATCAAGATGTTTGTTAATTTTTGAAAAAATTTTACTTCCCTCGAAACCTTTTTTATAACTAAAAGGAGAAGGATGCGAACTTTCTAAAATTGTTAAATCTTGTAATTTATTTTTATATTTTTTTGCGTTTTCACCTAATAAAACAAAAATCAATTTTTTATTTTTTATTAAAAAATTGATTAAATCATTCGTAAAATCTAATCACCCTATTTTTTTATGACTATTTGGTTTATGCTCTTGAACGGTCCATACAGTATTCATTAAAAAAACACCTTGTTTAACTCAATCATCTAAGCAATTTTTTTTATATTCTAAACCTATATCATTTTTTAATTCCAAAAAAATATTTCTTAAACTAGGTGTTATTTTATCATTCTTAACACTAAATGCAATTCCATCTGCTTGATTTTTATTATGATAAGGATCTTGACCAATGATTACAACTTTTAAATCTGAAACTTTTGTAATCTTAAATATTCTAAAAATATCTTTTACTTCAGGGTAGCAGATATTTTTAGAATATTCATCATAAATAGTTTTTAAAATATTAATAAAATATTCTTTTTCTTGAACTATTTTAAAAAACGATCACCAAGAATTGTCTAATTCTAAAAATAGTTCTTTTTTTCAATCAACAAAATTAACCATTAATTGCAGGTAAATTCTCTAATGGTGTCGCTAAAGAAACCTTTGTATTTTTTTTGTTACTTAAATTTTTTTTAATTCTTTTCAGTTCTTTCTTTTTTAATTTTAATTGATTTTTTTTAAATCTTTTTAATTCAAAACCTTTAAGTTCTGTGTCCGCATCTTTTACATCACTATCAAAAAAAACTTCTGTTTTTGGATAATCAATTTGTTTATGAAACTGATTGTTTTCTTCTATTGTGGGATTATCTAAGGTTTTTACATATTTATCAATTCCACTGGATTTAGGAACTATTCTTTTGTTATTTAGAGTTGGTGGTTTTTTTAAAAAAGTATCTTCTTTTTCAGCTTTAATGATAAAAGGATTTGTTGTTTTATTTCTCGGTTTTTCTTCATGAACTCTTTTTAATTTTTCATGAAAATCTTCGTTAGTTTTTCCTTCTATTTGTTTTAATATTTCAGATGAATGTTCCAATTCTGTTTTAATTGCTTTTTTATAATTTTCATTAATGTTTTTATCTTGTCGGTTTTCTTCTTGTGTTAATTCTTGCCTTTCTTCAACATCTTGAACAACATTGTCTACATATTGTTTTACGTTATTATAAAATTCAGTATTTTCTCCTATTTCTGTTCTTTCAATAGAAAATAAATCTTGGTTATTTTCATTTTTAAAAACATTTTGTTTTGTATTATCTTTTCGATTTAAATAATAATTGTTGTTGTTTATATGTTTTTTAAAATTATTTTCTGAATTATTTTCATGATGACAGCAGTTTGAATATTCTAGATTTTGATTTTTATTGAAATGCCCACAATTATTATTTAAATCATGGTCACAATGTGTATTATGATTATTACCATAGAAATGAGCGGCATGACATGAATCAAAATGAAAATTCGGGAATGGGAATGGAAAAAATTGTTGAATAGGTGTTGGCATTGTGTATGGAAATAATTCTGCTTTAGGACCGGTTTTAGAAACTGTATCTTCTGATTTTGCAGAAACTTTTTTTTCTTCTGGTTCTTTTTCAATTATTTTTACAACTTCAACTTTTTTTTCTTCTGGTTCTTTTTCAATTGTTTTTACAACTTCAACTTTTTTTGATTGAGTAAAATTTTGTTCCAAAATATTTTTGTTAGGATTTAAATCCATATATTTTTGAAGCCTAACATACCTTTGGGCACTTATTGCGTCAGCAAATAATGAATCTAATTTATCATTTATAAAAACGATATATTTTCCATCAGATTTATTTTTTTTAATGTTATATTTATTCATATTTCATACCTTCAGAATTACTTTTACTTATACTAACAAATGAAAAAAGAAAAAAGAAGGTATAAAATAATTTTTTCAAATTATTTATGATATTTTTCATTATTTATTATTTTAAAAGAACGATAAATTTGTTCAAAAACAATTGCTCTAAATAATTGATGTGGGTAAGTTATTTTGCCGAAAGATATTTTCCCTTTCAAAAATTTATTCAAAGAATTATCTAAGCCGTCACTACCACCAATAATAAAACATATTTTTCCAGAATTAAAATTCTTATTTTCATCAATAATTTTTGCAAATTCTTGGCTTGTAACTAAAACTCCATTTACATCAAAACTAAATAATGCATACTCTTTTAAATTAATTATTTTTGATAATATTTCATTTGTTTCAAGATGTCTATTAACATTAATATTTTTATCTTTTGATTCTTTAATCTTAATAATTTCAATATCTGCATAACGTTCAATTTTTTTAAAATATAATTCGGACAAATCTAATAGACATTTTTTAGATATTTTACCTACCGCTATAATTTTGATTTTCATTATTTTATTTGTTTAATTGAGTTTGGGTCAATTTCAATATCCATATCTACTGCGACAATTTCTGTATCTTCATTGTACATCATTTTGTTTTCGAAACCATCTCTACCTTTTCCGGCTTCATCTTTGTCACTTCTACTTGTTATATCTGTATTTCAATCAGCTTCATTTAAACCACCATCATAAAATGAATAATAAATATAATTATTATATTTAAAAGCATAATCATTGTTATCAGAAAAATCTGTTAAAGAATCTGGTGTTCAAAAATCAAAAAAATCAAAAGTCCATGATCAGTATCAATAAGTGTTTCCGTCCAAAGTAAGACTGTATGGTTTTGGAGTTAAATGTGCTACAACATTTGAAACGGTGAATGAAAAAGTAAATTTATCTTGATCTTCAAAAGTGACATCAAATTTTAAATCAGGTAATCTAACAATTATTTCAGATAACTCTTGATGAAAATCGTAATTCAAATCTTCATTATCTGTATCCTGTAATTTATATTGCACATTATCACAAAGTGTTTCCGGTTTATCTTTTGAGAAGGGGTTTAAAAAATTATTATTTAAATAATCTAAAACGTATGAAACGGCACCTTGACCATTTAATTGTGCAACACTTGGATAAGTAGGATCAACTATTGAAACAGTATTGATAAAATTATCTTGATTTAATGAATTTGTACTATCAATTTCACTAGGAGTAAATTTTTCCGGATTATCCCCAGGGGTACCATTGTTTGTTCAACTACCTTTTCAATAGTTAATATTTGATAATAAAGATGAATCTGGTACAGCGCTAAAATTATTGCTATACAAGTCAATTTCAGTGTAATAAGAATCAAATTGTGAAGGTTGTTCAAAAAATAATTTTCATAAATCTGCAGTTTGTTGACTGCTGTTAGCAGGATTTTCTAAGTTTTCCTTTTGGTTCTCTAACGAATGATCGTAAATTTGTTGAGGAGCTTTTGCACCACTCCCGCTTTCTGAAGCTTCACTAACATTTATCGCTCACAATGGCAATAAAACAAATTGAACTATATTGTTTTGTCAATTATAGTTAGTGGCATTTCCTTTTGCGTCCACCTGAGAAGATTCACCATTTAATTTATTAGAATACATATCATCTGTTTTTTTAACATCACCTGAACTAGGGTCAACTCAAAATGCAGAAGCTTTAACTTCATTACCATCTTCTGCACCACAAGCGATAACACTCATAAGTGGAGCACTAATAACGATTACTGAAGTAAATAAAGAAATAATTTTTTTCATTTTCATTAATATCCTTGTATGTTTTAAAATATTATATATTATAAATTAAAAATTTATGAATAATTTTCAAAAGAACCTTGTTTTTTTGAAAAAATTAAAGAAACGTCTCCAATTGGTCCATTTCTGTGTTTAGAAACGATTAGCTGCGCATTAGGTCCGCCTACTTCTGTTTCTGGGTCTAGTTGATAATAATCTTCACGATATAAAAACATAATTAAATCTGCGTCTTGTTCAATTGCTCCTGAGTCTCTTAAATCTGACATAACAGGTCTTTTGTCTTCTCTTTTTTCTACAGCTCTAGACAATTGCGATAAACAGATAATTGGAACGTCTATCTCTCTTGCGATAGCTTTTAATTGTCTAGAAATGTCAGATACCTCTTGTTGCCTTGATTCTTTAGAAGTAGGGGTTAAAAGTTGTAAATAATCTATAAAAACTATCCCAATTTCTTGTTCTTTTGAAAACTTTCTTAATTTTGATTGAAGTTTCACAACAGATAACCCAGGAGTATCATCTATAAAAAAATTCATATTTTTAATTTGTTCAGAAGCTCTAGTGATTTTACTCCACTCTTCTGAAGTGATGCCTTTTCCAGTTCTTAATTTTTGAGAATCAACGTTAACGGAAAGTGATGTTAATAACCTTAACAAAATTTGTTGTGTTGGCATTTCCAAAGAAAATAAACACACAGCTTTTCGATTTTCCCTTCAAGCGTTGAATGCCATATTTAAAGCTAAAGCTGTTTTTCCCATACTTGGTCTGGCGGCTAAAATTATAAAATCACCTTTTTGAAAGCCTGCTGTCATTTTATCTAATTCAAAAAATCCAGAAGCAATTCCGGTTAGATTAGATTCATTACTTGCTAAATCTTCAATTTTTAAAATAACATTATCTATTTCTTTAGAAGCGTTTACAAAAGTTCTGTCTAAACGAGAACTATTTATGTTTAAAATTGATTTTTCGGAAAATTCAATAATAGATTCTATTTTTTCATTATCATTAACTTTTTTAATTATATTATTTGCGATCGAAACTAAAGAGTTAGAATTAACGTTCTCAATAATTATTTCCAAATAATCATCCAGTTCTTCATCAGACACAAAAGAACCAAAAATTTCTGTAAGATATTCAACTCCGCCTGATGAACTCAATTCCTTGCTTTCGTTCATTTTATTAGCTAATGTTGTTAATGTAATTGACTGATTCTTTAATAATAATTCACTAATATTTTTAAAAATCATTTTATGGGCAATAATTGAAAAATCATCTTCTTTTAATTTAGATAACACATCAAATGATGCTGTTTTAAATCTTACCATTATTGACAAAATATTAAGTTCTGCTTGTTTTATCAACTCATAGTCAATATTTTTCATTTAAAATTCCTGCACATCAATTTTTAAAGTTGCAATAACTTTTTTGGATAATTTAATATCCAAATTAAACATGCCTGTTTGATTTATTGATTCATGTTTTAGAATTTTATGTTTATCTATTTTAATTTTGTGTTGCTTTTCTAAATCTAAAACTATTGTTTTTATAGATATAGAATGCGCGGCTTTGCCATTATTGATTGTTAATTTATACTTTAAAATAATTGATTCTATTTCAGATTTCAACAAAGAAGCGCGTGCTTCTTTTATCTCTTCTTCGTTTTGTTTTTCTTGAATAATTAAATTATTTTCATTAATGTTTTTTGGTGTAGCCAAAACAGCTTTCTTATTTTGAAATAAGAAATTTTTAGCATAACCATCAGAAACTTCTATAACATCATTTTTTTTACCTATTTTTTTTATATCTTCTAGTAAAATTACTTTCATTTGGATTAATCAATAGTAAAAGGTAATAATGCCATTTCACGAGCTCTTTTAATTGCTGATGATAATGCTCTTTGGTTTTTTGCAGAAGTTCCTGTTACTCTTTTTGGTAAAATTTGACCATTATTAGAAATAAATCTTTTTAATAATTCAATATCTTTATAATCAATATAATTTATTTTATTTTTTTCAAAATAACATCTTTTTTTAAACTTTTTATATTTATTGTATGCCATAAATATATCTCCTTTTTATTTATAAATTAATCTCAAAGAATCGCATCTTCAATTTTATCTTTGTTGTTATCACTATCATTATTGATTTTATTATTTTGATTCTCGCCAGTTTGATCATTTGAAATACTATCAGGTTTAAATTCTAGATTATTAGGATTAGGAATATTATTATTTCCATAAAAATTATTAGATAATCCATTACTTGAAATATCAGATTTGTTTCTTTTTGGTTCTAGAAAAGAAATACTTTCTGCTGTCACTTCAACAATTGTCATCATATTACCATTATCATTTGTTGTTCTAGTATTTAATCTACCATCTAATGAAATTAATGCGCCTTTGTTCAAGTTTTTTGCCATAATTTCTGCAGTTTTATTTCATGCAAAACAAGGGACGAAATTTGCAGTATCATTAAAAATATTTTGAACGGCTAATGTAAATGCACAAAATACTTTTTGGTTTTTTGAAGTTCTTAAAATAGGATCCGCAGTTAATCTCCCTACCAGTAATACTCTATTTAACAATTTTATCACCTTCTTTAACATTTTTTTCATTATTTTTTTTAACTGTTTTTATCTCAGCAGTTGGTTTTGAAAAATTATTTTGTTCAGATGAATTGGCATCTTTAACATCATTTTCGTTAACATTATCAAAAGTTTTACGTTTATATTTTTTACCAATAGTTTTTCTTTCAAAACGATCATTTTTAACTTCTGTTTTTGATAATTTTGTAGAAGCTTCATAATGTTTTTCTTTTTCAGTGTTTAAAACAAAAGTTCTTACAACACCTTGTTCAATTTTAGATATACGTTTAAATTCATCAACATTTTCTGAAGTTGTTTTAGCAATAATTACAAAGTAATAACCTTTTTCTTTTTTATTTATTTTATATGCAAATTTCATTAATCCTCATGATGATTTTTCTAAAATTTCACCACCATTGTTAATGATTATGTTTTCTATTTTCGTTTCTAACGATTTTGTATCTTTTAGATCTTGGTCTAAAATGTACATAATTTCATAAATTTTCAAAATTAATCTCCTTTTGGTCATATGGTTCTTTTAAAAGAACAAGAATATTAAATAAATATATACAAACTGTATTATACACAAAAAAATAATTATATTAAATAAAATATATGACTAATTAATATAATGAATATTACCATAAAAATAATTATTTTTTAAGTTTGTATTATTATTTATAAAAATTTAAAATCTTATTACACTAAAATTATTAAAGAAAGGTTGTGTGTTAAAAACGTGATTGATGTCAAAGTAGTGAATAATTTAAATCAATCTATTAAAAAACATTTTAAAAAAATTAAAACAATTGAAAAAGACTATAAAATGACTTTTTCTGGAATATCTAGACTAGTTATGTTAGATCGTTATGCCCAAAAAGATAAGGAACTTAAAACTTTATGTGTTGGGGACATTGTTATTACAATAATAAAAGAAGATAAGTTATTTCCTTTAAGGGGTATTGGAAATGTTGTTAAGATTAATAAAAATAATAATACTGTAGAAATTAAACTAGAGGAAGAATATGTAACTAATCTTGATGATAATGTTTTTGAAAATAAGGAAAAATTAATTATTTTAAAAAATATAAGTGAAATTGAGAAACCTTTAGAAATTTTTTATGAACAAATAGCTTGAAGAGTTTCGAATGCTATGTCTGAAATTGAAGAAGGAGAGAAAAAAATAAAATATCAAAAAGAATTTTTTTCCGAATTATTAAATTTAAATATTGTACCTGCTGGCCGTGTTCTTTATGGTGCTGGTAGTGATTCTGACGTTACCTTATTTAATTGTTTTGTTTTACCAATGATTAAAGATTCAAGAGAAGGTATTAGTAAGCATCGAGAAGAAGCTATGGAAATAATGTCTCGTGGTGGTGGTGTTGGCACAAATGGTTCTACTTTAAGACCAAGAAACACTATTGCAAAAGGAGTAGGGGGGAAATCTTCTGGAGCTGTTTCATGATTGAATGATTTAAGTACATTAACTAATTTAGTAGAACAAGGTGGTTCTAGAAGGGGTGCTCAAATGATAATGTTGGGTGATTGACACCCTGATATAATTGAATTTATTATTTCCAAAATGCAAAATATTAAAATTTTAAAATATATTTCTGAACATATGAGTGATCCATTAATACAAAAAGAAGCTCATAAAAAAATGAAATTTAAAGCTAATACCGATTCTGAACAAGAAATATATGATGAAATACTAAAAAATGACAATCTTTTTAACGATAGTGTTATTAACAGAATTAAAGAAAAACAAAATAACGGTGGAGAGTGAATCGTAGAAAATCATAATTTTTTAAGTGGTGCTAATATTTCTGTCGCTATTTCAGATAAATTTATGAAAGCTGTAAAAGAAAATGATATCTGAGAATTAAAATTTCCTGACATTGCAAATTTATCAATTGAGGATAAGAAATTTTATGATGAAAATTGACAAGCAATTGGTGATGTAGAGGAATGAGAAAGACTGGGCTATAAAACTAAAGTCTATCATCGAATAAAAGCCAAAGAATTATGAGATTTAATTAATTTTTGTGCCAACTATTCTGCTGAACCTGGTGTGTTTTTTATAGATAGAGCAAACGAAATGACAAATGCTAAATCTTATAATATGAAAGTTGTTTCAACAAATCCATGTGGTGAACAACCTTTAGCTCCGTATTCAGTTTGTAATTTAGCTGCAATTAATTTAGCTAATTTTGTCAATAAAAAAACTGGTGAAATTTTATTTTCTAAATTACAAAAAACCGTCAAAACATGTGTCCGCTTTCAAGATAATGTTATCGATGTAACACCTTATTTTTTGAAAAAAAATGAAATACAAGCAAAAGGTGAAAGACGTATCGGTTTAGGTGTTATGGGTCTTCATGACATGTTGATATGAGCAGGATATCGTTATGGTTCTCCTAAGGCTAATAAGGTGGTTGACAAAATTTTTAAAATTATCGCAGAGAGTGCTTACATTGCATCAAGTGATTTAGCAGTTGAAAAAGGTGGTTCATTTGCATTTCTTGAAAAAAACGAAGATTTTTTAAAAACTGGATATATGAAAAAAATGTCACCATCAATTAAAAATTTAATAAGAAAACAAGGGATTCGAAATTCTCATTTATTAACTGTAGCACCTACAGGTTCAACAGGAACAATGATTGGTGTTTCAACAGGTTTAGAACCTTACTTTGCATTTAAATTCTTTAGATCGGGTCGTTTAGGTAAATTTATAGAAGTTAATGCTAAAGTTGTTGAGGAGTGATTGGAATACCATCCAGAATTCAAAAATAAAAAAATGCCTGGAATCTTTATTTCTGTTCAAGAATTAAAACCGGAAGAACATGTAAATGTACAATGTATAATTCAAAGATGAGTAGACTCTTCGATAAGTAAAACAGTGAATGCTCCAAAGGGATTTACTGTTAAACAAGTTGAAAAAATCTATCAAACATTATATGAAAATGGTGCTAAAGGTGGTACTGTTTATGTTGATGGTTCAAGAGATTCACAAGTTTTATCTTTAGATTCAGAATATGATAAAAATGAAATTAAAGAACAATTAAATTTAGGAGATTATGGAATTGAATCTACAAAAAGTATTAAGGAAACAGAAGAAATTTTAAAAGAAAATGACATCAAAAAAGTTGCTGAATTAAGAGGTATTAGACAGGATAGGTCTGTAGGAATAAAAATAGGAGATTTATGCCCAATATGTAGGGAGGGAACTGTTTTATTCAGAGGTGGTTGTGCCACATGTAATAACTGCAACGCTCAATTAAAATGTGATGTTTAAAATAAAAAAAACGCTTCTAAGATTAGAAGCGTTTTTTTTATTTTAATTTTTAATTTTCATTTGTGGGAATAATAAAACGTCTCTAATAGAGTTGCTATTAGTCAATAACATTACTAGTCTGTCAATTCCTAGACCAATACCCGCTGTTGGTGGTAATCCATATTCTAAAGCTTCAATAAATTCATAATTTAATTCATGAGCTTCTTCATTACCTTTTTCTTTTTCTTTTATCTGTTGTTCAAAACGTTCAAATTGCTCAATCGGATTATTTAATTCAGAAAAAGCATTCGCATATTCTCTGCCGATGATAAATAGTTCAAAGCGATCTGTAAATCTAGGATCTTCAGTATTTATTTTTGACAATGGTGAAATTTCGACTGGATGACCATATACAAAAGTTGGTTCTATGATGTTCGGTTCTACATACTCTTCAAAAAACAAATTAATAATGTTTCCTACACTTAAAAAATGTTTCGGAACTTCTAGTTTATGTTTTTTAGCAATTTCTTTTGCTTCTTCAAAAGTCATTTTTTTTCAAAAATCAACATTGATGTTTTCTTTAATTGCATCCACCATGTGGATTCTTTTAAATTTTTTAAAAATATTTATTTTTTTACCACTGTATTCTATTACAGAATTATTTTTAATTCCAATCGCTAATGCTGATTCTTTAAAAATTTCTTCAGAAAGATCCATCATATAATAAAAATCCTTATAAGCTGCGTAAATTTCAATTGATGTAAACTCAGGATTATGACGTGTTGATATACCTTCATTTCTAAATAATCTACCTATTTCATAGACCTTTTCCATACTTCCGACTACCAACTGCTTTAAATGTATTTCAGTTGCTATCCTCAAGAATAAATCCATCCCTAAAGCATTATGATGTGTTTTAAAAGGTTTAGCTGCAGCGCCACCATAAATTGATTGTAATATCGGAGTTTCTACTTCTACAAAACCTTTTTTATCTAAAACTTTTTGAATAGTTCTAATAATTTTATTTCTATTGATAAAAACTTGTTTAGATTTTTCATTCATTATTAAATCAACATAACGACGACGATATTTTTCTTCTTGATCTTCAATGCCATGATGTTTGTCAGGGAGCGGTTTTAGTGATTTTGAAAGTAATACAAATTTTTCAACACGTAAAGTTAATTCTCCTGTGTTAGTTTTCATCGGTTTACCATGTAAACCGATTATATCTCCTAAATCTAAATTTAATAATTCCGCAAAATATTCATCTCCAAGAACATCTTTTCTAAGATAAGCCTGAACTAAACCCATTCCATCTTGTATGTTTAAAAACACCGCTTTTCCTGTTTCACGAAATAAACGTATGCGTCCTGGTATTTTAATATTTACATCACTTTTTTCAGCTAATTTTTCTTTAGAAAAATTATCAAAAGTTTCTTTGAATGTTTTAGTGTTAAAATTTCTTTCAAATTTTGTTTGGACAAAAGGATTTTTATTATTTTCAATTAAATCAGTAAGTTTTCTTCTTCTTATTTCTTCTTGTTCACTAAATTTTCTATTATCCATAATTTACCTATAAATTAATATTATTTAATTCTTTCACCATTTTTATAAACACGATTAATGTTTGTGCCAGAAAAACTAACGATAACATTAGCACTTCCATTGCCATTATAATTTAATTCCAAATTTTTCGCTATATCTAAAGTGTTTTCAGATTTCTTATAATCCTTAATTTCAAAAACAATATCAATTTTTTCAGAATTATTTTTTCACATATTAATTAATAAAAAGTCATTTGCATCATTATTTATATTTCGAAAAAAATCAAAGAACATTTTTTCCTCTGTGTTTGATGCATTTAAATTAGCTTTTACTTTACAAATCATAAATCACCTAAACCTTAGAAAACATCTAAATAATAAAAAACATTTACTATATTTTACACATAAAATATAGTAAATGCAAATTTTGATAAATATAATGATTAAGATCAATCAATTTTTTCTGGGTCAATAGGGTTTTTATTCTCAATTACTTCGTCGATTAAACCATTTTTTACATGAATTATAACATTACCCATTTTAGCAATATTTGGGTTATGTGTTACTAATATAATCGTTGTTTTAAAATTCTTGTTTACATCACGTAAAATTTTTAAAACATTTTTACCCATTTCCTCATCTAAAGCACCTGTTGGTTCATCACCGAATAAAATATCAGGATTTTTTGCCAATGCACGAGCTATTGAAACACGTTGTTGTTGTCCTCCTGACATTTGATGAGGATATTTTTCTTTTTGTTCTTCCATACCAATAGAATCTAAAATTTCATCGACAGATAACTTATCTTTATCATTTTTAGATAAATTAGCACCCACTTCAGCATTTTCCCTAGCAGTTAAATTGCTTAATAAATTATATTGTTGAAAAATAAAACCTACATTATCTCTTCTAAATTTAGTTAAATCTGAATCTTTCAACAAAGTTAAATTATGACCAACGACAAAGGCATCCCCTCGTGTCGCTTTATCTAAACCAGAAATAATATTCAATAATGTTGTCTTTCCAGAACCTGAAGGGCCTAGAATAACAATAAAATCACCTTTTTTTAATTTTAAATCTACACCTTTTAAAACTTTAGTTTCAATTCCAACACCAAAATAAGATTTTTCAATATTTTTCAATTCTATAACATATTTACTTGGATCAGGTTTATATTCCAATGTAGATATGATTTCACCACCAAGAATTCTTTTAGAATATAATTTAATATCAGATTTTTGTTTCTTTTTTGTTTCTTTTAAAGATTTTAAATTATTTTTCATCACAATTGTTTTTTCAGCTTTTTCGCTTTTAACATCTTTGACAACAAATTTTTTATCTTTAGATTCTTTTTTATCTTTAGATTCTTTTTTATCTTTATTTTCCATATCAACGAAATTTTTTTCTTTTTTGTCTTTTTCTTGTTTTTTATCTGAAATCGATTCAACTTGTGTTTCTTTATCTTTTAAAATTTCTTCTTGTTCTTTTTTGCTCATATTTCTTTTACCTCTGGACTAATTCAAAACTTGTTTTATTTTATCATAATTAATTAAATATTTCTTTAAACAAAAATCACACTTAATTTCAACTTCTTGTTTTAAGTCTAATATTTCTTTTTTGTCTTTTTCATCTAATAATTTAATAGTATTTAACGATTTTTTTTCAGAACAATCACATTTAAATGAAATCTTAGAATCTTTAGTTAATTCAATTCCTTTATAAAAATTTAATAACTCATCTAAATTTTTTGAACTTAGCATTTTTTCATTAAGTAAATTAACATCACTTAATTTTTGTTCCAAAAAATCTAAATCTTCTTCACTTGCCTCAGGCAATAAATTTGCTAAAAAACCAATTGCTTTTAAAACTTTATTATTATCAATTTTAATCGCAGTTAACAATAAACCTTTTGTATTTTCGTTTTGAATTAAATAATAAGTAAAATCTAAATTAATTTCTCCTGAAACAAGATATATTGCCCCTATTTTAGGCTCTTTTTCACCAGGAATGTCTTTGACAACTTTGAGCGTACCTGTTGTACCTACGACTTGACTTATAACATTCCTATCTTTTTTTATTTTGGAATCATCAAAATTTGGATTAGCACAGTAGGATTTTAATTTACCATCAATAAACTCTGCAGAAATTAAACCTATGGGGCCTCCTCCATTAACATAAGAAATAGTTTTTTTATCTCAATTAGAAGAACCAATAAGAGATGTCGCTAAAGCCGTTCTACCAATAACTTCAGCTGACAATGCATTTGGTTGATGAATTTTTAACATTTCATTTATTGTATTTGTGCCTTCAACTAAAGTAACTTTTATATTATGTTCTTTATACAATCCTTCAATGATTCTATCCATTATTATTTCCTTTTTTTTGTTATTCTGGTTCTATATCTAATACATCTCCTTGAGCTTTTTTACTTTCTCATTTTTCTCTATTATTTTTTTCAATAATAACTTCTTCAGGTAATTTCATATTTTCATCAATGTATTCAATTTGTTCAGATTTTATAGTTTCTAAAATTCTTAATGATTCAGCAATTAAATCTAATTCTTTTTTGTTTGCAATAATTATTTTTTTAGCCGTTTCATAAGAACGATCAAGAATTTTATTGATTTCTACATCAATTTTTTTAGAAACTTCCTCTGATCATCATTTTGAATTAGTTCCCATTGCACGTGATTTGGAAGATTCATATTGAACAAGTCCAAGACTACTCATACCATACTCTGTAACCATGTGACGTGCTAAATTTGTAGCTTTTTCTAAGTCATCATGTGCACCTGTTGTAATTTTTGTTTTACCAAACATAATTTCTTCAGCGGCACGTCCACCTAAATAACCTGTTATTGAAGCATACAATTGTTCTTTACTATGAAACATAATTTCTTCTTTTGGAGTCATGATTGTATAACCACCAGCGTTACCCCTTGGGATTATAGTTACTTTTTGAACTTTAGATGCATCATCTAATTTTAATCCTATTAAAGCGTGTCCAGCTTCATGGTAAGAAACTATATCTTTATCTGTAATTGTGTATTTACGTGATTTTTTAGCAGGTCCACCGACAACTCTATCAATTGCTTCATCAATTATTGTTGATGAAATAATTTTTTTATTTTCTCTAACCGCCAGAATTGCAGCTTCATTTAAAACATTTTCTAACTGAGCCCCACTAAATCCAGGGGTTCTTTGAGCAATACGTTTAAAGTCTATTTCACTTGAAACATTTTTATTACGCGCATGTAAATTAAGAATCGCTTCTCTTTCTTTAATGTTTGGTAAAGAAATTTGAATTTGTCTATCAAATCTTCCAGGTCTTAATAAAGCAGGATCTAAAACATCAACACGGTTGGTTGCTGCCATAACAATAATTCCGATGTTTGTACCAAAACCATCCATTTCAACAAGCAATTGATTTAATGTCTGCTCACTTGTTGAAGGTCCTAAAGAATTACCTCTTTTTCGACCTACAGCATCAATTTCATCAATAAAAATAATACATGGTGCTGTTTTTTTAGCATTTGCAAACAATTCACGAATCCTTGAAGCGCCTACACCAACAAATACTTCCTCAAACTCAGAACCAGAAATGATATAAAATGGTACTCCCGCTTCACCAGCAACAGCTTTAGCCAATAATGTTTTACCTGTTCCTGGTGGACCTTCCATAAGTACACCCTTAGGAGTTCTAGCACCCATAATAGAATATTTTTGTGGATTTTTTAAATAATCTACAAGTTCAATAAATTCTTCTTTTTCTTCGCTAATTCCAGCAACATCAGAAAACTTAATGTCTGTTTTTGCTTTTTTGGCTTTACTTTTACCCATAGAGAAAGGATTCATTCCTCCACCCATGGCACCTTGAGCTTTAACCATTTTGTACATTAATCAACCAGAAACACCTATTATTAAGAATCAAGGTAACAATTCAGCAACTAAAGTTTCTCAAATCGGAACAAAAGTTCTATCTACTACAGAAAGTCCACCTACTAAAGGTGCGTCATCTTTGTAATTTCCAGTGGGGTCACTAGGATCTAAACCTGCGGCAAAATCAAAATATGTATATGTGCTAAGTGTTGGGTCAGTAACTAATCATTCTGCTGGCTTATCATATTCTAAAGAATATTTTATTTGTTTTTTTACATTACTAGTAACATTTTCAAGAACAATCACTCCAGTATATTGAGTCGTATTATCTCCAACTAATTCCAAGACAGTAAAAGAATCAACAAATTGATCATCATCATACTCATATCGATCAAATGTAGCATTAGGATTCACTCCATCTAAATCTTGTTGCGCAGAATATTCAGCTTCCGCTATAACCATTTTTCTGAACGTTGTAGTACTTAATTGTTGAACATCAGAACTAGATCAGATTAATATTAAAAATAGTAAAATAAAAAAAAGTAAGAAGAATAGTAGTAAAAACGATCATAATTTATTTTTATTTTTATTTTTTTTCATCAATCTTTTCCTTCGTACAAAATAATAAATTTAAACTTTGTAATTTATTTTAACATATTTTTTAAAAATTAAATGAATTTAAAAAATTTATTTTCAAATTCATTATAATTCTTTTTTTATCATAATTATTTAAATTATTTAAAATTTTTGGTGATATTCAAACTATTTGATTTTCAATAAAAACTGTAGGAATACGCAAAAAATCTAAATTAAGTTTATTGCGAATAAATAATTCCTTTAAATTTTTATTACCTATAAAATATTTTTTATAATATTCTAATTCATTTGTAATTAAAATATTAAAATTTTTATGCGTTCACTCAATCCTTATATTTTCTAATTTTTTTGCATCTAATATTTTTAAATGATCATAATTTGTAACTAAACAAAAATCATTATTTATTTCAATAACCCTTCTTTCTTTAAACGGAAGTGTTTTTTTGGTAATCTCATATAAAAATTTACCTTTTTTGTTTCATGTGAAAATGTTTTTAAAATTAAGTAAATTTTTTATAGCTTGTTGTTGAAAGTGGAATTCTAATTTTAAGTAAAAATCTATCTGTAAATAAAAATGTTCATAAATGTGATTTTTTATTAAATTTAATTTATTATTTTTTTGTTCAATTTCTTTTGTTAATGTTAAAAAATTATAATTATCTAAATTTTTCCTAATTTTATTTCTAGAATATTTTAAATCATCATTTGTTTCATCGATACCAAAAGGTATTTCTTTTGTTTTCAAATATTCATAAATAAAATCTCTGGAAACACTTAACATTATTCTAAAAACTTTAATATTAAAAATATAATTAATTTCTTTTAAACCATAAAAATCAGGGACAATATTTCTTTCTTTCTGAAAAATATATGTTTCTAATTTATCTGTAAAATTATGCCCAATTAAAACACCTTCACAATTAAACTTTAAAGATATTTTTTTAAAAAAATTGTACCTATATTCTCTTGCATCTTTTTCAAAATTAACATTATTACGGTTCAAATTTTTATAATTTGAATATTGGAAGATAATATTTTTTTTAAAACAGAAATTTTTGATAATATCAAAATCTCTTTTCGCTGATTTACGAATATTATAATTTACATGTGCAACAATAATGTTATTAGCATTTAGATTATTTAAAGAATTGCTTAAAAGAAACATACTGTCCGGTCCACCTGAGACAGCTATAATATATTTTTTTGTTGGGTCTAGTAAATTAAAATTTAATTTATTCTTCATCGGCAATAACAATTAAAGGTGCTGTAACTTCCAAACCTGGTGGACCTTGGAATATTGATTTAACTAAAAAACTTTGTGACTCTTTCTTTACTTTAGAATGTATAAATGAAATTTTTTTAGGTGTAAAATTATATATATTTAATAATTCTAACACCTCATTTAATCTTTCAGTTTTATGAGCTAAATAAAAAGAACCCTTATTCTCAATAATCTTTCTAACATTTATAATTAATGTTTCTAATGTTAACAAAAATTCATGTCTAGCGTTTTTAATAAATTCACTTTTTTTTGTAACCCTTCTTAAGTCATGGACTTTAAAAAAAGGCGGATTACAAATTACAATGTCAAATTTTTGATTTAATTTTGAAAATTCTTGAATACTTATATTTTTAATTTGAATTTGTTTTTCTAAATTATTAATCAAGATATTTTCTTTTGCTAATTCTGATGCTTCTTGTTGAATTTCAATGCCTGTAATTTTAGCTTTTGTTTTTTCAGATAAAATTAAAGGGATAACTCCGTTATTGGTTCCAATATCAATTATATTTAAATTAGAATTATTTTTTTTAAGATCTAAAAATTCTGGCAACAGTATGCTTTCAATAGAATAATTGAACATATCAGTTCTTTGAAATAATTTTAATTTTTCATAACCTTGAATTGTGTTTAAAACTTTTGGCATTAATTAATTAATTCTTTCTCAAATTTAAATAGCATATTATACAAAGATAAATTTTTGTTTTGATTTTTCGAAATATTTATTTGGGTTTCTAATAATATTTCTTTAAAAATAAAATTTTGGGCATTATTAATAATCTCTTGTAAAAATTTATTAATTTCATTTTTATTTTTAGTTCTTACATCATTAATTAAAATATAATTATTAACAATATTTTTTGGACTTAAGTTTTTTAAAAACATATTTGTTAGCTCAGATGAATTAGGGTAAGTCACGGAATTTATATCATTTTTGATAAATCTAAATTTTATGCATCTAGAATTTATTGTTTCTAAAATTTTACCTTCGTTTAAAGTGACTAAAATAATATAAGTGTTTAATGGAGGTTCTTCTAAAAATTTCAACAAACTGTTAGCTGCAGATGATGTTAGTAATTCAGCACCTTTTATAATGTATATTTTCTTTTCTGATTTAGTTATTGTTGTCATGCTGAAAATGTTTATCGATTTAATTATTTCTTCTTTTTTAATTAAATTCTCATAATCCCCAGTAACAATTATATTAGATAAAATATTTTTAGAAATTTTATTATGCACATGACAATTACAATTTAAAATTCTATTTTTATTTAAACAAAATATATTATTAACAATTTTAGAAATAATATATTCAGCAGTTTGAAATTCTTTTACAGAAATTATCATTTGGTTGGATATTTTATCTAAATCTATATCATTCACTATTTTATTTAAAATCAATTCATTATTTTCTTTTAACATAAGATCCTACTTGTTTATTTTAATTTCTTTGTCCATTATTTCTTTGCATTGTAAAAACACTTCGTCCGCTGTTTTTTCTGAACTTATAACTCTAAATCGTTTTTTGTCTTTTTCTAATAAATTTAAGTAACCTTCGTAAACTTTTTTATGGAATTCTAAACTTTCTAAATCAAATCTATTTACTTCTTTTTCGGATTTAGTTTTTATTCTTTTTGTTAAAGTTTCTGGACTGCAATCAAGAAAAAAAGTTATATTTGGTTTTACATCATTAAAGACGATAGATTGGATTTTTATCAAACTTTCAACACTCAAACCTCTTGCAAACCCCTGATAAACTAGTGTTGAATCTGAAAAACGGTCAGAAATTATTATAATGCCTTTTTTTAAATTTGGTTTTATTATTTTCTCAAAGTGTTGTTTTCTCGCCGCTATATAAAGTAGCGCTTCGGTTCAAGGTTCCATTTCGTCATTTGGAAAATCTTTTAATATAACTTCTCTAATTGACTCTGAAATTTCACTTCCGCCAGGTTCACGAGTAATTAAAAATTTATACCCTTTTGTTTTTAAATAAAACTCAATTTTCTTTATTAATGTTGTTTTTCCAGAACCATCAATTCCTTCTAATGTAATAAACATGTTGATCCCTCCTTGTTAGTTTCTATTTTTTAAGGCTGATTTTAAAGTTGTATCATCTATATATTCTAAAGAACCACCCTGTGGTATACCTCGTGCTAATCTGGAAATTTTTATATTTTTATTATGAAGCATATTTTTTATATATTGAGACGTTATTTCTCCTGAAAAAGTTGCTGATGTTGCTATGATTACTTCTTTTGAATTATTATTTATTCGACTAAATAATTCATTAATTTTTATTTTATCAGGAGTAATATTTTTATTTAAATCTATTTCTCCGTTTAAAATATGGAATAATCCATTATATATTTTTAATTTATTTATATTCATAGCATCAAAAACATTATTAACAACACAAATTTTACTGTTATCTCTAGTGGGATCTTCGCATATTTGACAAACATTATTTATAGTTAAGTAAAAACAAATTTTGCAATTTGAATATTTATTTTTGATTTCTTTTAATTTGTTTGATATTTCATCTATTAAATTTGGGTTTTTAACTAATTCAGAAAACAATTTTTCAGCATTTTTATTGCCAATTTTAAAAACTAATTTTAACTCTTGAATACTTTTATCAATTTCAGACAATTTTATAACACCTAATTTCTTACTTTATAATTCGAGAATATATCTTCACCTGATAAAAAATTACTGCTTTTATTTTTAATATTATCATTATTAAGTTTATTATATTCCATTTCAATATCTAATTCTTCGTATTTTGGAAGAATTTTATTTTGAAACAAAAATAGATAGTCATTTTTTAATTTCATCAAGTCAAAATCCGGGATAACAACAAATAAAATTTTTGATTCAAGACGATTGAAAATTTTGTCTTTTGTTTTTATATCCATTATTTTTTCATAAAACACTTTATGCGTTTCATCGTTGGATGTTGTTATTAAAACAGATGTTTTATTAGCTGATCGGACTTTTATATTTTTTATCCATTCAAAATCTGAAAATAATTCTTTAATTATAGTCTCTATTTTTATTCTGGTTTCTTTAACAGGTTCTAATAAGGTGTTAATTAAAATTTTTTGTGAATATTTATTCTTAATATATTCATTGCTATTTGTTTTATTTAATTTAAATGTTTTAGTTTCGGAAATTTCATTATTTGTTTTAACATTTAATATTTTTTTTTCTTCATTAACAGATTTTGTTTTAAATGTTTTCAATGTGTTGTTCTCTTTGGGCACATTCGGAATTTCTAATTTATTTTTGTTATCTGTTATAGTATCTAATTTTGCATTTTTAGTTTTCATCAAATCAATAAATTTTAGCAATGCTATTTCAACATATATTTTTATATTTCCATTATCATTCATGTTATTTAATGACTTATTAATTAATTCAAATAACAAATAAATGTTTTCACTATTAATGAAATCATTTAAATTATTTATATTTATTAAAGACACGTTTTTTAAAAAGTGCTCTGATCCTGTTATTTTGAATTCTAAAACTTCTTTACAAATAATTAGTAAATCATTTAATAATTGAGAAAAATCTACACCTTTGTTTTCTAATTCATTAAGTTTTTCTATTAATTCGGATATTTTAAATGTAAAAATTTTTTCAAATAAATAAAGTACATCATCAAAAGTTGGTAACAAAAAAACTTTATTAATAACATCAGTATCAATTTTACCATCCGAAAAAGAGATTAGTTGCTCAAATATACTCAGAGAATCTCTTATGCTACCTTTAGCTAATTTAGCTATTTTTTGAAATGATTGTTCATCACAAATAACTTTTTCTTTTTTCGAAATTATTTTTAAATTATATATTATTTCACTTTCTTTTAAATTGGAAAAAATGAAGTTTTGACATCTAGATAGAACAGTTGGGGGTATTTTATGCATATCTGTTGTAGCTAAAATAAAAACAGCGTGTTTTGGTGGTTCTTCTAATGTTTTTAAAAGTGCGTTAAATGCTGATTGTGTTAACATATGAACTTCATCAATTATATAAATTTTATATTCACCTGCTGTTGGTAGTAATTTAATGTTTTCTTTCAAACTTCTTATTTCATCTACTCCATTATTGGACGCAGCATCTATTTCCAAACAATCAATCATTCTATTTTCATTAAATTCCTCACAATTTTTACAAAAATTACAAGGGTTGTAACCTTCCTTTTTTACACAATTTAATGTTTTAGCAATTATCCTTGCAACAGTAGTTTTTCCAGAACCCCTGGTTCCATAAAACAAATAAGCGTGCGCAACAGAGTTATTAGTTATTGTATTTTTAAATGAAACTTTAACAAACTCTTGTCCTACAATATCATCTAAAAATTTAGGTCTATATTTTCTATAAAGTGAAATATTATTCATTTTTATCATTCCTTTTTAGTTTAAAAAAATTGTTTAATTTATCTTTTATTAAATCACTTGTTTTATTTTCAATTTGTTGAACTTTAATGTTAGATAAATTAATAGAATGGTTTGATAATATGTACCCCATTTTTTCATTTTTAACATAAAAATAAATATTTGAGATTTTTGATTGTATTATAGCTCCTGTACACATTAAACATGGTTCTAAAGTAACTATTATTTTAAAACCTTTTAAATTTCAACTATTATTCTTTATTGCAAATTTTTCAATAGCAATTATTTCAGCATGATTCGAAATTTTATTAGTTCTATTTCTTTCATTATAAGCAATGGACACTAATTCATCTTTTTCATTTAATAAAATAGCGACATTTGGTACTTCGTTATTTAAGTTGGCTTTTTCTAATTCAAGTTTAATCTTTTCTTCAATATCTTTCATTTAATCACCTGAAAATAAAAAAAGCCATCGCACATAGTATTTAATCTTATGGCTGCTATCTTCCGATCCTGACCAGTTTCGATTATACAATTGCAACGGCAATGTTATATTAACACATAAAATAAGTAATACAATACCTATAAAGAGTTTTAGTTTTCATTGTTTCACGTGAAACAATGAAAACTAAAATAAACATTTGTTGCTTTTTCATTGTTTCACGTGAAACAATGAAATTATTTTTTTATTTCTTTTTCATTATTCATATAAGGTATTAATACTTCTGGTATTTCAATATATTCTTCTTTTTGATAATATTCCAAAATTGCAGCTATAAGTCTATCTATAGCTAATGATGAGCCATTCAGAGTATAAAGTAATTTTTTTTCATCACTTTTATCCTTATATTTAATATTCATTCTTCTAGATTGGAAGTCTGTACAATTTGAACAAGATGATATCTCCACATATCTTTTTTGAGCAGCCATTCAAACTTCAATATCATATGTAATTGCAGAAGCAAAACCTGTGTCTCCTGAGCATAATTTAATTATTCTATACGGCAAATTAATTTTTTTTAAAATAGATGTCGCACATTCAAGCATTTTCAATAATTGTTCATTAGCGTTGTCGGGTTCTGATAACACAACCATTTCAACTTTATTAAATTGATGTAATCTTATAATACCTCTATTATCTTTACCTGCTGACCCCGCTTCTTGTCTGAAACACTGAGAATAACTTGTCATTTTTATAGGTAATTCATTAATATCTATAATTTTATTCCTATATAAATTACATAAAGTTACTTCACTTGTTGGTATTAAATATAATTTATCTTTTTCAATATAATATGCATCTTCTTTAAATTTAGGCAATTGACCAGTACCTGTCATTATTTCTTGTTTAACAAGATAAGGAGTTTGAAATTCAGTAAAACCATGTTCAATATTATTATCTAATAAAAAGTTTTGTAAAGCTCTTTGTAATTTAGCACCTTTATTTTTGTATACAACAAAACGAGAACCTGACATTTCAACACCTGATTCAAAATCAACCAAATTAAAATCTTCGGCGATATCGTAATGATTTTTAGGTTTCTTAATATTTTTAGGTGTTCCTCATTTTTCAACTTCTAAATTTTCGTTTTCGTCTTTACCTATTGGAACATCTTTTTCTAAAATATTTGGAATCATTAATAAATGATTTCTAAAAGTTGCATTTAGTTCATTTAAGGCTATTTCCTTCTCTTTTATATTGACTTTTATTTTTATACTTTTTTCTCTAAGTGTTTTTAATTCACTTTTATTATTTTCTTTTATATATAAACCAGTTTGTTTAGTAAGTTCATTTAGTTCTTTTCTCAATACTTCGATTTCTGAAATTTTTTGATTTTTATTCATCAATTGTTTTTTAAGTTCTAAAATATCGTTTTTATCTACTTTTTTATTAACTAAATTTTCTATAATTTTGTCTGTTTCGTTTAATAACATTTTTGAATCGATCATTTAATTATTCCTCCATTGTCAACAAATCTAAAGAAGAAATAGAACCTTCTTTCAAATTCATTAATTTTACACCTTTTGCTGTTCTACTTAATGTTGGTAATTCATCACTTTTAAAAATTAAAATATTATTGTTATCAGAAGTTAATAAAACATTTGCGTTATGAGCCAAAGGTTTAGCACTGAATAACAAATTGTTCACATCTATGTTCATAATTTTAACACCAGTTGAACCTCGATGTGTATGTTTTATATCTTTAGAATTTATTAATTTTCCTATACCGTTAGATGAAACCAAAACTAATTTTTCATTTTCATCTACAACACAAAGCGAAACAATATTTGAACCTTTTAAATTAATTCCTTTAACTCCTTTTGCTGATGTTGAATAAACAGGTAATTCTTTTTCTAAAAATTGAACAGCCTTACCTGCTGAACTAAATAAAATAATATTTTGATTTTGTTGTAATAATTCAATATTAGCTAATGAATCATTTTCATCGAAATTTATAATTCTTTTACCAGTTCTCCTAATTTTATCCAAAGAAAATAATTTTATTTTTTTAATAATTCCTTTTTTTGAAACTAAAACTAAATTTTCGTTTTTATCTTCTTTATCAATTTTAAAAATTGATATTATTTTTTCATCTTTTTCAATATCTAAAAGATTTATTATTGGTATACCATGAGATGTTCTTGAAAATTTTTCAATCTGATAAGCTTTTTTTCTATAAACCTTACCTAAATTAGAAAATAATAAGATGTCGTCTAAAGTACTACAACTTAAAATTTTGTGCACTGTGTCATCTGGTGTGTTCAAACACGTTATTCCTGTACCACCACGTTTTTGCACTTTCATTTCAT
>NZ_CAXIPX010000004.1:0-155588 GCF_964030645.1 Spiroplasma endosymbiont of Amphibalanus improvisus
AGGTAACGCGTTCATATCCATTAGTTCGGGCATTTCACTTATTAATTTAAGAAACTCTTGAGTATTTCCGTTTTCAATATCCTGAATGATTTTAATAAATTCGTCTAATGTCATGTCGCTATCATTTATCATCTGAATAATCGATTGTAAATTGAAATCATATGTACCATCTTGATCTTTATCACTTACTGGTAAATATAATAATGAAACTAAACAATTTTGATTTACTTGATCAGCTGTTAAATACGTTTGATTTTGCGGGTCTAGCGAATTATTCGGGTTATTTGGGTTATCTATAATTTTTGTTTGATCAAAACTATTAATATTAGGAGTATAATTAATTATAAAATTACCAAAAGGATTTTGACTATAATCAACGTCATCTATTGTTGATGTTTGTTTATTTCATGGTTGAAATTCTTGAATATGATATTTATAAATATTATTTACAAAAATATTGAAATTGTTATACAAATAATCATTGATAGCTTTTTTGTCATCAATATTATCATTTTTTGATTTATTAATAACAGCATTAGTCACTAAGATTGAACGAGAACTTTCACCTTGGACAAAGGTACCAACTTGATTTGACACATCTTGATAATCAGTTTGTGCATAATAACTAAGATAAAAGTTTGCAAAGTTATTTAAAAAAGTAGAATTATTATAAATAAATACTGGAAAACTCATATTTAAGTGATCGGGGTCATTAGGGTTTTGACTAATTTCTATAGTTCATTCTTGATTAATGTTCAATTGATCTGAAGTCACATCTTCAATTTTTAAAAAATTTTCAGGTGTATCTTCTTGTACATTGGAAGTAGAATATATACCTGAAACATAAGCATTGCTCATATCTGGGAAAATATCACTATTTGATACTATTTGATTCACAATGGTATTGTAAACATATTCGTATCTTAAATTATTAGATTTAATTTGCCCGTTTTTCCCCACCACTTTATACTGGGCGTCTGAACCTGTATAGTTTTGAGTATCATTTGTATCATTATGAGTTACATATTCTTCATAATCAGTGTCACGAATACTAATAGCTCCCAAATTAATTGGATACACAGTTTTACAAACGGGTACATCAACCCCTATTTTTTTCATAAAATCACAAAAATCTTGTGATGGAATTCAATCACCATGAAAGTGAAGGTCGTCATAATCAAAATATTTAGCCAATCCCTCAATACCAAAAAAAGCTGATGTTCCACCAACGATAAAAAATATTACTGTAAAAAAAATACTTGATGCTTTTTTTCATCACTTGGGAAAAGTTATAGTTTTAGTTAATTTATTAACTTTTTCTCAATCACTTTTATTCTTACGCATTTTCAAATCCTTTAATAAAATTAATTTATTTGTGGTATTTGGGTAATACTTGTTTTTCGAATAGAATTCGAAATTGTCATTTCTAAGTTTTCACGATATTTTTTTGCAGTAGTTAATAAAATTAAACTACCTAATAAAAATAAAATTAAACCCAAACAAGAACTAACGACCCCAACAATAGTGCCTGGGACATCTGAAAATAAAAAATTTAAAATATTTACTAAAACTAAAATAATATTAAATATATTCCCGAACACCAAAAATACAATTGATCAGATGGTCAAACTCCGAATATTTTTAACTAAAATAGCTGGTATTAAAAAGAGTAGGGTCGACAAAACTCCAATAATAGCAAAAATAACCGTTAGTAACTTTCAAATATAAGGTGCCAAAATATCTAATTCTGGTGAAAAAGGAATTATTTGGGTTAAAACAGCACTTAAGCTACCTAAGGGTAAAAATATAGACACTATTGCCGCTAGTTGTGAAAAAATGATTAACCCTCGACCCATTGAATCGCCAAAGGTGGTGAAATGAATTCTAGTTGCCGAAACATCATATTCATAATCTGTAGAAATTTTATTTTCGTTTTTAGATATTTGCTCTTCGCCAATTTTTTCTAAGCTATCAATTTTTTTATCTTCTATTAATGAATTAGTATCATTATTTGAAACAAATGTATTTGTTTTATTATTTAACCCCATAATAAGTAACCCTTTTATACACTGCACAAATCAAAATAAAGTATATATAATTATTATATAATTTTTGACAAAAAAAATAAAGACTATATAATATATTGTCTTTATTTTTTTATATTTAAATTAATATATAAAAAAAACCTTAGATTTAATCTAAGGTTTTTTATTATGAAAAATTATTTAATTGCAGCTTGTTTTGATAAAGCTTGTTTTGAACTTTCAATTAATGATAAAAATTGTTTTTCATCATTAATTGCTAATTCACTTAGCATTTTACGATTTATATCAATATTTGATAATTTTAAACCATTCATGAATTTAGAATAACTTAATCCATGTGGACGTGTTGCAGCATTAATTCTTTGAATTCACAAACTACGGAAATCTCTTTTTCTTTGTTTACGATCACGGTAAGCATATGCCAATGACTTCATTTGTTGTTCTTTTGCTTTTTTAAAATGAGTTGACTTAGTTCCGTAAAAACCTTTAGCCTGTTTAATTACTTTTTTTCTACGTTGTCTAGTTTGAGGTCCGCCCTTAACTCTTGCCATTTTTAATTCTCCTAACCCTTTTATCTATTAATAATTATATAATTTAATTTTAAACTAACTAATTATGTAGCAAATGTTTATTACGTTTAAAATCTGAATGATCCATTAAAGTAGATTTACGTGATTGACGTTTTTGTTTAGTTGATTTATTTTGTGCTAAATGAGATGTATAAGCGTTTTTTCTTTTCATTTGACCTGAAGCGGTAACTTTCACTCTTTTCGCTAATGCACTTTTAGTTTTCATTTTAGGCATTTTGTATAACTCTCTTTCATTAATTATTATTTCTTTTTAGGGACAATATACATATCTAAAAAACGACCATTTTGCTTAGGTGGTTTTTCAATAACTGCAATATCTTGAATCTTTGCAAAAAATCTATTTAAAGTTTGTACACCAAATTCTGGCTTTGCTGCTTCACGACCTCTAAAATTTAGAGAGATTTTAACTTTATTTCCATCTTCTAAAAACTCACGTACTTTTTTAGCTTTTGTCTCCATGTCATGGTCACCAATACCTGTTCTTAAACGCATTTCTTTGTTTAAGATAATGTGTTGTTTTTTCTTTAGATCTTTTGTTTTTTTCTTGCTTTCATATTTAAACTTCCCATAATCTAAAATTTTAGCGACTGGTGGTTTTTGATTAGGATTGATTACTAATAAATCTAAACCTTTTTCTTCAGCAAGTCTTAATGCTTCTGTTTTTGAAATGGGTCCTTGTCTAGAACCATCCGGCATTATAACTAATAATTCATTTGCGAAAATAAATTCATTAACTTGCTCTTTTACTCTTTTTTGTTTTATGGGTGCCAAATATAACTCCTTTATTATAATTTAATACTAAATATATAAAAAATACTTATTCATTATACACTATAAAAACCATTATTTAATGAATATTATTCAAATAATTTATTATTTTAATTTATCAAATTTAAGTTTTTTTACTATTTCCATTACATTTTTTGAACGATTAAATTTAAATTCATCTATTCTTGTTTCAGAAAAAAAGATATCATCTAACTTTCGATTTCTACAATTTTTAATCGCATATCTGAAATCAAAATCAATTAGAGCGACATTATTAATTCAACGAATATCATAATTCATAATATTCATTTTTTTTAAAAAACAATTAAATTCTTTTTCAGTATTAAAAAAGGCAATCAATTTACCATTACGACCATAAAATAAAAAATAATGTTCTAGGGCTTTTGTTCCCCAAAATTTGTAACCCAACATTTATACTCACCCTAAAAAATATATAAACTATATCCATTATATCATTTTTAAGAGTGATTTTAAATAAGTCTATAAAATAAGGGTTTTTTAGACATAGAGTTAAACTTAAAACTAATTTTTAAGTTTATTTTTTATTGTTTTTATGAATTCTAACAAGGTTATTGTCTTAGTTTCTTCATTTCCATATTGACGATATGTGATCATCTTATTTTTTACTTCATTATCACCAATAACTAACTGGTATGGTACCTTTTTAGTTTGCGACTCTCTTATTTTGTAACTTAAACGTTCATCACGAGAGTCAATCTTTGAACGTAACATTTCTTTTTTAAATTCATTTCTTAAATGATGAGCGTATTCTAAATGCTTACTACTCTCAGCAATTGAAACAGGAATGATATCAATCTGACATGGTGCCAATCATAACGGCAAGTTCCCTTTAGTTTGTTCCAATAAGATGGCGATAAAACGTTCATATGTCCCAATTAAGCCCCTGTGAATTATTATTGGCTGTGTCTTAGTTCCTTTTTCATTAATGTATGAAGCATCGAATTTATCAGGCAATAAAAAATCAAATTGTAAAGTTGAAATAGTGACTTCATGATTTAATGCAGTTTTTATTTGAATATCTAACTTCGGACCATAAAAGGCTGCTTCACCGATCATTTCCTTATAGTTAATTTTAGATTCATTTAAAGCTTCTTTTAAAAGTTGTTCAGCATGATTTCACATTTTATCATCATTAAAATATTTAGCTTTATTTTTAGGGTCACGTAATGATAAAGAGTAGTAATCAATTTGAATATTAAAAACCTTTAATGTCTCTTCGATCATTTTAAAGCAATGCTTAAATTCATCTTTAATTTGATCCGGACGAACAAAAATGTGAGAATCAGTTAATTCCATCATTCTCACACGTTCTAAACCGCTCAATGAACCTGATGATTCAAAACGAGATAAAATTGCATGCTCTGAAAAACGAATTGGAAAATCACGATAACTACGCAATTTACTTTTGTATATCGCAATGTGATGCGGGCATGACATTGGTCTTAAAACTAGTGAATCTGTATTTAATTTCATCAAAGGAAACATATCATCTTTATAATGTTCTCAATGACCTGACGTTTCATACAATTTTTTAGAACCTAAAATTGGAGTTTCTACTTCAATAAAATCATATTCTCATTCTTTTTGCTTAATAAAGTTTTTTATTTGATCTTTAAGAATTTTTCCATTGGGAAGTCAGATTGGTAATCCTTGACCTACCAAATTTTCAAAACTAAAGATCTCCAACTTTTTTCCTATCGTTCTATGATCCTGCTCTTTCCGAGAATCTTTCTCTTGAATTTTTAAACTTAGTTGGTCTTTGTCAAAAGTACTATAACCATAGATCCGTTGAATCATTTCATTGTTTTTATCGTTATTCCAATACACTCCTGCAACAGAAAATAACTTGGAAGCTTTAACATTAGAAAATTTTGCAAATGGATATTTAGTTAGAAGTTTAACACCATTTGAAACCAAACCTCTTTTTACTTCTTTATTCACTTCCATTTGAAAATCATTCAAACCATCAGTTTTAATTTCTTTAAATCTTTCAAATGCATAATTATCTGAAGAAATTCTTTTCATTTTCTTTTCTAAAAATGGTAAGTCTTCCTCCTTTATTGATTCTTTTGACATCTTGAAATCAACATAAAATCCATCATCATTTAAATTCATTTCAGCAATTTGAATATCAGGATCCATATTTGATAGTGCTAATGCTAACATTATAGAACCAGTATTGTTCAACACAGTGATTGACTCTGGTTCTTCTGTTGTAACAAATTTTAATTCACAACTTTTGCTAATTAAATATTCTGAAGACACCAACTCGCCATCAACAATACCAGCTAATGTTCTTTTTGACAGTGAAATCGAAATATTGCGTGCTATTCCGACAACTGTCATTGGAATATTGAACACTTTTTTATTTCCATCTTTTAACTTTATTTTCATGTTCACCTTTATAAATATATTTATTTCAATATTGTATTTATTGTTTTTATTATTACATAAAAAGAATGATTTAACAAAAAAATAAGAGTAAACTAACTAGTTTACTCTTATTTACAATTATCTAGAAATGTGACAATAACATTTAAATGAAAGGAGGGGGGGTCGGGTATCATGTACTAAAATTATTGTCTTTCTTATTGTTTTGTATGTTCTTAATATACCATACACTGATTAAAAAGTCAATGTTTATATAAGATTTTTTTAATTTAAAATTATTTAATTAAAATTTCTTTTAAATCTTCGTTATGAGCAATTAAAATTTTATCACCTTTTTTTGCTCCCCATTTTTGAGCTATGATAGATAATTTTGCATCATCATTTTTATAATTATTTACATCATCTACTTTATTCATAAAAATTGAATGTCAACAACCAAAAGCAGTGTATATTACATCATCAGCTGTAATTCCTAAAATTGCTGCATTTGGACGGAATTTTGAAACAGTTTTCAACAACTCACCTGTATTTGACAACACAATGGCATATTCATAATTTCCATCTTTTGTTTTTTCAGCTAATTGTTGAGCTATTTTCGCTCTTGGACCTGATGAATTTTTAACAGCGTTTCTAAAATTTTCTTCATAATATAATTTAGAATAGAATTCATTTTCAGCACGACGGTTAATTGTAGACATAGTTTCAACTGTAATTACTGGATATTCACCATTGGCTGATTCACCAGATAGCATTGTTGCGTCAGCACCTAATTCTGTTGCGAAATATACATCAGTAACTTCTGCTCTTGTAGGGTGTGGGTTTTCTGTCATTGTTTCTAACATTTGAGTTGCAACTATTACAATCTTTCCAGCGGCACGACATTTTCTAATAATTACTTTTTCTCAATAAGGAACATCATAATAAGGAATTTCTAGACCTAAGTCACCACGAGCGATCATAATTCCGTCAGCAGCAGCAATAATATCATCAATATTATTAATTCCAATTTGTGATTCAATTTTAGCTAAGATTTGAACTTTTTCTGCTTTTTCTGCTTTTAATAATTTTCTTATTTCTAAAATATTATCTTTGGTATTAACAAAAGAAGCAGCAATATAATCAATTCCCACTTTAACTCCAAATTTAATGTCATTAATATCTTTTTCAGCTAAAAAAGGTAATGAGAAATCTACACCTGGTAAATTAACACGTTTATTAGTTTTTAAATCATGATGATTAAATGCCTTAGTTGTCACTAATTTTGGTTCAACCTTTGTAACGTTTAATTGTAATTTTCCATCATCTACTAACACTACATCACCAACTTTTAAATCTTGTGACATATCAAATGAAACTGTTAAGTGGTTGTTTTCACATTCCTGAGTTGCAAATAATTTAGGGTCAGTATCAATTAAAACTGTTGCTCCCGCTACAATTTTTTGTGTCCCACCCTTCATTTTACCAATTCTGATCTCTGGTCCTTTAGTGTCCAATAAAATAGAAACTGGCAAATTCATTTCTTTGCTAATTTTTTTTGCCCATTCCATTCTTTCACCTTGTTCTACATGATCACCATGTGAAAAGTTTAAACGGATTGTTGTCATCCCTGCCTTGTATAATTCTTTTAAAGATTCTGCTGAGTGTGATGCGGGTCCAATTGTTGTGATAATTTTTGTTCTTTTTAATTTACTTAAATCTACTTTTGCCATTTGTATTTCCTTTATTTCGAATAATTATCATTAATAATTGTTATTTTGTTAACTTCTTTTTTTCGTGAAGGTCTTTTCATATCTAATGCTTTTGTAATATCATTAGCAATAAATTTATTATTAACAATACCGATACACAATCCACCTTTGCCTTGTTTAAGCTGTTCAATGGCTTCAACACCCATCATAAAAGCATTAAAACGATCTAAAGCTGTAGGGATTCCACCTCTTTGGATATGTCCCAAAACAGAAGCGCGACTAACATAACCTGATGTTTTTTCAATATCTTTAGCTAATTGATCAACATCGTACAAATGCTCAGAGACTAAAACTAAAACACTGCGCTTGTTTGATTGTTTTAATTTCTTAACTTTATCAATGATATCTGCTTCAGATATTTTATTTTCAGAAATAGATATTACATCAGCACCAGAGGCGATTCCAGCATAATAAGCGATATCTCCACAGTATCTACCCATTACCTCTACAACAGCACAACGGTTGTGTGATTGAATTGTATCTCTAATTTTATCCAATGAATCTACAACAATATTAATCGCTGTATCAAAACCAATTGTAAAATCAGAAGAAGCGATATCATTATCAATTGTTCCTGGAATTCCAATACAATTAATTCCCATTTCAGTTAGTTTTAAAGCGCCCATATAACTACCGTCACCACCGATGACTACTAATGCTTCAATATTATGTTTTTTTAAGTTATCAACAGCTTTTTTTCTAACTTCTAAATCTTTAAATTCTGGCAAACGAGCAGAACCAATGACTGTTCCCCCTCATTTCATGATAGATTCAGCAAAATCATACGTTGCAGGTTCTATCAAATTGTTAACTAAACCAAAATAGCCATCTTTCACAATGTACGGTTGAATATTTTCTTTAAAGGCAGCTTTGATAACACCTGCTACAGCAGCGTTCATTCCTTGAGAATCGCCACCAGAGGTTAACACACCTATTTTTTTAATCATATAAAATCTCCTAAAACACAATAATAATTATAACATTTATTTAATATTAAGTAATTAATATTTCCATTTTCAACTTGCTAATTTATTGTCATCGACAATACCGATATAAGGTAAATTTCTTAATTTTTCTTGATAATCCAAACCAAACCCTACAACAAAAGAATCAGGAATTTCAAAAACTGTTCAGTCACTATCGATATCAACTTTACGACCTGATTTCTTATCAAGTAAAGTAACAATTTTAACTGTTTTTGCCCCTTTTAGAAGCAAATAATCCCTAATTAATTTCAGTGTATTTCCACTATCAATTATATCTTCGATAATTAAAATATCTCTATTTGTTGCTGGTGTTAACATATCCAATTTAATTTCGGGCACACCTTTCGCCTTTACTCCACCATAAAATGAGCTTGTGATCATATATTCTGTTTCACAATCAATATTAAAATTATTTAAGAATTCTGCCATGAATGGTATAGAACCTTTTAATAATCCTAAACAAATTATTGCATTATCAACCTGATGTGATGTTTGATAAAACTTAGCGATTTCTTCGGCAACTTTTTTTGTTTCAACTCTTATTTGTTCATGGTCAAATAAAATTTCTTTTACTAATGGATGTTTATTCATATATGAAATCCTTTGATTAAACTATTATTTTTATTATAAACCTTTTATTTTAAAGAAAAAGACTATTATAGTTAAATATTTAATTATTTTTTAATGATAAATTACCTTTTTTTGAGATTTTGGCTATATTTTGTCAATATTTTTTAAATCTTCACGAGTTTTATTTAACGCTTTTTTAAAGCAATGTGTTGCTATAAATGGTTCTAAATTAATTATCATGGGTAATGCAACGCATCATTGTAAAATTTCAAATACTATTCAACGAATATAAAATTTTTGATAATTTTGCCTTAGTAAACCTCGATCGATTCCAGCATAAACTATTGATAAATCATATTGGTAAATAAAATAACCTATAATTGGTATAAAGTGCCAAACTTTTTTTAATTTTTTGTCAGCTAAAAATTTTTCAATTTTCGAGCAATCGTTATTGACCACTTGAATTTTATAAAGATCAAAATTAAAATTCTGTTTTTCATCTGATGAATGTTGATTTTCTAGATGAGCATTAGGTGTAATTTCTTTACTAATAGATTGACCTTTAAACATGAGTTCTAATCTCTCAATATCTTTTTTATGATTGTTTTTTAGTCTCTCTATTTCTTCTTTAATTTTTTTTAATTCTAATTCAGTTGTTTGTGTTTGGTCCATTATTCATTCTCTTTACTTTCTTTTTGCATAAAATAAAATAAAAGATGATTAAAAATCATCTTTTATTTTATTATTTTAATCATTAATTATGAAAGATGAAACTAAACGTTTTTCTTTAAGTTATAGAACGCTTTAATTCCTAAAAATTGTGCATCTTCACCTAATTCATCTTCAATTTGCATTAAGCGGTTGTATTTTGCAATACGGTCAGATCTTGACATTGAACCAGTTTTAATTTGTCCTGTATTTAATGCAACAGCAATATCAGCGATTGTTGAATCTTCTGTTTCTCCTGAACGGTGAGAAACAACGGCTGTTCAACCAGCTTTTTGTGTCATTTGTACAGCGTCGATTGATTCTGTTAATGTTCCAATTTGGTTAACCTTAATTAAAACTGAATTTGCACATTCTTCTTTGATACCTCTTTGAATAATTTCTGTGTTAGTAACAAATAAATCATCACCCATGATTTGCGCTTTATTCCCGACTTTATCTTTTAACATTTTAAATCCAACTCAGTCTGATTCAGCTAAACCATCTTCCATTGAAATAATTGGGTATTTGTTGATCAATGAAGCAATATATTCTACTTGTTCTTCAGTCGTTCTTGTAACTTCTTTATCTAAACCTTTTGCTTTTGTTTCACCTTTATAATGGTAAAGTTTATCTGAAGTATTATATAACTCTGAAGCTGCAGGATCCATAGCAATCATCACACCTTTTTCCCCTGTTTGGTAACCAGCTTCTTTAATAGCTTGAACTAAAATGTCTAATGCATCTTCAGCTGTTGCTAAATCAGGTGCGAATCCACCTTCATCACCAACAGTAGTGATGTGACCTTTTTTATGTAAAATATTTTTTAAAGTGTGAAAAATTTCAGATGCAGTTTTAACAGCTTCTCTTAATGATTTTGCACCTACTGGCATAATCATAAATTCTTGAAAATCAATTGTATTATCTGCATGTTCACCACCATTAATAACATTTAACATCGGCACTGGTAAAACTTTGGCGTTAGGTCCCCCTAAATATTTATATAATGGAATTTCTAATTCACAAGCTGCAGCTTTTGCAACGGCAACAGAAACACCTAATATAGCATTAGCACCTAATTTAGACTTGTTTTTTGTACCATCTAATTTTATCATTTTTCGATCGATTCCAATTTGATCGAAAACATCTCAACCGATGATTTCTTTTGCGATAATTTTATTTACATTATCAACTGCTTTAAAAACACTTTTACCACCAAATTTTTTCTTATCGTTATCTCTTAATTCAATAGCCTCTCTTGAACCTGTTGATGCTCCAGATGGAACATTGAACATTCCGTGACCACCGAATTCGGTATAAACTTCTACTTGAACTGTGGGGTTACCACGTGAGTCCATAATTTGTCTTGCTACAATATTTGAAATTAATGACATTAATTATCTCCCTTAAATTTTTGCTGATGATATTATAGTATTTAAAAAATAAAAAGTAAAGAACACAAATTATTTAAATTTAAATCCTTTTAAATGCTCATCAAATGGTTTATTTGGATCAAAGTGAGCTTCTAACTGTTCAGATTTAAAACAATCTTTGCAGTTAATTCCTCAGACAAACATTCTTGTAGTTTTATTATATTTTATTGGTTCTATATCTAAATTAGCATGTTGACATTTTAGGTTTCAATTTAATAAATCAATAGTTTCCATTGTTTGTTTTTTAATTAATAATAAATCTTGTTTCCATAAGGTTTTATCCCTAGTTTCCATAGTGTTCACTAATTCAAGAATAATGTGCAAATCTGCCAAAACTTCCTTAAATTTTTGATCGGCTTGTTTATTATTATTATTTTTAGTTTTCTCAGTCATTTCTTTCAAACTTTTATCCATAATCTTCTTTATAAAGTAATATTTATTGCTTTACTAAATCAGAAATTAATTTAATTAAAACAATCCCTAATCTTTCAATCACTTCATCAATTTGTTCTTCTAATTTTTTATTGTTAATTTTAATATTTTCATTATCTTTGATTTCTTTAATGACAATCTTAATTTTTTCCATTAAGTCAGGATTAATGTGCTTAATATCTTTTTGTAAATTATTAATATAAGGCACAAAATTTTTTAATAATAATATTTTTGATTTTAAACCACGTGATTTGGAAAATAATAATAATAAATTATTTAAATAAATTATGTCATCAGATTTGTATTCTTTTTTTTCTTTTTCAATAATATCTTTTATTTTAAATTCAGAAACATTGTATCCTTGTAATTTTTTAGAAACTACACCAATTTTAAATTCATCTGTTGTTTGACGTATATATTTCTGAATACATATTAACGAAGTTTTCTCATAACTTGTAAAGTTTGGATCTTCTTTATGTTCAAATATCACTATATTTATCAAGTTATAAATTAATTCAAAAAACAATATCACTTGATTATTTTTACAAAAAAAAGAGTCAATGATTTTTTGTTTGCTAGTGTCACTTTGTAAAGTAGAAATTAAGGTTTCATATTTTTTAGGGAAATCACTAGTGAAATCAGTGAAATCTTTATTAAAAGTAAAATTTATTTTTTTTAATTTTTCATTATTTGGAAAATCTATTTTAAATAAGGAGAAAGCATTATTTAATTCAAATGAAAACAATTGATTGGAAGCATTATTTAATCAAGTGATAAGTTTGGCGCTATTTTTATTTAAACTAAAATAAATATTTAAAATCTCTTGAAAATTTTTAGCAAACAATAAATATTTTTTAGAGCTGACAGCATTATTAAAGATTGACATATTTTGACCCCATTTATACAATTTATACTTTTTTTTAATTATAACATAAAAAAAATAATTGCCAAAAACAATTATTTTTCAAAATACAAATAGATGATTGATTAATCAGTTAATTTAACTATTTTTTGCATTGCTGATGCAACGTGTTCAACATCTGGACCAACTACAATCTGAATAGATTCTTTAGAAATAACTTTAATTCCAAAGACACCTGATGACTTAACTTTTGCTTGGTCAACTTTTTCAGAATCCTTAACGTCCAATCTTAAACGAGTTGCACAGTTATCAATTTTTGTAAAATTGTCTGCACCAATGGCTTCAATAATAATTTCAGCCATTACTTGATATTTATCAACTTTTTTACCATCTTTTGTTTCAGTTTTACCTTTCGCTAATGAAGCTGCTGGTTTAACTGTTGTTCCTGAAACGTCTTCTTCACGTCCAGGAGTTTTAATATCCATTCATTTAATAATTCCCAAGAATGAGAAGAAGTAAGCTGCAAATGCTCCTGCAGTGATTGGTAAGATTCATAATGGGTTAGCCATTACTCCCGCACCATTTCCTGCAAGTTCACCTGTGTACTGAGCAAATCCTCATGCTTGTGGTATTGAAATTGCATAGTCAACAAACCCAGCACTAAATCCAAATCCAACTTCAATTCTCATTGCAACAACAATGAAACAGAATACTGCAGATAAGGCTGCATGAAGCAACAATAGAACCGGTGATAAGAAGACAAATGAATATTCAATTGGTTCTGTAATACCTGTTAAGAATGATATACCTGCTGCACCTCCAAGGAAACCTGCTACATTAACACGGTTTTCTTTTTTAGCTGCAAATATCATCGCAACAACAGCAGCTGGCAATCCACCCATCATTATTGGAAAGAATCCTGACTGGAACACTCCTGAACCATAAACTCCTGCTGTAAAGGCATTAATATCACCATTAACTGTAACAGCAGCCGCATTTGGGTCTACTGCACCAGTAATTGGATCTACTACAACACCAGTAATTGGAACTTGGAACCATAACAATGTATTTAACACTTGATGTAAACCAAATGGTAATAATAAACGGTTAATGAATCCATATCCTGCTGCACCTGATGCTGAAATTCAATTTTGTGACCCTTGTGAAATATTTGTATCACCTGAACCAGCTACTGCTTGTCCAAATGCATTTAACCCTAATTGAATTCAAGGTCAAATAACAGCGAACATAAATGCCATTGGTATAGCAAATACAATTGCCATCATCGGAATAAATCTTCTTCCTCCGAAGAATGACATTGCTTTTGGTAACTTAATTTCTTTGAAACGGTTGTATAGAATTGAAGTAATAACTCCGGCAACTATACCACCTAGAACGCCAATATCAAGAACAAAGGTTGCCCCGCTGACATTTCCGTTTGTGTCAAAATTTTTCGCATAAAGCAATGATGAACTATGATGAACAACACTTTTATCATCAGTTCAAGTAAATGTATTAACATTGTCATACATCATATTGGCAATCCCGTGTTCTGATAGTAAACCTGTCATAACAAAGAAAAATGCTACTGAAGCTAATGCCGCTTCACCTCGGTGATCTTTAGCAAAACCGAATCCCACACCGATAGCGAAGAATAATGCTAAGTTATCAAAAATCACTCCCCCTGGTTTTTGAATAATAAATGATATTCAATAACCAACTTGGTTTGTGATATCCCCATGGGCATCTGTTGTATAGGTTAAACCTAATGCGCCAAAACGGTTTAATAAAGCTGCGAATGGTAGAACAGCTATTGGGAATTGTAACGCTTTCCCTAGCGACCCTAATCAAGATAGCGATTTGTCTCATCCTGCCTTCATACGAGTAGTAAATTCATTTGAACTACCTGTACTAGAATTAGACCTAAGAGCACTATTTGTTGTGGATTTTAATTTTTTGTCCATTTTAATATACCTCCTCATTATAATTATATACTATTTAAAATAAAGTATGTTAAATAATTTAAAACAAATTGATAAGTTCGCCGATAAAAAAACCAAAAGACATAAGAATCATAAGACATGAAGCGAAAATTAAAAATATTGCCATGTACAAATTAAATATTTTATACTTATGGTTATGGTCTTGTAAATCTTCGAAAGATGAGGATTGACTTTTTTTTCTATCACGCAATCTTTTATATCAATAAACTGAAGCTCATAGGCAAACAATGCCACCCAAAAAAATACATAATTCTGCGATTGTTCCGGTTGTTCAAAAGTCAGTGAGTAAGTAATTCATTTTTTATTAATCTCCTTTATTGATTTTATGAACTAAATTGTTCGATAAAATCAATATTATAATCTTCTCTAAGTAAATTTCTTTTTAAATTATTTTCTTTTAAAAATAATTGGTATTCTTCAACAATTATTAATAATTGTTTTTTAATATCCTCTATTTTTTCTGCATTTGTTAAATTATTCTTTTGAAATTTTAGATTACGAATTTTATCTTCATATTTAAATTGCTTTAACTTTAAATTATAATTCTTATCTTTTTCTTCATCATCATAAACATTATCATTGGTTAAGGAATCTGAGGGATAATAATCTAACTCTTTATGCGAGCAACCTAAATGATGGAAACCATTGTTTACAGCCTCTTGCATTGTCATATACTTTTTAGATGTGGGGTATAATGATAAAATTTTATTTTCATAAGGGCGACATAATTTACATGAATCCTTTTTTTCTAAAACAATCACTGTTGGCTCAAATCGCATTGAAGTTTTTGAACCAAAACCATTATAGATACCTAAAAATTTTTCCTTGTTATTGTTGTGTAACTTTAAATTATGTTGATATATTTGAAATGCTTGTTGTTCTGCTTCAGTTAAGTTGTCGTATTCTTCATGACTAATTAAAGCTGTATCTATTACTTTTTTATCTTGCTTAACTTTTAAAGGCTTTGCATTTTTATATTTATCATTAGATGTAAATTTATCACGAAATTTTTTATTAAAAAATGGCATTATTAAAATAATTATTAAGATAACTCCAGCAATAACTAAATAAACTCATCAATCTATATTTAACATTTTAACCCTTAAATAATTTATTCAAAAATATTATCTTTTGAAACATCTTCATAATATTTTATAATATCTTGGAGCATAACTTCTCTTTCACAATTACATTTTTCACAATTACCTGTAACTGATTTTAAATCTTTATCAAAAAAAATCCCTTGTGAAAAAATAAAATTTTGATAATCTCAGCATTTACTACAAAATAAAAATAAATTTTTAGTACCATTCTTAATTTTAAACATATAAATCTAAAACCTTTTTAAATAAAAATTACTAAAATTAAAATAATTTTTATTAATTGTATAATATTAAATAAAAATAAAAAACCTTTTAATTAATTAAAAGGTTTTTTATTTTTAGGATATGTATTGATAAAAAAAGATTAATCCTACAGAGAAAAAGATTGCTGTTGATAAAGCATCAACAATTGTTGTCAATAATGGTGCTGCCATAATTGCAGGATCCAACTTAATTGCTTTGGCAAAAATTGGTAATGCTGAACCGACTAATTTTGCAATTACAACTGTTAGGTACAACGCAATAGATAATGTAGCAATTGCGTATCATTCATAATTATCAATTAAATGATCTCCGATTGATAAGTAAATAATTACCATTCTTAAAAAATTAACAGTGATCAATATTAGCCCTACAATTAATGAGACTCTTAATTCCTTGTATAGTACCCGACCATATTCCTTTGTTTTAACTTGTCGTAACGATAATGCCCTGATGACAGTTGTTGAGGACTGACTCCCAGCATTACCACTAGTTCCTGAAATAATGGGTAACATCGGGATTAATAAACCATTGACAATATAATTAATAATATTGCTATTATCAGATGAAGTATCTACATTATATAAATTGGTAAAACATGTAATCACAATTTGGGATAAAGTTGCTGATATCATTAAAAACATCAATCAACCACTTCGTGATTTAACCATTCTAAAAACAGAAGTTTCGAAATAATTTTTTTCTGTGGGAGTAATCCCGGCTAATTTGTGAATATCTTCAGTTGTTTCTTCTTCTAAAACGTCAATAATATCATCAACTGTAATAATTCCCATTAAACGGTTTTGTTCGGAAACCACCGGCAAGACATTGATGTCATATTTCTTAAAGATTTGCAAAACTTCTTCTTGATCGGTGTTAGTTTTAACAGATTTAAAATTTCTTTCCATAATACTTTCTAAATTTTCATCTTGTTTAGAAAAAATTAGAGTTCGTAAGCTTATCATCCCTGCTAAATGATGATATTTATCAATTACATAAAAATAATCAGTTTCTTCGATTAATTCCTTATTATCGCGAATTTTTTTAAGAGCATCTCGTGGTGTATCGCTAATTAGTAATTCTAAATTATTAACCGACATAATATAACCGGCTGTGTTTTCAATATATCTTAAAATTTTATTAATTTTTTCTCTAGTGTCCGAATTAACTGATTTTAAAATTTTAGCAACAATATTAGCCGGCATTTCTTCAATAACATCAACAATATCATCAGCATAAACATCTTCTAAAATTTTTTCAATTTCATCTGAACTAAAGACATTAATAATATACTCTTTAATATCATTATCCAAATAAGAAAAAACATCGGCAGCTGTTGCTGTATCTAATCAACGAATAACTTTTAAAATTTCTTCTTTTTCTAAATGCGATAAAGCTTCTGAAACATCTGCTGGTTGATGTGAACTAATTAATTTTCTTAAATCAATAATTTTATGTTCAATAAACAGTTGCTTGATCTCACAAGATAAATCATTATTAATTTCTGCCATATTTTTTCCTCCTATTCCTTATAATTAAAAATAACATAAATATAATTTAAAAAACATAAACCAAATAGGTTTATGTATTCATGCTTATTAAATTAAATTTTGGTCACTCTTAATTATTTAAGCTTTTTTTAATACAAACTAATGAACAATAGTTTTTATTATCAAACTTAGTAATTTGGGGTTTTATTAATCCACAATAAGAACAAGCTACTGAGGCTGCTTCCTTTTTATGACATGCACAAGGATTGAATTTATTTGCTCAGCATTTAATTAAATCAACATTAATACATTTAAAATGAAAGCCATCATCTGATACTACCCTAGAAAATTGAAACCCATCTTCTAAATCATGGTGACAAACTTTTTTATTTCGAACTTCAATCGGTTTATAATCATCGTTTCCACTTTTATTAATCACTTCTGATTCCGATTGATTACAAGCCACACAATTTAAAAAATCTAAATCCATTTCTTTTATAAAATGATTAAAATTCTTTGCAATCTGCTTCATTCAATTTGGATCAATAGGTTTTTTATCTACCACCTTAGATTTATATAAATTTTTATAATCCATTTTAACCACCCTCTATAAATAATTATGAATCAAATCTTTTATTTAAAAAATTCTTCACGCATTTTTTAGAACAAAAGATTTTATTTAAAATTTTAAGATATTCTGCATTTTCATCTATTTTAACTTTGCACTCTTCACAAATTAAACCAATAGAACTGTTATTAGAAATATAGGGATTTCTAGAATCATCTAAATAATTACATTCCTTACAAACATCCACAACTAATTTATTAATCTGTTGATTTTCTTGATCGATTCCTTCGACATTAAAACCCATCATTAAATCATAGACATTTATATCCTCAGACTTTTTATGTTGTTCACATTTTCGACACAAATAATCAACAATCTTTCCATCAGCAATCAATTGTTGGATAAAATTTAAATATAATTTTTTAAAAGTATCCCACTTTTTATAATTGCCTTTATTTACAACTTTATCTTGGGTTTGTTTTTTATTGTCTACATCGCCTTTATTAATGGCAAATTCTTTGATATCACTCATTCTATAACCCCTAAAATATTTATTAAACCACTATATATATTATACCAAAAAATCATTTTAATTGCTTTGAGTTAAAAATGAAAAACCACTTTTAATTATTAAAAGTGGTTTTTCATTTTAAAATTACTTAATTATTAAGCTAGGTTGAGTCATTTCTTTTGGAAGTTCTTCATTTAATAAATCCAAAATAGTTGGCGCGATCGCAGCTATTGAAACATCTTTTGTTCTTAATTTTAAATCTTTATTGGTAATAATGATCGGAACAAGCATTGATGTGTGTTTTTTGTTTGGACCACCATTTTCATCAAACATTACTTCCGAATTACCGTGATCAGCAGTAATAATTAAAGTTCCATCTTTTGATTTAATTTTGTCGTGCAACTGCCCTAGACACTTATCAACTGCTTTAACTGCTTTAATAGCAGCCTCAAGATTACCTGTGTGCCCAACCATGTCTGGATTAGCATAATTTAATATCACTACATCATGTTTATCTTTATCTAATTCCTTACATAATTCATCAGTAATTTTTTGAGCACTCATTTCTGGAGCTAAATCATAAGTAGCAACTTTAGGCGATGCAATTAAATTAATAGCAGCATTTTTTAAAGTAATTTCATCTGGTTTAGCTAAACCATTTTTAAAATAATCCTTCTTACCATCGAAAAAGAAAGTAACATGTGCAATTTTTTCTGTTTCAGCAATTCTTAATTGGTGGTAACCTTTTTTACTTAATCATTCACCTAGCGGATTTATTACTACTTGTTTTGGAACAATAATGTGATCTGTTTTTACTGAATCTGAATATTCAGTCATTGTTGCAAAATAAATATCTTTCAAAAAAGGTGTCGCTTTTCAAGCGTAGTTTTTATTGGTAAAACCACTTGCTAATTGAATTGCTCTATCTGGTCTAAAATTTGCAAAGATGACACTATCTTTTTCTTTGATATAACCGTTTGGTGTGTTGGCGTTGAAACCTGGTTCAATAAATTCATCATTTCGATCTTTTCCGTATTCTTGATCTACATATTCCAATGGGTCGTTAAACGAATTTCCTTTACGACTAACTAACGTGTCATATGCTTGTTGAGTTCTTTCGAAACGTGTATCACGGTCCATTGCATAATATCTACCTGAAACAGACGCAATTTCCCCAAATTTTAGTTCAACCTTTAACTTATTAAACGTTTTAATATATGTTTTAAGGGCTTTTGGTGCAGTATCTCTTCCATCGGCAAAAATATGGATATATATTTCTGTTAAACCCTTTTCAATCGCTAACTTATAAATTGCTAGTATATGTTCCATATGTGAATGAACTCCACCATCAGAGAATAATCCCATAATATGTAACGCACTACTATTGGCTTGCACATTATTTATTGCCCCTAAAATTTCTTTATTTTGTTTAAATTCACCTGAAGCAATTAAATTATTAATCAGTGACAATGATTCATATTGAATACGTCCAGCTCCAAGGTGAATATGCCCCACTTCTGAATTACCCATTTGACCTTTTGGTAGTCCGACCCATTCACCTGCGGCATTTGCTTTTATTCATGGATATTCCTTTTGTAATTTTTTTACATTTTTCATATCTGCTAATTCAACAGCATTCCCTTTTGATTGATCATTTATACCTCAACCATCAAGAATTGCTAACACAATTGGTTTTTTCGCATTCATTAAGTATCGCTCCCCCTCTTAATTATTTTACTAAACCTAAAAACATTTGTGGTTCTAATGATGCACCACCCACTAATGCACCATTAATGTTTGGTTGTTCTAAAATTCCTTTGACATTTTCTGGTTTAACACTTCCACCATACTGAATAGCTATTTGATCTGCTACCTCTTGATTATAAAGACTTGCTAAATGATCTCTAATATTTTTAATTGTTGTCTCCGCAATTTCATTAGTTGCAGATTTACCTGTTCCGATTGCTCAGATTGGTTCATATGCAATTATTATTTTTTGAACTTGTTCTTCAGTGATATCTTTTAAAGCTTTTGTTAATTGATCATTAACAAATTTTTTAGTTTGTTTTTTTTCAAAAACTGATAATTCTTCACCACAACATAAAATAGGTGTCATACTTAATGATAATAATTTTTTTAATTTTTTATTAACGGTTTCATCAGTTTCATTGAACATTTGACGACGTTCAGAATGACCGATAATTACGTGATGAACGCCAATTTCTTTTAACATTTCTGCAGAAATTTCTCCTGTAAATGCACCTTTTTCTTCAAAGTGACAATTTTGAGCGACCACTAATAAATTTTTAGTGTGTTTTACAGCAGTTTCTAAATTCAAAGCAGGAACAGCGATTCCTGCTACAACATCTATTTTTTTACATTTCTTATCTACTTCTTTAATAAAGGCGATTGTTTCGCTATTTGTTTTATTCATTTTTCAATTACCGATAATTATATTTTTCATAAATTCTCCTTATTTTTTATGATTTATAACAATACATAAAAAAACAAAACACTTTAAAAAAGTCGTTTTGTTCTAGTTTGCATTATATCTATAAATTATTTTAATGCTTCTTTCGCTTTAGCAAAAGTTTCTTCTAATACAGCACATGATTGTTTAAATTTAGTTTCTTCTTCTTTAGTGATTGGTAGTTCTAACACAGAGCTTCAACCATTTTCATTGATTGTAGCATGGACACCTGTGTATAAATTTTTTACTCCGTATTCACCATTTAGTTGTGCACCAACAACCATCACTTTATTCAAACCATTTAAAATAGATTCTGAAATTTGGCATAATGAGACACCAATTCCGTAGAAAGTGGCTCTTTTGTTATCAATAATTTTATAAGCCATATTAACTGCTTCATTATGAATTTCATCTAATTCTTTTTGAGTAATTTTACCTTCTTTGATAAAAGCTGACATTGGTTTACCTTCAACTGTTGCTGTTGATCATAAAGCAACAGAAGAATCCCCATGTTCACCAACAATGTAAGCTTGAACTGAAGTTGCGTGTACATTTAATTTATTCGCTACTAATCTTCTTAAACGAGCTGAATCCAATCAAGTACCTGAACCAACCACTTTATGTGGATCAAATCCAGTAACATGTTGATAAACATTTGTAATAACATCAACTGGATTTGAAGCAATTAATGTTACTCCTTTAAACCCTGATGCTTTAACTTGGGTTGCGATTTCTTTCATTATTTTTGCATTATCAGCAATCATATCAATTCTAGTTTCACCTGGTTTTTGTGGTCTTCCAGCAGTAATAACAACTAGGTCAGCATCTTTACAATCTTTGTATTGCCCCGCAGTTATTGTAGCATATGACTTATCTAAAACAGCTAAAGTATCTGCCAAATCTAATTGGTTTCCAATTGCTGCCTTTTCAAAAATATCGATTAAAACATAATCTTGTGCTAATTGCTGATTAATTGCTGAATAAAGAAAACTGGTACCAACAGCACCACAACCAATTAAAACAACTTTTCTTTTTGACATTTTTATATTCTCCTTAAATTTTTATAAATTCATTATATACATTTTTTTATTTTTTGTATAATAAAAAAAGAGGTATAGAAATGAAACCAATGAATTATTTTTTCTCTAATTGAGAAAAAGACAAACTGAAAATTGACAAACAAGGGATAACATTTATTGAAAATGTTTTTTTAGAAAAAATAAATTTTTATAACGAAAAAACTAAAAAATATTATTTATTGAAAATAATTTCTCGTTCAATTTTTTGAAGTATGCACATCTTAACTATTCTGTCGATTATTTTAGGATTCGGAATAACATGAAAGGACCAAACTGGGACTGAGACAATATTTGGGATTATCATGGCAGTGTTGCAAGTTTTGGCATGACCATCTTTTTTTGCTGGAATGCATTTCAAGAAAAGTTGGAAACATAATCACACTGCCTTTGAATCATTAAAATTATCTTATCAAAAATTTACCGTTGGTTCTAATGACAGTACAAAACAATTTATTGTAGAATGTGAAAAAATAATAAATCTTCACAACAATTGAAAAAATAATAAATAAAAAATGAAATCCAATTGGATTTCATTTTTTATTTATTATTTATTATTTTTAAAGGCAATTTCACCTTCTGTAATAGTTAAATAAACTTCATCTTTTTTATCTAACACTACTAAATCTGCTAATTTACCTACAGCAATTGAACCTGTTTGTTCAAAAATATTTAATTGTTTGGAAACATTAATAGAACTCATATAAATCATTTGTGAATAATCTAAATCATTAATTTTTTTCATTGTTCTAAAACAATGGTCATAAGTTGCGCCTGAACCAGCCAAGATATCAGTTCCTTTTAGTGTCACTTTTTGACCATGTTTTTCAACATCTAAAGGTCCTAATTTATAATCGCCATCAGGCATTCCTTTCGCATTCATTGCATCCGTTACAATGATAATTTTTTGAAAACCTTTTGAACGATAAATTAATTTAATGACTTCTTCTTTTACGTGGATTCCATCTGAAATTAATTCACAAACTACACGATCATCAATTAGTGATTGTGTAGCAACACCTGGATTGTGTTGTTGGACCCCCGACATTGCGTTAAACAAGTGAGTAACATGAGTAACCCCTTTATCAACACCTTCTGCCTTAAAGTATTTTGCAGTGGTGTTGGTATGCCCAACTGATGGTAAAACATTATTTTTTAATAAAAAATTAGTAAAATTTGATTTATCACGTTCAATTGCGTAAGTGATCAATCTAATATTTTTATCAGATGCCTTTATTCATTTTTGAAAAACTTTTTTATCAGCATCTTTTAAATACTCAACTTTATGAGCACCACGTTTTTCTTCTGAAATAAAAGGACCCTCTAAATGAGCACCTATTTGCCTAGCTTGCGGACCTTTGTTTTCAGTGTTCATTCAAATAGCATAATTACTTAAAGATGATTCAATTAAATCATATGGTTGAGCAACAGTTGCTTGACAATATTTTGTCACCCCTTCGCTCGCTATTTTTTTGGCGAAGGCGCTAAATTTAGCAGAATCACTCGATTCAAAATCATACCCATAACCACCATGAACGTGGCAATCAATGAATCCAGGTAATATCACTTTATTTTTTAAATCAATTCCATCACCTTTATATTTTCCTTCATTAATTGATTTAATTTGTGAATCCTCAATTTCTAATCAACCCTCATTGATAACTTTTTCTTCTAAAATTATTTTTGCATTGTAAAGTATCATTTTTATTCCCTCTTAATAAATAATTGTATTTATTAATTATATATTAATTTGATAAAAAAATTAAATTTCATAATTATCTCTTAATTCGTCACGATAAATGTTATTTTGAAATTTTTTTTGAGAATCAAAAGAAAGTTAAATTTGACATCACTAAACTAATTATAATATATGAAGCAATTAACAAATTACGATTAATTAAATCAACAGTTTCAATATTTAAAAATTTAACATTTAAATCATGTCTTGGTTGATCATCATTTGGAGGAATAGGTGTTGATATATTAGTAGATAATTTTATGTTATCAACAGAAATAGTAGAAATCATATTACTGTTTGTAGTGATTTGTTTTGGATCTTGCAAATTATAACCATAAAAAATAGCAGTTAACTGATTTATTGGATTTAAAATATACTCTTTTCTAATTTTTTTATTATAATTTTGAATTATATCAATTCCATAGTTTGGATTTTCATTGTTTGCCATAGTTTCTAAAATATCCAAATAATAAGCTGAACCTGTATTTGCCCAAGGTTGATAATAATAATTATTATCACCAAACATCATTTCTAAACCAATCATATCTGTGTAAATATGTTCAATTGAATATTTAAAAACATCTTGAATAGTGCCCGGATTTTCATTTTGAATATGTCAATTGTTTTTAAAAAATTCTTCAAAGAAAAAACTGTTTTGTTCTTTTTTATAATTATTATCTGCACTTAAATTTAATACATTATTGGCAATATCTATTAATAAAGAACATTTTGTGTCTAAACTGTGATAGCAGAAAAAATTAAAATATTGTTGACCTACCAAATTTCTAGTATCAGTACCTGGATTATTATTACTATCATTTCAATTTGGAATTGATAAATTTTTAAAATATTCATCATAAATTTGTGTTCAAGTTTGAATTAATGCAGTATCACTAAATAAGGTTGAAAACATATTATTTCATTCAGTGTTATAGTTAGTATCGATAACATTTGTTTTTTTACCATTTGAAAGTTGATGTAAATCTTTATCAATATCCTGAAAAATCAGTTGTCCTAATTCATCTTCTTCTAATTGATTATATAAATTTTTATCATTTACCAAACAAACTAATTTATCTCTTAATTCTGATTCTTCTGTATTATATCCATTCAAAATCATTGGTAAAATAGAAGCTAATGCAATAAAAATAATTAATAAGATGGAAACAAATATATTACCTTTACTATCTTGAAACATGAAACCTAAAATAATAGTGAACAAAATTGATGTTGAACCAGTCAATAATAATCATGGATTATTAGCTAAAAATAATTGGTATGCTGTTCCATGCAAAATATCATTGCTACAACCATAAAAAATAGCACCCATGACAGCATTTATACTAATACATATTCCAAGGCAAAGGTATAAATATCCTAATCTTGAAAAAAAGATATTTACTTTTGAGTAACCATAATGCATTTCTATTTTATGCATATTATTCTTAATATCACCAATTAATATTTTTGATGTCAAAAGTATAAAAACTACTGCAATGATAATTGATAAAAGAAGTGTAAATCAAACATATTTTTCACTTATAAAATTGCTATCATTGTAACCTAATTCATCTATTTTTAAATTTACTATAGAATAGATATTTAAAATTAAACTTATAAAAATAAATGTTGCCAAACCAATTAGTGAAAATTTGAGATTTGTTTTATTCTTAACAACTACTCTAAATGGTAATGATTTTTCATAAATTTTAGTTTTCATTTAAAATTAATATCTCCTTTTATTATTTATAATGATTTTTCTTAAATAAGAAGTAACCCAATCCAGATGCAGCATTTGAAATTAAAATATATGTTACATATAAAATTTCAGTAGGATATACATTATGCTTGTCATTATCTTTAATATTTCAATCAATTATCGAAGGACAATATGATGCAGAACAATTAATTAAATCACCATCATTACTATCATAATAATTAATACCATTAAACATATTCATAATTTGTACCATAGGATTTCAAATTAAATTTTTAGTAATATTTTTCTGCAATGATTCTTGTCATGATGATTGTTGTTGCAATTTAATTTCACTTGCCAAATCTGCATTAATAACAGCGGTTTCTAATACATTTTCAATATACTCAATTGGTGATAAGGGTTGGAGAGTTTGAACATTAAATATATATGCCATGTTAATAATTTGAGTTCCCAGAATAATTTGTTGTGAATAATACATTGTGGCGTAATTTGCATTTTGACCAATAAAATTTATAAACGGATCTTCGCTAGATAAAAGACCTGTTGATAATGTATTTGAATAATTTACATAATAATTTGGGTTATCTATATTTTCATAATCAGGAACATTAATTCAATATTGTTGATAAATTGAATTTATTTCTTGTTCAATTGCCTTTTGTCATTCTTGATCATTTGTATATTTGTTTTTACTTTCATCAATACTTTGTTGTAATTGATAATTATGTTCTTCTGAAATTATTAAGGTAGCGTAATCGGATGCAGAATAATATTGATATCGCTCATCTACTATTTTGATTGGTTGTAATAAAGAATAATACAATGACAAACCTAATATAAAAATAAATAAAATAGTAGTTACAACTGAACTGAATTTTTCACCAGTCAATAAACCTATAATTAATCCAAGACCTGAAATTACAAAAGCTACTAACGCCAATCAACCAATATTTTCAATGAATAATTTATAACCAAATAATTTATCTGCGTCATTCACCGCTGAATAAAATAAAAGACTGATAATAGTTTGTATAACTAAAAATAGACAAATATATAGTCATAATGCAATTAATTGAGAAAAATAAATATTTGCAATTGAATAACCATATCGTTGTTCTGTTTTTATATAACCTTTTTTGGGATTAGATATTAATAATTGAATTGATAAAAAACCAAATTGAATAATAAAAATAATGGATAATACAATAGTTTCAACTGTATAATAATTGGTCATTTTTTTAAGGTCATTAATATAATTATCTAAATTCACAATAGAGTTAATGTGGAAAGAAATTAAAATAATAATAAAAATTGAACCAACAATTCAATTAAATCTATTATTTAAAATATCTTTACAATTAGCATAAAAAGGATAAAAATATTTTCATTTATTAGCTGAATTTGATTGTGTTAGATTATTATTTTTCGTCTTTTTTAGTTGCATATTTATCAAAATTTCCTAATTCCACTTTACCTATTGTATGATTTAAAAATATTTCTTTAAGTTCTTTTGATTCTCTATTAGAAACATTGTTATTATAAACAACTTTTGAATCATGAATTATAATCATATCGTCTAAATATGAAGATAATTCATTTATTAAATGACTTACTAGAACCAAAATCGTTTCTTCGCCCTTTAATTTAATAATATTTTTGATTAATTCATCTTTTTTTGAAACATCTAAATTAGCAGTTGGTTCATCAAAGAAAATAATTTTAGGTTTTAATGCTAAACATAAAATTAAAGAAACTGTTTTCTTTTCACCAGAAGATAACGAAGCAATAGTTTGTTTTTTATAATTTACTTGCGGTAATAAAATATTGAATAATTCTTTAGTTTTTTCGCTAAATGCTTTTGAATTACATTTTACATAATTATTAATATGACTAAAATATTCTTTAATTATGTATTGATTTGGTAAATCAATATTTTCTGGAAAAAAGAACATTTGACGATAATCTTGAATATTGATTGGATGATTATTAAAAATAATCTGTCCTTTTTGGAGTGGTAATTCATTAAAAATAGTTTTTATTAAAGTAGTTTTTCCTGCACCATTTAATCCAAACAAACCATAAATAGTATTTGATTTAAAATCTAAATTAATATTTTTTAAAATTGTTTTTTTACCAAAACCACAAGTGGCATCTTTAATTTCTAATAACATATTTATTCCCCTTGTTGTTTATTATCTTTACGAATTGATTCTAGAAAAATTGTTTTTAATTTATTTCTTTCATCTGACTTAACTGGTGCATCATAAATTATTTTGTGATTGTTTAAAATAATCATTTGATCAATATAAGGGGCTATTTCTTCTATTAAGTGAGTCATGAATACAATAATATTATCTGAATTTTTGATTTTCATAATACTTGATAAAATTAATTCTTTATTTTTTAAATCTAAATTAGCAGTTGGTTCATCAAAGAAAATGATTTTAGGTCTTAATAATATACAACCCATTAATGAGACTAATTTTTGTTGGCCTGAAGATAAATTTTTAATTCTTTTTTTCTTAATATTTACATTAGGGAGTAACTCTTGACCTAATTCCACAACTTGTTTTTTAAATTTTTTCATATCATTATTAGCTAACAAATTTAATTTGGATAAATAATCATAAACCAACATTTCTTTTGGTAAATCAGGATTATCTAGAAAATAGTACATTTCTTCATAATTATGTATGTTAATCAAATGATCATCAATAAATATACTATTATCAGATTTTTTAACTTCATTAAAAATACATTTTGCTAATGTTGATTTTCCTGCTCCATTTATTCCAAATAATCCATAAACTTGATTTGGATAAAATTTTAAACTCACATCATTTAAAATATTTTTTTTACCATAAAATTTGTTTATTTCTTTTATCTCTAATATCATAAAAATCACCACAATAATAATTTTAATTATATTAATTAAAAATAGTATACATCATAGATGTATTTAATAGTCCATTATATAATATATTGATTTCACCTAATACTAAAATAGTATTTGATGTAGATATTAAATATTCACCTGTTTCATTGATATAATACGCAGACTCATAATATTCGTTGCCAATGTGGTGAGATACAAACTTAAATTCACTATTTTTTTTAATACCAGTTTGTAATGTACTATTTAAATCTTCTAAAAAAATTGGATTATTAAATATTAGTAATTGTGAAAATACTATTTCTTTTTCATTTGCTCCTGTCCCTGATAATTCAAGAGAAGCATTAATGAAATTACTTATAAATCAATGCTCTTGAATAGAATTTAAATAATATTGATATGCTAATTCGAACAATGAGTCTAAACTTATAATCATATAAGAATCATTTAAAGTTGACAAAATACCTGAAACTGGTAAAACATTGTTTTTAATATTAAAATCTGAATTGCTTCCAGAACCATTAAAATCTGAAATTTGAAATCCTAAAAGAGATGCATGATTTATAACACTTAATGTATCTTTACTATATGAAACCTTTGCTTCTGCATAAAAATTTATAATATTTTCATCTTCACTTCATTTATAACCATATCATAATTGAATATGAGTTTTTCTTTTTGTATCTGATCAATCAGTGACAATTACCATTTTATTATTATTGTTTATGTTAATTGAACCTGAATATTCTCCATAAGGTGCATTTTTTCCTGCTGAATTAGTTCATCCATTTTTACTATCTCATCCATTATATGCAACATTAAAATTACAATTTCAAACATTATAATTATTTATAAAGTCTTCTTTAGAATCGGAATAATCATTTATATTAATTTGTGCAATATTAACATCTCCACCAAGTCAAGTATCTTTTGGTCCATTGCCATTATATAAATCAATTACATTATCTTTTGGTGCCCAAGTATCACCTGAGCTATCAACATATGCCCTAAATTCTGTTAAATCATTATTATTATTATTATCAAAATTATCAATAATTTTATTTTTAGTTTGATAATCATTTTCATTTTTTAAAACAAAATTATTTATATCAGCGTTTGCACCAAATATTGAAGAAAAAGTAATAACTGTAATTAATAATATACTATTCATTTTTTAACACCTATCTCTTTTATTTATAAAGATATAATATTTATAATTTTAATTATACATCTATAAATAAAAAAACTAGTCAATAAATTGACTAGTATCTTTTGCTTATGGTGGTCCGAAACAGACTTGAACTGCCGACACTTTGAGCTTCAATCAAATGCTCTACCAACTGAGCTACCGGACCAATGGCGGTCTTGACGGGATTTGAACCCGCGATCTCCTCTGTGACAGAGAGGCATGATAACCACTTCACTACAAGACCTTTGGTTGCGGGGACAGGACTTGAACCTGCGACCTCCGGGTTATGAGCCCGACGAGCTACCAACTGCTCCACCCCGCGATATATGGCGGAAGATGAGGGATTCGAACCCCCGCGCCGGTTCCCCGGCCTGTCGGTTTTCAAGACCGATCCCTTCAACCAGACTTGGGTAATCTTCCAAAATATGGTGGACCCTGTAGGATTTGAACCTACGACCACCCGGTTATGAGCCGGGGGCTCTGACCAACTGAGCTAAGAGTCCTTGGTAGCGGGAAAGAGATTTGAACTCTTGACCTTTCGGGTATGAGCCGAACACTCTAACCAGCTGAGCTATCCCGCCGAAATAAATTAATAAATGCTTTATAAATGGTGGACTCGAACGGGATCGAACCGTCGACCCCCTGCGTGCAAGGCAGGTGCTCTCCCAGCTGAGCTACGAGCCCAATGGTCGGGAAGACAGGATTCGAACCTGCGACCCCTCGGTCCCAAACCGAGTGCTCTACCAAGCTGAGCCACTTCCCGAGTATTGGTGCGCCCAGAAGGATTCGAACCCTCAGCCTCTTGATCCGTAGTCAAACGATCTATCCAATTGATCTATGGGCGCAAATTGAAAAAGCAATAATTAAATTGTATATCAATAATTTTGCTTTTTCAATAATAATTTATAATTTGGAGGTACCAGTCGGATTCGAACCGACGGTCAGGGAGTTGCAGTCCCTTGCCTTGGCCAACTTGGCTATGGTACCAGAAACAATTAAAATATAACACTTTTTATCTTGCTTTACAATTAAATAAAATTATATTTTTGAAGCAATTAAGCGGTTATACGCTTCTAACATTTCTTGATCCAATGATGTTATTGTAAATGGTCCTGAATTTTTGGCAGTTGATGGTATATATTGTTCTTTATAATCATAAAAAGTCGAATCCTTTTGAATTTCAAAATTTAAAATTTGAGAAATTGGAGAAGTGTAACCTGTATATTCAGTCGTATCTGCAGCATTAGTTATTAAGAAGGCGATAAATTTATATGCCAAATCTTTATTATGGCAATTTTTTGAAATCACCATATTATCAGAATAAATATTTGTTCCTTCCTCATTAAATGAAGGTTTTTTGATGATAAAGGGGTCAGCTGCATGGTTTTCTTGTGAAACTTGATCACAATATATCGCATCCCCATTGTACATAAATGAAAAATCAAAGTCACCATCCGAAACAGTGTTAATAATTTCGTCATTTTCTAAACCGACATCATCAAAACTTAATAAATCACTTAAATCACTTACATCTTGTTCTAATTCTGTTTCATTTTTAGGTAATACACTATGATAATTTTTTTCATTAGCGATCATAAATAAGTTTTTATAATCATTATTTAAAACAACTTCACGCCCTTGTTCTGCGGCATCTCATAAAATTTGTCAACTCAAACCGTTTTGATAATTATTATAAATTGCTAAATTCTCTGGGGTAGGATTTATAACCAATGAAATGTCACCTCATAAATAAGGGACACTATATTCAACAATAGATTCTTCTTTGGTATCTAAAGAATTGATTCATAGTGTTTGAACTAAATTAGGATCTAAAGAACCATAATGTTCTCTCACGTCTGAATCATTTTGGTGTTGTATGAAATCATCATAAACGCCAGGGTAGTGCTCATTTTCATAATCCACATCTATATAATTGCTTGTATTAATGTGTTCGTCACTGAAATCATTTGGTTTAAAAAAATGATATTGTTGACCATCAACTAAAGGCATTTGACTATTTAATTCTGCATAATCAATTTTATCGATTTTATCTTCGTCTGCTAATTTTTTAACCATATAGTCACTTGGGAAAAAGACATCATAGTCAGTTGTGTTTAATTTGTTATAAAGAGTTTCATTACTGTCATAAACAGTATATTTCACTTTCACATCATACTCATCTTGAAATTCAGTAATTAATTCTGGATCAATATATTCTCCTCAGTTGGCAACTGATAAATCATAATTACTGCTAATAATATAAAAAGCAGTTAACAAACTAAATGAAGATACAACAATAATAACCAATAAAATAGTTTTTCAAGTACGACGTATTCAAGGAAAACGTACACGCATAATTTTTTCATATTGTTCGCGAGATTCTTTTTCTGCAATAAATTTTTCACATTTTTTATTTATTCATTTAATTTCTGCTGACAATTTATCTTCTAATTTAATAATTGCATTTCGTAACTTGTCTTTACTTCTTATTTGTTTATCATCCAAATCTGTTTGATTAGATTCTAAAATTAAATTTGATTTATTAATTTTTAATAATTTTTTGTAAGAAGTTTGTTCAGCATTTAGTAAAGAATAATATTTGATTAATTTTAATTCCATTCTATATAATTTTTTATCACGGTATGTATTTTCTAATAAATCTTTTTTTAATTTTTGATTACGTTTTTGAATAAAGATTCCTAAATTTCAACTAACAATAACAAACGAAATAACAAAAATACATATTGTTCCAAAAGCGTTAACATATGGTTTCACTCTTTTCATTGTATAAATAAAAGTAGAAACATTTGTTTGATCACCAGAAGTAAAATATGAAATGATGAAATCATCAAAACTCATCGCGAAAGCCACTGCACCAGCTGCCGCTATCGGAACTTTTAATGCAGGTAAAATAATTTTACGAAGTGTTTGAGAAGATGAAGCACCTAGGTCCACTGATGCATCAATTGTTTTTTGGTCAATTTTTGATATTGCTGGTAAAACGATCACAATTACATAAGGTACGTCAAAAGAAACATGAGCCAACACCAATGTTACAGTCCCGAATGGAATACTTAATGATAAAAACAATAACATTAAACCAACAGCTGTAATAATATCAGCATTAACCAATGGGATGTTATTAACAGTTAATAAGGATTTTTGAGTTATTTTTCTACTTTTAGAAAGACCAATTGATGCCATGACACCGATTATTAAAGAAGTGACTGTAGCGACCATTCCCACAAAGATAGATACTAAAATAGATTGTAAAAATGATGTTTCTAAAAATAATTGTTTATATCAGCGATCACTGAATCCAGAAAATATTCCCATACTTTCACTGCTATTAAATGAAAATAAAATGAAAATGAAAATCGGAATATATATTAAGGAAATGAAAATCGCAAGATAACTAGATTTCCAGAATTTTTTCATTTATTTTCATCTCCTTTTTTTTATTATTTTTATTAACTCTGGTAATATCAAATCTTTTTTTCCAAAGACTGGAAACTAAAATTATAGAACCTAGTAAAACAGCAAAAATCACAGAAATACTAGCTCCCATTCCGTAATTAACACCTTTAAAAAAGTACGATTCAATTATTTGAACCAGTAAATTAATTTTACCTTGACCCATATATTGTACAACCACCAAAGAAGTCGCAGCTTGAACAAACATAATTACAAAACCGGCGATAATACCTGGTACCGACTCGCGAAAAGTGATTTTTCAAAAAGTTTTTGAATTACTAGCTCCTAAATCCTTAGATGCATCTACCAGATTCTGATCAACTCTTTCTAAACTACTATAAATAGGCAAAATAACAAAAGGCACAAAAGCATATATCATTCCTATTACAACTGAAAAAGCAGTTCCTAATAATCCAGGTGCAATTAATTTGAATAATGTTTCTAGTCCAATCATTTTCAAAATCATATTTATTCATATTGGAGTTGTTATTATAATTCAAATATTTTGTTTTGATGTTTTTGAATTCATACAACTCATAGCAAAAGCCACTGGATAAGCAATTATAATAGCAATAATTGTTGCTATAAAAGACAAAAGTATTGTTAATCCTAAGGAAACTAAAAAAGGTGGTGATGTAAAAAAATTAATAAAATTAGTAAAAGTTATAAGAAAATTCACTCCATCTCCTGTGGGAGTTATGATTGAATACAAAAAAATTAAAAACATTGGTATAACTATTAAAAAAACAGCAATTAAAATATAGGGTCATAATAGTGGTGTTATTTTTTTAGTTGTAAAATTAAATGTCTTACTTTTTTTAACGCTATTTAACATATTTTGAAATTTAATTTTTTTTGAACAAGTTTCCTTATCGCTAGTTGCCAATAGTATTTTTTTGTCAAGATCAGGTAAATCAGAAGAATTTTTAACAATATTATTTTGGCTATCATTTTTTTTAATTGATTCATTTGTGTCATCAGTAATATTGTTTTTAGTTCTCAATTATTCTACCTCCTTCCACATAACGTGATTATCTTCTGCATTTCAAATAATAGACATTTTTTTACCAATTTCTACTAAATCAGTGGTATGAATAATAAAATTACGATATTTTGTTTTAAAAATTATCTCTCAATTTACTCCCTTGAAAACTGTAGAAATAACTTCACCATCAAAATAACCCTTTCCTAAAGGGACAATATCTATATCTTCGGGGCGAATCACTATGTCAATATTTTTTTCCATTTGTCCAAAACCTGTATCAGAACAATCAATTTTTAAGTGATCAATCCCTAAACAATTATCTTTAATAAAAACTCCATCATAAATAATGTTAGATTCACCGATAAAATTTGCAACTCATTTATTTTCTGGTTCATTATAAATTTCTTCAGGTGAACCCACTTGTTGGATTACTCCTTTATTCAAAACAATTACACGATCAGATAAACTCAAAGCTTCTTCTTGATCATGGGTTATTAGAACAAAAGTAATTCCAATTTCTTTTTGAATTTTTTTTAATTCTTGTTGCATCTTTTTTCTTAATTGAACATCTAAAGCCGCAAATGGTTCATCTAAAAGTAAAACTTGTGGCTTGTTAATCAAAGCTCTAGCCAAGGCTACTCTTTGTTGTTGACCACCTGATAAATCAGAAACATTTTTATCTTCAAAACCTTTTAAACCAACTAAATTTAAAAATTTAAAAACTTCAGGAGCATAATCATTGTATTTTTTTTTACTTACTATTGGACCATATGCAATGTTTTGAAACACAGTCATTCTAGGGAATAAAGCATAATTTTGAAAAATAGTATTAATTAACCTTTTATTCATAGGGATATTTTTTAAACTTTCGCCTTGAAATAAAATATCGCCAGAATCTGGTTTCTCTTTACCATTGATTAAATTTAAAGTGGTTGTTTTACCACAGCCTGATGGACCGAGGATTGAAATAAATTCTCCTTGTTTGATATTAAAACTTAAATCTTTAAGGATGACTTCGCCATCAAATTGCTTGATAATATTTTTAACCTCAATAATATTAATATTATCCATAACGTCTCTCCTTATATTAAAAAAATTAAAAAATAGGTGGGGTTGAAACTCAAATAATTCTAGCTTTATCGTTTGTATTATTTTCAATTTGGTGACTTTTATTTCCGTAAAGATAAAAACTATTTCCAGCCATTGCGATTTTTTTGTGTTCACCATATATTATAGAAACTTCACCTTCTATAATATATCCAAATATTTCACCATGAAACGGTTTAATTATTTTAGATTTAGTATTTTTATTTAAAATTAATTCTAAGGGTTCTAATTTATTGGTTGGAGTACTAGGGCTAAGATAACGAATTTCATAACTTTGGCAGGACTCAACATAGATTTGTTTTTCTGTAAACACAAATCTATCATTCTTAGTTCCCTTGAAAAAATCGCTCATGTTAGTGCCTAAAACTCTTAAGATGTTAGACAAAGTTTCTACACTAGGGGACGATAAGTTTCTTTCTACTTGTGATATAAAACCTTTGGATAAATCACTACGCTCAGCAAGTTCTTGTAATGTTAAACCTGATTTTTGTCTTAATATTCTGATTTTTGGTCCTATATCCATTTTTTACCTTTTCAAAAATTAACTAAACATGATATTTTTAAACTATTTATTTAGTATAACCTGATTTATTATTTTAGCAAAACCGTTTTTAGAAAACGATGAAGTTGAAGTATCTGCAGCATTTTTAGCTATTTTTCTAGCATTACCCATTGCAACGCCTAAACCTGCAAATTGCAACAATTCGACATCATTACTGCCATCTCCAATTGATACAATTTCTTTTTCAGAAATTTTAGCTTTAGTAATTAATAATTTTAATGGTGTTGTTTTATTAACATTTTCTGGACTAACTTCAATACAACTACGATATTTATTAATACCAACATAGGAAGACCCGTAAAAAGTACACTTAATATTTTGCTGCTGTAATCTGTTTTTGAATTCTTCAATTTTATGATGTTTTCCTGAGACTATAAATTTGTAAGAACTTAATTCTTTATGCTTTTCGTTATTATAAATAACCCCTTTAGAATTATTGTGTTTAGCTAAGAAGCGGGTGGTCATTCCCTTTTTGTTTGTAGTTAATCCAAATTTGTCTTCATCTAGATTATTTACAACATAGGATCATGCTGATAATTGTAAATCATTTAATTCGTGAAAAATTTTTTCAACAATTGAACTATCAAAAAAAACATTGTGATAAATTTCTTTTTCAAACGGACTAAAAGCTATTGCTCCATTAAAACAGATCACTTTTAAGTCTTTACCTAAAAAACTCAATTTATCAATAATTGGTTTAGTATTCTTAGGTGATCGCCCAGTTGCGATTCACAAGTTGACACCTTGATTGTAAGCTCTTTTAATCGCATCTATGTTAACCTTACTAATACTTTTAGTGCTAGCTAAAGTTCCATCTAGATCCGAAACAATTAAACGATATTTCATTATTTATTCCTTTAAAGATTAATCTAAAATAAAATTTTTTAATTGATCTTTTGTCATAAATCCTACATTGTTTTTTTTAACTTCACTCTTATCAATTAAAATTAACGCAGGTATAGAAGATACTTTGTATTTTGTTGATAAATCTTTAAATTTATCAACATCAATTTTTAAAAAATTAACATCTGTAATTTCTTTCGATAATTCTTCATATATAGGAGCTAACATTTTACATGGCCCACATCAATCTGCATAAAAATCAATTACAGTTTTCCCTGATTTAATTATAGTATCTAAATTATCTGTTTTACTATATTTTATTAACGGCATATTAAATATCCTCCAAGAATTATTTTTCTAAAAAACATTATAACCCAAAATTAAAAAAATAAAAACACAAAATAAATTTGTGTTTTAATTATCATGGTCCGGAATAAGGGACTTGAACCCCCACGAGTTGCCTCGCCAGATCCTAAGTCTGGTGCGTCTGCCAATTCCGCCAATTCCGGATATAAAAATAAAATATAAATATGGTGCTGGCTAGAGGAGTCGAACCCCCGACCTACTGATTACAAGTCAGTTGCTCTACCAACTGAGCTAAGCCAGCAAAAAAATGGTCGAGTGTGAGGGACTTGAACCCCCGACATCTTGCTTGTAAGGCAAGCGCTCTCCCAACTGAGCTAACACTCGATAATGGTGACCTGTACGAGATTTGAACTCGTGAATGCATGCGTGAAAGGCATGTGTGTTGACCGCTTCACCAACAGGCCTAAAAATGGCGCCTAGTGTAGGATTCGAACCTACGACCTGTCGGTTAACAGCCGAATGCTCTACCACTGAGCTAACTAGGCAAAAATAAAACTACCATATACATTATAATGAATGAAACTATAATTACAATATAAAAGATAAAAATAATGATAATTTTAAATATTTTTTTAATTCTAACCTATTTTAATAGTTTCTTCTGGATAATGAAAGTTTGTAGTTGGTTGTTTATTATTTGATCATGACAATAATGTGTTCGATACTCCTAATTGACCGATAAACATTAAGGTAATTATTAACAATAAACATGGACCACCTAATTCTTTCATATGTGTTGTATCCATAATGTTTAAACCAGTAGTTCCGAAAGAAGAAGTAACTAAGAAGAAAGTGCCAATAAAACTAACATCAGGATTAAATGCTAAAATAAAAATGCTGCCAATAAATACTAAAACAAAACCTGTTGCAAAAACACTAAATGATTGATTTACCGTATCTTTTGATATTTGTTTTTTAAACATTACTAAATCTTTTTTTCCTTTTAATTTAGTAATAATAAACATTACTACAATTGCGAAGGTTGTTGTTCTTATCCCACCAGCTGTTGATGATGGTGCAGAACCAATAAACATTAATAACGACTGTGTTAACAATGAAGCGTTTAAAAAGTTAGAGGTATCTACAGTACTAAAACCCGCATTTCTTGTGGATAAAGTGTTAAACAAAATTGCCATAAATCCATTTCAATTTGTGTCAGCCTCTTGCAAAATAACTGATGAAGATTGATGACTGTACTCAATGCTGAAAATAATCGCTAAACCTACAAAGGAAATCAACAAATAACTAACGATATTAACTTTACTAAATAATGATAAAGTACGGTTTTTTTGTTCATCTTTTCTTCAATTCTTAATTTCATAGAAAGCTGGAAATCCTATCCCACCAATTACAAAATCAAAAATTATAATAAATTGTAATGAGTAACAATGATTATATGGTTGAAAAGAGTTATTCCCGACAATATCGAAACCTGCATTATTCAGCGCAGAAATTGAGTGGAATAATGCAAATCAAAAAGAGTATCCAACATTATGGTAAGGATTATCAATGACAACAGAATCTGGTTGATAAAAAAAGAAAATAATGAAGGTTAATGATGTGGAAATGGCTTCTAAGATTAATAAAAATAAAGCTGTTTCTTTGATTAGTTTTACAGTTTTTCCTAAATCGTTATTTCCACGCTCTTCATTTGCAAGCTTTATTTCTTGAATATCCGGTTTTTTACCTCAAGCACTTCAAATTACAATCTTCAAAGTTAAAACTCCGAAACCTCCTAATTGAATCAAGATTAAAATTAAAATTTGACCAAAAATTGAATAATCTGCTGAAGCATTAGGGATCGATAAACCAGTATCAGAAAAAGCAGATGATGCATTGAACAAAGAATACAAGTAATTTCAACTATATTCCGAATTAGTAACAACTCCAGGGATTGCCAATAATAATCCAGCTATTAACACAATTGTTAGATAAATTAACAAGATGATTGTGAATTTATTTTTAATTCTAATGTTATTAAAATTATATCTAAAATGCTTATCCATTTTAGATTTTTTAGCTTTTCTTTTTGTTTTAAAATTATTGAATCAATCCTTAATTCAATAAAAATCAAAAAGTGAAGATTTATCAACAGATGAATAACTAGTTATTGATAAGTTGTTCATAAAATTTTAACCCTTCATTGAAATAAGAATAATAAAAACACTTAAATTATACTACATTTTAATATAATTGATATTATCATTTTTAAATAGTATAATTTAATAATAAGACTTAAGGATTTTAAAATGGCTAGAAAGAAAAATTTTGCGATTATAGGTATTGGTGCCTTTGGTAATGCAGTTGCAAAAGAATTATTTTCAAAAAAAAGTATTGTAACTGTTATTGATTCTAATGAAAGACTGGTAAGTAATTTCATTTCTCAGTTCCCAAATGCTGATTCAATTATTATGGATACTACTATTTCTAAAGCGCTAACAAGTTATGGAATTAAAAATTTTGATGCTGTAATATTAACAATTTCTAGTGAATTAGAATCTTCAATTTTAACAGTCATCGCATTAAAAGAAGCTGGTGTAAAAAATATTATTGCAAAAGCTCGTGATTCTAGACACGCTAAAATTCTAGAACAATTAGGGGTTAAAAATATTATTTTACGTGATGAAATTTCGGGTCAAATTACAGCAATGAAAGCCATGTTCGGAATTAATACTAATATTCATTTAGTTGATGATAATTTTGTCGCTTTAGAAGTTATTGTAGAAAATGTTGATTTTGACGGAAAAAGTTTAGGTGAAAATAATTTATGAAACATTCCTAACTTTAATATTACTCATATTACTCGTGATAAAAAAGTAGAATTGGCAAAAGAGGAATCTAAAATTTTAATTGGTGATAAATTATTTATTATCAGTAAGGTAGAGAAAATTAATGATATTCAAGATTACTTTAAAAACGCTTCTTCAAATTAATAAATAAAAAAGTGTGGTTATTATTCCACACTTTTTTATTTATATTTTGCAATTAACTCTTCAATAATTTTTTGGCCTATTTTAGGAGAAACTTGACCACGCGTCTCTTTCATTAATTGTCCCATAAAAAATTTATTAACTCTTTCAGGTCGATTGTCATATTCTTCTAATAATTTTTTATTTTGTCCAAAAATTGGTTCTAAAATATTTTTGATTTGTTTTACATCTGTGATTTGTTTGATGTTCATTTTACTGATAACTTCATCAATTGATATTTCTTTTTTCAACATTTCTAGCAAAATAGTTTTTGACTGTTTAGAAGAAATTTCTTCTTTATCTAATTTGTTTATTAAATTCCCTAAATTTTCAGGTGTCAATTGTGTTTGAGTAATAGTTAAATTCTTTTCGTTTAAAAAGGCTTGAATTTCTGCATTTAAATAATTTAATACTAGCTGATGTTTTTTAGTGTATTTTAAAGATGCTTCAAAAAATTCAACATTAACAGGTTCTGTCAACAACTGATTTAATTCAACTTCTTTAAATTTAAATTTTTCAAAATACTCTTTTCTAATTTGATCTGGCAGTTTATTATTGGAATTAATAATGTTTTCAATTCATTTTTTTTCTAATTGAATAGGTGGGATGTTTGGTTCTGGAAAGTATTTATAGTCTAATGCCCCACCTTTTGAACGCATTAAAACTGTTTTTCTAGTTTTATCATCATACCTTCTGGTTTCTTGTTGAATTTCTTTCCCTGTTGAAATTAATTGTGTTTGACGATTAATTTCAAAATTAATTGCGCGTTCCACATTATTAATAGAATTCAAATTTTTAATTTCTACTTTAGTTCCTAACTCTTTATAACCAACTGGTCTTAATGAAATATTAACATCACAGCGTAATGAACCCTCGTTCATTTTTGCATCACTTACCCCTAAAAATAGAACTGTTTCACGAATTTTCTTTAAATAAGCACAAACATCATGAGCGTTAGTGAAAACTGGTTTTGTAACTACTTCTATTAAGCCGATACCTGCTCGATTATAATCTAAATAAATTTCATCTTGATTGATAATTTGTTTTGCAGTATCTTCTTCTAAATGTAATCTTTCAATTTCAATTTTTTTCTCTTTTCCATTAATATCGACGATTCCCAAATAGCCTTCTTTGCCAATAGGGTGAAACTGTTGTGTGATTTGAAAACCTTTGCTTAAATCAGAATAGTAATAATTCTTGCGATCGAATTTCATTAGTGGATCGATTTTCATACTAAATGCTTTACAAGCGCGAAGTGCTAACTCTACTGCTTTTTCATTTAAAATTGGCAAAGTTCCTGGATAACCCATATCAATAGGATGTACTTTACTATTAGGTGTCGCGTTAAAAGTGATAGTACCTGGAGAGAAAATTTTAGTTTTGGTTTTTAATTCAATATGATTTTCAATTCCAATTACGACTTCTAAATTTTGCATATTTATTTTCCTTCATAAACTAAATTTTTTAAATTTGTAAATTGTTCAATAGTAAATGCTAAATCCAAACAATCTTGTTCGTGATAGATGTCTGTATTAATGTTAATTCCAATTGGTAAATCATCTCAAAAACCACAAGGGATTGTTATTGATGGATTACCATATAAATTTGCAATCAATAAAATATTATCTACAAAACTACCACGTTTATAAGGATTTTCCTGATCTTTTTCCACATCTTTAATTAATGGGGCATAATCATTGGCGGGTGGTAAAATTAAACCATCGTATTTTTGAAAAACAACTTTTAAAGCATTACAAATTAATCTACGAATTTTTTTAGCTGAATTAAATAGTAATTCTTGATTATCATCTGATAAGCAATAAGAACCAATTACAAAACGACGCTTAACAACTTTACCAAATCCCTGTGTTCTAGTTCTGTGCATTATTTCAGAATAATTATCACCTTCGACACGAAAACCAAAATTGATTCCATCAATTGCAGAACTAGTACTTGCTGCTTCTGCATAAGAAATCACTGTGTAAACTATTTCTAAAGATTCTAATAATTCTTGGTCAAAATTAATAAATTCAATTTTAATATCATTAGCTTTTAATTTATTAAATAATTCATCATAATTCTTTTTAATAGGTTCTGCTAACACATCATATACATTTTGAAAAAAAGCTATTTTCTTATTTTGAATTTTCTTCAATTTAATATTTATTTTATTTAGATTTTGTTTTTTTGAAGTCATATCCCTGGGATCATGTTTGGCTAGGTGTGATAATAAAATTGCATTATCTTCTACATTTCTAGTTAAAAAACCTACTGTGTCTAAACTTGGTGCATATGGTATAACTCCGTTTCTAGAAATTAATCCATATGAAGGTTTAAAACCAACAATACCATTATAAGCTGCAGGTTTACGTATTGAATCACCCGTGTCAGTTCCTAGTGAAAAAGCAACAGCACCGACAGCCACTGACACAGTTGAACCGGAAGATGAACCACCTGAAATTCGTTTGTTATCTCACGGATTTAAAACATTGCCTTTATATGAATATAGACCATGACCGCCCATCCCTAACTCATCTAAATTTGTTTTAGCAATACTAATTGCATTATTTTCATTTAAAATTTCAACAACTTTTGAATTATATTTTGGTACAAAATTATCCAATGATTTTGAACCAGCGGTAGTTTTGACATTTAGGGTGCAAAAATTATCTTTAGTAGAATAAGGGATACCAAATAAAAAGTCATCTTTCGAAAATTCCATTTTATCCAGTTTTTTAGCAAGTATTAAAGCTTGTTCGAAAGTATCAGTTATTACAGAATTTAAATGTTTAGTTTTTTTTAATCTATCGATTGCTTGTTTAACTAATTCACTCGGTGTAATTTCTTTATTAATTAACATGTTGTGCATTTCAGCAATTGTTTTATTAATCATTATTCTCCTTTTTATTATTAATAACTATAAAATCTCCCTTAACTTTAGGGGCGTTTGCTAAAATTTCTTTTTGTGTCAAAATTTCTTCAATAGTGTCCGGTCTTAAATTATGTTCAAAATCGCCAACTCAATTCATTGGTTCAACACCATTGATGTCAATTGCTGAACTTTTATCTAAAGTTTCAAAAATAATCAATAATTCTTTTTGCATCAAAATTATTTGTTCATCGTTTGGGTCTAGCATAATATCTAAGACATATTTTTTAATGTCTTTTTGGGTTACTTTTAAATTCATTATTGTTCCTTTGAAAGTTTTAATTGTTCTAAAAAATAATTTTCCTCAATGATATTAACTCCTAATTTTTTAGCTTTGTCAATTTTTGAACCAGGATTGTTTCCAGTTAGTAGAAAATTAGTTTTCTGACTAATGGTATTAGAGATTTTTCCACCATTGCTAATGATTAAATTAACATAATAATCACGAGACTGTGTTAGAGTTCCGGTTATAACAAATATCTTATTGGCAAATAAATCACTGACTTGTTGATTTACATATTTATGATTTAATCCCAGTTCGATCAGTTTTTTTAATTGTTTAACATTACTCTCTATTTGAAAATAATCAAGTAGCGAGTTAGCAATGGTGCTTCCTATATCTGGCAAATTAATTAAATCATCATATTTTATGGTAAACAAATTATTTAAATTTTGAACTTCTTTAATTATAACTCTTGCTGATTTTAAACCTACATAACGCACACCTAAACCAAATAATAAGTATTCCGGTGATTTTTCTTTAGATTTTTCAATACTTGTTAATAAATTATTGTAAGATTTTTGGCCCAATTTATCTAAATTTATAATTTCTGGATGATTTTTTAATTCAAAAATATCTACAATTGAGTTTAAGAATCCATTGGTGTGAAATTTTAAAATTAATTGATTGCTTAATCCTTCAATATTCATAGCAGTTCTAGAACAAAAGTGCTCAATAGATCTAAGTAATCTTCTTTTGCATAAATTATTAATACAATATTGGTCTACTTCTGAACCGATTCTCTCTAACTTGCTCTTACATTCAGGGCAATTCAGAGTTTCTTTAAATTTTTGTGATGAATTTATTCGGTGTTTTAACAAAGGGCTAATTACTTCTGGAATTATATCCCCTGCTTTTTTTAAATAAACAATATCATTAACCCTAATGTCACGACTTATTATAAAATTTGCATTGTGTAAAGTAGCAGCCTTAACAGTTGTTCCTGCCAGTTGAACTGGTTCTAACTGTGCGTTATAAGTAATTTTTCCAGTTCTACCTACAGTAGGAAAAATATTTAATAATTTAGTTTCCACTATTTCGGCAGGAAATTTATAGGCTATTGCTCATTTTGGGAATTTAGCAGTATTCCCAATTTCTGAATAATAGTTTAATGCGTTCACTTTAATTACAATACCATCAATTTCATAACCTAAATCATTTCTTTTATCTGTCATCTCTTTGATAAAAGTTATAACTTCATGGATATTTTTACAAATTTTATTGTTGGGATTAACAGGAAAATAATTGTCCCGCAATAATTTTAATGCATCATTGTGTTTTTCAACATTATTGTTTCGAGCATCGGCAAGATAATAAAAGAATGCATCTAAACTTCTCTTACTTACCACACTAGAATCTAATTGTCTTAAAGTACCAGAAGCGACATTTCTTGGATTAGCGAATAGAGGTTCTTGGTTTTCTTCTTGAATTTGATTTAATTTTTTAAAATTATTTTTATTTAAATATATTTCTCCTCGAACAATCGCAGAAGGTAAATTAATTTTTAGAGGAATACTTTTAATTTTACGAACATTTTCTGTTACATCTTCCCCTGTAAGGCCATCACCTCGAGTGACTGCTCTTTTCAATATATAATTTTCATAAATTAAAGAAATTGATACGCCATCAATTTTTAATTCACAAACATATTCAACATTATTACTTTTAATAATGTTTACCACATTATCATTAAAATTTAATAAATCCTTTTCATTGAAGGCATTTGCTAAACTTAGCATCGGTGAAGAATGTTTAATTTTATTAAATTTATCAGAAACACCACCCCCTACTTTTAGCGATGGTGAATCTAGCGATTTTAATTCTGGATATTGGATTTCTAGTTTTATTAATTCTTTTAAATTATTATCATAGATAAAATCATCAACTACCGAGTTATTATTGATGTAATATTCATAATTATAGTAATTCAGTTTTTCCTTTAAAACTTTTATTTTATGTTCGGCATTTTTTATTTCCATTTTTCACCATTAATTCGAATTAATTATATAAACTTCTTTCTCTCTTTTGCTTGAATCTAGTTTATCATCAACCTGACTTGAAATAATTTCATTTTTTAAATCAATATTAAATAAATCTTCATCTTGTTCTTTGATGATAGAATTATTTAAATTTTTATTTTCATACTTACTATAAATTTTATTGATAATTGGTAACTTAACAAAGACATTTAGGCTTTTTATTGGGTGAGTTATTATGAATAGACCTAATATTGATATAAATGTGATGACAGATGTCGTTAGAAAAAAGGTTAGAAATTGTGAAAATGTTCAGTTAGAAACATTGGAACTACCTGTTCCATCTATTGAGTTGAAGGTTCAAGTTGTTGAAGGGTATAAATAAACATACATCATAATAATTGAAATTAATATTACTGAAAAAATTAAAAATATATTTTGCTTTAAACCTTTTATGTTAGCATTATAAGTTAAATAAAGACGAACGTATACCCATTGATAAACAAATAAAATAAAATAAGAAATGCATTCAATTGTAAACATAGAATACAAGGCGAAGGTATAATTATGGCCGACCCATACTGACATAAAGGCGAAAATAACCATCATTAATGTGTTCGCAATTCCTAATGATAAGGTAAATTTCGATGTTTTACGGAAATGATTTTTTGCGAAAATTAAAGTATTGGCCGGTTCAGAAATAATTATAAAAAAGTTAATTAATGAAATTAATAATGAAAATTCAGGTCTTAAAAAAATCTGTGTATACAATTGAGTTTCAACATCTGTTCATGTATTTGCTGAATTTACAATAACACTTCCATATAAGGCGTCGACAAAATAAGGAGTTAATAAAAACATATTCACAAATGTGAACAATCCTACTAAATAAGAATACAATTCGAATCTTCGGAACACACTTCAATTAACTCTTCCATAAAGAGAAATTCAATTTCCAAAAAAGGCGCGAAACGCAACTATTAAAGTAATCATAATTTCTCTAATTCCAGTAACAATCAACATATACAATGCAAAAGCAGATGAGATATTCAATCCAAATAATAAAGCAATTATTGCAATATCGGTGTTTGCTAAAAGTGTTTGTCCTACAAAACGAAATGAAATTCATTTTGAATTAGTTGTTAATTCTAAATTGTTAACTTCTTTTGATATTTTAATTCATGGATATCGATATTTTACAAATATATATAATAATAAAGATTTAATTAATGAAAATGCTAAAAATGGTAAAAATACCAAACTGACATCAACACCTTTAATTATTAACAAAAAAGTTGAACCATAAATTAATGAATCACATATCAGTGCTACAATATAGCGATAATGATTATTATTATCAGCAGATAATAAATTTTCATACTTAGCTGTTCAAAATAACGACAAAATATTTTTCGAAGAAATACAAAACATAATTAACACTGATTTTCAGTAAGATAACTGTTCAGTCACATTATTTTCATCAATAATATGAATCCCACCAGTAATATCAGTGTAAATGGTGTATCCAAATAAGCAAACTAAAAATACAATAGTGTATATAAAACCGCCAATTTTATGACCTTTATTTGTGGTGCTTAAAATTTCGTTACATTTAGTTCAATCACGTGCCTGTAATGGTTTAAACAAATGCAGCATTCCGTTGATGCCGTTCGCTGTGTCAGAAATACCAAAAATTCCGGCAAAAACCATACAAATTTTAACAAACCCGTTCAACTCAGTTCCATATCACTGCATCATTAAAAAAATAAGTGAAAATTGAAAAATAGCAATAAATAGATTATAAAAAACTCCTATTAATGCAATTCCGAATACTTTTTTTGAAAACTTCATATATACCTTTTATAACTTTAAATATTTATTTAATTCTGAATTTATATTTTTCATTTTAAAAAATTTAGATGATAAATAATCAAACTCATTGTCTAGTTTACCAAAATTCAAAATATAAGCATATAAATAAATCATTTTATTATCAGTGATATGACCAGAACTATACTTTTGATCATTTCAAATTGGATGTCCTAAAAATTCTAATGTAGCACGAATTTGATGTTTTTTACCAGTTATTAACTTAATTTTTAGAATTGAATATTCCTTGTTAGAAACTAAAACTTTAAATTTAGTTTCGCATAACTTATTAAAATCATTTTCACTTTTATTGTTAAAAACCATTTTTTTTGATGTTGCATCTTTATGTAAAAACCCAGATACAGTTATGTTGGAGTTTTTAAATTTACCTTCAACTTTTGCTAAATAATATTTTTTTACTTTCTCTTTATTATTTATAATATCATTAAAATAATTTAAAGCTTTTTTGTTTTTAGCATAAAGAACTAGTCCGGTTGTAAATTTATCCAATCTATTAACACTGCTTATTATAAAAGAATTTTCTCTTTTAGGATTATATTTAGCATTTTTAGCAAAATAAGATCTAACTTTTTTATCCATACAAATTATATCATTATCATTATTATGCATTTCAATGTTATGAGGTTTTATTACTATCATAATGTTCTGATCTTCATAAATAATATCTAATTTATTATTTTCTAAAATACGAATATTATTTCCTCGAGAAATGATGTGTACATTATTATCATAAATGATAATAACATCATTAATTTTAACTATATAATTACGATCATTAATTCTTTGATCGTTGACTTGAATATCTTTATTGCGAAATCATTTATAAATAATAGAAATACTTGTTTGAGGGCAAATTTTTTTAATAAATTTAAAAATAGTTTGTTCGGCATCATTAGCTTTTATTATAATTTCTGTTTTTTTCATTAATTTTGTCCTGGCACTGCTAGAATTAAGATATAAGAAATTAAATTTATTCCCATATGTGTAAAAATAGAATATGTTACATTATCACGAGCTATCATAAAGCAAGTGGTTAACGCTATTGACCCTCCCAAGTAACCAATTATGTGAGTTCAATCATTTGAGCTAGTAATATGCATTCCAGCAAAAAATAAAATTGAACTAAAAAAAGCAAATCATCGATTGCTTGATAAAGCAAAAATACCATGTCTGGTTGCCATCTCTTCAATAAAAGGTGCTACCATTATTGTTAAAATAAATAATAATATTTTATCCCACCAACTATCTAAATCAGTTAAATCATTTTGATTGTTAGAATTAGAATTGGGGGTGATTATATGTTGAATTTCAGAAAATAATGAACTTAAAATAAATGTTAAAAAAATAAAAGCGGTTATTGCTATTAAAAAAATTTTTCAATCATTTTTTAAAGTGTTTATCATTTTATTTTTAAATATTGGCATCATTACAAAGCACATTATCAAAGGAACTAAATCACCAATAATAGAAAAAGTAAGTAATAATGTTGTAGAATACTCAGATATTCCTAACAGAGATAATACTAAACTGAAAATTAAAGCAACAGCATTAGGGATATAATAAAAAAAGTAAAATGCCATCGCTCCATTACGAAACATTTCATCTTTTCCAATTTGTTTTTGAATAACATAGAATCCCACTCCGATAATAATTCAAGTTAAAATAGATTGAACAAAAAGAATGTAATCATTACTACTATTATCTTTTCAAATTAAAAAATTTAGTAAACTTAAAAATAAAGGAGCGATTATTGTAGTGAAGAAAAAGACTAATCCCGTGGGGTTGGTATCAATGTTTTTAAAATTAATTTCATGATAATTGTTGGTATTAGTCTTAGGGATTTGTCATTTTATTTTTTTTCAAAATAAATTAGTTTTAGATTCTGTTGATTTCAAAAAAACTCCTATAAAAAAATTTAAATTTGTCTTATTTTTTTGCAATTTATAAATTTTGTTCTCAAATTTTAGGTGAGTAAGTTTTTATTACAATTATAATAAATTCTAAAATGTTATTTTTTGATTGCAAACTATTATAATCAAAGGAATTAATTAAATTTATTTCGCCATGAGAATATTTATTTAATCAATCTACAACTAAACTAAATTTACCGACAACATCGTTGTCAAATAATTTATTATCTAAAATTAATGTCTGATAATCTGGATTTCCAGAATGAATATTTGAGTATATATCTAATAAGATTCTGGCCTTATTACAAATATCTATAGAACTAAAATTATCAATATTTTCTTTAATATCATAAATATCTTTAATTAATCTCTTGATAGCATTTTCAAAAAAATTATTTTTATAAGTTTTAATATTTGTGTGAAAATCATTATTTAAATGCATTAAAAAGAATTTAGTAGATTGTCTTTTACGTTCTCTAACAATTTTTTCAACCAACATATCACAAAAATTTGTATTATGACTGAAAATAATTCAATGAAATTCAGGATGTTCACGAGTTGATAAATCAATTAATAAACGTACAACATTTAGCATATAATTGTTATCCATACTTGTAATTGGGTCGTCTATAACAATATACTGGTTTTTTGCTGGCTTCTTAATTTTATTTTTTAAGTCAGAAACAAAATAGCAAAGTGTTAATAATTTATTTTCTGCTTCACTTAAAAAAGAAATGGCATCCTTACCAGATCCACCTTTATGAATAACGCGACCATCTTCAATTGAAAACTTATTCCCAAGTCCAACAATATTTAAATATTTATCGATTTTATCATTCTTACTTTGATTAATTTTAATTAAATCAAAAAATAAATTTTCTAATTTATTGTATTCTTCTTGATTATCAATATCACTAACATTAATTTGTTTTGTTGCCACAATGTCTGGTAACTCATCATGGGCATCTTCAAGAGAAACCATTAATTGATAAATAAAAGTAATTTTTCAAAATCTCCATGGTTCTATTGCGCCTAAATAATTATCTGAAGATTTAGCATTGTAATCATTATATTTATAAAAATCATTTAAATTTAAAACAAATGAGTTTTTATCATAATTTTTAGAAAGATTGTTCATAAAACCTACAATACGTGTTAATTTTTTAGATTTAAGTTTATCTTTGTCAGTTTTAATTCTTTCGTATTCTAATTCAGCGATAGAAATGTAATAATTTAGTTTTGTAACAGAAATTTTTTTAAATTCTGTTAATTTTAAAACTGGTCGATATCAATCAAAAATTGGTCTAACTGTAGAAACACGCAATAGTGAAAATAATTCTTTTGTAGAAAAAATTTTTTTAAAGAATGGAATTTTACTGTCACATTTTTTTAATTCTAAAATCCATTTTCAAATTTGAGAATAAGATCTAATTTTATTTACTTTATCATCACCTAAATAGATTCGATCTCCTATTTTCGAAATAATATTTTGTGAATAATAATCCTGATTAAACACATAAATATTATTAAAATTTTGATCCCATTTAGAATTTTGAAAATTAAGTTTTTTATTATCAAATGAAATATTTACACTATGATCGTCTAGACAGTATTCTTTTATTTTATATAAAGCTTCCTGATTATCAATAGAGTCCAACAGTCTAGAAACTGTTGTTTTTCCAGTTCCATTTTCAGCATAAATGATGTTTATTTGCTTATTAAAATCTAAACTAACATTTTTTAACTGACCAATATTTTTGATTTTAATATTCATAGTTTAGTCCTTTTAAAAAAAATAAAATTTCTTTATAAGAATAAAGAAATTTTAAAATATACAATATTAAATTATTTAGTTTTTTTAATGATAGCTATTTTATCGCCAACTTCAACTTTACCTTTTGCGACAACTTCAATTTCTCTGCCTTCTAAAGTCGAAGGTGTGAAAACAATTGGTGTATCCATACTTGGAACTTTTTTTGAAACTGCTTCTAGATCTATCTCCACTAAAATATTTCCAGTTTTGACCTTATCACCTTGTTTTACCTTGACATCAAAACCTTCGCCATTTAAATTAACTGTATCTAATCCAATGTGAATTAACATTTCAATACCTTTTTTATGTTGAATACCATAAGCATGACCTGATGGAAAAACTGTAAGTAATTTACCGTCCATTGGTGCAAAAAACTTATTGCTGTCCGGGACAATAGCTATTCCGTCCCCTAACATTTTTTCTGAAAAAACATCATCTTTAATTTTACTTAAATCTTTAATAGTCCCACTAACGGGAGCATATATTACTATATCTTTTGCCATTATAATTCCTTTAAAATAAATAATTTTTTTAAAACATTATTATTATAATATCATTTAAATCAATTAACAATTAATTATAAATTTTTTTAACCAAATTTAAAACTTCATCATTAGTTTCAGAATTTAATGCTTTTTGAACCAATTCTTTCATATCAGAAACATTTAATTCTGAAATAATTTTACGCGCTTTTAAAATACTTGTAGCTGACATTGAAAAATAATCCAATTCTAGACCCATTAATAAAGGAATAGCGTATTGGTCTCCAGCCATTTCACCACACATGCCAACTCACTTACCGTGTTTATGAGCACCTTTGATGATCAAATTAATCATATTTAAAATTGAAGGGTTGAAAGGTTGGTATAAATAAGACACAAATTGACTCATTCTATCGGCTGCCATATTATATTGAATTAAATCATTAGTTCCGATAGAGAAAAAGTCTGCATATTTAGCAAATTTATCTGCAATTACTGCTGCAGCCGGGATTTCCATCATCATTCCAACTTCAATTTCATCGCTAATTTTGACACCTTCTTTAATAAGTTTATTTTTTTCTTCTTCATATATTTTTTTTGCGCTTTTAAATTCATCTACTGTAGCGATCATTGGAAACATAATGCCAATTTTCCCAAACACACTAGCTCTAATCAAAGCTCTTAATTGTGTGCGGAAAATATCTTTTTTGTCTAAACACAAACGAATAGCACGATAACCTAAAAATGGATTTAATTCTTCAGGGAATTGGAAATAACTTAATTTTTTATCTCCTCCAATATCTAAAGTTCTAATGATAACTTTTTTATTACCCATTTTTTCAATAATTGCTTTATAGGCACCAAACTGTTCTTCTTCTGTTGGAAAGTGATCACTGTCCATATATAAAAATTCAGTTCTAAATAGTCCGACACCTTCTCCACCATTTTCAAGAACAGCATCAACATCCTTTAAAGAACCAATATTTGCCTCTAGTTCAAATTTTACTCCGTCTTTTGAATGTGTAGATTTTTCTTTAAAAGACAATAATTCTTTTTGTTCTTTTAAAAACAGTTCTTTTTGCTTTGTTCAGGAATCTATTTCAGATTTGCTTGGATCTAAAATTATTTCACCAGTTTTACCATTCATTAATATTGATTGATTATGTTTAGAATTTTTTACAATTGTTTTTAAACCTAGAACTGCTGGAATTTCTAATGTTCTTGCCATAATAGCTGCATGACTAGTGCGACCACCCATATCACATGCAAAACCTTTAACAAATTCCGGATTTAATTGTGCAGTTTGTGAAGGTGTTAAATCATCAGCGATAATAACCACTTGTTCTGAAATTGTTGCTAAATCTAATACCTCTAAATTCAAAATATATTTTAATAATCGATTAGTAACATCCTTGATGTCACTAGCTCTTTCTTTGAAATAAGGGTCATTCATAGATGTGAACATTGCTTGGAACTGTTTCGAAACTTGTTCAAGTGCTTTAGCACAATTAATTTTTTCATTATTTACTAAATCAGTAACTTGCTTTTGCATTTCAGGATCTTCTAAGATTTGTTGGTGTGCACCAAAAATTGCTGCTTTTTCTGAACCAAGTTTTTCCATACTAATTTTTTCTAAGTTAATTAAATCTTTTTTAGTTTTTTGCACCGATAAATTAAATAATTTTAATTCTTTTACAGCGTCTGTTATTTTTTTATCTGGAATTATAATTTCAGGTTCAACCAGTTTAAAAACTTTTGCGATAGCAATTCCTTCGCTCGAACCGATTCCTTCTAATTTAATGGCCATTTATTAGTTTCTCCTAAATGTACATAATAGTACTAATTATATATTATTTTTTAATTTATTTAATTTTTATTTTTGAGAATAATATTTATTTAAATGTTTTCTAATAAATTTAACAACACCATTTTCTTCATTAGACAAGCATATTTCTGTTGCTAAATCATGCAGTACAGGAACCGCGTTATTCACAGCAACACTATAAGCTGCATTTTCAAACATCGGAACGTCATTAGTACCGTTTCCCATTACAACAACATTATTGATAAATAAATTATTTTTTTTACAATATTTTTTAATCATTCCTCATTTATTTGTGGTAGGCCCATTTATTTCTAGAGCAAAAGATTTCTCTCTTTCGTAAACTCAAACATTTAATCCATATTGTTCAAAATATGCCACAGTTTTTTCGATTAACTTATTATTACCAAAAACACAAAGTTGATAAATATTTTCTGTATAAATTTTATTGGCATCTCTAACTATTTTAGAATCGCCTAATCACGCAAACATATCTTCTTCTGTATTTGTTATAAACTCAGGGATTAAAATTTCTTCACCATCACCATAAAGTGCTGCTGCTGCTAAATTGTTTTTTTTGGCGTATTCAAAAACTATTTCTACTGCATTTTGACTTAAAATATTTTGAATCATAGGTTCAAATTTATGAATAGTTGTTAAAACACTTCCGTTGTTTGTAATCAATAAATCATCAGTGATAGATAGTTTGTGACAAACTCGTGCTGCATTTTTGTAACTACGACCAGTTACTAAAATAAATCTAATATTCGGAAAATCCTTTTTAATATTTCTAAATTCAGAGATTGTATATTCAGAAATGGAATGATCATTAAAGGTAATTGTTCCATCTATATCAATAGCGAATACTTCTGGTTTATGTTCTCTTTTACTCGGTTTTTCTGTTATACAATTTTGGGCCATATTACACTCCATAAAATTTGTTTATTTTTTTATATCCTATTTTTACATTCTATATTAAAAATAGGATATAAAAAAATAAAAACCTGAATTAGGTTTTTATTTTTCTTTTTAAATAATTTATCTTTTCGATTTATCAAATGGTTGAGCCAATGCTTTGGGTTCATTCGAAGTTTTGGAAAAGATGACCATAGTCACAATTGCCATTATAAATGGTAGCATTTTTAATAAGTCTCCATTACTTTTAATTCATTCAGGAACACCATCAAGGAAGGCAGCTTGGAATGCAAATACATATAAGAAACTAAATAGTGCTGCTCCAAAAGCAATGTATTGAATTCTTCATTGTCCAAAAATCATAATTGCTAAAGCAATATATCCTGAACCAGCAACATTACCTAAAAAAGCACTACTGATATAAAACGTGAATATTGAACCAGATAAAGCAGCTAAAGCTCCAGAGATACAAATTCCAGCATAACGCATTTTTACAACGCTAATACCTACTGCGTCAACAGCATTTGGATTTTCTCCAGTAGCTGCAAATCATACACCTACTTTTATATATCTAAAAAAGATAAATGTTACAATAATTAAAATAATTGCTAAAAAGAGATAAAGAGAAGCTATATTATAAGCGTCTAAAGCTAAAATATCAAAACCAGTATCCAATCTATTTCCAACTGCAAATGGTAATGTTACTACAAACAATGCAATTCCTGCTGTTAAAACATTTATCGCCATTCCCACAATTACTTGATCAGCTTTTAAACTAATTGATGCAAAACCGTGTAATAAACCAAATAAAGCTCCAACCATCATTGCCAGAATGAAACCAATTAATTGCCATCAATTTGAAGCATCTGGATTAACTTTATGAATTGAATAACCAAATAAAGCGAAAGTTAATGCGCCCGATATCATCATTCCGTTAATACCAATATTTGTTACCCCTGACCTTTCTGCAAAAAGCCCAGCAGTTGATGCTATTAGAAAAACTGAAAATAAAATGGTAAAACTACCAAAAAACTCATTTCACATAAATTAAACCACCAATCCTTTCTGTAATTCTTTAACGTCAATATTTTGAATTTTTTTGATTTCATCCTTATCAGCATTTTTAATTTTTTCTTTTATACTTAACATTAAAGTAGTTTTTTCTTTAATTTTTATTTCAACATTTTTATCTGCTGTTTGCTGAATTTTCATGACTTCATCATTTAATTTTAATTTTAAATCAGTTATTTTTAATTTAAATTTTGATTCTTCTATTTTGCCACTTTGTTTTTGTAATTTTAATTCTTCAACTTTATGAAAATAATCATTTTTTAATAAAATAATTTGATCTAAAGTAGTTCCGTAAATTTTATTAATTTTATTTTTATAAACATTTTTAATACCATAAGTTCCACGTTTTTTAGAATCATCTAAAACATCGTTATATATTTTTTCTCTTAAATTTCGATAACTTTTTAATTTATCTTCGTATGTTTTAATGTATTCTTTAAACTCTACTTTTAACTCATGTTTTTCTTTATTATTTTGAGCTTTACTCAAAGCTTCTTTTAATTCTATTTTTTTAGTGTTGTACATTTCTTTTTTTTCTTGTATCAATGCTAATGAATCTTGTTTTAATTTTTGAAGATCATCTTCATATTTAATATTATTTTTTACTTTTAATTTACGGTTGTACCATAGAATTGGAGTAAATTTAATGAATAATGAAGAAATTGCTGCACCATACAAAATAATACCAAATACTAATGATGCCATTTCACGTGAAATTTTAGTTTCTGGCATTTGTGAAGCCACAAATGTACCGTCTTTTAAAATACCTCATAAGAATGATGTTGCTAAAATTCCGAACGGATTGTTATATGACACTAAAGTAACTGCGATTGCATCAAATCCCATAGTGGGCAATGTATCACTTGTGAATGAAATAGAAGATTGCAACCCGATTGTGTAATACAAAAATCCTGCAAGACCGGCCATTCCACCAGAAATTAATGTTGCATAAATTATATTATTTTTTACATCAATCCCAGCATATTTTGAACAATTTGCTGACTGACCTACACATTTTAGTTTATGACCTAGAACAGTTCTAGATAACAAGAATACAGTTCCTAAAACACAAAGTATGGCTATAAGGAACGGAATAATTCATTCGTTACCACCAGCAGCTAAACTTAGCACTCCATCTTGAACAGGAATCGATGTTCCTTGTCCTGAATCATAAATAGATGAATGAGTTGTAAAAGCTCATTTCAAGAAATATCAAGCAGTTCAGTTTAACATAATAGTTGTTACAACTTCATGAATATTGAAAAAAGCCTTTAAAACTCCGGCGATTCCTGCCAATAATGCTCCTGTTAATATGCATAATAGGATTACTCCAAAAGTAGCTGCCCCATTATTTGCGATTTGATCGCCATATAATATACCAATTATTAATGCCACAGAACCAGCACTTAGCATTTGACCAGAAACTCCAATATTAAATATTCCAGTTTTAAAACCTATTGCTATTGCTAAAGCTGCGACAGTGAAGCAAGTAACAAATTGCAGAGTTCTTGTTTTATCAAAAACTCCAAAAGAAACTTCTATACTTTTTCAAAAAAACAAGAACGGATTAACACCATTGCACAAAATTACAATCATACTGATAACAATACCGAATAAAATCGCTAAGATTGAAGCTTTTAAATATTTGGTTTTATTATGTAATTCGTTCGAACTCTTATAAAGTTTACCTTTCGTTTTTATATTTCAAAATTTTACATTAAAGTTCACTATTGATCACCTTCTTCCCACCAGCCATCATTAGACCTATTTCCTCACGTTTGGCTTTTTTACCATCAAGTTCACCAATAATCCTTCCTTTGTTTAGAACGATAATTTTATCCGCAAGTGACATAACTTCTTCTAATTCATATGAAACCAACAGGATTGCAACTCCGCTTTCTTTTTCTTCAAGAATTTTTTTATGAACAAATTCAATAGCACCTACATCTAAACCACGTGTTGGTTGAACAACCACAAGAACTTTATGTGGTCTTGTCATTTCTCTACCCAATACCGCTTTTTGTTGATTACCACCTGATAGCCCTCTCGCAATTGAAAAACCGGAATTACTTCCACGAACATCAAATTTTTTAATTGTGTCTTGCGCAGTTCTTTGAATTTCTTTTGAGTTTATTAGCCCATAACGTGAATAAGGTTTAAAAGGTATATCTTCTAACACCATATTCTCCATTATTCTAACATCCAGCAACATTCCATGTTTATGTCGATCTTCTGGTATATGACTCATTCCTATTTTTTGACGAGTAGCTATATTTTTTGTAAAAACTTCTTTTTCGATAATAGTGTTTTGTTTATCATGATCAAACTTACATATTTTTGTCCCTGTTTTACACTTTGGACATGGAACAATCATTTTAATAGATGAAGTTTCTTTGGATTTTTTTGGATTTGAAAATTTCTTTATCAATTCCATATGACGCACTTTTAATTCTTTTATTTTTTGTTTTGTTTCATCACTTTCCAAATGTTTTTTTGCTTTATTTTTTAATTCATCTAATTCAGAAATCAATTTATCCAAAATATCTGCATTACTATTTTTGGAATATTTTACTTCTAAGGTTTTAGAGTAAATATCTTTTTCTAATTTTCTAGGTAATCTAGTTTCTTTTAAATCTTTTTTATAATCTTCATGAATACCTAGTAATCTAGCGAAATATCTTATAAGGCTATTTGGTTTTGAAATTAAACCAGTTATAGCACCTATCATTTCTGTTTGTCCATTTCCTTCTACGCCAGCAATTGCTAAAATTTCTCCTGATCTTAAATTAAATGAAACATTATCTAAACCTATTAATTTAGTATTAGATATTTTTGGTACTGTCAAATTTTTAATAACTAAGTAATTTTCACCTGGTTGTTTAGTAGAAATATTTTTAATTTGAACTAATTTGCGTCCAACCATTTTTTCAGCCATTTCAGATACTGATGATTTTGAGACATCAAATGTATCAACTAATCGCCCTTTTCTTATAATTGTGGCTGTATCTGAAATTTTTTTAACTTCATGTAATTTATGACTTATAAATACAATCGTTTTTCCTGCTTTTTTTAAATTTAAAATAATTTTTAATAAATCATCGATTTGACTTGGTGTTAAAACTGCAGTTGGTTCATCGAAAATTAAAATATCTGCGTCATGATAAAGAATTTTTAAAATTTCAATTCTTTGTTGTTGTGCTACAGAAACATTAGATATTTTTGCATTAATTTCTACAGGTAAATTGTATTTATTCGAAATATCAAAAATACGCTTTTTAATTAGATTTGCATTAATAAATTGTTTAGCTGTGGTATCTTCCGTTCCTAGGGCTATATTTTGTCAAACCTTATAGTTTTCAACTAATTTAAAATGTTGGTGTACCATACCAATTTTTAACTTTCTAGCCTTTATTGGTGAATTAATAAATTCATTACGTCCATTGATTAAAATTTCACCTGATGTAGGTTCATACAAACCAAATAAAATTGACATCAATGTCGATTTTCCAGCACCATTTTCACCAATCAATGAATGAATTTCACCTTTTTTAACTCGAAAAGTGATGTCTTCGTTTGCGATCAATTTTTGATTGAAAATTTTGGTTATGTTTTTCATTTCAATTGCATATTCACTCATTAACTACCTCCTTATATTTTTTGTATTAAATAATAAATTTTACTGATTAACAGAATTTGGACTTGTTAAGTCAGGGTTAATTTTAAATGCATCAGAAAATTGTGCTAAAGCACTTCAATTTCGTGCAGGATCTTCATATCACGTAGTCAATGCATTAATATAATCGTAAAGTTCTTTGCTCTGAGGGCCTTTGATACCTTCGACTAAACTAACAGTTTTTGGTGTAACTTGAACACCTTTGATTTCAGCACTTTCAGAAACACCCATTCATGATAAATAATCAATGCCAGAGCTTGGATCTGGTTGCTCTGTATAAGTAAAATTTTGCCCTGGATCAAGTGACCCATCAGCTAAACCTGTCATAACATCATTTGATGATTGTTTTAGATTTTTTAAAGCCGAAGTGATAATTTTTTGATCTTGGTCTGGATAAGCATCTTTAGCACTTGTATCTACACCTACTAAAAATAAATCTTTTTTCATTTTTGGTTCATAGAAATCAATTTGTTTTAAAACAATATTAGACTGTGGACCCGCAACTGGCATGATTGCGTCTGTTCCTGTTGAGAATGCTTTGTTAATAATAGCTGTTGCCGATTGATCTGTTGGATCAAATGTTCCTGAAAATCATTGTTTATCATCACCATATGGAGATAAACCATATGAATTGTTTTTGTTATAGTTGCCACCGTCTTTACCATCACAATGCACTTGAGCTGAATTCATATACACCAATGGAGAACTATTGTCTAAAACATATGGATCTGAACACATTGATTCTAATATTGAATTAAATTGCTCTAATAAAGCTTGTGCATCGTTATTAGTTGTAGATTCTTTAATAGCAAAATTTATTAATCTTGCCCCTTCGACAAACCCTCACATATAAGAATTAACTGACGAAGGATTAGACATACCACCATACGTAGCTATTGTTGGGTGATATTCATGTTCAGTTTTGTGGTAATCATATAAAAATAATGATGTTACAATTCCTGCTTCAATACCTGAAATTTCTCCAGCGTATTGAACTCCAACTAAATTTTGTTGTTTAGATGTATCAATGGTTCCGTCTAAATATAATCCGTAGGTTCCACCACCATTCATACCGAATACATCATTTGCTTGTTGTAAACTATTCCCGTGTTTAAATCCGGGCATGATAACGTAGTTAGCACCTTCCATTTTAGCTATTTGGTAAGACTGAGTGAAATCACTGGTGCTGGGAGTGGTTCCACCACCAGCTGCAAGCGTTTCTATATAATTAGCAGATGATGAATTAACGTCTGCATATTCTTCAGCAGCTTCTCATGCTTGCTGGTTGAATGATGCATCATTAATTGTTCCACCATCGGTGATTGTTCACACTGAATTTGGTACTACAGGTTTAATAATATTGCAAGCCACTACCGAACAGATAGATGGTCCCACAATCGCGCATGTTGATAAGACGCTAAGAAGTTTTTTCAACTTTAAACCCCCTTATAATTTTGTATAAAATTAAAAAAGCACAGAGATAACCTGTTGCTTTAAACTAAATAATTTTATTTATTTTTAATGTGTTTTCAATTTCTTTAACAGCATCTTCTTCGTCTTTGCCTTCAGCTTGAATTTCAATTTCAGCATCTTTTGAAACACCAAGAGACATTACACTCATGATTGATTTTAAATTACCTTCTTTTTTACCAAACAAAATTTTAATTTCAGAATTAAATTTACTTGCTGTTTGAACGATCATAGCCGCTGGTCTGGCATGCAACCCAACAGGATCAATAACTTTTACTTTTATAGAAGTCATTTTTTTAACCTCCTTTCTTAAACTATATTTTAATAATATATATAAAAAAGAAAAAAGAAAGAAAAAAATAATTTATTTTAATCTACACGAGAAATTACTGCGGAGGTCCCTCTCAAAACTTTATTATTATAAGGAGAATTAAATTGAACAATAATATTAGCTGCTATTAATTTTATAATTTGACCTTGTCCAAAAATTGGGTGTTGAATTTTATCACCAATTTTTCAAATAGAATCCTTTGGAGTTAAAAAATCATTAAAAGTATTACTTGTAGGTTTAAAACCATAAGTTGCCAATGATGGATCTTCTGATTTTTCATAGTGTGTTATATCAAATTCAGAAATAAATCGTGAGGGGTGCGCTGGTTGCTCACCAGAATAAAAATTGAAAATATTTTCACTATATGACATAAATAATTTTTCTTCAGCCCTTGTGGTAGCGACATATAATAAACGTCTTTCTTCTTCCAATTCTTTTTCACTTTTAGCTGAACGCATACTTGGGAATGTCCCTTCATTTAAACCAATTAAAAAAACTACTTTATTTTCTAAACCTTTTGCAGTATGAATTGTCATTAATTGAACTTTATCATTTGAGTCATGTTCATCGTTTTTTACATCAGTGTCTAATGAAACAGCTTCTAAAAAATCTTGTAAAATATCTGAAGTTTTCGAATTTTTTAAATCATATTGATCACTAAATTCTTTTATTGTATTCAATAATTCATCGATGTTTTCATTTCGATGTTCTTCTTTTTTTTGTTTATAAAACTGTTTAATTTTAGTCAGTTCAACAATTTTATTACAAAAAATAACTGGTTCTAATTGAAGTACATTATTTTCAAAATTCTTAATTAATGTTATTAAATTATTCAATTTAATTAAAAGGGAATTTTTAATTAAATCAGATTTTTCTAATAATAATTCAAATAAAGTTAATTGATTATTATTTGCCAGAGTTTCTAATTCCTCTACAGCTTTTGGTCCGATCCCCTTCTCTTCTTCAATAATGTATAAAAGCGCTAGGTCATTATGTAAAATAATTGTTTTTAATCAATTAATAATTTTTACAACTTCTAATCTACTATAAAAATTAGTACCACCTACCACTTGATATTGAATCCCACACTGACGCATTTCAGTTTCAATTTTGTTTGATAAACGATTGATGCGGTATAAAACTGTAAAATCTTTGTAATTGTATTTGTTTTCTTTTTTTAATTCTTGGATTTTCCGACAAACTCATTCTGCTTCGTTTGCTTCATTTTTAGATCTAAATAAAATAGGTTTGGCCCCTTGACCATTAACGGATGTTAAATCCTTTTTAATTCTATTTTTATTTTTAGCAATTAAATTGTTTGCTAAATCTAAAATATTTTCTGTAGAACGATAATTTTTATTTAAAATTATTGTTCTACAATCAGAGAATACTTTTTCTATATCTAAAATAATTTTAACATCTGCTCCACGCCATGAATAAATGGTTTGGTCGGGATCACCGACCACTGTTAAACCTTTTTTTTGTCCATTCAATTGTTTTATAATTTCAAATTGAATTGGATTGGTATCTTGAAACTCGTCTACCAAAATATAATCAAATTTCGATTGTCATTTTTGTTTAACTTCAGAATTATTAAGTAATAAATCTCTAGCAAAAAATAAAAGATCGTCAAAATCTAAAACGTTTTTATTTTTTTTAAATTTTTGATATTCGTTATAAATTTTTCAACTTACTCGAAAAACTTCATGATCATCGAAGTCTTGTGCCGCTTTTTCTTTTTGTAATCTTTTACCGTTTAAATCCAAAACTTTAAATGAAATTATTTTAATATCGTTATTTTCTAATTTATCAAAGCCAAAATTTTTATAAATTTTTTTAATTATGGTTTTTTGTTCAGAAGCTGACAGGATCGAAAAGTTAGAATTAAATCCATTGCTTTCAATCAAGTCTGATATTTGAGTGATCTCAAAATCAGGTCCATTATTTAATTTATCAATATCTTCTCTTAATATTTTTTTACACAAAGCATGGTAAGTTAATATCCAACAACTATTTGCTTCTGGTCCTAACATTTTTTGTAAACGATTACGCATTTCATTTGCTGCTTTATTTGTAAATGTAACCGCACAAATTCTATTTGGTTTTAGTTCTATTTCGTTAATCAAGTAAGCTATTTTAGAAATTAAAGTTTTTGTTTTACCGCTTCCAGCGCCAGCTATTATCCGTACTGGTTGATCAATAGTCTTGACAGTTTCTAATTGTTCTTCATTTAAAGATGATAGATTATTTAACACTTTTATTACTCCCTTTTAATAAATTATAATTCATTTATTTTTTTTAAATCATCATCACTAATAATACCAGGTTTATTATCACCTAAATGAATATGTTGGTTTTTTTTCGAATCATTATTATCACTAGATGCATTTTTCTCTATCTTTGGTTTTTGAATTATATATAAATCTAATGTTCGGTCCATAAAAAATTGACGATCGTCATTTAGACAAATTCCGATAATAAGACCTAAAAATCAAAAAATATAAAATGAGGAAGCGATTTGAAATATTAACACTGGTCACTTATTATCATCTGGATTATTAATCAATTCACTAAAGTCAATGCCAAATATTTTAACCACTATTAAATCTACTAACAATTCAACAAATCACGGTAAAAAAATAATAATCATTTCCCTTGATAAAATAGAAATAAATGTTAATTTTTTTCGATTAGTAACTAATCTAATTTTAAAAACTCATTTCATAAAAGTTCTACCATATCAAAAAAATGGTATGACAACAAAATATAATAAAAATCAGAGGAAAGTAATAAATATTAATAGTAAAAAATATTCATTGTGTCCGTTAGACCAATTTGAAAATGTCAAGGTCAAGGGTAAAGGTACTACACTAGAAAAAATGATGTCTAGTAATCTAGCAAATATTATTCTTTTTCGAGAAGCTAATAAAAAACTTTTTTTTATTGGTTGCTCTTTGTTTAAATTTTCATTGGATATTGTTTCCATTTTATTACCTTCAAATCAGACCCAATAAAATTAAACTCTTTTTAAATATTCACCAATGCCCTTTTCTAAAATTATTTTAGATAAATCAGCATTATTTTCATTTAAAATATATTCATTTTCACTAATATATTTACTTCGACGTTTCAAACGCGTTCTTACCTCATTAATCGCTTTATTATAAACACTTTTATTATAAAAATTTTTCACAAAAGTTAAGAATTCTAACAACAAATATCTTGTATAAATATAATCTAATTCTTCACGAAAATCTTGAATTATATCTTTGCTACGATACCAATTAAAAATTTTAATCCATTGTTTTGTTAAATCAAAAATACTGTATGACAACGCTTTTTCTTTTCATTCACCAATTTCAAAATTAGCGCATAAATAGTCATCAGCAAAAAAAGTAAACTGGTATAAAAATAGTTGTAAATATCATGTGTAATTTAAAAAAGTTAACTGATTTTTTATTATTAATTCTCTTTTAAATAATTTATTATAGATCCCAGAATCCATATTCACTAATATCTTTTTATTATCTTTTATTGTTTTTACTTTAGTTAATTTAGAATTTGTTTTTTGATTATTATCTCTGATAAATTCAATTAAGTCTGGTCTAGTATCTTTAAGTTGAGTTTGAATATTCTTGCATAAATCATGATCATAACTAACTCCGCCAAGAGGGGCCATCATCACATAATCGCCCTTAACCACATTAAAGGCATTATTCATAGCGTAAGTATAACCTTGGGAACTAGAAGAAATAATTAATTTTAATTGTTTATTTAAAAGTTTTGCTTCTTCTTCGATGTAATCGTTCAAATCATTCCCTTGGGCATAACCAGAATCGTTAATTACAATGATTTCATAATTATTTAAAGTTTGTTTTTTAATAGAATTAATTGTTTTAATTACATCAACTAAATTTTTATTAAAATAAACAACAAAAGAAATTAACATATAGACCCCAATCTATCAAATATTATTAATTATAACATTTTAAACATAGATTGATTAATTTATTAATTAATTTTATTTAAAAGTTTATAACTCGCCAGTTCTACTACCATAGCAGCATTATCTGTGCAATATTCTAATTTTGGAAAAATAACGTTAAATTTTTTATACTGATTAGATTTTATAATTGATCTTAGGTAGGAATTAGCGCTCACACCACCAGCAACAACTATTGATTTTATGTCAGGAAATTGCGAAATTGCCAAATCCAATTTGTTTTGGATTTGGCCAATTGCTGCTTTTTGAAAAGCATTGCAAAAATCTTCAATATTTATCTCTTTTTTTTGATTTTTTAATTTTGTTAGCAAATTATTAGCAGCAGATTTTAATCCACTATAAGAAAAATTCAGAGTTTTGTTTATCATCGAAATTGGCAGCTCATAATTTGATTTACCTTGTGCAGATAATTTATCAATTATTGGGCCACCTGGATAATTTAAACCTAACATTCTTGCTACTTTGTCGTAACATTCTCCGATAGCATCATCTTGTGTTTCACCAATTATTTGAAAGTTTAGATGTTCTTTCATAAAAATTAATTGAGTGTGACCGCCACTAACTAGCAACACTAGGGCAGGAAACTCAAATTTATGACCAATGTGTGCACCATAAATATGTGCCTCTAAATGATTCACAGGTAAAACCGGTTTTTCTAAATATAGTCCTAGGGTTAAAGCAAGAATTTCACCAATTTTTAAACAGCCAATTAAACCGGGATTTTTTGTATATGCAATATGATCAATATCTTTAAATTCAATATTTGATTCTGATATTGCTTGATTTAAAACTAAAGGAAAATTTTTTAAATGCAACCTAGAAGCCAACTCAGGAATGACCCCTCCGTTTTCAATGTGGTTTTTAATTTGTGAAGATACAATATTTACCAAAATTTTATCGTCTTTTTTAATAGAGATACTTGTTTCATCACAACTTGTTTCAATTCCTAAAATTATCACTTTCTCGATTATGCTTTAACGATTGCGTCTAAAGCTACTTTCATCATATCTGTAAAATTATTTTGTCTTTCTTCGGATGTTGTTTGTTCATTTTTCACCAAAGAATCTGAAATAGTTAAAATACATGCTGCGTTTTTATTTAACAATTTTGCATTAGCAAACAATGCAAAACTTTCCATTTCTACACATTTTGCCCCAGTATTTTTATTGATAGTTTTGTAATCACCTTTATTAAAACGATAAAAAACATCTGAAGAATGGCAAGCTCCTGTTTGCAACGGGATATTTAAATTTTGAGCAGATTCATTTAATAGTTTAAAAAGTTTAGATGAACTAGTTATTTTATAACCATCAATATTAGCGGCAATCTTTGCATATTGGCTTTCACCTACAGCAACATCTACATTGTATAAATCATATATATTTAAATCTTCTGTATATGAACCAGCTGAACCAATACGAATAATATCAGTTACACCATAAAAATTAAATAACTCGTATGAGTAGATACCAATCGATGGACAACCCATACCACTAGCGGCGATAGTAACTTTTACCCCTTCATATTCTCCAGTAAACATTAACATATTTCTTACATCATTAACTTGTTTTGAATTTTTTAAAAATTTTTGAGCAATGAATTCCGCTCTTTTTGGATCACCTGGCATCAAAACTTTATTTGAAATATCTTCTTTTTTAGCATTTATATGTGCTGTCATTTAAAATAAAAGCTCCTTTTAAAAATATATTTTTGTACACATTAATAATTATAGATTACCACAAATAATATTTACAAACATTAAATTAATTTAAATATATTCTTCTCTAACCCAAGTGATTACTTGATTAGAAAATTGTGTTGAATTAGTGCTAATCAAATTAGAAACTGATTTATCACTTAATAAAGTAATTATAAATTCAAAAATATTTTCATCAAAATTTAAAAAACCAATATCTGGAGCTTCGAAATATTTCGATCTTAAATATAATAGAATTTTTAAAATTAACTTATAACTTGTGGTCGAACAATTATTTTCAATTCTACTTATTGTTGATTGTTGAACATTAACGGCTTTTGCTAATTGTTTTTGAGAAATATTCAATTCTTGTCTCATTTCTTTAATCTTTGTATTCATAATAATAGAACCTTTATATTCATCGTTTTACCCTGTCCGATAATATAATATATTTAAATTAATTTTTTTATAATATTTATGCATAATATGCATAAATATTATAAAATTAATAAGAAAGTCGGGGTAATAGTTATGGAAATTAAAAATGATAAAAAAAGGTTAATATTAATAGATTTAGATGGTACTACTTTAAAAAATGATGGTAAATCTATCCACCAAAAAACTAAGAACGCAATTGGTAAGGCAGTGGAATTTGGTCACCATGTTTGTATCATTACTGGTCGTCCTCATCGTGCATCTATTCGCTTCTATAAGGAATTGGAATTAAATACCTTACTAACAAACTTTGATGGTGGACATATCCACGATCCATTGAAACAAGAATTTAAACGTATCGTTATGCCCATCTCTAATGAAATCATCATGGACATAATCAATGAGGAAGTTATTAAAAAATCATTAGATAATATTTTGATAGAGTATTTTGATAGAGCTATGTGTTTAAAAAATGACAGCTGAATTGAAACATATTTTCATCTAGATAATATAGCTGATGATAATTATTGGATAAAAGATCCATATAAAGAATGGACTGGTCCGGCAACAGATATTGCAATCACTTTAAAAAATAATGTAGAAATGGATGATGTATTAAGAGTTTTAGGTTCTTATCATAAATCGATTAAAATAAATATTACTAATAATTCTAATAAAAAAATAATAATTTTAACTAATAAATTAGTTTCTAAGGGACGTAGTGCCGAAATTTTAGCTCAATATTATAACGTTGAATTGAAAGATGCGATTGCTTTTGGAGATGAAATTAATGATTTAGAAATGATGCAGATGGTGGGTTATCCTGTAGGTATGAAAAATGGAAATCCAGCATTAAAATCAATTTGTAGAAGCATTACCTATCTAACTAACGATGAAGGTGGTGTTGGTGATTTTCTAGATAAAACTTTATTCAAAAATAAAAAAACTAATTAGGAATAATTAGTTTTTTTATTTTTAAATATTTTTTTCGCTTCATTAATTAAAGTTTCAAAATTTTCGTTAAGTTCTGATTTTATATTGCTGATTTCATCTAAAATGTTTCTAGTGATTTCCATAGAATAATTATATTTTTTTCGATTACGATGAAATTCATACATATCTACTAATTTATATTCACCATTACTATCTACTTTAAAATCATAATCATAGTCTATATAAGATATGAGGTTTTTATTATTTTGAAATAAAGATGTAACATTAATATAAATTTTTATTTTATTTTCTGCATCTTGAATAAAAACCTTGTTGTGTCACTTATCTTTATAAAAAAATGTTAATGATGGTTCGGTTAGTTCTCAGGACTTACCATTTTTTTCAATCACTTTTGTACCAACTGGATTGAATATTATCAGTTTATTATTTTCTGATGAAATTATTTGACCGTCATTTCACATTCGGTGCAGACTGCCATCATGCTTGTACGCTTTAATAGCCACATTTGTTTTTTGCATATTCATCCTTAAATATTACTATCATTTAAATTTGGAAATAATTAAAAATAAATCTGTAGAAATACAGATTTATTTTTTTTAAAAAATGGGGCGACAGAAGGGAATTGAACCCTCGAATGTTGGATCCACAAACCAATGCGTTAACCACTTCGCCACTATCGCCATAATTAATGTAATAATATATATACTATTACATTAATTATTGTATATAAAAATTTATTTTTTTTCAAAAAAAAATTCAACATATAATATATAATTTATATAAATTTAAAAAAGGAATTATATGCATTTTAAGTTATTATTTAATGACAAAAAATTTATTAAAAACACATTTAAAATAATTAGACCCGCTATATTGCAAGCTTTTGTCACTGCTTTAGGAAATTTATTAAATGTTTTTATTATTGGTAATTTTGTAAATGTTGGTGAAAATGGGGTAGCTGGTGTTTCGTTAGCAACTACTTTATTTGGAATTTCTATTTTATTAAGTTATTCTGCAACTATCGCTGGCAATATTTTTGCTGGACAATATTATGGGAACGATGAAGTTTCCAAAGTGAAATATTCCACAAATTTTAAAGTGATGTTATCTTTAATGTGTAGTTTGTTGTTTATTGTAATTTGTTTTTCGGTAAAAATTGATAATCTTTTTAAAATGTTTATGAGTAGCAATGATACTAATACCCAAGAAATTATAAACAATGGGGTAGTTTATTTTAAAATTAGTATTTGAACTTGTTTGATTAGTTCAATCACAATACCTTTAATTTTTACTACAAATAGTTTTGAAAAAAGCGATTACACTTTAATTTTAATTTCTACAGGAGCTATCATTGTTAACTGTGCTATCACATTTTTAACATTAACAGTTTGGCCAATAAACACAGTAATCAATGGAGACAATGTTGTGATCGCTGGTCCTGCTATCGCTTTTTTAATTTCTAAAGTTTTTGAATTAACAGGTGTAATCATTTACTATATTGTAAAAAAACCTTTTTATAATTTAACTAAAAATTTTTGATATATACCAAAAGAAATGTGAAAAAAGCTGTTAAAGGTATGGATTTTATTGCTACCCTCAGAATTATTGTTTCAAATTTATTATGTTATTTTTACAATCATTTTAGGGCAAATGACAGATAACCCTCAAGATGTTCTAGCTCCTGTGAATATCAGCAACACATTAATTGATATCTCATGATGTGTCATTAATGGTTCTATTCTTGGAATACCACAATTAATCGGAAAACCATTGGGTGAAAATAGATTAGATGAAGCAAAAGAAAATGCTAAAAAACTTAAAACGTTAGTTTTTTTAATTAGCGTTATTTTATCCACGGTTATTTTCTTATCATCATTTATAATTGTTAATTTCTTATTTAAAGATTTTACACAGGAAAGTAAAGATATTTTATTTTTAGCGATTGCTGGTAACTCTCTAATATTTTTCTTTTATTCTAATGCGTATTTAAGTTTTAATATTTTAAGAAGTGGTGGTATCCAGTGAATTCCATCATTATTTGATATTCCTGTTCAATATTTGATACAACTTCCAATGTTAATAATGTTGTTAGCTTTTTCAAATATTGATACAGGTTGAATTATTTTTATTTGTGATATGACATACATTATTCAGTTTTTATTAAGCAATATTTTCTTTTACAAGGTGAATTGAAATCGTAATATTATAAAAAATAAATTAGAAAACAATGTTTTATAATAAATTTTGCGGATGTTCTAAAAAATATTTTACTCTATTTAAAAAATCTGTAGCTTCATTAATTGAGATAATATCTCTGTTTACCTCTAAAGTTAAATTTATTGTTGGTTTTAAAACATTTTTATCTTTATATTTCATAACTTCTTTTCGGACACGATCTACAAAAAAAGTCAGTAAATTATAGCGATGATTAAAGGAATCAGAATTCTTATATTCTGTTTCGTTAATATTTACTATGGTTAAAGTTCTTGTTTTACTAATTTCATCAAATGAATCACCTTTTTTCATTCTTTGAGTTTTTAAATTCATATCAGTTGCAATATTTAATAATGTTTTTTTATCAACTTGCCCTATAACAGGAATTAAATATTTTTCATCATATTTAGAAAATATTCCGATATTGTGGTCGTGTTTAATTTTAGAAGCAACTTTTTCTGAATCATACAATCCATTTAATTTTGGATAAAATTCCAATGCTTGTGAAATAGCTTTGACAATGAAAGTCATTGTAGTAAAACGATGCTCTTTTAATGCCAATTTATTTACACTAGAAATTAATTTCATAATAAAAGAAATATCAATTCGGCTTCTTAAGATAGTAAAATTTTTTGGATTAATTTTTTTACTAAAAGAACTTAATTTTTGGTATCATTCTGGTTCTTCTACAAATTCCATGTTTTCTTCAGGTAAATTTTTATTATCTGGTTTTATATCTGGATTAAGATATTTAGTATTTTTATTGTATGGTGATTTTATTGTTTTTACAGTGTAATCATCCGCTGATATTTTATTGCTAGTTAATAATTTTTCTGTAACATTATCAATTACACTTTCTACAGCAGTTGATACCTTAGGGTCTTTTTTTAACATATTTTCAGATAAAAATTTTAATGTCATTACTTGGATTAATTTATTAATTGAATCATCAGTCTTATTTTCTGTGCGGAATTGTTCAATTAATGCGCACACATCTTCAATCATATTTGGAGCATTAGAAACTATCTCGGAATTTTTACTAGGTCGACCTGAATATGCAGTTGAAACTCTTTTTCCAAATTCAAAATGTTTATTTTTATTTAAAATATCTTTTAAATAAAAATAATATTTTTCAGCTTCAAATAAATCAAAATCAATGTTACCTGTTCTTTTATATGATTGAACAAAATCCACGTTTGAATATGGGTGATATTCAGCGATTGAATTAATACGGTCAACTTTTTCTTCAATTTGTGTACAAACATTTTCCAATAAATTATTTTTTTCTTTTCAAGAACCCTGAATTGTTTGTGCTTCGCTATAAAACTGATTATTTGCATTTCCTGAATTATCAATAAATTTATCACTATTAGTACCATTTATATATGCAGGTATATAGTTTGGATTTTGAATTTGTTTTTCTAATTCACTCATTGAAGGTCTTTCAAAAACACGGGCACTTCCTATAGTCCCGCCATCTTCAATTAAACCATCAGAAATTTGTTTTCTTCTTTCTTGAATTAAATGTCTTAAATTTCTTTTTCCATAAATTTCTTCCCTTGTTTTTTCAGCATTTAAATTTTTTACAACTTGAAAATAAGGTTGACTAAAATTTGAACCTAATTTTGGTGTATTATTTTTTGAAGAAACTATATTACCATTTGCATCAATATATTCTGCTTCTTTTTGATGTTCTAAAAAGGGCACTGGATTTTTTTTAAAATTACTAATTACTGATTGGTCTTTAATATCTTCTAATGTGTATCCTCTAGTTTTTTTTCCGATGGTTTCATCACCAACTGGTTCATGTTGATCTAATGCATTTTTAATATGAAAATTTTCTAATCTTTTATTAATAAGATTACGCAAAATTTTAGGGCGCCCATCTTCATCTAAATCATCTATAGAATTAACAATTTTATTTTTGCTATCTAGTTCTAATTTTTCAAAATTATTTTCAGAATGTAATTTATTTTTTCTGTTAGTTATTAAGTTTTTTCAATCACTGCTTTTGTTAATAGAATCACTGCTTTGAAATGAACCTAGAATTATGTCCGCTGCATTTGACGGTTTTGTTGTGGAACTTTTAATATAAATATCAGATTTTTTTTCTTTTGAATTATAATTATGATTTTGTTGCAATAATTTATATTCAGCAGATTTTAACTTATCTAAAATTTTTGTTTCCTTTTCATAATCATCACTGCTTTTTTCCACCGCTTTGGCAATATCATTTCGCATTTTTTGAAAAATATCTTTTGATGCAAAAGGAGTTGATAAAACATTGTCTTCCTTATTTTTGCGATTTATTGTGTCAACTACTCGTTTAGGCTGGATTTCATTTTCATCAAGCACTTTATTTGAAATTGGTTTTTCATTTTTAATATTTGTTGTATTGAAAGGGTCAACATTATATTTTGAACCTTTGACAGCAAATCCAGAAAAATCATCATCAAAATCTTTTTCTTTAATTTCATGTCATTTAGAACTCATTCGTTCAAAAGACTCACTACTAACAGAATCATTAGGTATATGTTTATCGCTTGTTTTATTTTTATTTAAAATACTTGCAATTACTGAACCATTTTTAATTTTAGTTCCTGGCATAGCTAATTTAGTAATTGTTCCATCATATGGTGATGTTATGACAATTTTACCATTCACAGTTGAGACTAAAGCTAATTCATCTCCTGCTTTTACACTTTGATCAGAAACTAAGATTTTTTCTAGAGTTCCTTTACCTACTAAATTACTTGCTTTAACCTTCATACAATACACCCAATTAATAATTACTAAAAATAAAATATATATAATATTTAAACATATTTTATAAATTTCTTATAATAATTATGTATTTTTTTAAAAATATTATAATTTTGAAAATAATTATTTTATATGTCTTTGTCACTTAAATACATAAAGTAGCACAATTTATTATCGTAGTTATAAAATAGCAAAATCGATACGTTTCTTATGTTCCAACAATCTGAATGCCATTACCTTGTGTTGGCACTGAACATGGTTATGTTCATTTACATTTTAATTATGTAACTATAAATACTTTAGGATAATTATTTAAATTGGAACTTTTGACAAAATAGCATTAATGTTTTTGTTTTTATTGCGAAATTTAATTTCATACTCTGTTGCAATATTGTTTTTTAAAAAAATATCATTTTGAGAATAAATGTCAGTTGTATAATAATTTATAACTCAATTATGTCTTTTTAAATTATTCAGAGAATAAAAATATAAATCATTATTATCTGTTTTAATCTGTAAAGTTCCCTTTTTTAAAATTAATATTTTTTGATAATTAATTAAAAAATTATCAAAAGTTAACCTTCTTTTAATATGCTTTTTCTTTGGTCATGGATCGGAGAAGTTTAAATAAATTTTATCGATTGAATTTAGTGGTAATTTATCAAATAATTTTTCCATATTACCTCAAATTAATTTGATGTTTTTTGGTTTAAAATCCAAATCATTAATTTTTTTCAATGCAATTGCAATTACTGGTAAAGCCTTTTCGATTCCAAGAAAATTAATATCTGGATTTTGAATTGCAGTTTCAATTAAAAAATCTCCTTTTCCCATACCAATCTCCAAATGAATGGGACCAGTATTTTGAAATAATTCAGAAAAAATAATTTGATCAGTGTTTTCCATTTCTAGTACAAGGTCTTTGTTTTCTTGTATTGTGCTTTTCGCATTGGGGTCATTTCTTAAACGCATTGATTTAATTTCCTTATAAAATAAAAAATTATGAAATATAATTTCATAATTTGAACAATCTTTATTTATATGTAAATATCTTAATTTAGATATAAATAAAAATGGTGGAGATGACGGGAATTGAACCCGTGTCCATATATAAAATTCTACAAGCGTCTACAGTTTAGAATAGTTTTGAATTTTCATTAATTTTGTAAAACTATACAAAAGGCAAAAATTAACTAGGTGATAAGAGTTTCATGATTTATTATCACCATTAAAATCACTATTATTTTTATCTGAAACCATCTCTATAAGTAAAAATAAAAAAACTTAAAAGAAATGCCTGCTTTCTCTAACGTCGAGATTAATTAAGCAGCTAATGCAAAACCAGCAGCATTATTGTTTAATAAAAATGCTGGAATTACATCAGTAGATTTTTGTTCTTTTCCGGTTATTGAACCTAGAAGAAATTATGGTCTTTCAAACCACTGCAACTTATAGACTTTTATACATGTCGAACCCTTGACATCCCCATACAATAATTATAACTGGATTAAATATATATATCAATTAAATAAAAAATTAAGGTTTTAGTTGTTTTTTTAATCTACGCTCTTCATCACGTTTTTTTATAGTTTCTCGTTTATCATAATTTTTTTTACCTTTAGCTAAAGCTATTTCTAATTTAGCAAAATTATTTTTTCAATATAATTTAGTTGGTACTACTGATAATTTTTCGAGTTGTTTTATTTTTAAAATTTTTTTAATCTCTGAACGATGGAGCAGCAATTTACGGGTACGGTCTGTTGCCAAGTTATTTTGTGTGGCAAACTTATAATTTGCAATGTGCATATTTATTATAAAGGCCTCGTTATCTTTGAAAGTAATAAAGGCCTCGTTAATACTAGCTTCTCCAGCACGAATTGATTTAATTTCACTACCCAATAATTCTAAACCTGCTTCAAATTTAGAAATTATTTCATAATTAAAATAAACTTTTTTATTTTGTGTAATGATTTTCATCATTATTCTCCCTGAATAGTTTGTCCTTAATTTATAAGTTCAAAGTCTATTTTTCTTGTTTTTTTATCTGCCCCTTTTACTCTAATCTTAATGTTTTGTCCTATTATAAAGCTTTTTTTAGTACGTTCGCCTCTTAATACACTCGTTCTTTCATCATAGACATAATAATCATTTTTTAATTCTGAAATATGAATCAATCCTTCAACGCTATTTGGCAAAGCTGCAAAAATTCCAAATTTTTTAACAGCTGTAATTAGAGCATCGTGTTCTTCGCCAATATGGTCCTCCATATATTCTGCCATTTTCATCGCATTAACTGCTCTTTCACAATCGACAGCTTTATTAGCGTTAATATTTGATTTATCAGCTCAAATTTCTAGATTATCATGAATTTCAGATAATTGTTTATCTGTATATTTTACTTTATGAATTAAATAATCTTTTAAATACTGATGAACTAGCACATCTGGGTATCTTCTGATTGGAGATGTGAAGTGTGTGTAATTATCTGAAGATAAACCAAAATGACCAATATTATCTGTTGAATACTTTGCCTTTTCCATACTTCTTAAAAATAAAGTGAAAATAATTTGCTTATTTGGGAACTGTTGTAATTTTGCTAGCACATTACTAATATCTTTGGGAACAATTTCAGAAGTAGTTAATTGAGCATTGACACCCATTAGCTTTAATTGTGTAATTAAATTCAAAATTTTTTCTTCTGAAGGTTTGTCATGAACTCTATATAAAAAAGGAAGTCCTAATTTAGTGATTTGTAGTGTCACAGCTTCGTTTGCAATCACCATAAATTCTTCAATTAATTTTTCTGCTTCTCCGCGTTCTCTAACTTTAATATCTACCACTTTATTATTTTCTAAAATAAATTCAGGTTCAGGGATATCAAAATCTAAAACCCCCTTATTTATTTTATAATCACGAATAATATAATATAAATTTCGTGTTTCTTTTAGCATATCCTTGATAGCAGGGTCATTATCTAATTTTTGACTATTAAAAAAAGTGTTGACATTTTTATATGTTAATCTTGCATGAGATTTAATGTAACTTTCATAAATTTTATGATTAACAATTTCACCTTTTTTATTTATTTCCATTTGACATGTCATAGTTAAACGAATTTTATCAGGATTTAAGGAACATAATCCATTACTTAATTTTTCTGGCAACATTGGTATTACACGATCTAGCAAATACACTGAACAACCTCTATTCAAAGCGTCCTTTCTTAAAGCGCTGTCTCTGGTCACATAATGAGTAACATCGGCAATGGATACATATAATAAATGATTACCATTCTCTAATTTTTCTACTAAAATAGCATCATCAAAATCTTTTGAACCATCTCCATCAATGGTTACAAAATTTTTCTGTGTTAAATCAGTTCTACCCTTTAATTCTTTTACATCTTTTATAGTTAATTCATCTGGTAAATCACCAGTTTCTTTTAAACTCTCCGGATTAAAATCAGTTAAAATATCGTTCTCATAAACTACACTTAAAATATCACTACCAGGTAAATTTGAAGCACCCAAATCTTTCAAAGGTTGTAATAACAATATATTTTTCTTGATTACTTTAATTATTTGAACTTCATATAAGTTCCCGGTAATTAATTCAAAATTAATTCGCACAAAACTAGTTTTATAATCTTGAAATTTGGGGTTATTAATTTTTAAAAATTTCTTACCATCTGGATAAGATTGGCAAACACCCACTAATTGAGTTTTTTTTCGTTTTGAAATTTTAATTACTCTTGCTTCTGCGTTAGAAAATTTATTATTTAATTTGGGTTTAATCTTAAAAATAACTTCATCTTGATCTAAGGCTTGATTTAAATCGTCGCCTGCTACAAAAAATTCTGTATTATCGTCTAATTTAGTTATAAAACCAAAACCTTTTGGATTAACATTAATTTTACCTAATTCATAAACAGAAGGATCTAAATAAGAATATTTTTCCGCGGAATAGTCCAATAAATTTTGCTCAACCATTTTTTTTAATTCATTTGTTAATTCAATATTACGAAAAGACTTTATTTTAATTAAATGATTTTTTATATCATAAAATGATAAATCTTTTTTTTCTTTTTTAAAAAAATCAATAATTAATTCTTGCATTTAGAGTTTAACCTTAAAAAAATTTATTTAATTTTAAAAAATAATTGAAGCTTTTACTTCAATTATTTTTTAAAAGAAATTTATTATTATAAAAATATATTAGTAAATATGGAAATAATTATAGTAACTAAAAATAATAAAAAACCTGATCAAAGCATGATTCTTGATAAAATCATATCTGAACCACGTTCTTTGTAATTGGAGAATAATTCATCATTACCACCATTTAAAGCAGATAACCCTGTTTGTGATTTTTTGTTTTGCAACAAACCAATGATAATCATCACAAAACTAACAACACATGAAAAAATTTCTAAAGAGTAAACAACAACATTTCATATATACTCTTGATTTGACGTCAACATAAAATCCTCCAAATTCATTAATATAATAATAACATAATTTAATAATTAAATAAAAATAACTATTAATTATTTTTATTATATAAATCAGTTATTTTTCTAAAGTAATGGTTAATCCCAGACCTGCTTATTTCAATATTATATTCTTTTAGCATCAATACTGTTAGCTCATTAAAAGATGCTTCTGGGAAACTCAATCTTAAATTCGCTAATTTTTTTATTTTATCTGATAATTCTTCAAATAAATTTTGTTTTTTTAAAAAATTTATTTGAAGAATTTGTTTTTCTGATGCTTTTTTTAATCGATTATTATTTGAATGATCAATATTATTTAATCTTACAACTGAATTTGCCATATCTCTGAGAATTCTTGAATCTTCAAAAACAAACATTGCCTGATTAGCTTTAATGAATTTAATAAAATCTGAAATTTGAACAGCTTGTTTTAAATAAATTACATAATTTTTTTTTCGAATAACAGACTTAAAATCAAAACTGTATTTTTTTAATTTTAATAATAAGTATTCACCAGTTTCATTATCTTGTTCATTATTAAATTGCATTTCTAAATGATAATTGCTAGTTTTTGGTGAATTAACACTTCCTTTGCATATAAAAATCGCTGCAAAATAAGATCTTACACAACATCTATTTCAATTTGTATTTAAACTGATTTTTTTTTGAAAAACATTATTGTTTTGAATAACATTAAATTTCTCTAAAATGTTTTTAACCTTGTCATTAATTAAAATTGAATATACTGGTCAATTATATTTTTTTTCTTCTACCAATACTGAAATAGTCGATAATTCTGGGATAAACTTCTCCAACAATAAAAAAACATCATCAATTATTTTTTTCGCAGATGATGAAATTAATAAAGTTAATTTTTGGTCCCTTAAAATTATTTTAGAATTATATCTTAAATAACCTGTAAGAAAACTTTTTTCACAACATTTTTTTTCAATATTTTTGATTATTTCATTTTTAACTAATTGTGCAAAAGATTCCATTCATCTTCTCCAATTTAAATAATTCTTTATTCTAGGTTTTCTTGAAAATTTAATTGTTCAAAAACTTTTTTATAGTCATCTTTATCGTTTAAATATAATTTTAATTTTGCTACTGAAGCTTCAATTAAATCACTTAAATTTCTTCCAGAAACCACTGGAATATTAATATAAGGAAGTGATGTTTCTAAAATTTTTTCAGTCTTAAAATCCATTCCTAGTCGGTCGATTTGTTTAAATTGATTATCTGTTTTAGAAATTAAATTGATAATTAAATCGATTTTTGATTCATCAGTTATAAATTGTACTCCATAAATTTTTTTTAAATCTAAAATCCCTAATCCTCGAACTTCAATTAAATTTTTTAAAGAGTGGTGTGCTGCACCAATCACTGATAATCCTTTTTGCCTAATAACAATTCTATCATCACCAATAAATAAATGTTTGTTCTTAACCAATTCTAACGATACTTCCGATTTACCGATTCCAGATTTGCCTTTTATTAAAACACCTTTACCAAAAACGTTTATTAAAGAAGCATGTACTTCTGTTTTGTTAGAAAAGAATTTTTCTTCAAAACTTAAAATTAATTGAGTGATTGTACTAGTATTCATTTTAGAAAATTTAACTAAAGGGCAATCATTTTTTTTGGCGACCGCTATAAGTTTATCATCTTTAAATTTATCAGTAATAATAATTAATGGGGTAAAACTTTGAGTTAATTGTTCATATCTTTTTAGCACTTCTTCTTTTTTTATGCTTTGGATATATTCATATTCTTTATTAGATAGTAAAATAATTCTTCTTTGTGAAATTTCTGTAGATCTTTTATATCCAGATAATTCCAGACCTGCTCGATTTAATCCATAAACTTGGATTTCATTATCTTCATGTTTTTCTCCTGCTAATAAAGGAAAATTGAACATATTAATAATTTTTTTAACTGTTAATTTATTGTCTTTCATATTAAATCACCTAACAGGACTTATTAAATTATTTTTATTGTAATGTAATTATAACATATTTAATTTTTGAACATTTAAAGTTCGACCACATTATCCTTTTTAGATTTTTTAAAAGTTAATCTACCTCCATTTTTATAACATCAGTAATCGTTGTACAGACTATGATCTAATATGTTGAATAAAGCTAAAAATACTAACGAGGTTAAATTAGTATAAATTAAGCATTCTATCGGATATTTAATTAACTTTATCATCAAGCTAGATAAAGCATAACCTTTTCCAAAGACGATTCATAATCATATTTCATCGTTAAAAAAAGAAATAAGAAAAAATTGGGCACAATAAATCATCACCATTTTTCAATATCAATATTTATTAGTTCTGAAAAAGAAAACTGCACTTCCAGCAAATCCGGTAATAGCTGCATCTAGTGTAAAAATTGAACTATATGCTCCCTTTATGTTTGTAATAGCACCGATAGAGTCACTGCAAATGCCACAAATAACTCCATAAAATGGACCAAATAACATTCCACTGATAAATAAAATAAATTGACCAAAATTTAATTGCACTTGATTACCAAAAAAAGCAAAACTATAACTAATTAAATTAGTTAATAATACAGTCATTGCAACAAACATTGCCATTAAACATAAAGCAAAAATAGATGGGTTTTTAACATTTTTTTTATCAATAAAAGCTCCCACCATTGCGAGGATAATGATAAAAATTCAAGAAATAATATTAGCAATTAAATTAAACAATTTTTACCTCATAATATCCTACAATGTATAATAAAAATTATACACTAACGGAATAAAATATAATGAGCCAAAAACAATGATGTTTTGCGAAAAATTGTTTTTTAAAAATTGTTTTCAATTATCGATTTTGTAAGGATAATCAATTTCACTTATGTTCCATGATTTATCATGTTCAAAATTAGTTAAATGAACTTTTAAATTATTTTCCTTAAAAAAATTTATCATTGAATTAAAATCTTTTTTAATTGATGTTCCAAAAACATAAATTAAATTTTTATTTTCAATCGGTTTTAAATTTGAAAACAATTTTTTTACACCATCAATATTGTGTGCTCCATCAATTAAAAAAAGCGGTTCATCTCTTAATTTCATATAGCGACCAATTAATTTTTGTTTCTCTAAAATTTCAGTATTTATTTTATAATTATTATCTAGACAATATTTAACAACTATACCTAGATTATCTTGTTGATTTTTATCTAAAATTTTATTATATAAATCACAAATTATTAATTGGTCTGCAGTAATCAATTTTTTGATAATATTTAAATATTTAAAATTAGAATTGGCACAATAAATCTTTTTATTTGCTTTTAAAATCCCAACTTTATTTTCAATAATTTGTTTAATAGAATTACCTAAAATTTCTGTATGGTCTAATGAAACAGAAGTCAACAGAACTGCTTTTTGGTTTTGAAAAATACTAGTGCAATCTCTTGCCCCGCCGATCCCAGCTTCAATCACGGCTATATCTATTTTATTATCTACAAAATAAAATATCGCAATAAACAAGAATATTTCAAAAAAATTTAAATTGTATTCTTCTCAATCCTTTTTATAACAATCAATATATTTGTAAATTATTTCATCAGTTATAGGGATTGAATTAATTTGAATTCTTTCGTTATGTTCAAAAAAAGCTGGCGATATAAACAGACCAACTTTTTTATTATTAAACATTAATTGAGCATTTAAAGCGGTACTAGTAGAACCCTTGCCATTAGTACCAACTATATTAATAACTTCTAAATTATCCTGAGGATTATTAAATTTTAATAATAATTTTTTTAAATTATGTTTATTAGAAAAAAAACTATTATTAAAAATAGGTACATCTACTTTCAAAAAAAACCTTAAGCATTTAATTGTAATAATTTATTTTCAATAATTCTCAACTCATTAAAATCATTAATAAATCCTTTGAATTCTTGAAAAATAGCTTCTGCAGTTGCACGATCAACATTTGGATAAATATAATTATTTAAATCTAATTCAATTAAATTAAAATAATTCCATCTATAATCTAATATTAAAGAATTTTTAACTGCTGGGGGAGCATAATCTAAAACAATAAATTTAAATCATTCACGCAATTTAAGATAAAATAAGTAATTATAAGAATTTATACCATACACTTCAGATTCAGGATTATGGTAATTTGAAGCAATTTTATCAATGAAAAATTCCATATATTTTGGGTTCATAAAATACCTCATTCAAACAATTAATATATAACATAATTTACTGTATTATACATTGTATATAATAAAAAAACAAGAAAAAAAAGCACTTTTAATTTAAGTGCATTTTTTTCTTGTTTTTTTAAAATTAAATTATAACTCTCTCTTCAGAATCTTTTTCAATTTCTACAGGTTTTATAATAGTTTTTTTATTTTCATCATTTTCTTCTAATGATTCTTCAGAAGCATCTTTTTTAGATTTTACCAATATGTATGTCAAAGGTGTTAAAGTTCCTATTGCTGCAATTGGGAATAAGATGAATAAAAATACTATTCCTGTTCTAGCTACTGCAAAATCGCTTAAATACATTGGGTTATATACATCATTTGTTGAAGCGAAAAAATTATTATTTGGACCGAACCCTTGCCATGCATCTGGATTTCCTGTTGGTGATTGATATTCATCAGTTCCATCTTTATATATAGTGGCAATATTGTTATTTATATAATCAAGACTTTCATTTGTAAATGGCAAATCTTCACTATGATATTTTATAAGAGGTAAAGGTGGTGTAGCTGCATCTAAACCTGCAATAATACCTTGCAATTGATCGTTAATAAATCAAATTTTATTATTCACTAAATTAGTTCCAGGAGATTTAGTAACTGGATCTGTAAATAATCCACCTTCTACAGAGTTTGCATAATCTTCCATAGAAACCATTTGTTGATTTTTTAAAGCATCTGCATATAAGCCATTTGTTGAATTGCTACTAAACAAAGATTTTGTACCACCTTGAAAAATTCAAGAAATTCCAGGTTTTGTATATGCTGAATAGTGATATTTTTCACCTATAGTACGATCAAAATCCAATAAATTATGGCTAACATCATTTAAATCGACATCAGACAGCATACCATTCACAGTCACATTATCAGGATCAGTAGTATCATATGTAAAATAACCATCTAAATCATGGTGAAATTGAGCAACAGCATCATCATACATTTGTTGTGTTAATGGGTCATTATAAGTAACATTCCCTTCCGCATCTGTGGTTGTGCTTAAGGCTCCATCACCAAATGGATCATAAATTGAACTAAGTACATCATTTGTATATGCTGCCTGTAATTGTTCATTTATTGTTTGTGCCATAGTCGCTTTTATCTTGTCAGGTTGCCCATTTACTTTATCTGAAGATATAACCAATGAACCCTTTGGCATATATTCATCAATTTCATCTGTAAAACTATTAATAAATTTTAATGTACTCATTCCTAATCCTGGAATTGAACATGATATGCCAATAATAAATAATACACTCAACAATGAAGTTGTAAATCATATAAAAAATTTTCTTAAACCTTTTTTTGTTATGGAAAAAGCTATATTGCTATTGTTTTCTTTTTGTTTTGTCATAATAACCTACCTTATTTATATTTTTTATAAATAATATTTTTTTATTATACCCTTTTCTTTTTTTAACACAAAGAATAAAACAATAAAATTAATTTAAATAATACTATCTAATAATAAAATTAATAATTGGAGGTTCAATTTTTTGAAAATCTATTTCATTTAATTTAATATTTTGTCCATTAATTTTTAAAAAATGATTTAAATATTCGATTCCATCATGTTGCTCGTATTGTTTGTATTCATCAGATTGTTGAGCGGTAAACAATGATAATCATTTTGCTTTAATTTCACTATTATTTTGATTTTTATAAACTTGAGTTAAAGAAATATCGATAATTCAATTTTTGGTAAACAGGCGAATATATGGTTGATCATTAATTTGAATTAATTTAAATTTTTGTGTCATTTTACATCCTTAACTAAGTTACTTTAGTAACTTTTCTAAATACCGAGCGGTTATGCTGGTTTCACTTTTTAATAATTGTTCAGGAGTTCCTGTAGCTAAAACGTTACCACCATTAATACCACCACCAGGTCCTAAATCGATTATATAATCAGAACATTTTATCACATCAAGATTATGTTCTATACATACAACAGTTCCGCCGTTTTTCACTATTCGTTCAAATACTTTTAACAATTGTTTTACATCATGAACATGTAAACCAGTAGTTGGTTCATCTAATAAAAACAATGTTTTTTTAGTAGTTTTTTTCAATAAAAAGGTCGATAATTTCACTCTCTGCGCTTCTCCACCAGATAATTGTGGTGCTGGTTGACCTAATTTAATATAACCTAATCCAACATCTTGCATTGTTTGTAATTTTTGAACAATTTTTGGAATATTTTCAAAAAATTCTAACGCTTTATCGACAGTCATTTCTAATATATTGTAAATATTTTGATTTTTATATTTTACCAATAACGTTTCTTCGTTATAACGCCGTCCTTCACAAATCTCACAAGTAACATAAACTGTTGGCATAAACTGCATAGAAATTTTAATGATTCCGTCACCTTGACAATTTTCACATCTACCACCATGTACATTAAATGAAAAACGACCTTTTAAATAACCTCGCATTTTTGCTTCAGGTGTATTTGTGAACAAGTCACGTATATCATCAAAAACAGATGTATAAGTTGCAGGATTACTTCTCGGAGTTTTACCGATTGGAGATTGTGAAATATTGACTACTTTCTCAATATTATCAATCCCTTTAATTTCTTTATGTTTACCAGGTGTTTTATTTGATTGCTTTAAATATTTTTTAATACCTTTATGTAATATTTCATTCATTAAAGTAGATTTCCCAGAACCAGACACACCTGTTAAACAAATAAATTTATTTAAAGGAAATTTAACATCAATTTTATTTAAATTATTTTCAGCTGCTTCTTTTATTTCCAACACTAAACCGTTACCACTATGGTGTGATTTTGGTGTTAAAATTTTTTCTTCACCTCTAAGATATTTTGCAGTGATTGAATCTTTATGTTTCAAAAATTCTTCATATGTACTAGAAGCTATAACATTACCACCTTTATCTCCAGCTTCAGGCCCGATGTCTACAACTCAATCAGAATTTCTAATTGTTTCTTCATCATGTTCTACAACAATCAAAGTATTTCCAAGGTCTCGTAAATTTTTTAATGTCTTGATTAATTTATCGTTATCTACTTGATGTAAACCAATTGATGGTTCGTCTAAGACATATAATACACCAGATAGTTGAGAGCCGATTTGAGTTGCCAATCTAATTCGTTGTGCCTCTCCACCAGATAGTGTTGACGCCGTCCTTGATAAAGATAAGTAACCTAATCCAACTTGATTTAAAAAATCTAAGCGATTTATTATTTCATCTAAAACTAATTTAACAATTTGTTGTTGTTGTTCAGTAAATTGAACATTTATAATTTTTTCTAGCTCTTTTTCAATTGATAAATTTGTAAAATCATAAATAGATAATTTATCAATTTTTACAGACAACGCTATAGGATTTAATTTTTGTCCTTTACAAACATTACATTTTTTATCTGACATGTATGTGTGGTAATAGTCTCGTGCCTGGTTTGAAGTTGTTTCAATATATCTTCTTTCGATTAATTTAGCAATTCCTTCTATTGGTTCGAAGGGTTCATACTTTCGACCTGTTGTAGTAATAATGTTCATTTGAATTGGTGTAGAAGTACCATTTAATATGATATCTTTCTGCTCATTTGAAAAATCTTCATAAGGGACATAAATAGATATTTTGTAATGATCCAATAAAGCTTTAAATTTTTGTCATTCAATATTTTGAGTATTAATAAAATTTTTAAAATAACGGATTGCTCCATCACTTATAGATAAACTTTTATCTTCTATCAATAGGTCTTCATCTACTTCTAGACGAATTCCTAAACCCTTACATTCATAACATGCACCTATTGGAGCATTGAAAGAAAATAAACGTGGTTCTAAATTAGGCACATTAAAACCACATTCCTTACAAGAATAATTAGAAGAAAATAAAAAACTTTTATCAATTTTATTTAAATGAATTTTAACTAATCCTTTTGAATACTTTAAACAAACTTCAATAGCATCATGTAAACGACTTGTAAATTCATCATTATCATCGTAAATTAATCGGTCTACAATAATATCGATATTATGACGTTCATTTTTTTCTAGGTTAAATTGGTCATCTAATGTTTTAATGATTCCATCAACTTTAACTCTAATAAACCCTTCTTTTTTTAAATTATCAAAAACTTCTAAGTGTGAACCTTTTTTATCAATCACCACTGGAGCCAAAATAATTAATTTTTCATTATTATCAGAAATTATTTTTTTAATTTCTTCTATTATCGTTTTAATAGAAGATGTCTTAACAGGACCATGACCATTTATACAATAAGGAGTTCCTGCCCTAGCATATAATAAACGTAAATAATCATAAATTTCAGTAATTGTTCCGACTGTTGACCTAGGATTTTTACTTGTAGTTTTTTGGTCAATTGAAATTGCAGGTGACAACCCATTAATTTGATCAACATCTGGTTTTTCGTTACCTCCTAAAAATTGACGAGCATACGAACTTAAAGATTCAATATATCTTCTTCTTCCTTCTGAATATATTGTTCCAAAAGCTAACGAAGATTTTCCAGAACCCGATAAGCCAGTAAAAGCAATCATTTTATTTTTGGGGATTTTTAAATCAATATTTTTTAAATTGTTTTCTCTTGCACCTTTTATGGTGATCCAATTATTATTATCATTCATAAATATCCTCTTTTGCTTTAAATGTTTTAATTATTATTTACTGTATATATTTATAACATAAATATAATAAAAAGAATTTTTATTATATCCTTATGAACAAACAATATTAAAGAGATACTCACTAAAAAAAGAATATTTTATTGAAAATGAAACTAATGACTCTTATAATTCAGAAGTTAATACTATGTCTAAAAATTATAAAATATTAAAAAATTTAATTTTACAAATAAAAAACTCATATTGTAAAATATGAGTTTTTTATTTGTTTTATGTACAAATCATCAATACTATTTATTAATAATTTGAGTTATTGTTTCTGTCTTGTTGATATTTTTAGCATTTCTCAATGATGTTATAACAGCTTTTTTATCTGGATTTAATTTTACAAATTGCACAGCAGCTTCTATTTTTGGCAACATACTTCCTGGAGCAAATTGACCTTGATCAATATATTTTTGAACTTGCTCTAAATTAATTGTTGTTAACGCTTTTTGATCAGGTTTATTATAATTAATCATCACCTGGTCTACGGCTGTTAAAATAACTAATTTATCAGCTTTTAAAATTTCTGCTAATTTTGCACTTGCAAAGTCCTTATCAATAACTGCACTCACACCTTTGTAAGCATTTTTTTCTTGGATGACTGGTATCCCACCACCACCACAAGCAATTGTGATATAACCGCTATCTACTAATGTAATTAAAATTTCTTTTTCAACTACGTCTATCGGCATTGGGGAAGCTATTACCCTTCTTCAACCACGTCCAGCATCTTCTTTCATAGTTCAATTGTTTTCTTTAGAAATTTTATCAGCTGTAGCTTTATCATAAAATGAACCTATAGGTTTTGTCGGATTTTTAAATGCTGGGTCCTTTAAGTCAACTACTGTTTGAGTTACAACACCAGCGACTTTATTATTTAATTTTCTATTTAATAATTCATTTTGAATTGCTTGTTGTAAGTGATAGGCAATATACCCTTGTGACATACTTCCACATTCAGGGAAAGGCATCATAGGAACTTTTTCATTATTTTTATGTGCTTCATCAAAGCTTAAATTAATCATTCCTACTTGAGGTCCATTACCATGACAAACAATAACTTGATTGCCTGACTGAATCATATCAACTATACTCTTTGCTGTGATCTTCACCAGTTCTAATTGTTCTGATGGATTGCTGCCTAAGGCATTTCCACCTAAAGCAACCAAAATTCTATTAGACATTTATAAGCCTTTCTTAATATTTATCCATTAATAATAAAAGTTTGAAATTAAAATACTGTACCACCAACGGCACCACCAACACCTAATAAGACAATTGATGCTCCCACCATCATTAAAATAAATGGTCAAATAGCTTTCCATAATTGATCATAGCTAACTTTTGAGATTGCCAATGCACCCATCACAACTCCACTTGTTGGTGTAACAAAATTCACAATACCTGATGCGAATGAGAATGCTGCAATAGAACCAGAAGCTGTTATTGCGATTGCATCTGGTTGCATTATAATTCCAGGGTTTGTAGAACTACCTGCCAACAATGGGAAGATTGCTGCAGCAAAACCACTGGTTGATGGTATTAAGAATGATAAAGGTATAAAGATAATGAATAATAATATTACTAGACCAACTGGTTGAACACCACCTAATCCTGAAACTAATCCGTTAACAAATAATTCTTGTTCATGTGATCATGTTAGTACAAAACCAACACCAGCTGCTGTTGCAATCACCAAACAAACACTCAAGATGTCTGCAGCACCTGCCATATATGTACTAATAAATTCTTCTTCTGATTTTCAATTAATAGCAGCGATGATTATGGTTGATATTAAAAAGAATGCTGCGATTTCAGATAGATAACCAACACCAAACCCAGGGATTTGCGAAGTTATTCACGGAATGTTATCGTTGAATCATTGTCCTGCATTTTCAAAAGCAGAAGTATTCAACATTGTATCTCAACCAATTAAATACATAATCATAATTATAAATGTAATTCCGAAAACAACCATTGTTGCAATACGACGTCCATTCATTTTTATTTCTTCATCTGTATTTTTCAAGAAATATTCTTTATCTTCTTCATATGTTTTAAATGTTACTGATTTTGAAGGATTTGTTTTAACACGTTTTGCATATCACATTACAAAACCAATGGCAATGACTGTTAATAATAATCATGCAACTAAACGTCATATTAATCCATCACCAACTGATAAGACAGATGGATCAAAACCACCGTCTAATATCGAGTTAACAGCAACTGTTACAAGAAAGGGGTTAACTGTAGACCCCATAACTCCCACTCCGGCTCCTAATAACACAATCATTAACCCGGTAATCGTATCGAAACCAGCGGCTATCATCAATGGTACTGTCACCATATAGAACCCTATTGACTCTTCGGCCATTCCTTCTGTTGTTCCACAAACAGAGAAAAATAACATTAATGGTGGTATCGCTCAGATTTCTTTACCTTTCATTTTCCGAGTAATCCCTTGTGATAACCCTTCCATTGACTTGGTTTGCATAACCACTGATATAAAAGCGCCAAGAGTAACAATAAATATTATTATTTCAGCTTTATCTATGAATCCTTTCATTGGTGCTAAAAAGATATCGAAGAATCCAACAACAGCTATTTTGCCGGTTTCGGTACTACCATTCTCATCCTGCCAAGTTGTTGTAACGCCAGCAGCATTTAAAATTCAACTTAATACAACAAAGAAAGCAATGATTCCCATCAGCATTGTAAATGCTGAGACCATCTTAAATTTGAAACTGCGTTTTTTCTTACTTTTGGCAGGTTCTAAATCATTCATTTTAAACCTCCTTATTTATATATTTAATAATTAATAACAATTTCAAGTTAACCCTTCATTGTTGCAAGCATAACTGCTTTAATTGTATGCAATCTGTTTTCAGCTTCATCAAAAACTTTTGAATATTTTGAAGCAAAAACTTCATCAGTTACTTCTAATTCTCCGTTTCCACCAAACTGTTTTATAATATCTTGTGCCATATCAGTTTTATCATCATGGAAGCTTGGTAAACAATGCAAGAAAATTACATCATCTTTTGCTTGTTTTATTTTTTCCATATTAACTTGGTAAGGTGTTAAGTCTTTGATTCTTTGTTTTCAAACAGATTTGTCTTCACCCATTGAAACTCAAACATCAGTAGCAATGGCATCAGCGTCGATTGCAGCTGTTTTAGGATCATCTGTCATAGTGATTGACCCACCATTTTTTTTCGCTAATTCTTGACATTCTTTTAATAATTCAATATTTGGTCATAAATCTTTTGGAGCACATCCCACATAATTAATGCCTAATTTAGCACTAATGATCATGTAACTATTGGCCATATTAAATCTAGAATCTCCAAAATAAACAAATTTAATACCTTTTAAATCACGACCTTTATGTTCTTGAATAGTTAAAATATCCGCTAACATTTGTGTTGGATGATATAAGTCTGTTAATCCATTTCAAACAGGTACTCCGGAATGTTTAGCTAGTAATTCAACATCTGATTGCTTATAACCACGAAATTCAATTCCATCAAACATCCCTCCTAGCACTGAGGCTGTGTCAGCGATAGATTCTTTTTTACCCATTTGTGATCCGCTCGGTCCTAAATAAACAGTTCCCATCCCTAGGTCCATCGCACCTACTTCGAAAGCACATCTAGTTCTTGTTGAATCTTTTTGAAACAATAAAACTACATTTTTACCTTCAAGATGACGATGTTGTTTACCCTCACGCTTCTCTTTTTTTAATTTTTTAGATAAATCTAAAAGATACATTATTTCTTCAGGTGTAAAGTCTTTTATTGTTAAAAAACTTTTACCTTTTAAATTAACTGCCATTTTTTTAGCCTTTCTGATTTTAAAAATAATTTATTTAAGAAAATTAAATATCTTCTCTAATAATAGGCATTGACATACATCTTGGTCCACCACGACCTCTTGATAATTCTGATGATGGAATTTCATGTACTTTAACACCAGCTTCTTTTAATAGTTTAACTGTAATATGATTTCTTGAGTAAGCAATGACTTCGCCTGGATTAATAGTCAAAACATTTGTTCCATCATTCCACTGTTCTCTAGCTTCATGAATTGGGTCATCTCCTCCACATTTAATAATTTTTACTGGTTTCCCAACTTCTGATGATAAGTAATCAATTATTGATTCCTTAATTTCTTTTTCACCATTTTCGGTAATTTCAATAATTTTAAATGTTTTTTCATTTTCGAAAATTAAGGGGTGTGCAATAAACTTGTCATAATCTACATTTGTAAATACTGTATCTAAATGCATAAATGCACGATTTTTAGTATTTAAATCTAATGCCACAACTTTTTTAAAAGTTGTGTTTTTGTTTTCAAAAATATTTTTAGCAACTTTGCGGATTGCTTTCATTGTTGTTCTTTCGGTACAACCAATAATTAATGTATTTTTGCTTAAAACCATTACATCTCCACCCTCTAGATGTTCTGATTCATTTCTTGTATATCATAGGTTAATTTGATCTTTAAATCTTGGATGGTTTTTAAACACACAATCTACAAATAAAGTTTCTCTTCTTCTTGTAACTGTATACATACGGTGAACTGTCGCACCATTACCTACTGATGCAAATGGATCTCTTTGAAATAAAATATTTGGCATTGGATCAACTAATAATGGATATTCTTCTTTTTCAGTAATCCCTATTTCAAATTTAGTAACTCCAGCAATCATTTTTTTAACCATATCTAAATCATTTAGTTTATCAAGATAAGTTCTTAACATATCTCTTCTCTTTGGATCTACATCTGATTCATCTAAAAAATTTTCTAGCAATTCATTTCTTAGATTTTTATTATCTTTAATTGTGTCTGCTACTAAATTCTCAATATAAAGAGTTTCAATTCCTTTTGATTGCAAAATTTTAGCAAATTCATCATGTTCTTTTTGTGCTACTTCTAAATCTGGTGTGTCATCAAACAACAACCTTTCTAGTAAATCAGGAGTTAGATTTGCCATTTCATCTCCTGGTCTATGTAGTAAGACTGTTTTTAACTTACCAATTTCTGAATAAACATTTATTCCTTTTTGTGTCATAAACATTACCCTTTCTTAAGATAATAAATATAGTTAATATTTAGAAAAAATTAAATATATTTATTCAATTCTTTCTTACTTTCATTGTTATACTTTTTTAAAAAAATACAACCTATAGAATTAAAAAATGAATAGTTCTTACTATTCATTTTTTAATTCTATAATTATGTCTCTTAATTCTGCTGCTTTTTCAAAATCTAAATTTTGACTAGCCTCTAACATTTTTTGATTTAATTCATCTAATAGTTGTTCATGGGCTAATTTATATTCTTTATTCTTTTTATTTTTTAATTTATTTTTGTATAAATTAGCTTGTGTGTTTGAGTAATCTATTACTGATTTAATAATTGTTTTTGGAATTATATTATTTTTTTTGTTATAAGCTATTTGAAAATTTCGGCGATTTTCAGTTTCCTTCATAGCTTCTTTCATTGAATCTGTTATATTATCAGCAAATAAAATAACATGCCCCTCTGAATTACGCGCAGCTCTTCCAATTGTTTGGACCAATGATCTGGTGTTCCTTAAAAATCCTTGTTTATCAGCATCTAAAATACAAACTAATGAAGTTTCTGGAATATCTATTCCTTCTCTTAATAAGTTAACTCCTACAATTGTGTCATAAACTCCTCTTCTTAGGTCATTAATTATAATTGAACGTTCTAAAGTTTTTAAATCACTGTGTAAATAAGCGACTTTAATATTTTTTTCTTGTAAAAAGGATGTAAGATCTTCTGACATTCTTTTTGTTAAAGTGGTTATTAATGTTCTTTGGTTTTTTAAACTCCTTTTATTAATTTCGATAATAATGCGATCAATTTGATTTAATTTCGGTAGTACTTCAATTGTTGGATCAATTAAACCAGTTGGTCGAATAATTTGTGGAATGACCATGTCTTTGTTTTTTGACAATTGTTCTAATTCATAATCACCTGGCGTAGCAGATGTACAAATTAATTGTTTAGTTTTTTGGATAAATTCTTCGAACGTTAAAGGGCGATTGTCTTGTGCTGATGGTAATCGAAAACCAAAATTAACTAAATTGACTTTTCTCGATTTGTCTGTATTTGACATCCCTCTGATTTGAGGTAGTGATATATGTGATTCATCAATCACTGTTAAATAATCATCACCAAAATAATCTAATAATGTATATGGGATTTGACCCTTTTTTCTTAAATCTAAGTGTGCTGAATAGTTTTCAATTCCAGAGCAAATCCCAAATTCTTCTAATGTCTCAATATCATAATTTGTTCTTTCTTCTAAACGATGATATTCAATTAATTTGTTTTCTTTTTTCAATTCTTCTAATCTTGATGATAATTCATTTTTGATTCGTTGAATTGAAATTTTTAATCTTTCTTTTGATGTAATGTAATTATTGGCAGGAAAAATTGTGACCCTAGTTAATCTATTGGTAACTGTATTTTTAATTAAATTAAAAATAACAATTTCTTCAACAGTATCATCAAATAAATCTAAACGAATATATTTATTTGAAATATCACTGGGAATGATTTTAATTACATCTCCCTTAGCACTAAAAGTTCCTGGGCTATTTTCTATATCATTCCTTCTGTAACCAGCTTGAACTAAAAAAGTTAATAATTTTTTTCTTGAAAATTTTTGATTCAATTCAATTTCAAAAAAATTCTTTTCGTACTCTAAAGGATCTTGCAAAGGATAAATTGACGCTACTGAAGAAACGACAATAACATCTTTTCTTGTTAACAAAGCATTTGTAGCTGCCGAACGCATCATGTCTAATTCTAAATTTTGCTTAGCGTCTTTATTTATATAAAGATCTTTTGAAGGCAAGTAAGCTTCCGGTTGAAAAAAATCAAAGTTGGATACAAAATACTCTACTCGATTTTCTGGAAACATAGTTTTCAATTCTGAATAAAGTTGCATTGCCAAAGTTTTGTTGTGGGCTAAAATTAATGTCGGTTTATTTATTTTGCTAATTACATTTGCGATTGTGTAAGTTTTACCAGTACCAGTCGCACCCATTAACACCTGAATGTTTTTTTTATTTTCAACTCCAGCGATTAATTTATCTATCGCTTCTGGTTGATCGCCTGCTGGTTCAAACTGTTTTACCAATTTAAAATTCAATTAAAACCTCAATCTTTCTTAACTAAGCCATAGTTTTTAACTGCACTTCTTCAGCTTCTTTTTTGTCAAAATTTTCTATTTTAGAAACAGATAAATTAGCTAATCCAATGATAACTTCATGTGCTATTTGAATTTTCATATAATCATATAATTGTTTAGATTCTTCTACATAGGTATGTAGCGGATCTTTTTGAGCATAACTTTGTAAATGAATTCCTGATCTTAATTGTTGCATTGCATCAATATGTGTTTGTCAAAACTTATCAATTGAAATAATCATAATTTTTTGAACAATTTTATCCAAAATTTCTTTATCGATATTTTGAGTTTTATTAATATAAAAATCATTAATTTTTTCTTTTAAAAATAAAGCAATTTGTTTTTGATTATTATTCTTAATATTATTTTCTAGAATGGAATTTTTTTCAACGATTTTTCCTTCTAATCCTTTTTTAATTTTTTTATAATCAACAAATCATTCACTATGTAATTCATAACCAAAAATGTTAGTCAAATCATAACTAACAGAATATTGCATTTTATCTAACATTCCTTCTAATTCTTGTGCTTTTAAAATTTGGTCTCTTTGAGCATAAATAGTTTCACGATGTTGTGCTAAAACATTATCATAATCTAATAAATTCTTACGTTGGTCAAAATTCATTCCTTCAATTTTCTTTTGAGCACCACTAATGCTACGCATCAACATTTTAGAACGTATAAAATCATCTCCTAATTTAGAAAATAATCTTTGTATTTTTGGTCCACCAAAACGAACTAGCAATTGGTCATCAACTGATACAAAAAATCTTGATGTCCCTGGGTCACCTTGACGACCTGAACGACCTCTTAATTGATTGTCGATTCTTCGTGATTCATTTCTTTCAACTCCAAAAACAACTAAACCGCCAATTTCTTTCACACCTTTACCAAGTTTGATATCTGTACCACGACCAGCCATATTTGTTGCTAAAGTAATTGAGTTCTTTTCACCAGCATGAGCAATAATTTCAGCTTCACGCTCATGATTTTTCGCGTTTAAAATTTCATATTTAAGATTTTCAGCAGATAAAAAATTAGCAACTTGTTCTGATGATTCTACTGATGTTGTCCCGATTAAAATAGGTTGTCCTATTTCATTTTTTTGTTTGATTTCATTGATTAAATATTTTAATTTAGCATTATTATTCGCAAATACAAAATCAATTTCATCCTTACGAATAATTGGTTTGTTTGTAGGTACAGAAATAACTTGCATATTGTAAATTTTAATAAATTCTTCTTCTTCAGTTTTCGCAGTACCTGTCATACCAGATAATTTACTATACAACCTGAAGAAATTTTGGTATGTAATTGTTGCAACAATTAACGTTTCAGGTTCAATGTTAACTTTTTCTTTAGCTTGAATAGCTTGTTGTAATCCACCGCTATAACTTCGACCTTCCATTAATCTTCCTGTGTTTTGATCAATTAATACAATTTCTTGTTTTTTATTTACAATATATTCTACTCCAGCTTTAAAAACAAAGCGGGCACGAGCAGCATTTAAAATTACATGATAAATTTCAGTATTGCTGATGTGAAATAAATTTTTTGTCATAAAATGTTTTTCAGCCTTTTCAACACCTGAAGGAGTTAAGAATACTTGTCTAGATTCTTCGTCAATTTCTATATCTTCATTTTTGTTCAACTGATCCATTAAAATGTTAGCTGCTACATACTGAGGTGTTCTAGAACTTCTTTTCCCTGAAATTATTAACGGTGTTCTAGATTCATCAATTAATATTGAGTCAGTTTCATCGATGATGCAATAATTTAGTTCTCGTAAAACTTTTTTATTTAAATTATCAACCATATTATCACGTAAATAATCAAAACCTAATTCTGAATTTGTTGTATATGTCACGTCTTGTTCAAACGCTTTTTTCTTTTGTAGTGGTGTATGACTTCTCTTGTTTAGTCCAACAGTTAATCCTAATCATTCTAAAACTTCACCATTGATTTTACTATCACGTTCAGAAAGATATTCATTAACTGTTACAACATGTACACCTTTTTTTGACAGTGCATTTAAATAAGTAGGCATTAATGCTGTCAGAGTTTTACCTTCACCCGTTTTCATTTCCGCTACATTACCATCATGGAGTATTAAACCTCCTATAATTTGAACTTTATATGCTTCTAAACCTGTTTTTCTTCTTGCAGATTCTCTTGCAACAGCAAAGGCATCGATAATAATATCTTCTAATGTTTCGCCATTTTCTAACTTTTCTAAAAATTCATTGGTTTTGGCACATAGTGCTTTATCGTCCAACTCCTTAAATTCTTCTGCTTTGCTTAAAATTTTTTCTGCTTTTTTAGCATATTTGTTAATTAGTCCACCGTCATTAGTTTTCATATTTTCTCCTATTAAAATAAAAAAGTAAAACTACAGATAATGTAATTTTACTATATATAATAATTAAAGTATATATTAAAAAAAGTTTATAATTATTAATCAATTTTTCTTTTAATTTGTCGTTGCATTTTTATACTACGTTCTTTGTCTAAAATTATCGAATCTGCCAATATTTTTACTGTATCTTGTGTGGTTTGTAAAATACCACCTTGTATATCGTAAACTTCTTCTTTTTCATTAATTTTATATTTTAATTTGGATGGAATTATTGTAGAAACCAGGGGAATATGTCCGTGCAATATACCTAAATAACCATTAATAGTTCTGACTATTACAATGTCAACCAATTTATCACAAATTATACCATCGGGTGTAATGATTTTTAACTTAATTTGATTTGCCATTTTTATTTAACTTCTGACCTTTTGTGACAGCTTCTTCAATTGTCCCTACATATAAAAATGCTTGTTCTGGTAAATTATCATGTTTACCATCAAGGATTTCTTTAAAACCTTTTATTGTATCTTGAACTTTTACATATTTTCCGGGATTACCAGAAAAAACTTCTGCTACAAAGAATGGTTGAGATAAAAAATTTCTAACTCTTCTAGCTCTATTAACAGCCATTTTATCTTCATCTGACAATTCATCCATTCCTAAAATGGCGATTATAGACTGTAATTCCTTATATTTTTGTAATATTTCTTGAACTCTTAAAGCAGTTTGATAGTGGTTTTCACCCACTACTAAGGGGTCTAACATTCTTGATGCAGAATCCAATGGGTTTATAGCAGGATAAATTCCTAGAGCAGAAATTGCACGATCTAAAACAACCTTAGCTTCTAAATGGGTAAATGTTGTAGCAGGTGCTGGATCAGTTAGATCATCAGCAGGTACATAAACTGCTTGAACAGATGTAATTGAACCTTTTTGAGTAGATGTAATTCTTTCTTGTAACGCTCCCATTTCGGTTGCTAAAGTTGGTTGGTAACCAACAGCTGAAGGCATTCTTCCTAGTAGCGCAGAAACTTCTGAACCAGCTTGGGTAAAACGGAAAATATTATCGATAAATAAAAGCACATCTTGTTGCTTTTCTTCTCTAAAATATTCGGCCATCGTTAAAGCAGTCAATGCAACTCTCATTCTAGCTCCTGGTGTTTCATTCATTTGACCGAAAACTAAAGCGGTTTTATCAATAACACCTGATTCAATCATTTCATAATATAAATCATTTCCTTCTCTAGTTCTTTCACCAACACCAGCAAAAACAGAAAGACCGCCATGTCCTTTAGCGACGTTGTGAATTAATTCTTGAATTAAAACTGTTTTACCAACACCAGCACCACCAAATAAACCAGTTTTTCCACCCTTAGAAAAAGGAACTAACAAATCAATAACTTTAATTCCAGTTTCTAAAATTTCAACAGATGTTTTTTGACTTTCATAATTAGGAGCACTACAGTGGATATAATTTCTTTTTTTAGTTTTAACAGGTCCTTTTTCGTCAATTGGTTCTCCTAGAACATTGAACATTCTGCCTAATATTTCATCACCAACCGGAACTGAAATAGGGGCTCCTGTATCAATAACCTCCATACCCCTTACCATTCCTTCGGTTGGGCCCATGGAAATCGCTCTAATAATGTCATCACCAATATGTTGAACAACTTCAACTGTATCTTCAGATTTATTATTTTTAATTTTCAAAGCATTGTAAAGTGATGGTAAATGATTATCTTGAAATTTGATATCAACAACTGGACCCAAAACTTGAACAATATGACCTATTTTATTTTTATCTACCATTTTAAATTCTCCTAATCATTCTGCGCATTAACGCCACCAACAATTTCTGAAATTTCTTGAGTGATTGCTGATTGCCTTTTTCTATTATATTCTAATGTTAAATCGTCAAGCATATCATTTGCATTGTTTGTTGCATTTTCCATCGCGCTTCTTCTAGAAGCTTGTTCTGAAACTTGGGATTCAATAACTGAACTGTATAAAATTGAATTAACATAAAGAGACATTGAATTTTCCAACACTTTTTCTGCATTTGGTTCAAATTCAGTTAAAATTAAATCTTTTGCGTTATTGGTTTGTTTTTTTTCTATAGGTAATAAACTAATAACTTCTGGTTCAAAAGTAATATTATTAATAAATTTAGTGTATGCAATTTTTATTTCATCAAACTCTAAATTATTATATTTACCTAAAAGTTCACTAGAAATTGAGCGGGCATCTTCGTATGTAAAATTAATATCGTAATCAATTATACACTCATTTATTTTAATCCCATTTCCTTCATAAAAAGATTTGCCCTTTTTACCAAAAACTATAACATAATCATTTTGTTTTATTTGATTAACAACTTTTTTATTTAAATTGATATTATAACCACCACATAAACCTAAATTAGAATTTATAATTACTCATGCAGTTTTTTTAACTTTTTTATTTGGATCTTTCTGATAAATCGATGCTTCAGAATTGCTGATTATGTCATTAAAAACAGTATAAATTTCAGAAAAATATGGTTTAGAATTAACGATTATTTTAACTATTTTTTTCAATTTTGCTGTCGCAACTAATTGCATTGCTTGAGTTATTTTTTCAATGGAATTAATGGAATTAATTTCCTTTTTTAAATTGCTGCTTGATGCCATTTAATTAACCTAACTCTTCAAATTCTTTTAAAGGTCCAAAAATTGAAGATTCATAACTAGGTATTTTTGCCACAGTATTTTTCACTACTAATTTCAAATGCTTAATTACTTGTTTTTTTATTTCATCGTTAAATTCTTTTTTTGTTTCTATTTTTTTGCGTAACATTTTAGCGTCATTATTATTATTAAAGTGGTCAATAACATTAATTTTAAAATCGGAAACAAATTTTAAAGGCAATCATTTAGTTAATTTTTCTTTAACTGCCAGTAAAACTAGTGATTGGTCTATTTGATCGATTGGACGATATTGTTTTTGATTTAAAATTTCAATAACTCTTTTTCCATGTTCCAAAATAGATTTTGTGTTTTCATCCAAATCTGATCCAAATTGTGAAAATGATTGCAATTCACGGTACTGTGCTAATTCTAATTTCAAACTAGCACCTACTTGCTTCATTGCTTTAATTTGCGCAGCACCACCTACCCTTGAGACTGATAATCCTGCATCAATAGCTGGTCTAATTCCTGAATTGAAAGAATCTGAATTTAAGAAAATTTGACCATCTGTAATTGAAATAACATTAGTTGGAATATATGCAGATATATCCCCTGCTTGAGTTTCAATAATAGGAAGCGCTGTGATACTCCCGCCTCCATATTTTTCATTAACACGACAAGCACGTTCTAATAATCTGGAATGTAAATAAAAAACATCACCTGGATAAGCTTCACGACCTGGTGGTCTTCTTAGTAATAAAGCCATTGTACGATATGCTACTGCATGTTTTGACAAGTCATCATAGATAACTAAAACATCTTTTCCTTTTTCCATTCATTCTTCAGCAATAGTCACACCTGTATATGGTGCTAAATATTGTAAAGGTGATAATTCACTTGCTGTTGCAGATACAACAGTAGTATATTTCATCGCACCTGAAGCTCTAAGTTTTTCTACAATTAAAGCAACTGATGATGCTTTTTGACCAATTGCGACATACACACAAAAAACATTTTTTCCTTTTTGGTTAATGATAGCATCAATAGCAATTGCAGTTTTACCAGTTTGACGATCCCCAATAATTAATTCTCTTTGACCTTTACCGATCGGAATCATAGAATCAATACCTATGATACCAGTTTCTAATGGTTCATTTACAGATTTTCTTGTCATTACCCCTAAAGCGATTCTTTCAACAGGACGAAATATTTTAGATTTTATCTTCCCTTTACCGTCAATACTTTGACCAATAGCATTAACAACTCTACCAACCATTTCATCACCTACTGGTGTTTCAATAATTTTTCCAGTTCTTTTAACATTATCTCCTTCTTTTATATTTCGATCATCTCCCATCAGAACAGCTCCGACGGCGTTTTCTTCTAAATTTAAAACTAATCCGTAAACATCGCCTGGAAATAATAATAATTCTCCCATCATAGCTTTGTCTAAACCATTAATCATAGCAATACCATCACCAACAGATATTACCGTACCTTCTTCATTGACTTCAATCTTATTGCCATATTGTTTAATTTGTTTTTTAATTATTTCTGAAATTTCATTAATATTTAACGCCATGAATTAACACCTTTTATTTAATAATAGATTGTTTTATTGTTTTTAATTTATTTTTAATAGAACCATCAAAAATTTTATTATTTATTTTAATTTTAATTCCACCAATTAATGTTGGGTCTAGTTTATTTATTAAATCAATATTAGAATTTAATTTTTTACTGATTTTAATTTTAATAATATTCATTTGTTTATCAGTAAGTTTAGTAACAGAGAATATTGTTCCGTATTGAACATTTCTTGCATTATCAATATCTTTTTGTAATTTATATAAAACATATTGCACATACTTAAATTTATCACGATCGATCAGCAATTTTAAAAAGTTTAAAATGTCTTTATAAACAATCTTTATAAAGACTGCTTCTAACATTTTTTTGCGTTTTTCTCTAGGAATTTGCACACTGCTTAATAAATTAATGTAACTTTTATTAGCATTTAATAATTTTAAAATAACACAACTTTGTTTATAAAATCCTGGAATGCGTTTAGATTCATCAGCTATTTCAAATAATGCTTGAGCACAGTTGGTAACAAATTTATCTTGTGACATACCTTATTCTAATTCCTTAATAAAGTCATCAATCATTTTAGAATGTTCAGATTTAGAAATTTCTTTTTCTAAAATTTTATCAGCGGCCATAAATGCTACATCAATAATTTGTTTTTTAATATCTTCTTTTGCCATTTCACGTTCTTTTTCAATTGTTTGTTTAGCATGTGTGTTGATTTTATCAGCATTTTGATGTGCTTTAATTAAAATTTCGTTTTTCTTTTGTTCGGCATCATTTTTAATTTCAATAAATAAAGATGATGCTTTTGTTTTTGCTTCTGTTAACAACTTAGATGCTTCAATTTCATTTTTATCCGCATTTTTTTGCTTTTGGACAGCTTTGTCTAAAACATCTTGAATCATTTTTTCACGCTTTTTCATCATTTTTCTAAATGGATTATAAACAAATTTAGAAATCATTATCAACAAGACAACTGATGCTAATAAATGAGCAATAAAAACTCATATATTAGGAAATAATTCATTAACAATTTCAGAAGGATCAATGGGTGAACCTGAATAAAAATAAGATGCAATCATTTTAACTACTCCTTTGAATTACAATAAATTTATTAATAAATTATTTACCATCACCAGCGACAACAAATAATAGAATGATAGCAATAACTAAAGCATAAATAGAACCTGATTCAGTAATAGCTGCTGAAATTATGTACATTGTACGAACTTTACCTTCAACTTCAGGATTACGTCCGATAGCTTCTACAGCTTTCCCTCCAATAAATCCTTGTCCAATACCTGAACCACAACATCCGATGGCAGCTAAACCAGCACCAATATATGCCAATGAACCCCAAATATGAACGTCTTGTCCTGCTAAAAATAAATTAATAAAAATGTTTGAAAATATATCCATCATTTTAAATCACTCCCTTTTCTATGTTTTCTAATGAATAATGTTTATCTAATTTTAATTCTAAATTTTCAATATCGATTTTTCTAGTCTTTTTAGTATTAATATCACTAGTGATATTATCTGGTTTACCCATTTCCATCGCTCAGTATGCAATGGTTAAAATTGTAAATATATAAGCCTGAACTAGACCATCGAAAATATCAAAATAAATACTTAAGAACGGCAATATCATTCCCGCTAATAAGTCAACTGGTCCTAAATAAGGAATACTGCTTCAAATACCATTCAATAACGAAGTTAATAATAAGACTATAATTGAACCACCCAATACATTGCCGAAAATACGGAATGAAATTGAGATTAATGGGACAAATTGTTGAATTAGTTCTAATGGATTTAAAAATTTTTTAAAAAATACTAGTTTATGGTATTTAATTCCAAAATAATAAATCCCAATAAATGTTATTATCCCCAAGGATAATGGTACAGTAAAGGACGAAACTATTGAATCAAATCCAATCACTTCCATTAAATTACCAATTCCTAAATAAAATAACAAATATAATCCATAAACTGTTAATCCTCTATACCTTGTTCCCATTAAATCAACAATCTGTTCTTCTAATCATTTTATAACTAATTCTCCAATCAGAACTATTCCGGTTGGAGCTTTATCGATCGATGCTTTTTTTAAACTTTTGTTATAGCTTAAAATTAGAATCATCATAATAAGAAAAACTAAAAATATGGTTACCAACTGTGGCATTAACATTAAAGGATTTCATGAATCCATACCTGATGGATCATCGGTTAACAGCAAACTGTTAAAAGACATATACGTTAATTGCATGTAATTGTACTCCCATTTTGATTATCGCCTTTATCTTTTAAACCTATATTAATAAAAAATGTTGTCAAAGGATACAAGCAAATTCCTACGATTATTGTGTACAAACAAAATAAATTTTGATGATATGAAAAAATAATAATAGGAATTGAATAAATAACTAATCTAAAAAAAAACATTAATATATATCAAAATTTGTTTTTAGAAAAAAATAATAATTTTCCAGATAATATTAAAAATAAATACCCAATTGATGAAAATAAAAATCCTAGGGCTAAACCACTAAATAAAATTGAATTTGGATATCATGCAAAAAAAACAATTACTAATAATAATGAAATTACTGCAAAACCAATAAAACTAAATAAAAATACCTTAAAATCTATTCTGTTTTTAATAAATTTAAAAGCATTCTTTTTTAAATTATTTTGTTCCAAAAATTCTATCTCCAGCATCCCCTAAACCAGGGACAATGTAGCCTTTTTTGTTTAACTTCTCATCTTTTGATGCTAAGTAAATATCTACCTTTGGATGGTGTTTTTGTATGTAATCCACACCTTCAGGAGAACCGACAATAGCAACTAAAATAATTTTATTCTTAGTTATCTTTTCTAACTTTTCAATAGCTAATGATGCACTTCCACCAGTAGCTAACATCGGATCTAACACAACAGAAATTGAATTGTTTAAATCTGGATTTTTGAAAAAATATTCAACTGGCTCCAAAGTTTTTTCATCTCTGTGCATACCAATGTGACCGATATTAACATTTGGTAATAAATCAAGAAATCCATTTACCATACCTAATCCAGCTCTTAGAATAGGGAATAAATTTATTTTTTTTGACAATCCATAACCAGTAGTTTTTGCAACTGGTGTTTCAATCTCAAATTCATCTAATTCAAGATTTTTAAAAATTTCAAATATCATTAATTTCGTAATAGCGTCAAGATTTTCTCTGAAATGTTTCGTATCAGTATTCTTACAACGCATTTTAGTTAACTTATCTAAAATTAAAGGATGTTTAATTACATTTAAAGACATCTTTTACTCCCTATTTAAAATATATTAATATAAATATAAAAAAAATAAAAGCATTAAAACTAAATAATTTAATTAATTAAATTATTTAGTTTTTCTATCCTTTTGACATGACGTTCTTCTTCACTAAATTTAGTATTAATAAAAACTTCTACTAATTGTAAAGCTTTTTCTTTCGCAATAATTCTAGCTCCTAATGCAATTATATTTGCATTATTATGTTCTCTTGATAATTTTGTTGTAATGGTTTCATTTAATAATGCTGCCCTTGCCCCAGGGATTTTATTTGCAGCAATTGAAATTCCTATTCCGGTACCACAAATAATAATTCCTAAACTGTTTTTATCGCCAACAACTTTATTGGCAACTTTTTTTGCGAAGTCTGGATAATCCACAGATTTTTCAGAATGTGTTCCTACATCTTCTAATTCATAACCTTGTTTATTTAATTCTTTTATTAAAAAAGATTTCATTTCTAAAGAAGAATGATCACCACCGATAAATAATTTCATTATTTTTTCTCCTTTTTGCTTTTTAATAATGTTTCTAATTCATGCATTAATGATTTTATTTTATTAATCAAAGGTTCGTAAACATCATTTTTAGTGTAGTCAATTCCAATTTCTTTTAAAATATCTAGAGGCGGCTTTGAACCCCCTGATTTTAAAAATTTCATTACGTTTTCAACGTTACCGTTTTTAACATCTTCATACAATTTAAATGAAGCAACAATTGAAGTGGCATATTTATAAACATAATAAGGGGAATTGAAGAAATGTAATATTCTAGTTCATGAATATTTGTTACCTTTATCGTCTAAATTATCAAAGACTGTATAACCAAAATCATCAGAAATTTTTTTAAATAAATTTGCTAAAATTTCAGCATTTAATGGATTATTTTCTTCAACTAGTTTATGTGCTTGTAGTTCAAAGTCTGCGAAATGGATTTGTCTGAAGAATGTTCCCATAATCTCTTCAATTCTTGTTTGAATTAAGTTTATTTTATTATTAATATCAATTTCTTTTTTGTATAAATAATCAAATAACAAATGTTCATTTAATGTTGATGCTACTTCAGCTAAAATTATTGGATAGTTTGAAAGAGGATATTGTTGGTATTCATCTGCAAACAATGTATGAACAGAGTGACCTACTTCGTGTGCTAAAGTGTTTACTGAATATATTTTATTATCTCAATTCATTAAAATTATCGGTTCAACAATTCATCCGCCTGATGAATACGCACCATCTCTTTTGTTGGTATCTTCAAAATAGTCAATTTTATTTTTTCCTCATGCTATTTCTAATTTTTTTAAGTATTCATCACCTAATATATTTAAAGCTTCTTTAATTATTTTTTTTGCATCTTCAACAGAATAATTTTCAACTACTGATTGAGCCAATGTTAATCCACGGTCAGTAGAATAAAATTTATCTAAATTCCAGTGTTTCTTTAATAAGTTATTATAATCAACAAATAATGAAGAGTATTTTTTTCCATAAACTATTAAAGAATGATAAATATCTTCTGAAACTTCATCACCTAATAAACTGGCGAATAAAGTGTTTTTAAACCCACGTATCTTAATAGATTCAACTGCTTTGATAATAATAGCTTCATAAACTTTTGCTAAAGAATGTTTTTTATCTTTTAAATGTTCTGTAAATTTATTAGCAGCTAGAATTCTCAACTCTTGGTCTTCAATCGGATTAGTCTCTTTCATAATTTCACTATATAAAGAATTTGTTAATTCTTTTTTTTCACCTTTATATTCAATAAAAACAGGATTTTTATCAGCATAAGATAAAAGATCGTACAATTCATTTGCTGTATTTCTACTTCTTGAAACAGTTGATAATACATATTCTATTTCTTCTTCTAAAAAATATTTTGCATTTTTAAAAAATTTTTTATAAGAATTAATATATCTATTCAAGGTTTCTTCTTCTGTTAATCACTTAATAATTTTTTCTTCACCAATTTTTTTTAATTCAGGGTTAATAAAAGAAAGTTTGCTTGATATGTCAGTCAATGTATTGCTAAATAAACCTGATAAATCTTTATATTTTACATCACTCTGATTTATATCTCCATAATGGATATACTGTGACATTTTGGTGATTATTTTATCTACTTCTTCATCTAATTTAATATAATTTAAAAAGTTATTTTTATTATCTAATTTCCCTTTTAAGATAATAATTTCATTTAATTTAGTGACACACTTTTTTAAATCTTTTTTTCATAATTCGTCATTTGTATATAACTGTGTGAAATCTCATTTATATTCTTGAGCTGCTTCAGGTCGTTTCATTTTAACTCCAATTCATATTTTAAATTATTTTTATTCTACAATATTTTTCCTTTTTTATTAATAAAAATTAATTATTCATTAGTTTTTACTATGTGCTATAATTCTAGATAAATAAAACATAAGAAAGGAAAAATATGATTTTACTTAATAAAATGAGTAATGAAATTACTCTAAAAGCATGTTATAGTGATGGTTCACTTAACAAGTTTGTCATTAAAAAGGATGGTGTCACTACTTTTATTTCTAATGATAAATCAATTTACTTATATCTTAATGCATCATCTGCAACGCCAATAAAAGTAAAAAACATTATTATAGATTTTATAAAAAATAATGTTTACGACATAAATATTGATACTCATTCATTTAAAAATAACGACGACTTATCTTTTACTAAAGCTATTATGGAAGGTGTTTTTTACGCTAAAAATGAATCATATAATTTAAAAACTAATAAAAAGGAAATTGATGAACCAAAAATTAATATTTTATCAATTTCTGATACATCAGAAATTGAGTTCAAAAGGATTGCTTTAAAATACGAATACATTAATTTTGCTAGAAAATTACAAGATACTCCTCCTAATATTTTAAATTCTGAAAAAATGGCTATATTAATTGAAGCTGAAGCGAAAAAAATACCAGGCTTAACTTGCAAAATTTTAAATAAAGCAGAAATTGAAAAAAATAAAATGGGGTTATTGTTAAGCGTTAATGCTGGGAGTAATTTTGAACCTAGAGTTGTTGTATTAGAATATCGTGGTAATCCCACATCTAATGAAAAAACTGCCCTAGTAGGAAAAGGTATCACATTTGATACTGGTGGATATAGTTTAAAACCAGCAAGTGCTATGGTTGGTATGAAATTTGATATGTCTGGAGCTGCGATTGTTTCTGCGACAGCATTGTCTTTGGCAAAGTTAAAAGCGAAAGCGAATTTTGTTAGTGTAGCATGCATAACAGATAATAGAATTGGTGCTAATGCAACTTTACCAGAATCTGTAATCACTTCAATGAATGGTAAAACAGTTCAAATTGATAATACTGATGCTGAGGGAAGATTAGTTTTAGCTGATGGAATTACATATGCAATCAGAAAAGCGAAAGCTACTAGAGTTGTTGATGTCGCAACATTAACAGGCGCTATTGTGATCGCATTAGGTCATTATATGACAGGTGTTTTTGCAACTGATGATGCATTTTATCATGAATTTGAAGAAGCTGCTAAAAGAGGCGGTGAAGAAATTTGAAGAATGCCAATCCATTCTGAAAATTACAAAACTATCCGCAATAGTCCAATTGCTGACATTAGCAATATTGGTACTTCAAGATTTGGTGGTTCTAGTTCTGCTGCTGCATTCTTAGATGAATTTACAGAGGGGTTGCCATTTGTCCATTTAGATATTGCAGGAACTTCTGAATGTCCAAAAACTAAACGCGGTACTGGAATAATGGTTAAGTCGTTGATTGAATTGTTATTTAAAGGTTAATAATTTTAAATTAAAAAAAGTCTAGGTTTTAAACCTAGACTTTTTTTAATTTAAAATAAATAAAATTATTTAATGATTTTTACTACTGAACCAGCACCAATTGTTCTACCGCCTTCACGGATTGAAAATTTAGTTCCTTGTTCAATAGCTATTGGGTGAATTAAGTTAACAGTTAATTCAGCATTATCACCAGGTTGAACCATTTCAACACCTTTTGGTAATTCAATTGAACCTGTTACATCTGTTGTTCTGAAGTAAAATTGAGGACGGTAATTACCGAAGAATGGTGTATGTCGTCCACCTTCATCTTTAGATAAAGCATAAATTTGAGCAACAAATTGTGTATGTGGTGTAACTGTTCCAGGTTTTGCTAAAACTTGTCCACGTTGGATTGAATTACGGTCAACTCCACGTAGTAAGGCTCCGATATTATCACCAGCTTCAGCATAATCTAGTAACTTACGAAACATTTCAACACCTGTTACAACAGTTTTTTTAGTTTCTTGAATACCAATAATCTCAACTTCATCGTTGATGTTTAATTTACCACGTTCAACTCTACCTGTTGCTACAGTTCCACGTCCTGTAATTGTGAAAACATCTTCTACGGGCATTAAGAATGGTTTGTCAATGTCACGTTCTGGTTCTGGAATGAAACTATCAACAGCATCCATTAATTCTAGAACTTTCTCTTCTCATTTCGCATCACCTTCCAACGCTTTTAATGCTGAACCTTTAATTACAGGAGTATTATCACCATCAAATTCATATTTAGAAAGTAATTCTCTAACTTCCATTTCTACTAATTCTAATAACTCTTCATCTTCAACCATGTCACATTTGTTTAAGAAAACAACCATTTTTGGCACTCCAACTTGTCTTGATAACAAAATGTGTTCTCTTGTTTGAGGCATTGGCCCATCTGAAGCGGCTACAACTAAAATAGCTCCATCCATTTGTGCTGCACCAGTAATCATATTTTTAACATAATCTGCATGACCAGGACAGTCAACATGTGCATAATGTCTTTTATCTGTACGATATTCAACGTGTGATGTATTAATAGTGATTCCACGAGCTTTTTCTTCAGGTGCATTATCAATACCAGCGTATCCTTTAGCGTCAGCGTATCCTTTTTTTGATAAAACTGTTGTGATAGCAGCTGTTAATGTTGTTTTACCATGATCGACATGACCAATAGTACCAATATTTACGTGAGGTAGACTACGGTCAAATTTTTCTTTTGCCATATTATATTTTCTCCTTGTGTTTTCTAATAAACATATTAAATAATAAAATATTTTTTATATTTTTTCAAATATTAACATATAAAAAATTAATATTTTTATTTTTTAAATTTTGAAACAATTTCTTCTGTAATAGACTTTGGTGCTTCTTGGTAATGACTAAATTGCATTGTATATGTTCCACGTCCTTGTGTGAAAGAACGAAGATCTGTAGCATAACCAAACATTTCTGATAAAGGAACTTTAGAATTAATTATTTGTGCATTCCCTCGTTGTTCATTACCTTCAATTTGTCCACGTTTTGATGAAATATTACCCATAACATCACCATAATATTCTTCTGGAACAGTTACGTCTACTGACATGATTGGTTCTAAAATAACAGGTTTAGCATTTTTGGCAGCTTCTTTTAATGAAAGTGATGCCGCTATTTTATATGCCATTTCGGATGAATCAACATCATGGTATGAACCATCATATAAAGTAGCTTTTACATCAATCATTTGATAACCAGCAAGAACACCATTATTTAAGGCACCTTCAACACCAGCTCTAATTGCATTAATGTATTCTCTAGGAATTTTACCACCAACAATTTTATCAATAAATTCAAAACCTTTTTCTGGGTTTGGTTCATATTTAATTCAAACATGGCCGTATTGACCGCGTCCACCTGATTGCTTAATGTATTTTCCTTCAGCATCTGTTGAAGCTTTAAACGTTTCACGGTATGAAACTTGAGGCGCACCAACATTAGCCTCAACTTTAAATTCACGTTTTAAACGATCGACAATAATATCTAAATGTAATTCGCCCATTCCAGCTATTATTGTTTGACCTGTTTCTTGATCTGTGAAAGTTTTGAATGTCGGGTCTTCTTCTGCTAATTTTGATAAAGCAAGTGACATTTTTTCTTGGTCACCTTTCGTTTTAGGTTCTAAGGCAAGATTAATAACTGGTTCAGGGAATACCATTGACTCTAAAATAATTTGTTTCTTTTCATCACATAAAGTATCACCAGTAACGGTGTCTTTCAATCCAACTGCTGCTGCAATTTCACCAGCTCTTACTTCATCAATTTCTTCACGACTATTTGCATGCATCTTTAAAATTCTTCCGATACGTTCTTTTTTGCCTTTTGTTGAATTGTAAATATAACTACCTTTTGTTAATTTACCTGAATAAACTCTAAAGAATGAAAGTTTACCTACAAAAGGATCAGTCATAATTTTAAACGCTAAAGCTGAGAACGGTTCATCATCAGAAGAAATTCTTTTCCCTTCTTCACCTGAAGGAAGTAACCCTTTAATGCTTGGCACATCTAAAGGAGATGGAAGATAATCAATAACAGCATCAATCATTAATTTAACACCTTTATTTTTAAAAGCTGAACCACAAATTACAGCGAAAAACTCTGATGTTAATGTGGCTTGACGAATAGCTTTTTTTAAACGATTGTTATCTAAATCACCAGAATTTAAATATAACTCCATAACTTCATCATCAAATAAAGCGACCGCTTCAATTAATTTAACACGGTACTCTTCTACCAAATCTTTTTGGTCTTCAGGGACTGGTATTTCTTTTGCATTTTCTTCTGATTTACCATCAAATGAATAAGCTTTTCTTTCAATTAAATCAATAATTCCAGTAAAATTTTCTTCCGAACCAATTGGTAATTGGATTGGGTGTGCCTCAGCACCTAATCTATCTTTAATTGTTTTTACTGAATACAAAAAGTCTGCTCCAGTTTTATCCATCTTATTGACAAACACAATTCTAGGTACTTTATATGTTGTCGCTTGTCTTCAAACTGTTTCAGTTTGTGGTTCTACTCCGGATTGTGCGTCAAGAACAGCAACAGCGCCATCTAAAACTCTTAAAGATCTTTCAACTTCTACAGTAAAATCAACATGGCCAGGAGTATCAATTATATTGATACAATTATCTTTCCAAAAAGCAGTTGTAGCTGCAGAGGTAATTGTAATCCCTCTTTCTTGTTCTTGTGCCATTCAATCCATTTGACTTTGACCATCATGAGTTTCACCAATTTTGTGAATTTTACCTGTGTGGTAAAGTACACGTTCTGTTGTTGTTGTTTTACCAGCATCAATGTGAGCCATAATCCCAATGTTTCTTGTTTTTTCTAATGGATATTTTCTTTCCATAAATTTTTCCCTCTATAAAATTATCAACGGTAATGAGCAAATGCTTTGTTAGCTTCTGCCATTTTGTGTGTATCTTCTTTTTTCTTATGTGATGCACCAGTTTTTTTTGCAGCATCGATTATTTCATTAGCTAATTTTTCAACTGTGCTTTTTTCAGATCTTAGTCGTGAATAATTAACTAATCATCTTAAACCTAAAGTAACACGTCTTTCATCGCTAACTTCAACTGGAACTTGATAATTTGCCCCACCAATTCTTCTAACTTTTAACTCTAATTGCGGCATTATATTATTTAACGCTTCATTAAAAACATCTAGTGGTTCTTTTTTTGTTTTTGCTTTTATTAAATCAAATGCATCATAAAGAATGCTTTGAGCAGTACCTTTTTTACCATCCAACATTATTTTATTAACTACTCTTGTGACTAATTTAGAATCATAAACTGGATCAGGTAATACATCTCTTTTTTTAGCTCTATTTTTTCTCATTTTAAAATGCTCCTATCCTTAATTAATTTTTAGGTTTTTTAGTACCATATAAAGAACGACTTTTCAATCTTTTGGCAACACCAGCGGTATCTAAGTTTCCACGTACTATATGATATCTAACACCAGGCAAGTCTTTAACTCTTCCTCCACGTATTATAACCACACTATGTTCTTGAAGGTTATGTCCTTCTCCTGGAATATAAGCTGTAACTTCCATTCCATTTGTTAAACGCACACGGGCATATTTACGTAAAGCTGAGTTAGGTTTTTTAGGGGTCATTGTAGCAATTCTGGTACAAACACCTCTTTTTTGTGGTGAACTAATGTTAGTCACTTTTTTCTTTAATGAATTTAAATTTCTATTTAAAGCAGGTGACTTAGTTTTGTAAGTTTTTTTCTTTCTTGGTTTATTTACTAATTGGTTAATTGTAGGCAAATTTTTTCTCCTTCCACTCATCCGGGTGTGTCAATATAATCTTTTTATATAATATTGAAAAAATATTAAAATGTCAAATAAAAATCTAATTAAAATAAAAAAGAACTTGAAGTTCTTTATTGCGGTAAATTAAATTCTTGAGTTTTTTCTGTAATTTTTGTTCTACAAACTAAACAATTTTTATCATAAGGTACAGGTTGCCTTGTGTATTTAGAAATATTATGTAATGTTGCGTGCTGATAATTTCCATTTATATTATTTTTATTATTATTTTCACTAAAATGTGTTTTTCTATTATTGTAATCAAAACCGGGGTTTTGCATTGTGTCGATTTCTTTTTGCTTTTTTTCTTGTTCTTTTAACAAATTTAATTTTTTTCTATTAAATTCTGTTTTTATTTTATTTAATTCTTTTTTAATTTGAACATTTTTTTCATCAATGCTTTTTTGTAATAAATTAATTTTTTCAATTAATTCTTGTTTTGATGCATTTTGATTATTATCAATATTTTTAGCAACTGATGTTAAAGAAGTATTTTTGTTTATATTTGTTTTTTGAGCGCTTTTTATAGATATTAGTTCTTCATCTATTTTTGTCTGTTCATTAATATTATTTATTATATTTTCTACATTTTTTTCTTTAAAATTATTATCCATTATTTCTTCTGAAGAAAATTCTTTGGTTTCTTTATTTATTTTTGATTTATTAAGTGAATTTAATTCTGGAATATTTTCTTCCGCTTCTTGTTGTTCAATATATACTGTTCCATCTAAAACTGTTTCTTCTATCAGAGGATCAGACTTTATAGCTTGATCTTCTGGAATTAATGAACGCGGAGTATTCAGAATTGGTTCATCTAATCTTTTTTCAACTCTTATAATTTCTAAACTTGCATCATCATCTTTTTTATCTTCATCATTCTTACGACTAACAGAATTAATTTTTTCAATAATTAATTCTTCGGAAAGTGGATTTGTTTTATTTCATTCTTCATGAGCACTTACAAAATCTAATAGTTTATAATTTTTAAAAATTTCATTAGAAGTTATAAAATAATTTATTTTTTTAACTAATTTATTGTAATTAGAAATATAATTTTTAAACAACTTACTTGGTTTTGAAACATTACCTTCTATTAAATTATTATTAGCAATTTTTATAAAATTTTTACGATATTCTTTAGATAAAGTTAATAACTTATTCAATTTTTCAACTGCTTCATCAGATAGATCTTTTTTTAGTTTTGTTAAATCAGTTTTATCATTGTTAGGTTTTTTTGAATCTTCAACATAATTTTCTGGCAAATTATCTGAAAAAATAATAGTTTTGCTTTCACTCTCATTTTCTTCTTGAGGTTTAGGTTTTTCTTCTTTTTTTGAATTGTTTAAATCAGAAAAAGAATTTTTGCTAAATAATATACTCTGTTCATCTTCAACTTTTTTATTTAATTCAAAATTTAAATTAGCGTTTTGAATTGTTTGTGTTTTTAAATTAATATCATTTTGTATTTGTTTATAATTTTTAATATTTTTCCTACTTAAAGAATCATTTAATTCATCTAAAGCAAAAGCTAATTCCTGGGTATTTAACAAATCTTTATTATCAAAAGTATTTTTTTCAGAATAAACAAAATTTTTTATTTTTAGTTCATTATCATTTGTTGATTGATCTTTTAATTTAGCAACTTTTTCTAATGAATTTTCTGTTTTAATGTCAACAACTGAATTAACATCTTCAAAATCTTCTGATTTAAATTTTGATTTTTTTATTTTTTGTTCTTCTTGTTTTAATAAGTGTTTATTTTCTTTTAACTCAGAATGTCTCAACAATGATTCACGATCTAACAATGGTGTTACAATTAAGCACAAACTTATAAATATTAAACAAGCAAATATTAGAGAGCCTATTGTTCCGAAAAAGAAGCAAAGCCCAATAACGGCAACTAGAAAAATGATTGTTAATGGAGTTGTTATTGTTTGACTGTTTTTTTTAAAACCAATAATATTTTTGATTGATAATGTTATAGCTATTAAACTAATACCAATTAAAAAACCAGCAATTATATAATCAGGATTTGTTGATACAGGGAAAAAATTTTGTGAATAAACATGTTTGTTAAAAAAAGAAACAATATTATCAAAAAAATTTAAATTTATTAAATTTAAATCATTTAAAATTATAGAAATACCTACTAATAATTCAATAAATGAACTAATAATAACTAATGATCATCCGATTATAAATATAGTGCCAATCATTTTATAAACCCTTTATTAATATTTTTTATTCATCCAATATCTGTTAAAAGATGATTGCTCTTCTTCAACTTTATCTTCAGTATTATCATTATATAAATTGCCAAATTTATCTAGATTAATATTAAATAAATTTAACTCTTGTTTTAACATAATTTCTTTTTGATTCTCACCATATTTACTTATAACATAATTATTCAATTGTGTACTATTGATACCACTAATAAATTTAAACAATTTTAAATCATCAAAAATTGCATGCATTAAAACTAACAGATCTCTAAAAAATTCATAACCTGTAATGTGGATATTTGTAAAAACTATAACAATATCTTTGTTTATATTATAAGCTCTCAAGACTTCAGCGAATTCATTTTTAATATATTCAATAGGATCATCAAATTCAATTTCATTTAAAATTACAGAAGAATTTAATTCATTTTGCTCTTGTTCTGAAATGTGACTAAGTGTCTTAGAAAATAATTTGATTCGATCTCACAAAACTCTTTTATCTTCTAGTGTAACTAATGGTAAAGACTTTACAATTCTTTTTAATAAGAATAAAAAAGGAGAACCATATAATTTGATTTTCTGTGTATCAGCTTCAATTAAACTTAAACCAAATAAAGATTCTTTAACATCATCGATAACTTGAATATCATTATCAATAAATAACGAAATAAACTGATTATCTTGTTCTTTATTTTTTATAACACCTAAAACATTTCGAATAATTTGAACACGATTGTCATAAATGTCATCAGTTTTATTTTTTTGATTTAAATTATTATCATTATTGAAATTGTTGGAAGAGTTTATATTTCTATAAATTCTATCTTTTTCTTGAGAAGATCACTGATCACGCATACTTTTAATTCTATTGTATGGATTAACTGACATAATAACGACCCTCCTATTATAAATTGATAAATTATCTTATGTATACAGATTATACTATTTATAATAATTATACCATATTTTTAATATTTTTTTTAATAACGAATCCACTCATTAGTGATGCTGTTGTAAATTTTTGAAGGTTTATTATCTAATTTGCCATCTTTTACAATAAAATCAACTTTTTTATCATTATTATAATTTTCTAAATCTAATAGATAATTTTCTCCCGAAACATTAACGCTGGTTGAAAATAATGGACCAGTTTCTGAAATTAACTTTTGTAACCAAGGTTTATTAATGACTCTTACACCTATGCTATCAATTTCTGAAATTAAATCAGAATAAGGATAATCAAGATTTTTTAAACCGATAATTGTTGTGGGTTCATTCTGTGTCCCTAAAATGTTTTCATCCTTTTGTTTTAAAATAATTAGTTCTTTCAACATTTTTACACTATTAACTAAAACAATTAGTTCTTTATTTTTTGGTCTTTTTTTTAATTCAAAAATTTTGTTTTTACTATTATGATCACCAATTAAACATGTGTATCCATAAATAGTGTCAGTGGGCAAAATACCTAATTTAAAATTTATTAAATCATTTTTTATTTTTTCATAATCTTGTAGTGAATAAACGTTCATTTTAAAATCCTATTTTTTAAAACAGTATTGATGAACCGTCAAATGCAGCAGAATTAATAAGTGCTCCTAACGGCAACATAACTAATGGGATTAAAAATGCCGATAAAATTAATTTTCAACAACCTCGCCAGAAATCTGCATAATTAACTTTCGCCAATCCTAAGCAAGCCATAGGCAATCCGGCGGGGGTTATTAGGTTTACAAAACCTTCGGCACATACAAATGCTGTAACAACACCAGATTCACAACCGATTTGTTGAGCAGAATTAAGGAATAAAGGGAGAATAGCCAAGGCAAAACCTGAAGTTGATGGTATTAAGAAAGCTATCGGTATAAATACAATGTAACAAAACAATACAAATGCTCAAGCGGGCATCGAACCTATCCCTGATGCAATTCCACCAGCAACTGTTGCTCCAAAATTACTATGATTTCCATCGAGCAAGATGCCAACCCCGCCAGCTGTCGAAATAATAAGTGCTACTCCAAGTAAATCGGAAGCACCACCAATAACTGAGTTTATGTGATCTTCTTCACTTTTTCACATTAAAACACCAACGACAAAAGAACTAATGAAGAATAAAGTCGCTAAGTCAATAAATAATCCCCCATCAATATCAGAGAATGCTGTTGTTGTTAAAAACGGGAATCATTCAATCAATAAACTAGCAATATAACCTTGTGAGCCATTACCTGATCATGTGTCAGGGTCCATCCCAAAGAATGTATATCAAGGTAATTCTAAAAGAACCATTATGACAAAGTTTGCGACAAAAACACCACAAATAGCTTTTCTTTTTTTTGTAAACTCTGGTAATTCTTCTAAATGACCAAAAGTTGATTTATGAATTTCACGATCTTTATAAACAATAGATTTTGTTGGATCTTTTTTAATTTTTATTGCATATTGCATTGTAAAGAATATTGTAGCTGCCATACAAAGCAAGAAAATTAAAATTCTTCAAACAATACCATCCATAGGACTTATATCCATCACACCAGAAGCTATAATAACTGAAAACGGAGCAATAGTAGAACCAAGAACACCCATTCCAGCTCCAAATGTCACAACCATTATTGTTGTCATTGCATCAAAACCAGCAAACATCATAACTGGAATTAAAATAGGATAATATGCAATTGTTTCTTCGCACATATTGTAAATGGTTCCGCTTAAACCGAAAAACATAATACAGATAGGGATCAATCATATTTCTTTCCCTTTTAGTTTTTTGATCATTAATCCCATAGCAGCCTCTAAAGACTGAGATTTTAATATTAAATAAATATATGCTCCAATTGCTAAAACAAAAGCGATAACATCAGCCCTCGCCATAATACCTTGAATTGTAGCCTCAAATATGTCCATAATTCCTAAAATGTGGGCATTAGTGGGGTCACCATTTTTATCAATAGATTGTTGCACAGTACCTGGGATCCACGTAATAACAACAATAAGCAACATTAGAAACAAAATGATTGTGAATACAGAAGGTATTTTAAAACTTTTCTTTTTTATTGATAAATCCATTTTTTTTCACCTTATTTTTTATTAATATTATTTCTTAAATTCAATACCAATCAAAGTAATTGCGTTTGTTAAAACTTGATTAAAGCTTTTGACAAACATTATTCTTTGATTTGATAAATTAATATTTTTGTAATCTAGAACCTTATAATCATTATAATAAGCATGGAATAGTCTTGCTAAATTTTGCACATACTCACACAGAATATTAGGCTTTCTATGTTTTACAGTTGATACCAAATAGTCTTGAAACAAATCCATTTCCAACAATAATTCATTTTCTTGTTCGCTATTTAATAAATTAAAAGTTTTAGTAGTCCCGAACTTTTCATCGCTATTTGCTTGTTCTACAATATTTTCACTTCGGAACAATGCATGTTGAATATAAAATAGAGGGTTTTTAGAAGTTTTATCATTAAATAAATTAATATCAAAATCCATATGAGTATCTTGTGATTTAGAAGTTAACATGAATCTAACATAATTCACTCCAACAGTTTCTACAATGTCCTTAATTCAGAGAGCAGTCCCTTTACGTTTGGACATCTTCAATTCTTTTCCATCTTGAATTATTCTTACCATTTGAATAGTTTGAATTTCAATAAGATCATCTTTATTGTATCCAGCGACTTTAACACCTATTTTTAAACGAGTAATATACCCGTGATGGTCACCACCTCAAAAATCAATTATTTTATCCGGTTTGCCCCTATCATATTTAGAACAATGAGATGCTATATCTGGTGTCAAATATGTGTATGTTCCATCGCTTTTTCTTAATACCCTATCTTTTTGATCGCCGTGTTTTTCAGTTTTAAGTCACAATGCTCCATCTTTTTCATAAGTGGAATTTGTCTTTTCATATTTTTTTAATAAATTATCGATTAATTTTAAATCATAAGCCTCTTGTTCGCTTATGTAATAATCTATGTTTATTCTTAATTCTTTTAATGTTAATTTTATTCTGTCCATGAAAAAGTTTAATGATTTATCTCTAAATATTTTATGGACTTTTGAATCTTCGATTATAAAATTATTAACGTTTAAATTTTTAAATTTATCTTTAAATTCATCAACAAACAATTGTGCTAAGTCTTTGTAAATATCACCCTTGTAACATTCATCAGGGATTTCTTTATTGATCCCTAATAAATTAAGATAATTAATAAATACAGTTGTAACAAGAATGTTAACTTGAACACCAGCGTCGTTTGTGTAATATTCAGCAATTACATCATAACCACAAAACTTCATAACTCTTGCAATGGTATCTCCAATGGCGCCATTTCTAGCATGCCCAATATGCAATTCTCCAGTCGGATTTGCAGAAACAATTTCTAAACTAAATTTGTAATTTTTCTTTTTGCCCTTACCATAATTTTCTTTTAATGATAAAACTTCTTCAATCGTTTTTATTAAAAAGTCGCTTTTAAAAGAAAAATTAATAAACCCTGGTTTTACACACTCAATTTTACTAAAACATTTTAATTGTTTTTTGTTAATAAATTCAATTATTTCATTAGCTATATTACAAGGATTATCTTTTAAGTCTTTCTTGAGCAACAATGCTAAGTTTGTAGAAAAATGTCCGAATTGCTTATTATTCGGTCTTTCAATTATTACATCTTTTTTTAAATTACAAGAAGATAAAAATTCATCTAATAATTTTGAAATAAATTTAACATTATTATTCAATTTTTTTAACTCCTTTTAAGTCTTATGAAATATATATTTCTGTATTATATATTATTTTTTAAAGATATGAATAAAAATCTATCTTTTTTATTTGTGTCTTTAAAAAATTTATAATTAATTTTATTTAAACAGATATATTTTTCCATTAAATCATAAATTGGTTTTTTTTGTTCATATCCAAATTCTAAAAATATAATACCTTCGTTATTTATTATTTTATGGTAATTTTGAAAGAAAATATTATAAAATTCTAAACCAGTTTCTGTAAACAAAGCTTTTTTAGGTTCATAATTTTTAGTACTGTAATCTACACTTCGGTCTTTTGATGATATATATGGTGGATTTATGATAATTAAGTCACCTTTTAAATTTAGTTTAATAAAGGGTTTTAAGAAATCGCCTTTTAAAAAAGTGATGTTATTCGCACCTAAATCTTTAGCATTTTTTCGAGCTACCTTCAAAACTTTGAAACTTATATCACTAGCATAAATATTAGCTTTGTAATTTTTAGCAATAGATATAGCTATATTCCCTGAACCTGTACATATATCAAAAACATTTATTTTTTTATTTATTGATTGAGTTTTTAAAAAAGATAATGCTTCTAAAACCATTTCTTCAGTTTCTGGCCTAGGAATTAAAACGTTTTTATTTACATAAAATTTATTATTTAAAAAATATTTTTCATTAATTAAGTATTCCAATGGAATTGATTTATTAATTTTTTTAATTAATTTATCAATTTTATTAATATTTAAATTACACTTTTCATACAAAGAAGTGTACAAATCATTAATAGAAATATTTTTTAAATAACAAATAAAAGATTTTGCGATTTTTTTATTATGTGATGGATTTTTAGCATTTAATTTTTCACAAATATAATTAATAACCTCTTGATTTGTCATTATTTTTTTTCTTTTAATCTTCGATAACACCTTCCATCTTTAATCTTTGTTCTTCGTTGATAAGAGCTGCGATAAGTTCTTCAATATTGCCATTCATAATATAATCTAATTTATTTAAAGTCAAACCTATTCTGTGATCGGTAACTCTGTTTTGTGGATAATTATATGTTCTAATTTTTTCGCTTCGATCACCTGTACCAACAGCTTGTTTTCTTAATTTTCCTAACTTTTCGTTTTGAACTTTTAGTTCAGATTCATAAATTTTACTTTTTAAGTGTTCCATCGCTAAGGCTTTATTACTGTGTTGAGACCTTCCATCTTGTGAAGTTACCACTATACCAGTTGGGATATGTGTTATTCTAACTGCCGAATCTGTTGTATTAACATGTTGCCCGCCAGCACCAGATGATCTATATGTGTCAATTTTTAAATCTGTAACTTTTATATCTACTTCTACATCTTCTACTTTTGGTAAAACTGCGACAGTAGCTGTTGATGTATGCACTCTGCCTTTTGATTCGGTTTTAGGAATTCTTTGAACACGATGAGCACCAGATTCAAATTTCATTTTAGAATAAACATTTTTTCCTTTCAAGGAAAAAACTATCGATGAAAAACCTGAATGTTCTGCTTCTCTTGCTTCCAAAACATCTAACGTTCATTTTTGAATTTCAGAATATCTAGAATACATTTTAAATAAATCACCAGCAAAAATATTTCCTTCATCACCACCTGCTGCACCATGAATTTCAACAATTACATTTTTAGAATCATTTGGATCTTTTGGCAAAAGTTTTATTTTAACTTCTGTTTCAATTTTTAGAATTTCTTCTTCAGAATTTTTAATTTCTTCTTTTGCCAAAAGAATTCAATCAGGGTCACTTGATTTCTGCATTTCTTTTGCTTCAGCAATATTATTTTTATAATTTTTATATTTACTATAAAGATTCGCAAGTTCTTCTATTTTAGATTTTTCCTTCATCAATTCAGTCATTTTTGCAATATCATTTATTATTTCTTCAGTGGTCAACTTGTTTTCTATTTCGTTAAAACGTTCTAAAATCGCTTCTAAACGTTCAATAGTTTTTTGATTCATGTGCGCTCCTTTAAAATAATAATTATTAATTAATTAAATAATTCGTGACAGTGACGACATCTTGCCTGATAATTTTCTTCGCTACCTATTAAAACAATCGGGTCTTTTTTAGAAGCTGGTTTACCATTTATCAATCTTTGTGTTAAAGTCCCTGCTCCGCCACATCTATTGCAAACCGCATTTAATTTATGTACAAAATCAGCTTTATAAAAAAGTTTTTCAGTATTTAAAAATGGGTCTTTTTTAAAATCACGATCTAAACCTGCGACAATTACAATAATATTTTTATCTGCTAAAAACTCAATTATTTTTATAATCTCTTCATCAAAAAATTGAACTTCATCGACACCAACAACATTTGTATCTTTTTTTATTAATTTTAAAATATCAATAGCTTTTGTAACGGGTTGTGCTACGATTGTTTTCTTAGAATGACTAACGATATCAGTTTCAGAATATCGTTTGTCTATTTCTGGTTTAAAAACTTGAATTTTATAATTCGCAAATCTTAATCTTGTAATTTTTCTGATAAATTCTTCTGTTTTACCCGCGAACATACACCCCGTTATTAATTCTATGTAGCTAAAATTTTTTTTATTATTCAATAAAATATTGACCATTATATTAGACCTCTAGTTTAAATATGTTTTTAATACTTTAATAAAATTTGGTAATTCTTCTAAATTCGAAATAGAGCAACCTGCTGCAAGTTTATGTCCACCACCATTAAACTGTTCAACCAAATTAATTAAATTTACATGCCTGCTTCTAATAGAAATTTTTCAAAAATTTGATTTTTTATCTTCTACAACAAAAAATCAAATTTTAATTTCATTAATATTGCTTAAAATATTAATTAATGATTTCGCATCGTCAATCGATACATTTTGTTTAATAACATCTTTTTCTCGAATAACAACATAGCCAAATCCATGTTGTTCTTCTAAAATGACATTATTAAACAATCATTGTTTGAACTTAAATATATTTAAGTTTGAAACGTATAAATCATTATAAATTTTAAAAATATCTACATTATATTGTAAACATTTTTGTGCCATATGGAATGTTTTTTCGTTAGTTTTAGGATACAAGAATCTTCCGGAATCTGTTATCAGTCCTAACATTAAAGGTTCTAAAATTTTTTTATTTAATTCTAATTTTGAATTTTCCAATATTTTAAAAACTATTTCACAATTTGCGATATATTCTGGTTCAACTAAATTTATGTCTCCGAATGGTTCATTACTAATGTGGTGATCAATTTTTATTATTTTTTTACATTTTTTTCAATCAGTAAAATCTATTCTCGACTCATTGGCTGTATCTGAAATTATTAATAAACTTTCGCTTAATTCAATATTTTCTATATTATCAAAACCGCCTAAAAAGTTTAGATATTGTGGGATTCTATCTCCAGTAATTTTAACTATTTTATCTGGAAAATTGTGTTCAATAAAAAATTTAAGTCCTAAGGAAGAACCAATAGCATCACCATCAGGATTAATATGTTGCGTTAAAATAATGTTTTTAAATTTTTGTATTTCTTTTAAAATTATCTTTGACATTTTAACCTTATTCTTCATAAATAATCATTCTCGTTTTACCATCATATATTGTTATAGCTTTTTTATTAATAAAAATTTTATTCATTTCTGAAAATTTAATTGCAGTTTTAGAATTTAAATTAATTTTAAAACTTCCATTAATGTAAAAAGAATAAATTAATTCATTATTTTGATACATAATTCTATACAATTGAATTTTTAATTTATTAATAATATTTCTGTTGAACATAGAAGTTTTTTTAAAAGAAACTAATTCTGAATTAATCCTTAAAATAATTTCCGCTGGTAAACCATACATTTTTTTAAAAGTTAAAAATTGTTTGTTATCGATGAAAATTGTTTGCTTCAATTGTTGAAAATCACAATAAAAATAATTATATTTTTCATATTTCTGATCATCATCTGTTAGATGATCATTGACTTCTAAAGGTTTATTATTTAAAAAAACATATTTTTTATCGACAAAAACAAAACTAGTTGCTAAATCATGAACTTTGAAAATGTTTTTATCAATAAATATAAAGATTACACCTGGTTTTAATTTTTGATACATTTTTATTATTTCTTTTAACTCTAAAGTTTCTTTTCTCGTTATAGTATTAAAAATATTATTTAAGATAATAATTTTTTTATCTAATAGAAAATTATTGATTATGTGCATTTTAATGTTGTCAAAAAAAGATAACTTAGTGATTGAACCAAATCACTTTAATTGAATTTTTAATTCTTGCATAATTTTAAAAACTTTTATATTAGCTTTTTTAAAAGGAGAATCTATTAAAAAAGTCTTTTTTATTTTATTTTCAATATAATTTACATCAAGATAATCAATTTTTTCATCCAAAACTTTTTTGTGATAATTATGAACTTCTTCAATAATTTTACCTTTTAAAATTCCACCTTCAACAGAAAGATATGAAGAAATTAACTCTTGTTGTTTATCTGTCAATTTTTTTCTTAAATCCCGACGTAATTTTAATCAAACTTGAACTTCAGCTAGTTTTATATTTTTGTTTTTTGTAAAATAACGAATTTGCTTTAAAGTTTTAAAAAAACCATTTTCTTTTATTATATTAGTTCTTTGCTCTTTCATTTTTCTTTTTGTTACAAAAATATTGTATTTAAAGTAATTTATATTAGCTGAAATAATTTTTTCAAACTTTTTGGTTATAATATCTAATTCTTCATAGCGAAAGTTTTCATTCAAAATATCATTTTTTTTATTTTCTTTTTCACAATTACAAGATAATCTTAATTTTTCTTGTTCATAAATAATATCTCACATTGCTTGAAGCAAAATAATTCAATGTTGATAAATGATAATTTCTTCTTCTTTGTTCAAATAATCAAAGAATTTATTTTTAAAATTATCACCTTCATCTGGTAATAATTTATTTATTCAGCTTTTATTTAAATTTTTTATTTTTTTGTTATATTCAGTTAAAAGTACCGAAACTATTTCATTAAATGTTCCCGTGCATTTTTTGAATAATAAATCTAAAACTTTATAAAGTTCAAACAATTGGACATTATCATATGCTTTTTTTATTATTTTATGCTCAAATTTTTCATCATAATATTCCAAAAAAGCATTTCTTGTAAATTTCGGAGATCTTAAAAATAAAAATGAAATTCTCAATTTCAAAGGGATTAAAGGTATTTTAAAACGTTGACTACTTATTACGGCAATTTCACTTTTTTTGTTAGATAAAAAATATAATTTTTCATCATCTATGAAAACATCACCTGAAGTTATTTTTAAGTCACCTGTTAAAGATTTTATAAAATTTTTTTGTTCTTTTTTATCATTAAAAATAAAAGCTGTTTTAGAATTATTTTCTAAATTAAAGTTTATTTTCGATTTTACTTTAGTTTTTTTGAAACTAAAGTCTTCTAATTTAAAAGACATCTTCCTATACCTTATTTTTAAAATATACATATAAATTATACTGATTTTTTTTAAATAATAAAAAAAACTAAAGTTAAACTTTAGTTTTTTAAAAATTATTTTTTTGTTAAATCATCTAAAGTAGCAAGTTTTTCTTTTTTAGGTTTTGATACTAATTTTTCTTTATTGATTTCTATTTGTTTTTTAGAAATTTCTGTAACTTGAGATTCTATTTTTTCTTTTTGCTTAAATTTACTTTTGAATTTTTCCACTCTACCAGCGGCATTAGCAAATTTTTGATTTCCACTATAGAAAGGATGACAAGATGAACATGTATCAATCTTAATGTTTTCACCTAAAGTAGAACCGATTTTAATTTTGTTTTCACAAGTTGTACATTCAAAAACTGAATTATAGTATTTTGGATGAATATCTTTCCTCATAATTACCTCACATAATAATATAACATATATATAGAGAAATTTCTAAATAAAATTAAGCTTTTCCTTTGCAACCAAATCAATTTGTCAATTCGTCAAATGTATCTTTAATTGCTTGTGCACCTGGTTGTAATAATTTTCTTGGGTCAAAACCTTTATTAATATCAACTTTGCCTTCTTGAACATATTTTTTTGTTGCTTCAGCAAAAGCCAATTGACATTCAGTATTTACATTAATTTTACTTATCCCCAATTTGATAGCCTTTTTAACTTGTTCTTGAGGAATACCTGAACCACCATGTAGCACCATAGGTTTATTTGCCGCTTTTGAAATTTTTTCTAATGTGTCAAAAGATAAACCTTTTCAATTTTCAGGGTACTGACCATGTATGTTGCCGATTCCTGCGGCTAAAATATTTATACCTAAATCTGTTATTTGTTTAGCTTCTTCAGGGTCACCTAACTCACCATCGCCAATAACTCCATCTTCTTCGCCACCTATACTTCCGATTTCTGCTTCAACTGAAACTTCATGAAGTTTAGCATATTCTAAAACTTCATTAGTTTTTTGCATATTTTCTTCAAATCCTAAATGTGAACCATCGAACATAACACTTGAGAATCCAGCATCGATAGCTTTTTTGGCAGATTCAACACTTTGCCCGTGATCTAAATGTAGCGCAACTGGAACATTGATATCCAATTCTTCTAAAAGAGCATTAGTCATTTGAGCGACAACTTTATATCCACCCATATATTTAATAGCACCTTCTGAAGCTCCGATAATAATTGGTGTTTTAGAACTTTGAGCAGCTTCTAAAAGAGCCTTTGTTCATTCCAAGTTATTGATATTAAAATGTCCTACTGCATATTTTTTCTTTTTAGCATTATTTACCATTTCTGTGGCATTAACTAAACGATTGCTATATTTTTTTGACATATTTTTCTCCTTAATTAAACTTTACTAATAAGATAACATTTTAAATATTTATAAACAAATTTAAAATTAATTTATTTTTTAATAGTTTTGACAAAAGCTTCAAATATTTTATTTGGTTTATTTGGTCTAGATGTAAATTCTGGATGAAATTGCGTCCCTATAAAGAAAGGATGATCAGGGATTTCAACGACCTCTAACATATTTCTAGATTTATATATACCACTAAATTTCATTCCCTTATCTTCAAGTTTTTCTTTATAAGCATTATTAAATTCAAAACGGTGACGGTGTCTTTCTGATGTAATTTTACCGAATAATTTATAAGCTAAAGTGTTTGGTAGCAATTCAATCTCATAAGCGCCAAGATGCAATGTCCCACCTAATTTTTCATTATTTTTTACAATAATATCAAAGACGGGATCATTTGTTTTTTTATTAAATTCAGTTGTGTTGGCATCTTTTAAATTTAGAACATTTCTAGCAAACTCAATAACTGCAACCTGCATACCTAAACAAATTCCTAAAAAGGGAATTTTGTTTTCTCTAGCAAATTTAGCTGCCAACATTTTTCCTGTAACCCCTCTTGAACCAAAACCGCCGGGTATTAATATACCTTTAGAGTTTTTAAAAATTGATTTATAATTTTCTAAATTAATAATTTCTGAATTTAATCAATTAATTTTTACTTTAGTTTTATTTTCAAAACCAGCAATATTTAAAGATTCTATAACTGATAAATATGCATCTGGTAATTCAGTGTATTTACCTACAATATCTACTTCGACCAATTCGTTTGATTTTTGAATTTTAGAATTAAATTTTTTTCAACCATCGATTGATACTTGTGTTTTTGGTTTCAGTTCAAGAAGATCCATAACTAATTCATGGGCTTTTTGTTTATACATTTCAACAGGTATTTCATAAATACTTTGAACATTAACCGCATTTAAAATATTAGTACTTGGTAAATTACAAAATAAAGAAATTTTATTAATTGTTTTTTCAGACAGTAATTCTTCAGATCTTGCAACAATGATGTCAGGCTGCACACCGTAAGATAGTAATTCTTTTACTGAATGTTGAATAGGTTTAGTTTTAAATTCTTTAGAAGCTTTTAAATATGGTATTAAAGCAACATGAATAAATAATATATTTTTAGAACCAACTTCGTTTTTAATTTGACGGATTGATTCGATAAAAGGCAATGATTCGATATCACCGATCGTTCCACCTACTTCTATAAAAATTACATCAGCTTCACTTTTTTTTGCAGCACCATAGATCCGTTCTTTAATTTCGTTAGTTACATGTGGAACCACTTGAACGGTTGAACCGTGATAAAGTCCTTTTCTTTCTTTCGAAATTATAGATTGATAAATTTTACCTGATGTAATACTTGAAGTTTCATTTAAGTCCTCATCAATAAAACGCTCATAATGACCTAAATCTAAATCAGTTTCAGCGCCATCTTTTGTGACAAAAACTTCTCCGTGTTGGTAGGGATTCATTGTTCCTGGATCAACATTTAAATATGGATCCAATTTTTGCATAAAAATTTTTAAACCACTGCTTTTTAACAAAGAGGCAAGAGAGGCTGCTGTTATTCCTTTTCCGATACCAGAAACTACTCCACCTGTTACAAAGATATATTTTGGCATATTTTCTCCTATATACATAAAATAAACAATCAGGAAACCTAATTGTTTATTTTAAATAAGTATTTTAATTGTTTTCTTTAATAGATTTTTCGACTTCATTCCAATCAATTTCTTCAGTAATTCCTAATTGGTCTGCCAATGATTCCTTGGAGTCTTCATAAGAATCAATATCTTCACTAGTCATTTCTTTACTTCTGTCTTCGTCAATAGAATTAAATGGTGAAGTTTTTTCTGTTAAATCTTCTGAAATATCACTATTTTTAAAATTATTAATTTTTGTAAAATCCTCAGTTGATTCAAATAAATCAACATTTTCATATTGTTTTTTTATTTTTTCAAATTTAGTAAATTCTCTTAAACCTCAAAAACCTTCATCAGTCAAAATAAATCTATTATCTAAAACTAATTGTGGGTATAAATCACCAATAATATCGTCTTTATCGCCATCTTGAGCTTTTTCGGCGGGTTCTTTTAAAGCTAAATTTCATATTTCTTCAAAAGACTGGGCTTTTCCAGTTTTTTTAAGAAAATTATAAATTAAATCTAAATAATCAATGTTGCCATCCATGAATTGCGTCTCCTCATTAATTTATATTTATTGTATAACAAATGTTGTTTGATTTAAAGTTTTTATTATCTATAAAATTATCAAATTTAATATATTCGTCTAGTTTATTTAAAACTTCACCTTTTTCATTTTCAGAAAAATAAATAGGTTTTAATTCATTTGTATAAATTTTTTTAATAGTTGATTTTTTTTCAATGATAAAATACTTAAGACTTTCTTTATCTAACCGTTTTAATAAAGCATTTTTATATTCTTCTAATTCTGATTTTGTAATTTTATTTCTAAAAATAGTTCTATTAAAAAAACACTTAGACAAATAAGAAAGTGTTCAATCTTCTTCGTGTGTGAAATTTTTAATAATTGACATCAATGTAAAATCATTTAATTCTATATATTTATTAATATTTACTTTTTCTTTTTTTAAAAAGGGTTCTATTGTTTTTAAACTGTCTTTATATTTAAATGCATAGTTGTTATTGTATAAATCTAGTAATCTTTGAAATCAAGATGAAAATAACATATCAAAACCAATATTTACATGATGACTATAAATTTGAATATGCATAAAAAATCTAGCTAGCAAAAAACTTGTTACCGCATAAATTGCTTTTGTAGGAAAAAAGGTTGAATTATTTTTTTTAGAAATTTTTATATTATCAATTAAAAATTCAACATCAACATTAGAATAATTAACACCTGTGTGATAGCCGTCTCTTAATAAGTAATCTAAGCGATCCATATCCAATTGGGAACTTACTAATGATGAAAGAATGTTATCATTTTCAGAATTACCTTCTATCATTTTACACATTTGGTCAATTTCATCATTAGTGAAATTATATTTTTTTAAAATTTTATTAATATTCGAATCTTTTGATTGGATGATCATCCTAGAATAATTTTCATGAGTATAGGCTACATTTGTAATTTTATAAACAATTTCAAATGTATGAGAAAAAGGACCATGTCCGATGTCGTGCAATAATCCTGCTACCCTTGTGATTAGCAATTGTCTGGGTTTATTTTTGTAAAAATTTAAAAAAACTTTAGTTGATGTAATTTTTTTTATTAAATGGTATACACCTAAACAGTGACTAAACCTAGTATGAGTCGCTGAGGGGAAGGCTAATTGGATATTTGCTAATTGGCTAATATTTCTTAGTCTTTGAAACTCTGAAGAATTAATTATTTCAATTGCAACAGGATCATCAACAATTATATTTCCGTGCACAGAATCCCGAATAATTATTTTTTCTTCTGTTTGATTATTCATAATTGAAATTCCTTATATTTTCAATGACTTTATTTTTTCCTAATAAATAAATTACATTATTTAATTCTGGACCATGTTGTGCACCTGAACACATGATTCTGATCGGCATATATAATTCTTTACCCTTAATATTTAATTCTAAACCAATTTCTTTGATCAGACTTTTTAAATCATCAGGGGAAAAGTTTTTACAATCAGATATTTTCATCAATAATTGTTCTTTTAATTCTTTATGAAAATTAATATCACTTAAATCAATTTTTTCACTAGGTGTATTTTCAAAGAAAGGTTTGGCAAAAGTTTTTAATTGGTCAGCATATAAAATTTCTTTTTTATATGTAATTAAAAAGCAATTTATTCAATCTTTATTTTTCTTATCTAAATTAAAATATTTTTCTAAAAAAGGTTTAGCGAAATTAATATAATCAATGTCATTCATTTCCTTTATATATTTACTATTGATTCATTGAAGTTTTTTTATATCAAAAACGCTTGGAGATTTACTAAATTTTTTTTCATCAATCATTTTAATTAATTGATCTTTTGAGAAAATTTCTTTTTCATTTCCAGGGCTTCAACCTAATAACGCTAAAAAATTTAATATAGCCTCAGGCAAATAACCAAGTTCACGATATTGGGAAATGAATTGTAAATAATCGTTATCACGTTTAGATAATTTTTTACGATTTTCTTTTACAATTATTGTTAAGTGACCAAAAGTTGGAATTTTCCAATTAAATGCTTCAAAAATCATAATTTGTTTAGGGGTGTTGGAAATGTGCTCTTCACCTCTCAAAACATGGGTTATCTTCATCAATTCATCATCTATAACAACGGCAAAATTATATGTTGGAATTTTGTTTGTTTTTTGAATAATTCAATCACCGATATCTAAACTTTTAAATTCAATATCACCTCTAATTAAATCTTTAAACTTATATGTAGTATTTTCTGGGACTAAAAACCGAACATTGTATGGTGTTTTTAATTTTAATTTTTTTTCAATTTCTGCAGGAGTTAATTTATAACATGTCCTATTATATTTAAAAGCCATATTACCTTTTTTGGATTGTTTTTGTTTATCATTTTCTAATTTTTCTTCTGTACAAAAACAGTGATAGGCTTTTTTTTCTTTAATTAGAATATCAACGTACTTTTTATAAATTTCTAATCTTTCCAATTGAAAATAAGGTCCATAAGGACCACCTACAAAAGCACCTTCATCAATTTCGACACCTAATCATTTTAAATCATTAATTTGGTCTAAATCAGCATTTTTTATATTTCTTGCCACATCTGTATCTTCAACTCTTAAAACAAAAACACCCTTATAATGCTTAGCTAATAAATAATCAAATAAAGCTGTTCTTGCATTTCCGATATGTAATTGGCCAGTTGGTGATGGAGCATATCTGATTCTCATTTGTTTTTCCATATTTTAAATCCCTTCATCCTTTTCGATTAATATATTGGAAAAGGACTCAATAGTTGTTAATTTTGTTTGTTCAGAAGTTGTTGCCTTAATATTAATATTACTATGATTAATATTCATTAATTTTGCTAGATTAAACTTTATGTCTAATTTATATTGGGATAATTTTGGGTTATCTAAAACAATAATATTATCAATGTTTACAATATGATATTTATTTTCTTTTAATTTATTTAAACAAAAATTTAAAATATTAATCGATTTAATGCCTTTTTCATTAAAATAATCTCCTAAATCTCCAAGACCTAAAGCTCCTAAAATTGATTCACTTATTGTATGTAACAATACATCTCCGTCAGAATCAGAAATTACAGAATATTCACAAGGAATTTTAACTCCACCTAATAATATAAAATCTCCATTTTTCAACTTATGGAGATCATAACTATGCCCTATTTTCATCTTACACATTGAATTTAAAGAAACAGACATCTCCATCTTGAACAAGATAACTTCTACCTTCAGACCTAATTTTTCCGGCTTCTCGTAATGCTTTTTCAGATTTATATTCTTCTAAATCTGAAAAAGCATAAATATCTGCTTTTATAAATCCTTTTTCAAAATCAGTGTGTATGACACCTGCACATTGTGCTGCATTAAAATTATTTGGGTAAGTTCAAGCTTTTACTTCGTCTTTTCCGGCAGTAAAGTAAGTTTGTAAATCTAAAAGTTTGTAAGATTCACGAATTAAATTATCTAAACCAGATTGTTCAATATTATATTCAGACAAAAAAATTTCTTTTTCTTCGTTGGTTAAAGTTGAAATTTCACCTTCTAAATCAATGCACATTTTAATTAATTTCTCTTTTTTTAAATTTAAATATTTTTGCAAATTATTAAAATGAACATCATTTTTATTTAAATTATTTTCTGCAACATTGGCAACATAAATAAATTTTTTTTGGGTTAAAAAATTATAATTATCAATAATTTTTAATTCTTCTTTAGAAAATGCGAAGTTTTTTATTAAATTATTATTTAAAACTCATTTATGTAATTTCTCTAAAATTTCATATTCACTCATAATAATTTTATCTTTTTTTAATTGAGCTTTTTTTGCAATTTTAGAAATTCTTTTTTCAATGACTTCTTGATCTGATAATAATAATTCTAAATTAATAATTTCTACATCTCTAATTGGGTCTATTGATGATTCAACATGAATAATTTTCTGATTTTCAAAACATCTTACAACCATACAAATAGCATCCGAATCTCTTATGTTTGACAAAAAAGTATTACCTAGACCTTCTCCTTTGCTAGCGCCTTTAATTAAACCTGCGATATCAACAAATTTAATATAAGCTGGAACTGTTTTTTTAGGTTGAAAAATACTTGTTAAAAACTTTAATCTATTATCTGGAACTTCTACAACACCAATGTTTGGTTCTATTGTTGCGAATGGATAATTAGAGGAATCTACATTCAAATTAGTTATAGCATTAAATAAACTACTTTTACCAACGTTCGGAAGACCGACTATCCCCATTTTTAAATTCATATTTTCTCCTTTAAAATTATATTAAATCCAAAAGTTCTAATATTCTATTTAAATCTTCTGTCCCATGAAAATTAATTATTAAATTATTTTTATCTAATTTAATTTTAGTACCTAATTTATTTTCAATTTTATTTTTCAAGAATACATATGAAGCCTCGGTAATATCTTTATTTACTAGAGGTTTTTTAAACTTAACAGGTTCTTCTTTTAATTGAACTATTTTTTCTACTTGACGAGAATTTAGGTTATCGGTTAAAATTCTGTTTAAAATATTGTTAACTAATTCCTTGTTTTCTACAATTTTAACTAACGGTTTTGCCTGACCCATTGTTAATTTTTTATTTAAAATTAATTTTTGAACTTTTTCAGGCAAGCTTAATAATCTCATGACATTTGCAACATGTGACCTTGATTTACCAACTCTTTTTGATAATTGCTCTTGTGTTAACCCAGAAAAAGATTGTAAGTCACGAAAGGCAATCGCTTCTTCTATTGGCGATAAATCAACACGTTGAATATTTTCAATTAGAGCTAATTCTTTCATTTGTTTTGCATCAAAATCCACAACAATCGCTTTAATAGTCTTTAAATTTGCTAATTTAGTAGCTCGCAATCTTCTTTCGCCAGCTACTAAATTATAAAATCCGCCACTACCTTCAGTGACGATAATAGGTTGTAATAAGCCATTTTCTTTTATCGAATCTGAAAGTTCTTTTATTTCATCGTTATTAAAAATTTTTCTAGGTTGGTGTGGATTTGGTAAAACTTTTAAAGATTCTATTTCAATAATACTTCCTGATTTAGCTATTTTTTGTTCGATTTTTTCAGTGACAGTTTTATTTTCAATATCATTTATTACATTTGATAAACCTGCGCCAAAAATATTTTCCAAACCTCTAGCATTTAATTTTGATTTCTTTTTTTCTTGTTCTAAATTATTACTATTGTTGTTGATTTTCATTATTAAATAATACCTCACTTACTAAATTATTATATGCATTCGTTCCAATCCCTTTAGGGTCATATTTAAATATAGAAATACCATGTGATGGCGCTTCACTTATTCTAATACTTCTTGGAATATATGTTTTATAAACTTTGTTTTTAAAATATTTTTTTACTTCATTTAATACTTCGAAAGATAATTTTGTTCTGATATCGAACATAGTCAAAACAATACCTTCAATTTTTAATTTTGGATTGTACATTTTCTGGACTAATTGAATTGAATTTAATAATTGGGACAGACCTTCTAAAGCATAGTATTCTGCTTGAATAGGTATTAAAACTGAATTTGCTGCCGATAAGGCGTTCCTATTAATTAAACCTAATGATGGAGGGCAATCTATGATCACATAATCATATTTATTTTTAATTTGATTAAATTCTAGAAGTAATGATTCTCTTCCATCCTTTTTATTTTCAATAAAAAATAAATCTGCTCCCGCTAGTGAAATGGTTGCGGGGGCAATGTCTAAATTATTAAAAACATTTTTTAAAATTATTTGGTCAAAATTCTTTTCACCAATTAAAACATCATATGTGCTGTAATCAAGATTAGCTTTATTAATTCCCACACCTGTTGTTGAATTACCTTGAGGATCAAGATCGACTAAAAGCACTTTTTTATTTTTTAAAGCTAACCCTGAAGCTAAATTAATTGAGGTTGTCGTTTTACCGACACCTCCTTTTTGGTTTGTTATTGCAATTATTTTACCCATTATCTAAAATACTCCTGATTTGACAAAAACATAGTAATTTATATTTTTATTATATAGTAATATTTTTAATTTTATTAAAACTTCTTGGGTACTTTTTAGGAGTAGATTTTAATTTTATAAAATCTAAAACAACATAATTAGAATCTTCTATAAGTTCGTCTTTAATAACATTATCTAATTTTAAATTTAATTCTTTAATAATTTTTGACGACTCTAATAATTCAGTTTCATACTTAGCACCTTTAAAAAATAATAAATGCGAATTAATTTTTGAGAATCTAGAAGTGATCTCCAATAACATTGTTAAGTTAGAAACAGCACGAGCAGTCACAATATCAGATTTTTCGTTGAATTTAAAAGATAAAATTTCAGATCTATCGTTTATTACTTTCGCATTTTTTAAGTTTAATTCTTTTATTACTTTTTCAAGAAAAATACACTTTTTATTTACGGATTCAATTAAAGTTAAATTAATACTTGGTATCAAAATTTTTCAAACTAAACCCGGGAATCCAGCTCCTGTTCCTATATCAAAAATATTTAAATTTGAAATATTAATTTCTTTTAAACATAAAGCGGAATTGTAGACATGCTTTATATAAAAATCTGTGTAGTCGTCAATTCTTGTTAAATTTATTTTTAAATTGTAATTCGTTAAAATTTTGTAAAAATTTTCGAAATCATTTTTTCAATTTTTATTTTGACTTACAGAATTTAAAAATAAAAAAATATCATCTAGCATAGCAATTACCTTAACTTATTTATTTTTCTTAAATAAAATAATAACATTTGAATATCTGATGGATTGATACCAGAAATTCTTGAGGCCATACCTACTGTTTTTGGTTGAATCTTATTTAATTTTTCTTTAGCTTCAGACGCCATACTATCGACAAGATTGTAATCTAAATTTTTCGGAATAATATTTTTTTCTAGTTTTTTATTTTTTAAAGCATTTTCTTTTTCTTTATTTATGTAACCTTCAAATTTAATTTCAATCAATACATGATTTTTTATTCTAAAATCTATATTTTTATAAAAATCAAAATAATCATTAATTAAATCACTATTAAAATCAGGTCTTTTTAATAAATTGAATAATGTTGTCCCTTCTTTCAATTTAAAATTATGTGTTTTATTAATTTTTTCAAAAAATTCAGAGTTTAAATTTACTTTTGTTTTTTTTAAAAAATCAAATAATTGTTTTTCTAATATAATTTGATTGTTAAATTTTTCAATTTCTTCTTTGCTAATTAGTTTGTATTTAATGGCATATTTTTTTAAACGGTCTTCAGCATTATCATTTCTCAATAATAGTCTATATTCAGCTCTAGAGGTTAATAACCGATATGGTTCATCTGTTCCTTTTAAGACTAAATCATCGATCAAAACGCCAATATAAGCTTCATCACGTCCCAATATTAATGGTGGTTGTTTTTTTATCGATAGACAAGCATTAATACCTGCGATTAAACCTTGGCATGCAGCCTCTTCATAACCGCTAGTGCCGTTAATTTGACCCGCTGTATATAAGTTCTTTATTTTTTTAGATGATAAATCATGATTCATTTGCAACGGATTAATCGCTTCATATTCAATGGCGTAAGCATATTTTGAAAACTGTGCGTCCTCTAGACCCGGAAGAGATCTAACCATTTTTTCTTGAATATCTTTTGGCATAGAAGTCGAGAAACCTTGTAAATAAATAGTTTCCAAATGTTTAGATTCTGGTTCTAAAAAAATTTGATGTCTTGGCATCTCACTGAAACGAACTATTTTATCTTCGAAACTCGGACAATATCTAGGGCCAATACCTTCGAATGTTTTATTATAAATTCCAGATTTATTTAAATTATCACTAACCACTTTATGAGTTTTATTATTCGAATGAATCAATCAACAAGAAACTTGTTGATTGATAGGAATAAATTTTTCTGTCATATAAGAAAAAGAAAGTTTTTTGTCATCTCCTAGTTCTTCTTTTGCTTTTTTAAAATTAATTGATGATTTTAAAATTCTTGGGGGTGTTCCTGTTTTTAAACGGAACATTTCTAAACCTATATCTTTAAATTGCTCTGAAATTCCACTGCTTGTTTTTGCACCATCTGGGCCTTCGCTTTTTTTAGAAGAACCTTGAAATGTCAAGGACGACATATAAGTCCCCAATGTCAAAATAACTTTTTTTGAAAAATATTTTATTTTATTATTTAATTGAACACCTTGGCATTCGTTATTTTTAATTATTAACTTTTCAACTATTCCCTCAACTTTATTAATTTTTTTATTATCAAAAATTATTTTTTTCATCATTTTTGAATATTCAATTTTATCAGATTGTATTCTTAAGGATTGAACAGCTGGTCCTCTAGAACTATTAAGCATTTTAACTTGCAAAGCAGTTGCGTCTGCAACTCTCCCCATAACACCGCCTAAAGCATCTATTTCACGAACAACAATGCCTTTTGCAGGCCCACCAATCGATGGATTGCAAGGCATACTTGCTATTTTGTCAAAATCGCCAGTTATTAATAGAACTTTTAGATTAAATTTTTCTGCAATTAAAATCGCTTCAACCCCTGCATGACCTGCACCAACAACAATTAAATCATATTCCATAAGTAGTTCCTTTTTCTGATTTAAATATATTATTTTTATATTTTGCGTTGATATAAAATTTCACTATTTTTTATGGTTTTGCCGATAACTATTTTATAATTTGTAATATTGTCAAAAGATAAATCATTCAAATTAATGTCAAATAAATTTAAATTTTTTAAAGTTCCATCAATTAATACAGGTGATAGCAAAAAAGAAATTACAACATTAACGTATGATAATGCTGTAATATTTTTTGATAATGCTGTAATATTTTTTTCTTTTGCCATAACTCATGGTTTTGTTTCTTCAATAAATTTATTAGCATACTTAGAAAGATCGATAACTACTTTTATTGCATTTGATACATCAAATTTATCCATGTTAATTTTATATTTTTTGATAGTGTTTTTTATTAAATCATAAAATTCTGAATCAATTGATTCAACATCTGGTATTTTAGAATCAAAATATTTTTTGGCCATATTTATTACACGTGAAGATAGATTGCCAATGTTGTTTGCTAAAACATTATTATAAAAATCAAAAAATATTTCATTTGAATAAATTCCATCTTTTTCGTAACTTATTTCAGATGTTAAGAATAGTCTAAGTGCATCTCGAGAATATTCGGCCATTAACTCTAATGGGTCTATTACATTATTTCTTGATTTAGACATTTTTCCATCTTTAAATAAAATTCAACCATGAGCGATTAAAGTAGTAGGCATCCTTAAGTTCAAAGCCTTCAACATGCTAGGTCAATAGATTATGTGAAATCTAGATATTTCTTTACCAAAGAATTGAACAATTTCAGTATCATCACTTCAAAATTGCTCCATTAAATTTATTTTAGAACTATCATTATCATTTAAATAATCTAAAGCTGTTAAATAGTTAGACAAAGCATCAAACCAGACATAAATAGTGTGTTTATCATCTTCTTTAATGTTTATTCCTCATTTAATTGAAGACCTTGTTATTGATAAATCTGATAAATTATTTTCTAAAAAATTATTCATCACTTCTTTTTTAATTTTTTCAGGAGAAACGAAATTTGGGTTATCATTTAAATACTTTATAATAAAATTTTTAAAAGCGGTAACTTTAAAATAATAATTCTCTTCAGATAATTTTATAGGTTTTAATTTACAAACTTTACATACTCCTTCTTCTATGTTTGATAATGTTAAATACTCTTCACAAGATTCGCAATATAGACCATCATAATTTCCTTTATATATTAATCCTTCTTTGTATAATTTAGTAAATATTTTTTGAACAGTTTTTTCATGATTTGGTTGAGTGGTTCTAATAAATTTATCATATTGAATACCTAGTTTATCTCAAAGGAAAATAATTTTTTCAACTTGTTTATTAACGAATTCAATTGGTGTTTCATTATTTTCAAAAGCTTTTTTTTCTATTTTTTGTCCGTGTTCATCTGTCCCAGTCACAAAATATGTATTATAGCCTGACATTTTTTTATAACGTTTTATAACATCTGCTACAACAGTTGTGTAAGCATGACCTAGATGTAAATTTGCACTAGGATAATATATCGGAGTTGTAATGTAAAAATTTTTTGGCATTTTTTTACTTTCTGTTTTTGTGAAATTCTTTATATAATTCGTTTTTGGATAATTGGTATTTATCGGCGATAATGTTTATCGCTACCTTGATTTTTAATCCATCATTTTTAATTAAAAATTCTATTTCATTATAAACATTTTTTTTATTAATTTTAATTTTCTCTTGAATAACATAATTTTCTATAATTAAAACAAATTCACCTTTGTGGTTATCTTTTAATTCTTCTCCTATTGAATTTGCATTTCCATAATAAAATTTTTCAAATTTTTTGGTCAATTCTTTTGCAACACATATTTTTGTATCTGGAAGTAATTCATTAAAAATATTTAAAGTTCTTAAAATTCTGTGCGGAGATTCGTAAAAAATAATAGGGTAATTAAAATTCTTATACTTTATAATCTCTTCTTTTGCTTTATTATCTTTACTACTTAAAAAACCATGAAAAATAAAATGTTGCGTATTAAAACCTGAGCAAACAAGTGCATTCAAAAATGCTGAAGGTCCGCTTATTGGAACTACTTTAAAGTTTCTTTCTATTATTGATTTTAAAAGTAAATTCCCTGGGTCAGAAATAAGAGGGTATCCTGCATCGCTCAATAATGCAATTTTTAAATTTTTTGATAATAAATCAATAATTTTATCAATGTTTTCTTTTTCATTTTTAGCATTTAATGTTTTTAAATTTTTTTTGATTGAAAAAAAATTTAATAATTTAATTGTAACTCTTTGATCTTCACAAAAAATAACATCAACATTATTTAGAACTTTGATTGCTCTCTCACTAAATTCGCTTAAATTGCCAATTGGTGTCGCTACTAAAAATAAGTCGCCATTTTCATTCATTTTAACTCTCTTCTAATTTTTATAAGTATAAACTGATTTTAAATTTCGGTATTTTTCATCTAAATCAATGCCGTAGCCTATTAAAAAATTGTCTTCTACTTCAAATAAAGAATCATAATCAATATCAAATTTTAAATGTTTTTCTTTTTTATCAAGTAATGTTAGAATTTTTATTTCTTTGGCATTTTTATCTAAAAGATAATTATAAATATTAATAATGGTTGTCCCTGTATCCAAAATATCTTCAACTAAAAGAATAGATTTATTTTTTAAATTTTTAGTTCTTAAACCTTTGTAAATATTTACAATTCCTGTGGATTTTTGACCTTGATAAGAAGAACAAGAAATGAAGTCTATTTCTATCGGAATATTAATTTCTCTAACTAAATCAGCTGTAAAAATAAAAGAACCATTTAATAAACCAACTACTAATAAATTTTTATTTTTATAATTTGATTCTATTTTTTTTGCATACTCTTTTATTTTTGCTTTAATTTCTTCTTCGCTGATTAATAATTTTAATTTTGAATTAAATTGATTACTCATTTAAAACCCTTTGAAAAATTTTATTTACATTTTTTAAAAAATGTTTTATGTTAATTAATTTTTTAAACTCTTGTTGACTTATGAAATTATAAATATCATTATCAATTAAAACATTTATAAAATCTTTATTTTCTCTTAAAGATTCAAAAGTACATTTCTGTATAAAATCGTAAACTTCATCTCTTGATTTTCTAGTATTTTTTAAAATATAATTCATTATTAATTGACTATAATAAATATTTTTTGATGAAATTAAATTTTTTTCAATATTTTCATAATTAATATTTATATTATTAAAAATATTTATCATTTTATTTAAAATATGAATTAATAAATGGTAAGAATCTGGAAAAATAATTCTTTCGTTCGAACTATGCGAAATGTCCCTTTCGTGTCATAAAACGTTATTTTCATAACCAATATTAGCATTTGAAATCAATAATCTTGATAAACCAGAAATATTTTCAGAACTAATCGGATTTTTTTTATGAGGCATTGAACTTGAACCTTTTTGGTTTTTAGAAAAACCTTCTTGTAATTCTCTGACTTCACTTCTTTGGAAGTGTCGTATTTCAGTAGATATCTTTAAAAAAGTCGATCCTAAATTTGCAAAACAAGAAAGTAAATTTGCATGAATATCTCTTTGTGTCACTTGTGTGTTTATTTTATCAATACTAAAATTTAATTCGTTTGCTACATAATTTTCAACTTCCAAATCTACATGAGCAAAATTGCCCATTGATCCTGAAATATTTACAATTTCAATTTCTTTTTTAGCAAATTTTAAACGCTCTATATGTCTATCAAATTCTTGATATCATAATAAAAATTTTAAACCCAATGAAGTTGGTTCGCCAAATATACCATGTGTTCTTCCAAAAATAATAGTATCTTTGTTTTCTATTGCCTTCACTTTTAAAATTTTTTGCAATTCTACAATTTTTTGTAAAACTAGGTCATTAGATTTTTTTATTAAATAATTTTGGGCAGTATCAACAATATCAGATGAAGTTAATCCATAATGAAATCATTTTCGTTCAACTCCTAATTGATTAGAAACTAATTTCACAAAAGCGACGACATCATGTTTTGTTTCTTCTTCTATTTCTAAAAATTTTTTTAAATTCAAATCTATTTTTGAATTTTTAATTTTTTGAAAATCTGAATCTGAGATAATACCTATCTTATTCCAACCACCGCAAACTAATTTTTCAATATTTAATCAAGTTTGAAGTTTGTTTTCTTCAGATCAAATGTTTTCAATTTCAGAAATTATGTATCTATTTATCATTAAAACCTCTTATAATATATTTTTTTCCATTAAAATGGTTTGTTTTCTTTCTGGACCCACAGAAAACATAGCAATTTTAATGTTCAATATTTCCGATAACTTGTTTAAATAATTTTGAGCATTTAAAGGTAATTCTAAAAATGATTTTACATTTGTGATGTCTTCTTTAAAACCGGGAACATCTATAAAAATGGGTTCACATTTATTTAATAAATTGATGTCAGGTGGAAAAAAGTCGATAATTTTATTGTTTATTTTGTAACCAATACATATTTTTAATGTTTCAAAATTTGAAAGAATATCAAGTAAAGTTACTGCCATATGTGTATAACCCATTGTATCAATAGAGTGTTTTGCCGCAACAGCATCAAATCATCCGATCCTTCTAGGTCTACCTGAAACAACACCAAATTCATTTGCAATTGTTCGAATTTTATCCGATTGTTTTAAATTTTTAAATTCGCTAGGGAAACCTCCTTCACCAACTCTTGTATTGTAAGCTTTGAAAACTCCTAAAATATTTCCAATTTTTTTTGGAGAAATTCCTAAACCAACAGGAATAGATGAAGCTGATGTATTTGAAGATGTGACAAAGGGGTATGTTCCTTGATCAATATCTAACAACGCTCCTTGGGCACCCTCAAATAAAACCTTTTTATTTTCTAAAAAAGCATTATTTATAACTTTTGTAACATTTTTTATTAAATGTTTTATTTTTTTAAAATAAATTATGTATTCATCATATATTTCATCCACAGTAAATTCTCTAGAATTAAAAACATTTTTAAAAATCTTATTTTTTAATTCTAAATTTATTTTTAATTTCTCTTTAAACATTTTTGAATCGAATAAATCACAAATCCTAATGCCCATTCTTTGAACTTTATCTTCATAACAAGGACCTATACCTTTTAATGTTGTTCCTATAGCTTTTGGACCACGAAATTTTTCTAATTGTTTATCTTGTTCAATATGATATGGAAAAATCAAATGTGCTCTTTCAGATATTATTAAATTATTGCAATCAAAACCATTGTTTTTAACATAATCTATTTCAGTTATTAATTTTTTTAAATTAATAACACAACCATTCCCGATAACGTTGATCGTTTCAGAATTAAATATACCTGAAGGAATTATACTCAAAGCATATTTTTTATCTTCAATTTTTATTGTATGACCTGCATTATCACCACCAGCTCAACGAATTACATAATCTGCATTTTGAGCAAAAAAATCAGTTATTTTCCCTTTTCCTTCATCTCCTCATTGAGCACCAACGACAGCTAAACTATTCACAAAATCTCCTAACATTAATTGTTAAATAATGACATTGTTTTTACAAAAGTGTTATTTTCTAAAAAATAATAATTAAATAAATTTCAAAATTTTTCTAAAGTATTTTCCTTAACTTCTTGTTCTTCTTTTTTAAACTTTGATAGAACTCAGTCAGATAAATTATAATTCGGATTATTTCCGATTCCTAATCGGACTCTTTTTACATTTGGTGTATTTAAATGTTCTATAATGTTTTTCATACCATTTTGACCACCAGACGAACCTTTTTCTTTTATTTTAATTTTACCTAAATTAATATTTACATCATCATAAACAATTAAAATATTTTTTATATCAATTTTAAAATATCTAAAAAAATGATTAACAGCTATACCACTGTTGTTCATAAAAGTTTTGGGTTTTAATAAATAAGTAAGTAAATCATCTTTTTTATATTTATATAAAGTACCAAATTCATTATCTTTATAAACACTTAAATTTAATTTTTGAACTACATAATCGATAGCGTCAAAACCCATATTGTGTCTTGTGTTGCTATATTTTTTTCCAGGATTACCTAAACCTACTACTAAATGCATTTAAACTCCAAACAAATTATTTCACAGTTTTTTTAACATAATCTCTTAATTCGTTTGTTATAGTTTTATACACTGATGTTATAGACTCTTCTTTTAAAATTGTTTCAATAATATTTGCCAATAAATCAGATATAGTTAAAATTTTTAATTTATTAAATTGCTTATCTTTCGGGATTTGAATGGTATCTGTAACAACAACTTCTTCTACAACTTTATCTCTAATTAAAGATTCCATTCTTGAAATTGAATCACCGGAAAAAACACCATGGCAAGCGAGAATGTATATCTGTTTAGCACCTTTTTCTTTAATAGCTCTTGCTGCATTTGCGATTGTTCCACCAGTGTCAATCATATCATCTAAAATGAAACAAACTTTATTTTTTACATCACCTAAAATAAATTCAACTTCGCTTTTATTTGGTTTTGGTCTTCTTTTATCGATAACAGCAATGTTAGGTTGAATATCACCCAAGCATTCAACGATACTTCTAACCCTTGTTAAACCACCGTGGTCGGGAGATACAATTGTTACGTTTTTTAAATTTTTGTTATTAATTAAAGTGTTAATGATGTAATTGCTGAACAGTTGAGTTGTTTTTAAATTATCCATAGGAACATCAAAAAAACCCATTGATTGTGGGGAGTGTATATCTACAGATAAAACACTATCGGCACCAGCTTTCGTTAACATATCGGCAACCAGTTTGCATGTTATCGGTTGACGACCTTTAGCTTTTCTATCTTGGCGGGCATAACCAAAGTAAGGAATAATTGCATATATTTTTTTAGCAGAACCACGTTTAACTGCGTCTATTGTAATTAATAATTCCATTAAATTTTCATTAACTGGTGAAGAAGTCGATTGAAAAATAAAAACATTTTTTCCTCTTACAGAATTTTTAGTTTTAACTAAAAATTCTCCATCTGAAAATCTAGTTGTTATTAATTCATCTGAAACTAAATTATATTTTTTTACTTTTGTTATTTTATCAACCAATTCCCTACTTGCATCAAGTCCAAGAATGCTATAATTTTTAATCGACATTTTTTATCCTCCAAGATTCATATTTATATTTTAAATAATAAAATATAAATATGAAAGACTAAACATCATTAAAACAAATAAAGGAAGAACCTGCGCCCGAAAGCATAACATGATCATATTTTTCATTTAGAGTTTTAAATTTTTTATATAATCCAGGATTCATATCATAGCATGGCAATTCTAAGTAATTATAAAATACTCCATGTTTTACATAATTTTTTGAATAGTATAAATAATTTTCATCAAATTTTTCATATACTTCTTTTGTGATGCATCTATATTCCGGATTTATAACAATTGTGAATTTAGATACATCGATATCCTTTTTATAAGGTTTAATTTTATCGCCGTAACCTGTTACGATTAACGGTATTTCATAAAGGAAGAACATAGCATCTGATCCTATATATTTAGCAAATTTATAGGCGTCAAATTCATCGATTTCAATATTATATAATTTATGAAGTAACTTGTAAGTTGCTACAGCATTTGACGAAGAAAAACCTAAACCTGAACCTGGTGGGACATTTTTTACTATTTCGACATATATTTTTTTATTTACATTTGAGTGTTTATCAAAAAAATAACGAACTGTGTCCATCACTGTGTTATTAACAGGGTCTAAAACATCTTTTTTTTCAACAAATGTAAAACGATCATTTTTAGTATTAGTTTCAATTATAATTTCATCGTAAACTTCTTTATAAGGTATAAATAATGACTTTATACAATGATACTTATTAGTTTTGTTTACTTTAGAAACTTTTAAAAAAAGATTAAATTTTCCATAAGATTTAATTCTCATTATTTAAAATCTCCAAATAAATATTATAAAAATCAGAAAGTGCCAAATTTTCTGGTCTCTTATTTTTTATATCATTTGATATCTTTTTTTCTAGTGTTTTTACATTATTTTTTGAATATTTTTTCAAATTGTTTCAAACTGTTTTTCTTTTTGAAAAAAACATTTGTCTAACAAAGAATAAAAATTTTTCCTCATCAGTTAAAACATACTTTTTATTTTTTTTGAATTCTAAAACTGTGCTCTCAACCTTTGGTACTGGATAAAAAGAATTCTTTTTTACATCACAAATTTTTTTAATGTCAAAATAAAATTGACTTACTACACTTAAATTATTATATTGTTTTGAATTAATCGAAGAAATTATTCTTTGTGCTAATTCTGATTGAAACATTAATAAGCAAGTTTTGATTTTCAAATTATCTGTTTTAAATAATTTGAATAAAAATGGCGAACTAATGTTATATGGCAAATTTGAAACTATTGATATCTGATTGATATTTTCAAAATATTTTAAAATTAATTCATTAATATCAACTTTTAAAATATCTTTTTTTATAATAATTAATTTTTTTCTCTCTATATATTTTCCATAATTATTCATCAATATTTCAACCGCATTATCATCTAACTCAATAACTACTATTTTTTTTATTTTTTCAGATTTTAGAAAAACATCAGTTAAGCAACCAATCCCTGGCCCTATTTCTATAATACCTTCAATATTTTCTTTGACTGAGCTTGTTATTTTATCAATAATATTATTATCAATTAAAAAATTTTGACCTAAACTTTTTTTAAAATGAAAATTATTTTCTTTAATTATTTTTATTCAATTCATTATGAACCTCTATAATTATTTGTTTTAATTGAATTTTATTAATGCTTAATAAATTAACTCATTTAAAAAAAGATTTGTTATTGCATTTTTCAATATTTAAATAATCACAAATTTTAAATCTTAGTTTTTTATCATTGTATATCTTTAAATTTATAAAATCATTCCAAGTTAAACAAATTTTATTATTGTTTTCAATATTATAAATTTTTGCTAAGGATTCTTTTAAATCTTTGATATTAGCTTCGGCAACACCTATTTTTTTACCTTTTGTCGCTAATTCTTTTTTAATAAACGCGTGTTTACAATTATTATTTAATGATTCTGATATTATCTTTCTTATTCTTTTACCTTGAAAATCTGGATCGGTAAAAATGATTATCTCATTATTTAAAGATAATTTTTTAATTAAATTTAAAGTTTTTTCAGAAACAGCAGATCCATTTGTGATGATAATCGGTACTTTTAAAAAGGAATTAATTTTTATTTTATCCATCATTCCTTCAACAACAATAATTTTATTTTTTTCTTTCATATTTACTCCAAAATGTATATAATATTATACTTTAATTTTTTTTAAAATTATAGTATAATAAATATAAAGTATAATATATTGAAGGTAGAGGTTATTTGATATGGGTACTTATAACAAGATAGGGAAAGATTATTCATTTTTAGCAATAGACTTAGGAACGGCTAACACAATTGCATATGTTTCTGGTCAAGGTGTTGTTTTTAATGAACCATCATTGATGGCGTATGATACTTTTACAAACAACTTAATTGGTTTGGGTCATGATGCTTATAGAATGATTGGTAAAACACATGATAAAATTAGTATAATATCACCGTTAGTTGATGGAGTTATTTCTGATATGGGAGCAGCTCAAGATTTATTAAAACATATTTTTGGTCGTTTAAGATTAACAAATGTATGAAAAAACTCAATAGTTGTTTTAGCTTGTCCATCAGGTGTTACAGAACTTGAAAAATCAGCTTTAAAGGAAATAGCACTAGAAATGGGTGCAACATATGCACTGGTTGAAGAAGAAGTTAAAATGGCTGCTGTGGGAGCTGGAATTAACATTGAGTTACCTGAGGGTAATTTAATAATTGATATTGGTGGAGGAACAACAGATGCCGCTATCATTTCTGCTGGAGATATTGTTATCTCTCGTTCTGTAAAAGTCGCTGGTAACCATTTTGATCAAGAAATCAGAAGATATATAAGATCAGAATATAATGTTATTGTGGGTTCAAAAACTGCTGAAGCAATAAAAAAAGATATAGGTTCAGTTGGTAAATTTAAAAATGAGAAACCTTTACGTGTTTTCGGACGTGATGTTATAACTGGTCTGCCAAGAGAAATTCTTTTAAAACCAATTGAAATTAAGAATGTTTTATTAAACCCTTTCTCAAAAATAACCGATTTAATTGTTGAAGTTTTAGAAAAAACACCACCTGAATTAGCAGGTGATGTAATTCGAAATGGTATAACAGTTTGTGGAGGAGGAGCATTGATTAGAAATGTTGCTGATTATTTTGAATCAATCTTCCAACTAAAAGTAAAAATTTCGCCAGATCCATTATTAGCTGTTATTGCTGGTGCGAAAGTTTACGAACAAAATTTAGGAAATTTAATTGAAAGAATAAAATTAATCGATGCTAAAGAATATAAAATAACTTAGTCTGAGGTTAAAATTAGGGGTTAGATACATGTTGAATATAAATAATAAGAAATATAATTATATTGCCTTAGATTTGGGTACTTCACAGACTTCGGCTTATATTGAAGGTTTTGGAATTATTTTTGACGAACCTTCGTTAATGTCTTTTGATATTAAAACAAATAAAATCATCGCCATCGGTAATGAATCTAAAAAACATATTGGTACTGGTCTTGAAAATATTAAAATTATGAGACCTTTAAAAAACAGTGTTATTACAAGTTTTGATTTAGTTCAAACTTTTATTACTGAAATATTTAAAAAATTTAACGAAGAAAAAAATACAAATATTTGAAAAGATTCAATTGTTACAATAACTGCTCCTGCCGGGTTGACTGATATGGAAAAAACAGCAATTGAAAATGTTTGTAAAAAATTGGGCGCTATATATGTTTATGTTGAAGATTCTAGTTTGATGGCGGCGTTTGGCGCTGGTGAAAATATATTTGAATCTGGAGAAGCTACAATTATATTAGATTTCGGTGGAGGAACAGCGAATTGTTCAATTATTTCTGCTGGGAATATTGTGGTTTCAAAATCTGCAAATTTTTCAAGTACAACTGTTGATGAAGAAATTAAAAAATATGTTAAATCATGCCATAATATTTCAATAGGCCTTAATACTGCAGAAAAAATAAAAATGGAAATTGGTTCATTATGAAAAGGTAAGAGAAACAAATCAATGAAAGTTTACGGACGTGATGTTGTTTCTGGGATGCCTGAGCAATTTGAATTAAAAGAGGATGAAATTAGGAGATTAATTGTAGCCTTATTTAATAATGTAATTGTTTTAATTACAGAGGTTTTAGAAAAAACACCTTCTGAATTAACTGAATCGATAATTGAAAAAGGTATATTAGTTGTCGGAGCCGGATCTCTTATTGTTGGTTTTGAAGAGTTTATTAATAGTGTAACAGATATTAAAACTAGAAAAGTTAACAATCCAGTTTCAGCTGTAATAGAAGGTTGTATAATGTATAAAAAAAGAATTATAAAAGAATTATCTGAAAAAATCTAGTCTTTATAAATATTATTTATATGTTAAATATGGTATAATTATATTAGGTTATGGTTTTTATGATGAATAAAAATTGTAATATATTTTAAAAAATAAAACACAGGAGGATAAAAAGTATGGGGATAAATCTAAACGGAAATAGTCACAGACCAACTTTCGTATCTATGGATTTAGGTACTGCTAATACCTTAGTTTATATGTCTGGTTCAGGAATTGTTTATAATGAACCTTCAATCGTTGCTTATAAAATTAAGGAAAACCGTATTATAGCGGTTGGTAACGAAGCTTATAAAATGATTGGTAAAGGTAATAAATCTATCCGTATTGTAAAACCAATGGTAGATGGTGTTATTACTGATATTAGAGCTACTGAAGCGCAATTAAAATATATTTTTGCTAAATTAAGAATTGGTAAAGCATTAAAATCATCAATTATGCTGTTAGCTTGTCCGTCAGTTATTACTGAACTTGAAAAGCAAGCACTTAAAAAGATTGCTCGTAATTTAGGAGCCGATAAGGTTTATGTTGAAGAAGAAGTTAAAATGGCTGCTTTAGGTGGAGGAACAAATATATATGCTCCAACTGGTCATTTAATTGTAGATATGGGTGGAGGAACAACAGATATCGCTGTTATTGCCTCAGGAGATATTGTTCTTTCAAAATCAGTTAAAGTTGCTGGTAACTACTTAAATGATGAAGTTCAAAAATTCATTAGATCACAATATGGTTTAGAAATTGGTTCAAAAACTGCTGAAGGAATTAAAGTTGAAATTGGTTCTTTAGCAAAATATCCAGATGAAAGAAGAATGAACGTTTACGGACGTGATGTTGTTTCTGGATTACCAAGAGAAATCGAAATATCACCTGAAGAAATTCGTGAAGTATTAAAAGTTCCTGTATCACGTATTATTGACTTAACAGTTCAAGTATTAGAAGAAACACCACCTGAATTAGCAGGGGATATCTTTAAAAATGGAATTACTATTAATGGTGGAGGAGCAATGATCAAAGGTATAGATCGTTACTTCACTGATACATTACAATTACCTTCAAGAATTGGTGAACAACCATTATTAGCTGTTATTAATGGTACTAAGAAATTTGAATCAGATATCTTTGAAATAATCAAAGCTGAAAAAGTTCATTCAAAATTATTAAATTACTAAAAAACTAACAACAGGAGGGAATTATATGATGTTTAGAGGAGATAAGGAAATACCTTTTATTTCTCTAGACCTAGGAACAGCTAATGTATTAGCTTACGTTTCTGGTCAAGGGATAGTTTACAACGAGCCTTCATTAATGGCGTACGACACAAAAACTAACTCATTAGTAGCACTTGGTGAAGATGCTTACGATATGATCGGTAAAACTCATGATCAAATCAGAATGGTTACACCATTAGTTGATGGAGTTATTTCTGATATGGATGCTGCTAAGGACTTATTAAAACATATCTTTAGTAGAATGAAAATGTTGAATATTTGAAAAGATTCAGTAGTATTAATGGCTTGTCCATCAGGTGTTACAGAACTTGAAAGAGAAGCTTTAAAAAATGTTGCTCGTGAAATGGGAGCTGGAATGGTTGTAGTTGAAGACGAAGCTAAGATGGCCGCTGTTGGAGCTGGGGTTAACATTGATTTACCTCAAGGACATTTAATTATTGATATTGGTGGAGGAACAACTGATTTAGCGATTATTTCATCAGGAGATGTTGTTGTTGCCAGATCAATTAAAACTGCCGGAAATCATTTCGATGATGACATTAGAAAATATATTCGTTCAGAATATAATATAGCGATTGGTAAAAAAACTTCAGAACAAGTTAAAAAACAAATTGGTTCTTTAGTGAAATATCATAATGAAAGAGCTATGCAAATATTTGGACGTGATATTGTTTCAGGGTTACCAAAAGAAGCAAAAATTTCATCTGATGAAATTAGAAATGTTTTATTAAATGGTTTTTCAAAAGTAACTGATTTAGTTATTGAACTTTTAGAAAATACACCACCTGAATTAGCAGGTGACATCATGAGAAACGGAATCGTTGTTTGTGGTGGGGGGGCATTGATTAGAAATGTTGATAAATATTTCTTTGATATCTTCCAATTGCCTACAAAAGTTGCGAATGAACCATTGATGTGTGTTATCGAAGGTACAAAAACATTTGAAAAAGTTATTAAAAAACGTATAGAAAACGGTTATTATGCAAAATTAAATGATAACACATTCTTAACTTCATTAGTTAAATAAAAAAATACAAATAAAAAAACAGGCATTAATGCCTGTTTTTTTATTTGTATTTTTTCTCTTATTTAATATTAAATAATTTGTTAGCGTTACTGCTTGTTATTCTAATTACTTCATCTGTTGTTATGTTTTTTAATGATGCTATTTTTTGAGCTACATATTTGACATATGAAGGAAAATTTATTTCTCCACGATAAGGTTCGGGGGTTAAATAAGGAGAATCTGTTTCTATAAGCATTTTAGAAATTGGGATATTTTTTACCAGCTCTTGAAGTGATTTTGCATTTTTAAAAGTTATTACCCCACTAATAGAAATATAAAAACCTAATTCAATAAATTTTTTAGCAGTTTCTAAATCACCTAAGTAGCAATGCATTAAACCTTTTTTAACATTGTGTTCTTTTAAAATTTTGTAAGTATCTTCATAAGCTTCGCGACAGTGAATTGAAACTGGAATATCTTTCTTTTTAGCAATATTAATTTGTTTGATAAATCATTCTTTTTGTAAATCCGGTGATGTTTGCTTGTGAAAATAATCTAAACCAATTTCACCTATCGCAACAACTTGATTGCTATTTGCTAAAGAATCAATTTCATTAATAACATCATTATTATAGCGCCCAACTTCAGTTGGGTGAATTCCTACAATTGCATAAATTTCATCATAGTGAGTTGCCAATGTAGCAGCTTGTTGACTTGATTCTAAATCAAAGCCAACAGCACACATTTTAGATACTCCTGATGTTATTGCTTTATTTATTATTTCCTTAGTATTTTCTTTATATTCTGTTGCCATTAAATGACAATGGGTATCAAAAAGACCTGCCATAAATCCTACTTTCCTAAACAATAATTTTTAAACATAGCATCAATTAAAGTTTCATTTAAAGTTTCTCCAAAAAAGATATTTATATCATCTCATATCTCTTTTAACATAACACTTAAAATATCAACTGGCACTTTATTTTCATTTTCATTATATATTTTTTTTAAGTTGTTTTCTATTTTTTCAATAAGAGATAATTGCAAAATATTGGACACTATTAAAGAATCTTTTTCATAAATTTTTTTTGTTTCAAATTTTGACATAATTTGTTCTTTTAATTCATCGATGTTATTATTTTTAGCTGAAATAAAACATTTGTTGTTTTTGTTAATAAAATTTTTGTTTTCTTCTTTTAAAATATCTTTTTTGTTATAAACAATAATATGATTTTTATCTTTTACAATGTCTAATATTTTTTTATCTTCCTTAGTTGAAAAGTCATCTAGTGAAAAAACTGCTAAAATTAAATCTGCTTCTACAATTTTATCTAAACTTTTTTTTATACCTATTTTTTCAATTTTATCTATTGAATCGTTTCTAATTCCAGCGGTATCAATTAATTTCAAAGTAAAATTTTCAAAATGTAATAGACCCTCAACTAAATCACGGGTAGTACCTGGTATATTTGAAACTATCGCTTTATCTTCGTTTAATAAAGAATTTAATAAAGATGATTTCCCTACATTGGGTTTGCCTATAATTATTGTTTTTATTCCTTCGTTTAGTTTATTAGCTAAATTTGAATACTTAATTATATTTTGAAAAATTTGTAGATTTTTGTTAACAAAATCTTTGATTGAAGTGGAATGAATATAATCTATCAAATCATACTCTGGATAATCAATATTAATTTCTATTTTAGCTATTATATCCAATAAATCTTTTTTAAATGTTTTTAAAACATTAAAAGTATTTTTATCTAAATTTTTCACAGCTATTTTGTTAGAACCTAAACTATTGGCATTTACAAGATCATTTATTGAATTTGCTTGAATTAAATTAATTTTACCATTAATAAATGCAATTCTACTAAACTCTCCCTTCTCAGCCATTCTGGCTCCGTTTTTAATTATTAATTTTATTATTCTTGTCACATTTATAGGGCCACCATGACAATTTATTTCAATCAAATCTTCTCCGGTAAAAGATTTTGGTTTAACATAATTTATAATTATAACTTCATCAATTTTTTCTTTTTCAGAAATAATCCATCTATAGTTAACATTTTTTGAATTATTCTTTATTGGTTTATCAAGAATTTTGTTGATAATATTGTAAGTTTCTGGACCAGAAATTCTTATAATAGCAATTGCTTGTTTATTTAGATTTGTTGCGGGTGCTACTATTGTTTCGTTCATTCTTGCCTTCTTTCTTTTTATATTTAATTGAAACTCTTCTTAATTTTCCATTACCCATTGATTGGGTTTTTACATCAGAAAAATTTCTTAAATTTGAATATATTTTCGCTCTAATTTCAGGAGGACTAGGGATAAGATATTCAGTTTTTTTTGTCTTTTGAACCATTAAGGCTTTACTAAAAGCATTTGACAAATAATATTTTTCTGAAAAAATATTAAATTTTTCAAAATCAAAAATAATGTTAATGTTTTTTTTATATTTAGAAAAAATTGTTGCTTTAATAAAATTTTCAATTTCAGAAAGTAATAGACAGTTTTCTTTTAACAATTGTTTGTATCATTCTTTATTATTGCAATCAAAAATAATATTAATGTTTTTTTTAAATTTTATTTTTCATGTTAATGTATTAAAACATAATGTTTTTTTAATGATTAATTCCAATGAATTGTTTATATGATTTATAACATCACCTTTTAATATATAAAATATTGTAAGATTTTTTTTATTTAAAGATCTGTTTTCAGGACAATAAAAACTAAAAAAAGTATTTATATTTTTTTTAGTATATACCAAAAATTCTTGATAATTCGAAAATGTTTTAACAACCATAAAAAATTATTCTTTATTTTCACTTTTTGATTTCTCAGACAAATCAATTTTTTCTTCTTTTTCATTAATATTTGTCTCTGTTTTTTTTGGTTTTTGTTTAGAATTATTTTTATTAACTAGATTATTTTTATTCAAATCAAAAATTTGAACTTTTTTCTTATTATTGTTATTAACTGTTTTTTTAGTATTTTTTGGTTTTTGTTTGATTGGTTTCTCTATTAATAAATTATCACTTTTTATCTCTTCTAATTTTGTCTCTGTTTTTTTAGAAGATATTTTATTCATTACAACTACTTCTCCTGTTGAATAAACTTCTTCTTTTTTAATAAATAATTTTTTAAATTTTTGAGAAAAATCGTTTTGAAACTTCGTTATTTCTTTCTTATGTTTTCTAATGAAATAAAATAAAAGAGTTTGCAAAATTTGGAAAAATGCTGAAAATATTCAATATATAGCAACCCCTGCGGCAACACTTATAGCAAAAAATAAGAACAGCACAGACATAACACCCTGAATTATATATTGTTTTTTCTTAGCTTTCTTTTGTTCTTTTGTAACAACTTTTGTTCTTCTTGAATTAAGTATATTTGGTAATATCATTGATAAAACTTGTAGTGGTAAATAAACAACAAGTAAAACTAAATAAATAAGATTACCTTCTGTTATTTGTGTCCATGGTTTATCAATAAGAGATATTTGACCTATAGTCGCAATTTTTAAGATTCTACTTGTTTTAATAACTGTATACATAGCAATTAAGAAGGGGATTGTTAAAATCATTCCACTAAAAGCACCAGCAGGTGAAACACCTTCTTTTTTATAAAGTTGCATTGTTTCCATTTGTTGTTTTTGTTTAGCTGCTGGATCTGAAGAATTTTTATATTTAGCTGTAATTTCTGCTTGTTTTATTTGAACACTAGACATTTTATCTTGATTCATTTGTGATTTAAAACTAAACATTAATGTAATAAGTCTTATTATTAAAGAAGTTAAAATAATTGAAAATAAGACAGCAAACCCATTATCAACTCCACCTGGGAAAGCATTAATAATGCTTGATAATAAGGCAGCAATTGGATAAACAAAACAACCATAAAATGGTGATTGAGTAACTGTAAAAGCTTCAGACCAAGTTGAAATACCATTATAAGGATATTCATAAACATGACCGTTTACGATATGAAAAAAAGACTGCTTGCCGCCATCAATCCCAACTAGAATTTCAAAGAAAACACCCGGCTTATAAACTTGCTGTCCAGAAACATCATTAATTTCATAGACATTAAATTTACTTGAAAACATCATTCCACAACCTCATAATAATGAGATTAATAGAAATAAAAATAAAAGTATTTTAAAAATTTTTCAAGCAATTTTGAAATAATTTTTCTTTTCTTTCTTTTTGAAAATATAGCCTTTATAATCCATGTTATATTTCACCTTTTTTATTTTAAAATAAAACTTAATCTATTATTTGTTTAATAATTTTATTAAAAACTTTTTGATTTTCCTCAAAATTATTTAATAAAAATTTTTTTTTGACAATAATAATAATATCAATTGATTTTTTATTATTAAAATTAATTTCTTTAGATAAATTTATTAAAAACATTCTTAATTGTCTTTTAATTTTATTTCTAACAGCAGCATTTCCAAGTTTTTTACTAACAGAAATCCCAAATCTTGGAAAATTAAGATCATTTTTTTTTGAATAAAAAACAAAATTATATGTATTAATTATTTTTTTATGAAATATTATTTTTTGAAATTCATGATTTTTTTTAATTCTGAATTTTTTATGCATAAATTAAGCTGATAGTTGTTTTCTATTTTTTAATCTTCTTCTTGATAAAACATTTTGTCCGTTTTTAGAACTCATTCTCGCTCTAAAACCATGTGTTCTTTTGTGTTTAATTTTACTTGGTTGTCATGTTCTTTTCACAGCATACCCCTATATATAACATAAATTATAATCAATAAAAGTATAACTTATTTATCTTTAAAATCAACTCTAAAAATTGTTGTTAAATCATATGTTGGAATTGTTGGAAAAATTGTTTATTCTTTATTTAATAAGTTTATTTTTATTATTTTTAAAACATTTTTAATATTATTTACTTAAATTTTAAAAATATTTTATTTTTTAAAATCTATATATTATTCTAATAATATATAGATTTATATAATTATTATTTTTTTGAGGTAGTTTATGTCGGGTCAAGAAATATGATCGAAAATTAAAGATGAATTAGCTAATGAAAAAAACGTTACCTATGACACTTATAATAATTATATAAATAAAACTAATTTTATTACTATTAGAGGTAATAAATTATATCTTTCAATTAATTCAAAAATAGGACTTAAAGTAATCACAAAATTGAAAGATATAATGACTAATATAGGGCAAAAAATATTTAATGAAAGTTATGAATTTATCTTCTTAAATTCTAATGAAATTAAAGAAGATATACCAAAAGAAGAAGTTTTAAATTTTAAATCTAATGAAAAGTTTACTTTTAATAACTATGTGCGTGGTTTAACAAATTGCAATGCTTATGAAGCTGCAAAAGATGTTATAGATAATATCGGTAATAAATGAAATCCATTATTTTTTTATGGTGACACAGGTGTTGGAAAGACACATTTATTAAGAGCGATTAAAAATGAAATTTTAAATAAGTATAAAGATCAAATAAAAATTCATTTTGTAAATTCTCAGGATTTCGGGAATGAAATTGCAACTTTATTAATTAGTAAGGATAGTAACAATATTCAAGAATTTAAAAATAATTATTTTAAATGAGATATTCTTATTTTCGATGATATTCAGGTTTTAAGTAATCGTACAAAAACAAATGAAATTTTATTTAATGTTTTTAATTATTTTATAGATAACGAAAAACAAATAATTTTTTCTTCAGATAGAATTCCTGAAAAATTAGCTTTTGGTTTTGAAAAAAGATTAGTTTCTAGATTCAGTAGTGGTTTAACAATTAAAATAGATAATCCAGATTATGAAACAGCTTATAAAATAACAACTAACTTATTAAATGCAAATGGCATGA